>NZ_CP172888.1:0-315000 GCF_050530965.1 Enterococcus sp. DIV1089c
ATGGTATCCCTCGATGCTTTATGGAACGAATTAAAAACAACTTATCAAAAGGATCTCTCACCTGCGAGCTATAATACTTGGATCGAAACCGCTCATCCACGTTCATTGGATCAGAGTCAATTAGTCGTCGAAGTACCAAGTAAAATTCATAAAGAATATTGGGAAAAGAATCTAACAACCAAAATTGTTGAAGTTGGTTACATGCTAACTGGAAAAGAGATCATTCCAAGGTTTGTAACTGGTGAAGAGGTGGAGCAAGAAGTCGTCGAAGAAATCAAAAGTCCTAAAATACCTGTTGCAAATCCAATAAAGAAGGCGATGTTGAACCCAAAATATACATTTGATACCTTCGTTATCGGTAAAGGAAACCAAATGGCTCATGCGGCAGCTTTAGTCGTTGCAGAAGACCCTGGTTCCATTTATAATCCTTTGTTCTTTTATGGTGGTGTCGGCCTTGGTAAAACCCATTTGATGCATGCTATCGGACATCAAATGTTGTTAAGCGAGCCTGATGCAAAGGTCAAATACGTTAGTAGTGAAACATTTGCCAATGACTTTATTAACTCGATCCAAAATAAAACTGCAGAGGAATTTCGCCAAGAATACCGAAACGTCGATCTTTTGTTGGTCGATGATATTCAATTCTTTGCTGAAAAAGAAGCAACACAGGAAGAATTTTTCCATACTTTCAATGCACTCTACAATGAAGGAAAACAAATTGTATTGACGAGTGATCGTTTACCAAATGAGATTCCAAAATTACAAGAACGTTTGGTTTCACGTTTTGCGTGGGGATTGTCAGTTGATATCACACCACCCGATTTAGAAACGAGAACTGCGATTTTACGTAAAAAAGCAGCAGCCGAACGTTTGGAAATACCCGATGATACCTTGAGTTACATTGCCGGACAAATTGATTCAAACATCCGTGAATTAGAAGGAGCACTCGTTCGCGTTCAAGCATTTGCTGCGATGAATAGTGAAGATATCTCAACTAGTTTAGCTGCAGATGCACTGAAAACACTAAAATCTGGTAAAGGTCATCCGCAATTATCTATCTTACAGATCCAAGAAGAAGTCGCGAAATATTATCATATTCAGTTAAAAGACCTAAAAGGAAAAAAACGTGTCAAATCAATCGTTGTACCGAGACAAATCGCTATGTACTTAGCAAGAGAGCTAACGGATAGTTCTTTACCAAAAATTGGTGCTGAATTTGGTGGGAAAGACCATACAACAGTGATTCATGCTCACGAAAAAATCCAGCAATTAATGGAATCAAGTGTCAGCATGCAAAATGAAGTATCCGAAATCAAAAATTTCTTATTAAATTAACTTTGAAAAACGAAAAAACGCTTTGTGGATAAAATCAAAAAAAGCCTAAAAGTTATACACAGATTTTCCACAGCTGTTTTTTCTTTTATTTCTTGCATTTTTTTAGTTTTCCACAGAATTAACAGTACCTAATACTTTTATTATTTATATATTAACTAATAATAAATAAACGCTTAAAGGAGACACAACATGAAAGTAACTTTAAATCGAGCAAGTTTTATGCAAGAATTGCAAACTGTTCAACGTGCTATTTCAAGTAAAACCACTATTCCAATCTTGACTGGAGTCAAAATTACTTTGACTCAAGAAGGATTAACACTAACTGGGAGTAATGCAGATATTTCTATTGAAACTTTTTTATCTGTTGAAAATGAAAAAGCCCAAATGCAAATTGAATCAACTGGAGCAATTGTGTTACAAGCTCGTTTCTTTAGTGAAATTATCCGTCGCTTACCAGAAGACACCTTTACTCTTGAAGTCTTAGAGAATAAACAAGTAGCCATTACTTCAGGAAAAGCCAACTTCTTAGTCAATGGGTTAGATGCAGACAATTATCCTCATTTACCTGTCGTTGAAAGCCATAATCAAATGAAATTACCGGTACATGTCTTAACGAAATTGATCAATGAAACAGTATTCGCTGTCTCACAACATGAAAGTCGTCCAATTCTAACAGGGGTCCATTTTATTTTAGAAGGAAATTCTCTTTTGGCTGTAGCAACTGACTCCCACCGTCTAAGCCAACGAGTGATTCCAGTTGAACAAGCAGCTGATCATTTTGATATCGTGATTCCTGGTAAAAGTCTGACTGAATTATCTCGTTCATTGACAAATGAAGAAGAAATCGTTGAGATCAGTATCATGGAAAACCAAGTACTCTTTAAAACAGAAAACATGTATTTTTATTCCCGTCTGTTGGAAGGAAACTACCCCGATACTAATCGGTTGATTCCTTCAAGCTTCAACACAGAAGTAGAATTTTCTGTTCCAAGTTTCCTTGCAGCGATTGAACGTGCCTCATTACTTTCTCATGAAGGACGTAATAATATCGTTCGTTTATCCATCCAATCAGATGCGGTGATTCTATATGGAAACTCGCCTGAAATCGGAAAAGTAGAAGAAAGTCTGAATTATGTGGCAAGTAGTGGGGATCCTTTGGATATTTCCTTTAACCCTGATTACATGAAAGCTGCGTTACGTGCGTTTGGTGATATGAGTATCAAAGTGAAATTTATTTCTTCTATTCGTCCGTTTACATTAGAACCAACAGAAGATGGTGTTCAATTTATCCAGTTAATCACACCAGTACGTACGAACTAATCTGTATATCATTTTGAAAAAGTAATGAAAAAAACAAAAAATAAACAAAAAGCCATAAAATCACTTTTAAGGCTTTTTGTTTATTTTTGTTTAAAACACCTTTTTTCGCTTAAATCGTCTTATATGGAAAAATATATGGATAAATTTGTTTTATTGCCTAAAAAAAGGTATAATAGAGTATACATTTATTAATGAAAATGAGGGATGAACATTGAAACAACAAGTCATTCTAAAAACAGAATTTATGACGTTGGGTCAAATGCTAAAAGAAGTCACAGTAATTAGCAGTGGTGGACAAGCAAAATGGTATTTAGCTGAAAACACTGTCTTGGTAGACGGCGAACCAGAGAATCGTCGTGGACGAAAACTTTATCCCGGCATGATGGTTGAAGTTCCAGAAGTGGGAACTTTTTTTATGGTAAAAAAAGGAATAAACGATAATGAGGCTGAATAAGCTGTATCTAAAAAATTATCGAAACTATCAGGAATTAAAGATTACGTTTACTAAAAACCTTGTCATTTTTTTAGGAGAAAATGCCCAAGGTAAGACGAATCTTTTGGAAAGTATTTATGTTTTGGCTATGACGAGAAGTCACCGTACCAGCAGTGAGCAAGAATTGATCGGATGGCAAGGCGAGCAAGCACTGATCCAGGGCGAAGTGACAAAAGGAACCTCTAAGATTCCTTTGGAGATCCTTCTTTCAAAAAAGGGACGCAAAACAAAGATCAATCATATCGAACAAAAAAAATTAAGTAGCTATGTTGGTCAATTAAATGTCATTTTATTTGCACCTGAAGACCTTTCATTAGTAAAGGGTAGTCCGCAGATCAGGCGAAAATTTCTTGATATGGAGTTAGGACAGATCAATCCGATCTATCTTTACGATTTGGTTCAATATCAAGGTATCCTAAAACAAAGAAATCAATATTTGAAACAACTGAATGAAAAAAAACAAACAGATTTACTTTATTTAGATATTTTATCTGAACAGTTAGCTGAATTTGGAAGTAAAGTATTGAAAGCACGTGCACAGTTTGTTCGACGACTGGAATTTTGGGCAAATACATTGCACCAACAAATCACCCATCAAAAAGAGCAATTAGAGATTGAATATGTCACCTCGTTTTCTTCTTTAAGTACACAAACACAAGAAGAGATCCAAACACAATTTTTAGAATTGTTGAATCAAAACAAAAAGAAAGATATGTTTCGCGGAACAACGACAATTGGACCACATCGTGATGATCTTTCTTTTTTCGTCAATCAAAAAAACGTGCAAACGTATGGTTCTCAAGGACAGCAGCGGACCACTGCTTTAAGTGTTAAGTTGGCTGAAATTGATTTGATCAAAGAAGAAACTGGGGAGTATCCAATTCTTTTACTTGATGATGTAATGAGTGAGCTAGATGATAATCGCCAACTACATTTACTAGAAACGATTGAAGGAAAGGTACAGACTTTCTTAACAACAACGACACTTGATCATGTAAAAAACAAAATGACTGTTGAACCAGAGATTTTTTATGTTCAGCAAGGGGAAATAAAAGGAGAAGAAGGCTAAATGACAGATGAAAAAAGTTTAGTAGAACGTGCAAAAGAATATGATGCCAGTCAGATCCAAGTTCTTGAAGGACTTGAAGCCGTTCGAAAACGTCCTGGTATGTATATCGGCTCCACAAGTTCGGAAGGATTACATCACTTAGTATGGGAAATCGTTGATAACTCTATCGATGAAGTCCTAGCAGGATTTGCGACGAAAATCCAAGTAATAATTGAAAAAGATAACAGTATTACTGTCATCGATGATGGCCGAGGTATCCCCGTTGATATCCAAGCCAAAACTGGTCGTCCAGCGGTAGAAACGGTGTTTACGGTACTCCATGCTGGTGGGAAATTCGGCGGAGGCGGTTATAAAGTATCTGGTGGTCTTCACGGGGTAGGTTCTTCGGTTGTAAATGCGCTCTCCACTCAGCTTGATGTAAAAGTCTACAAAGATGGAAATGTGTACTATCAGGAATATCGTCGTGGTGCTGTTGTCGATGATCTGAAGATTATTGAACAAACCGATCGAAACGGGACAACTGTTCATTTTATACCAGATCCAGAAATCTTTACGGAAACAACAGTTTTTGATTTTAATAAGCTAGCGACCCGTATCCGCGAATTAGCATTCTTGAACCGGGGAATGAAGATCTCGATTGAAGATAAGAGAGAAGAATCTCCAGTAGTAAAAGAGTACCATTATGACGGTGGGATCAAGAGCTATGTGGAATATTTGAATGCAAATAAAACGGTCATTTTTCCAGAGCCAGTTTATTTAGAAGGAGAACAACAAGACATCACGGTAGAAGTTTCCATGCAATATACCGATGGTTACCACTCCAACATCATGAGTTTTGCAAATAATATCCATACTTATGAAGGTGGTACGCATGAATCTGGCTTCAAGACAGCGTTGACACGTGTGATCAATGACTATGCACGTAAACAAAAATTGATGAAAGAAAATGATGATAACTTAACTGGTGAAGATGTGCGGGAAGGACTGACCGCAGTAATTTCGATCAAACACCCAGATCCACAATTTGAAGGGCAAACCAAAACAAAATTAGGTAATTCTGAAGTTCGGACAGTAACAGATCGTCTGTTTAGCGAGCATTTCATGAAATTCTTGTTAGAAAATCCAAGTGTTGGACGACAAATCATTGAAAAAGGATTGTTGGCTTCTAAAGCACGTCTAGCAGCGAAACGTGCCCGTGAAGTAACCAGAAGAAAAGGCGCATTAGAAATCAGTAATTTGCCTGGTAAACTGGCGGATTGCTCAAGTAATGATCCAGAAAAATGCGAATTGTTCATCGTCGAAGGAGATTCTGCCGGCGGTTCAGCAAAACAAGGGCGAAATCGTGAATTTCAAGCAATTTTACCGATTCGTGGGAAAATCTTAAATGTTGAAAAAGCAAGTATGGATAAAATTCTAGCCAATGAAGAAATCCGCTCTTTATTTACCGCTATGGGAACAGGATTCGGTGAAGACTTCGATGTTTCCAAAGCTCGTTACCACAAATTAGTGATTATGACGGATGCCGATGTCGATGGTGCCCATATTCGAACATTGCTCTTAACCTTGTTTTATCGTTATATGCGCCCAATTGTTGAAGCGGGATATGTTTATATTGCACAACCGCCGCTATACGGGGTAAAACAAGGGAAAAAAATCACGTATGTACAACCCGGTAAAAACGCTGAAGAAGATTTGAAACAAGTAGTTGCTTCTCTACCAGCTACACCAAAACCAAGTGTTCAACGATACAAAGGGTTAGGTGAAATGGATGACCATCAACTATGGGAAACAACGATGGACCCTAGCAATCGTATGATGGCTCGTGTTAGTGTGGATGATGCTATCGCAGCTGATCAAATTTTTGAAATGTTAATGGGTGATCGAGTGGAACCTCGTCGTGCATTCATTGAAGAAAATGCCCATTATGTGAAAAACTTAGATATTTAGTCATGAAGGAGGAAAAAAGATGAGTGAAGAAATCAGAGAGAACATCCATGATGTCAATCTAACTAGCGAAATGAAAGACTCCTTCATCGATTATGCGATGAGTGTTATTGTTGCTCGTGCACTACCGGATGTTCGAGATGGGTTAAAACCTGTTCATCGCCGTATTTTATACGGGATGAACGAATTGGGTGTGACCCCAGATAAAGCCCATAAAAAATCTGCCAGAATCGTTGGGGATGTTATGGGTAAGTATCACCCCCATGGAGACAGTGCTATTTATGAATCCATGGTACGGATGGCACAACCATTTAGTTATCGGTACATGCTAGTGGATGGACATGGTAACTTTGGTTCTGTCGATGGTGATGGAGCAGCTGCGATGCGGTACACCGAAGCACGTATGAGTAAAATTGCCACGGAGATGCTACGGGATATCAATAAAAATACTGTAGATTTCCAAAGTAACTATGACGATACAGAAAGGGAACCAGTCGTACTTCCAGCACGCTTTCCTAATCTGCTAGTTAACGGAACAACAGGGATCGCAGTTGGTATGGCGACGAATATCCCCCCTCATAATTTATCTGAGGTAGTAGCAGCGATCGATCTATTGATGGAAAATCCAGAAGTAACGACCAATGAATTGATGGAAGTTTTACCTGGACCCGATTTTCCAACCGGTGGTCTCGTGATGGGTAAATCAGGTATTCGCCGTGCTTACGAAACGGGGAAAGGCTCAATAACCGTTCGAGCAAAAGTAGAAATCACGGAGATGCCTAATGGCAAAGAACGAATTATCGTAACGGAACTTCCTTATATGGTCAATAAAGCAAAATTGATCGAACGAATCTCTGAATTACACCGCGATAAACGGATTGAAGGAATTACGGATTTGCGTGATGAGTCTTCCCGTGAAGGAATGCGGATCGTTATCGATATCCGCCGTGATGCAAGTGCTTCGGTTATTTTAAATAACCTGTATAAGTTGACTTCATTACAAAATTCATTTGGTTTCAATATGCTGGCCATTGAAAAAGGCGTTCCTAAAGTACTGAGTCTTAAACAAATACTTGAAAACTATGTAGAGCATCAGCGTGAAGTGATCACTCGCCGAACGATTTTTGAAAAAGAAAAGGCAGAAGCACGAGCTCACATTTTAGAAGGTTTACGGATCGCATTGGACCATATTGATGAAATCATTGCAATTATCCGTGGGTCTAAATCTGACGATGAAGCAAAAACAACGATGATTGATCGTTTTGAATTATCTGATCGACAAGCACAAGCGATCTTAGATATGCGTTTACGTCGTCTAACTGGTTTAGAACGTGAGAAAATCGAAAATGAATACCAAGAATTATTACGATTGATCGAAGATTTAACGGATATTCTTGCTCGTCCAGAACGTGTGACCGAAATCATCAAAACAGAGTTAGCAGAATTAAACCAACGTTTTGGTGACAAACGTCGTACAGAATTACTAGTGGGTGAAGTTTTAAGTCTTGAAGATGAAGACTTGATCGAAGAAGAAGAAATCGTTATTACACTCACGAACAATGGGTATATCAAACGTTTAGCGAACAATGAATTTAGAGCACAACGTCGTGGTGGACGTGGTGTACAAGGAATGGGCGTGCATAACGATGACTTCGTCAAAAACCTTGTCTCTTGTTCGACACATGACACCTTGCTGTTCTTTACCAATAACGGGAAAGTCTATCGTGCCAAAGGATATGAAATTCCAGAATATGGTCGAACTGCGAAAGGAATCCCGATCATTAACTTGTTAGGGATCGATTTAAGTGAAAAAATTCAAGCAATTATTGCAGTCACCGGTGAAGCTCAAGAAGGACATTACCTCTTCTTCACTACTCGTCAAGGAACGGTGAAACGGACCACCGTAACTGCTTTTGCGAATATCCGCAGTAATGGATTGATTGCGATTGGCTTAAAAGAAGACGATGAATTAGTCAACGTGTTGTTAACAGATGGTCAATCAAACATTATCATTGGTACACATGATGGTTATTCGGTAACGTTTGCGGAAGGAGCTGTTCGGGACATGGGACGGACAGCGTCAGGAGTTCGAGGTATTCGTTTAAGAGAAGACGATTATGTGATTGGTGCTGCCTTGATGAATGAAAATCATGAAGTCTTGATCATTACTGAAAAAGGCTATGGTAAACGAACGAAAGTGAAAGAGTATCCAGTGAAAGGTCGCGGCGGTAAAGGGATCAAAACAGCCAATATCACTGAAAAAAATGGTCCATTAGCTGGACTAGCCACGATTGTTGGAACAGAAGATATCATGCTGATCACAGATAAAGGCGTTATTATTCGTTTCAATGTCTCAACTGTTTCTCAAACTGGACGTGCTACACTTGGCGTACGTTTGATCAAAATGGAAGCTGATACGAAGGTTGTGACAATGGCGGCTGTCGAGCCAGAAAGAACAGAAGAAACTGAGACACCAACAGAGACCGTGGAAGATACCACAATAGGTAAAACAGAAGAATAGTCAAAAAACAGGGCTTGTCTCAGCGATGGGAAGCTTGTAAAAATAAGCCACAACCTCCGATACACAATGATTATCGGAGGTTGTGGCTTATTATTGTTTTATGTTTATGGATTCTTTTGCAACATAAAAAAGAATCCACCTACGAATAGCTCTTGTAGTTTTTATACTTTGTTATTGTAGGAGATCGTGTTTTTCAAGAGATTCAAAAAGAGAACTTTCGGCAGTCATTTAGTAAAGCATTTTATTAAAAACTTCTTTCTACACTATTTTCCCTTCAGCTTATTGCTTTTTTCACTCTATACGTGTATAATTAAAGATTGTGAGTAGTCTAATTTATTAGAAAACTCTCCTTGCTCTTGGGAATCTAAGAGCCGAAAGTCCATAGGGAGGTGAAAATCAATGGAAAATACGAAATATGAAATCATGTACATTATTCGTCCAAACATTGATGAAGAAGCAAAAACTGCTTTAATCGAACGTTTCGATGCAATCTTGAAAGATAACGGAGCTGAAGTTATCGAATCTAAAGATTGGGAAAAACGCCGTTTAGCGTATGAAATGAACGGTTACCGTGAAGGTATCTATCACATCGTTAAAGTGTCTTCTCCATCATCTGCAACTGCTGTCAATGAATTTGACCGTCTTGCTAAAATCAACGACGATATCATTCGTCACATGATCGTGAAAGAAGAAGCATAATTTATTGTTTCATGTGGAACAATAGAACAACGATGAGAGGAGATGAATCTTTTGATTAATAATGTTGTACTAGTTGGACGTCTAACTAAAGATCCGGATTTACGATATACATCAAGTGGCACTGCAGTAGCAACGTTTACTTTAGCTGTTAATCGTAATTTTACTAGCCAAAACGGCAATCGTGAGGCTGACTTTATTAATTGTGTGATTTGGCGTAAATCAGCAGAGACATTAGCAAACTATGCTCGTAAGGGGACTCTTTTAGGAGTTACTGGACGTATCCAAACTCGTTCTTATGATAATCAGCAAGGACAACGTGTATACGTAACAGAAGTAGTTGCTGAAAACTTCCAATTATTGGAAAGTCGTGCTGCATCTGAAAATCGTCAACAAACTGGCGGTTACCAAAGCTCTGGTCAATCGACAAATGATTTTGGCGGAAGTAATAACTATAATCAAACATCTCAATCATCCAACGGTATGCCTGATTTTGATCGTGACAATTCTGATCCATTTGGTTCAAGTTCAACGATCGACATTTCAGACGATGATTTACCATTCTAAACGAATTTGATAGGAGGGAAATAGAATGGCACAACAAAGAAGAGGCGGACGTAAACGTCGTAAAGTAGACTATATTGCTGCTAACCATATTGAATATATCGATTATAAAGATATTGAATTACTAAAAAGATTTATCTCAGAACGTGGAAAAATCTTGCCACGTCGTGTAACAGGTACAGGCGCTAAAAACCAACGTAAAATTACTGTTGCTATCAAACGCGCACGTATCATGGGCTTACTACCTTTCGTAAGTGAAGATTAATTGAAATAATGAAACGAGGAAATGGTTTTACTACCGTTCCCTCGTTTTTTACTTTTTGAGAATGAATGTTTAGATGTTTTATTATCAAAAAAAAGAGTGTCATCTATACTTAGAAGAATCATAGAGAAAAGCATCCACGATTTTCGTTTAGGATTGGGGATAAAGAATACTATCTTTAAAAATTCCATCTCCCCAAATCTGACTTTCCGACAAGCTGCTCTCAATCAACTCGATCGGTTGCTGATTGACTAAGATCATTGCACAACGGTAGCCAGCGAAAGGTTGATAAAGAGGCATGATGATTTCTTGTCCTTTCAATGCTAGCTCAATGTTATCGACTGTAAAAGCAACATGAGCTTCTTTTTGAATGATTGGATCAAGACGACAATCGGGACCAAAGGCATGGAGTTCGATTGGCATAGATAAAGAATTTTTCACATCCAGTGAGTACATATCGAATAAAGGACTATACTTTGTTTCTGGATGATCTTTGATTTCTTCCAGATCGATTGGTTTACCGATATGATGGAAGCTTAATTTGTTCATTTTATTCATATAATGCTCCTTTGCCTTTTATAAATTGCTCATTTGAACATTCAAAGTAGTAATAATTTGCTTTATTTCGGTTTGAGGTTAGATGATAACTGTCATCTCAAGGTTGAAAACAAGTTATTCTACCATTTTTTTTAATACAGTGAAAAGTATTTTCAGTTAAATAATCAAGCATTTGTTTAGTCGCTTGAATACGGGAAGTTATGGTAAAATTAAACTAATCAACTATGGGAGGAAGAAGATGGAAAAAGAAAAAGAAAACTTAACCCCTAGACCTCTCTTCATTTTTTTATTTTTATTGCTTGAAGTACTGGTTGTATTATTTATGCCATTTCGTTTTGTTAGCGCTTTGGTTGTGCTTTTGATGAACCTTTTTGGCTTACGTTATTGGTTGAAATTAAAACGATGGCTAATGATAAAAAATCGTGAAAAAATCCAACAAGCCTCAACGGTGGCTGAGAACAATCTTGCTTATGTCTCCGAAGTGATGCCAGTAGGAGTGATTGCGTACCAACCAACAAGCCAAAAAATTGAATGGTTGAACCCACTCGCCTTAAAAATCAAAGATCAAAGCAGCTTAACAGAAGAAGAACTATTAGATGCTTTTTTTTCGGCAAAAGAAAAAAAGAAAAAACAAGTATATTTAGCAGATCGAACCTTTCAATTTGAAATGGATACAGTAAAGGGGGTCGTTTATTTCAACGATATCACCCAAAATCAATTGTTGAAGCTCCATCAAACCAACAGCCAACCAGTGATTGGTATCTTATCAATTGATAATTATGCAGATGCTATCGATAAGTTAGATGACAAAGAAATTTCTTATCTCAATTCATTTGTGACTACAATGGTGTCTGATTGGATGAACGAATACCATGTCTTTTTTAAGCGGATCACTGCAGAACGCTTTTTCTTTGTCGCACAAATGATTGATTTGAAAAAAATGATGGACAAAAAATTTGATCTGTTGGATCGCTTACGTGCAGAAGCAGAGCGACAAAATTTGCCAATTACTCTAAGTATGGGGATTGCTTACGGTCAAGATTCGTTAGATGAAATTGGGGGAGAAGCCCAAAATAATTTGGACATTGCTCTAGTTCGAGGTGGCGACCAAGTTGTCGTGAAAGAACTACGTGAGGGAGCAAAACCTGTTTACTATGGAGGAAAATCAGCTAAGTCAGTCAAACGAACCCGTGTACGTTCACGAGCGATGAGTACTGCACTTCGTAAGATTTTTACTGAAACTGGCGATGTATTTATCATGGGGCATAAATTCCCCGATATGGATGCCATTGGTTCAGCATTTGGGGTAAGTTGCTTAGCTCGTTTCAATCAAAAAAAAGCGTATATCGTACTTGATGAAAACGAGATTATTCCAGACGTAGAACGATGTTTAGAGGAAATTCATAAACACCCTGAACTAGAAGCACAGCTGATTTCGCCCAAAAAAGCGATGGAGCTTAAAAAAGAAGAAGACCTGCTAGTTATGGTAGATTACCACAAACCCTCGCTATCGATCTCTCAGAGCCTATATGAGCAATTTGATAAGATCGTTATTATTGATCATCATCGACGTGGGGAGGAGTTCCCAAGTAAGCCGCTGTTGACGTATATCGAATCTTCTGCTTCTTCTGCTTCAGAGTTAGTAACAGAACTAATTCAGTATCAAAGCAATCGCTCGAATCGCTTAGATCGTTTTGAAGCGACGTTGTTATTGGCAGGCATGACTGTTGATACGAACAGTTTTAATGTACGCACAACGGCACGAACTTTTGATGTAGCAAGTTATTTAAGGTCTTGTAGTGCGGATGCTTCCCTAGTACAATATTTATTGAGTTCAGATTTAGCAACCTATTTGGAAATCAGCCATTTGATTGCACAGAGCGAATATGTAACTTCAGATATTGTCGTAGCAGCTGGGACAGATGAAAAGGAATATAATAGTGTGATCGCTGCGAAAACGGCAGACACCCTCTTATCAATGATCAATATCAATGGGGCTTTTGTCATCACGAAACGAACGGACGGGCTAGTCGGGATCAGTGCTCGTAGTTCGGGCACGATCAATGTTCAAGTGATCATGGAGTCTCTTGGCGGCGGCGGTCATTTCACCAATGCAGCGACCCAATTGGAAGGTGTCACAGTAGAAGAAACCAAACAGCGTTTACTTGCTGCAATCAAAGAAAATAGGAATCAATTATATGATAAGGAGTAATGGATATGAAAGTCATTTTCTTACAAGATGTAAAAGGTAAAGGAAAAAAAGGTGACGTTAAAGAAGTACCGAATGGTTACGCACAAAATTTCCTATTAAAAAATAATCTGGCAAAAGAAGCAAATAAAAGTAGTATTAGCCAATTAGCTGGACAAAAAAAGGCACAAGAAAAACAAGAAGCTGAAATTTTAGAAGAAGCAAAAGAACTAAAAGGATTTTTAGAAAAAGAAGAAACGGTTGTCGAACTGAAAGCCAAAGCGGGTGAAGATGGACGTTTATTCGGTTCAATCCCTTCAAAACAAATTGCTGAAGGATTGAACAAGCAATACAAAGTAAAACTAGATAAACGAAAAATCGAATTGAATAACCCAATCCGTACGTTAGGTTACACGAACGTACCAGTCAAATTGCATCATGAAGTGACTGCAACGATCAAAGTGCATGTGGTAGCAGAATAGCTACCTCACCAATCATTTCTGTTAGCAGTCTCTTGAGGTTTTGTAATAGGACTTGTTGAGAAATGATCGCAGAGACTGAGAGTTCTCTTCAAAAAGAAATCAGCCGGATTTTGATGAATCATGTCAAAATCCGGCTGATTTTCTTCATTTAATGGTAAAGATATTTGATAGGATGGTATAGAAAGCATACTTTCTTTTCGATTGATTTTAGCTACTTTATTCTTACAAGATTATGTGCTTTTTAATACCCTAGATCAAAAAAGTGGGACATTAACCAGATTTTTTTGTTCATGCCCTAGACTCTTTAAGCTTAGATTATTTTTTCTTGCGATATTTCAAAAATAGTAATATCATCACAAGGATTGTTGAATAAATTAATAAAGTTCCCAGTCTCATATACTACACTGCGTTTGTGACGTTAAACTGCAAATCGGAAATTCTGCTGTTAAAGTCATCCGCACTCCTCCATTTGATCTATTTTTACTAATCATTGTTTTTACATCACTTTGACCTTGATCGCAACGTTTGGCTAATACTGCAGCACCAATAATTGTCCCAACTACAGCTCCAATCACACCACCAATTACAGCACCATAACCCGCACCATTTACTGCTAAACCAACAGAACAAAAACCTAAATAGTCTCTTAAATTAGCTAATCCTGTCTTACTAGTGGCATAATCGTTGATACCACCATTAACAAATTTTTCTGACCACCCGGTAGTATCGTAAAGTCCTCGTGCGAACGTATTGTCACCATAAGCATAGTGGACTTCAGCGCCATCATATTTTAAGATAAGAGACTGGATCAAAGCTTTTGTTTCTGCTGAGTCTGGCTGATTCATTAACTGTTGTTTGATCTCTGGACGATTCACTTCTTGCACAAAATTTTTGTATAATTCATTGGATTCGACAATCGTGACTTTATCTAGTTGAAAATGGTTTTCAGCTGGTACACTAGCGGTTTTCTCAGCTGCATCAACGATTTGTGTTACTCCTGGTACTACAGATCCAAATAAAGACAGACAAGACAATAAAATAGCAACGAGTTTCATTTTTTTCGTAACACATTTCCTCCTAAAATTTTTTGTGCGGACTAGAGAACGTTTTCTGTAATGAATTATAGCACAATCAATAGTATATAGTATTAAATAATCATAAGTGATCTATTTTTTGTCAAAAATGAAAAAATAGGAAAAAATAAAAAAAGTTTCCTTTTTTTTTTTCGATTATGACAAAACCTATTGAACATATAGCTAGTTTGGTACTAGCGTAAAGGATCACTTGACTGATATACTTTTTATAGTTGTTTCATTTTATCAAGGGATCTTCGTTCTCAAAGTTTTTGCTAGTTTAAGATTTTGATGAATCTACATATGTATTTTTTGTACTTATTCTTGGTATTGACTGTCTCTTTTATTGATTTCGAAAGATAAGCAACCATTACACTCACTTTTTTAAAGTGACTTTTTTACGATTTTCTTGTAAAATAAAGCAATTGAAGACAAGGAGCGATATGTATGAATGAAGTGTGGCAGGATCGAATTCCACCGCAAAATATTGAAGCTGAACAAGCGGTTTTAGGATCGGTTTTTTTAGATGCTGAAACGATCATTGATGCCATGGAGTACATAGAACCGAAAGACTTTTATCGTCGGGGACATCAAATCATTTTTGAAACAATGATCGAGTTAAATGACCGTAATGAAGCAATAGATGTAGTGACTGTAAAAGATCGGTTGGAGCAAGCAAACTTATTAGAAGATGCTGGTGGGTTAAGCTACCTTTCAGATTTAGCGTTAGCTGTGCCTACTGCAGCAAATATCGTCTATTATGCGAAAATCGTTGAAGAAAAATCATTGCTCCGCACACTGATCCAAACAGCTACTGGGATCGTGACAAAAGGGTTTGAACAAGGGGAAGAAGTCCAGTCGATTCTGGATGATGCCGAGCGCAGTATTTTAGAAGTATCAGAAAAAAGAAACCGCAGTGGCTTTCTATCTATTGCAGAAGTCTTGAACTCAACCATTGAAAATATTGACCAACTGGCCCAAAATAATGAAGAAATCACAGGATTACCGACTGGATATCAAGGACTTGATAAAATGACAGCAGGTTTTCAACCTGAGGAATTGATCATCCTAGCAGCTCGGCCTGCGGTAGGGAAAACAGCTTTCGCATTAAATATAGCTCAAAATGTCGGGACAAAAACCGATCGTTCAGTTGCTATTTTTAGTTTGGAAATGGGGGCTGAATCGCTTGTCAATCGGATGCTTTGTGCGGAAGGATCGATCGAAGCAAGCCATTTGCGTACCGGTCAACTTTCTGAAGAAGAGTGGTCTAATTTGATCGTTGCAATGGGGAGTTTGTCACGGGCAAATATCTTTATTGATGATACTCCAGGAATAAAAATTTCTGAGATTCGTGCCAAATGCCGAAAATTAGCGCAGGAAAAAGGAAATCTTGGATTGATCTTGATTGACTACTTGCAATTGATTGAAGGAAATGGGAGAGAAAATCGTCAACAAGAAGTATCTGATATTTCACGTCAATTAAAAAAGCTAGCCAAAGAATTAAAAGTACCCGTTATTGCGTTGTCCCAGCTTTCCCGTGGAGTAGAACAACGTCAAGATAAACGTCCTGTATTAAGTGATATCCGTGAATCGGGTTCCATTGAGCAAGATGCTGATATCGTAGCCTTCTTATATCGAGATGATTACTATGAAAGAGAAGGTGGCGAAGACAATGAGGATAACGAACCAAAAAACGACAATGTCATTGAAGTCATCATCGAAAAAAACCGTAGTGGTGCCCGTGGTACAGTAGAATTACTGTTTATCAAAGAATACAACAAATTTTCGTCGTTATCCCCGAGAGAAGAATATTGATTATAAATTGACTATAAAAAAGCACCTCCAAATTATCTCGTTAATTTGGAGGTGCTTTTTTAGCTATCGATCATTCCAACTGTTCTTTATCAAAAGAAAACGCAGCAGAATCACATTTGGGAAATAATAGTATAGTAAATTAGGAAGCAGTCTACCCTAGTAATCATTATTTCTAATAAGCAAAGATGTTTAGATTACGATTCTGTCAGTGGCAACGAGTAATAAACCCTAAAAAACTATCTTATTTGCTTTGTACTAAAGGAACTTTCTTCTCTGAATAGTTTTATTTACACTAGTTTCTATTTAAAATTTATCATCGTTCGTTTTTCAAGCGTTTTTATAAAATAAATAAAAGAATCATTCGATTTTAGTTGAATAAGTAATGAGTTATTGTTACAATAATTCAGGATTAAATAAAATAAAACGAGGTGTTCAAATGTCATCTGTAGTAGTGGTAGGTACACAATGGGGCGACGAAGGGAAAGGAAAAATTACTGACTTTCTTAGTGAAAATGCTGAAGTGATCGCACGGTACCAAGGTGGCGATAATGCAGGACACACGATCAAATTCAACGGTGTTACTTATAAACTGCATTTGATTCCTTCGGGGATTTTTTATAAAGATAAAATCAGTGTGATCGGGAATGGTGTGGTAGTCAATCCTAAATCATTAGTCAAAGAGTTAGCTTATTTACATGAAAAAGGTGTAACTACTGATAACTTACGTATTTCTGACCGAGCACATGTTATTTTGCCTTATCACATCAAGTTGGATCAATTACAAGAAGATGCAAAAGGTGAAAATAAAATCGGTACAACAATCAAAGGGATCGGACCAGCATACATGGACAAAGCAGCTCGTGTAGGGATCCGCATAGCTGACTTACTAGACAAAGAAATTTTTGAAGAACGCTTACGTTTAAACTTAGAAGATAAAAACCGTCAATTTGTAAAAATGTTTGATTCTGAGCCAATTGATTTTGACTCGATATTTGAAGAATATTATGAATATGGTCAACAAATCAAACAGTATGTTACTGATACATCTGTCATTTTAAATGATGCCCTAGATGCAGGAAAACGAGTATTATTTGAAGGCGCACAAGGGGTTATGCTGGATATCGACCAAGGAACCTATCCATTTGTTACTTCTTCAAACCCAGTCGCAGGTGGCGTAACGATCGGTAGTGGCGTAGGTCCATCTAAAATCAATAAAGTTGTTGGTGTATGTAAAGCTTATACTTCTCGTGTAGGAGATGGTCCATTCCCAACTGAATTGTTTGATGAAACGGGACAACAAATTCGTGAAGTTGGTCGCGAATACGGAACGACTACAGGTCGTCCACGACGTGTGGGATGGTTTGATTCAGTAGTGATGCGTCACTCAAAACGTGTTTCAGGAATTACTAATCTATCCCTTAATTCAATTGATGTCTTAAGTGGACTTGATACAGTAAAAATTTGTACAGCTTATGAGCTAGATGGAGAATTGATTTATCATTATCCAGCAAGTTTGAAAGAATTGAAACGTTGTAAACCTGTTTATGAAGAACTTCCAGGTTGGTCTGAAGATATTACAGCATGCAAAACACTTGCTGAATTACCAGAAAATGCACGTAACTATGTCAGACGTATTTCTGAACTCGTAGGTGTGCGTATTTCAACATTTTCTGTTGGACCTGATAGAACACAAACAAATATCTTAGAAAGCGTCTGGGCACAAATTTAAGCCATTCAGCTAAGTTCGTTGAGACAGGACATTCTTGTTCCTTAAGAATGAACGAAATAGCAGAAGTATAGGTAAGAATGCTCATGCGGTAAAGAAAGAAAACGTCGAAACTGCGAAATTTGTTTTTAACATTTTTGTAGATTTTGGCGTTTTTTTTCAATAAGTAATCAAAGTTGGTTTAGAGGTGAGCGTTGTTCTTCTTTTTAATCATCCATTAAAATTTTACGAAGACAATGTTTTTCCTTTTTACAAACATAGTTAACGTTATTTTCCATGCAAGAGATTTGCTATAATAGGAGTTAAGGGTAAAATGAAAAGTTGAAGGAGTTGAAGGGTGTGTATCAAATCGTAACCGATTCATGTTGTGATCTGCCTTATCAAGTGCTACAAGCAGCCAAGGTTGATTATTTATCAATGAAGATCCAGTTAGATGAAGAAGAATTAGTAGATGATCTGGGAAAAACGTTTAATTATGATCATTATATGGAACAATTAAGAAATGGGGCTACCCCAACGACCTCACAAATCAATGTGGGTCAATACTTAGAATTTTTCCGTCCTTACGTTGAACAAAATATTCCTATCCTTTATGTTGCTTTTTCCAGTGCTTTAAGTGGATCCTATAGTAGTGCGTTACAAGCAGTAGAATTATTAAAAGAAGAATATCCAGATCCACAAGTAAAGGTCTTTGATACAAAAGCCGCAAGCGTTGGGGAAGGGTTATTAGTATTGGAAGCTGTTCGATTGAAAAACGAGGGGAAAACATTAGAAGAGAACTTAGAATGGTTAGAAAACAATTACTTAAAAGTACATTCTTGGGTAACCGTTGATGATCTCAAACACCTTGAACGTGGGGGGCGTATCTCTAAAACTAGTGCTACACTAGGTAGTATTCTAAACGTGAAGCCAATTATCACAGTCGATCAGGAAGGAGGTTTGACGAATATCAGCAAAGTACGAGGACGAAATAAATCGATACAAAAAATTGTTGAGGAAACTGTCAAAACCATTGTCGCCCCATTAGAACAAACTGTTTATATTGCTTATGCAGGAGATTTAGAAAGTGCTGAAAAAACAAAACAATTACTTGAAGAGAATATTAAGATGAAAGAAGTCAAGTTATATCCGCTTGGGCCTACCATCGCAAGCCATACAGGATATGGATGTATTGCGATATTCTCAATGGGAATCACTCGATAAAAAATTGTAGTCATTGTAGAAGAAATGCCCCAAAAAAGAACCATTCAGAAGAAAAAGAATATTCTTCGATTGGTTCTTTTTTAGAATATAAAATAACTGATTTATATTAAGTTAAATCTTTTGTCGATAGTAAGTACTTCCTAAATTTGCTATAATAAAGCCAGTAATTCGTGGAGTGTAAAAGATGGTAGCTAATCTCTTGAACAAGGGGTGATGCTTATGGTTAAAAGCTTTGTCCCTGGAAAGGAATAAAGTTGTCAGTATATGAAGCAATACAACTCATGCTCGCATTTGCGACATTTGTGCTGTTGTTAATTGACAAAAAAGACCAAAAAAATAACCATCTAAATCACTTTTAGCAGAGTTTTTAGATGGTTATCACATTAAAAACAAAGCTACCGTCTTTTTAACGGCGCGAATTACTGATGAAGGGATTGTTTGCGCAATCCCTTTTTCACTATCCATTATAGCTTATCAGTTAGAAAAAATAAAGCGGTTAATAAAGCAAATAAGAGAAAAATAATGGTCTCCTTCATACTATAGATTATAGACAGTAAATGGAACTCAGGTACCTCTAGCTAGTTGTGAAAAACAGTGCTTATCATAAAAGAAAGGGACATCTCACCGTCTGATGAGATGTCCCTGATAGGCTATTTTCTTAAGTCTACATGATTGTTGCTTTACTTCCAGAGATCTTCTAATTGTTTTTGGATATCTTTATTTTCTAAAAATTCATCATAAGTTGTATCTGCTCGATCAATAACACCTTTATCAGAAACAGCAATGATACGATTAGCCAATGTTTGGATAAATTGATGGTCATGTGAAGCAAAAAGGATAGAGCCAGTAAAGGCCATCAAGCCATCGTTTAGTGCTGTAATCGACTCTAGATCTAAATGATTCGTAGGATCGTCTAAAACTAAGACATTTGCTTTAGAAAGCATCATTTTAGAAAGCATGCAACGCACTTTTTCACCACCAGAAAGGACATTGACAGGTTTTAATACTTCTTCTCCAGAAAACAGCATGCGTCCTAAAAAGCTTCGTAAAAACGTATTATCGTCTTCTTCTTTACTTGCGTATTGACGTAACCAATCTAAGATCGTCAATTCATTATCAAATTCTTTCGTTGTATCTTTTGGTAGATAAGAATTGCTCGTTGTTACGCCCCATCTTACAGTTCCAGTATCAGGAGTGATCTCACCCATGATTACTTTAAATAAAGTGGTTGTTGTAATATCATTTTCAGCAACGAACGCAACTTTATCTTCTTTACTTAAGTTAAATGATATATCATTTAATATTTTCTTACCGTCGATCGTTACACTCACATTTTCGACCTGTAAGAGATCATTACCAATTTCACGTTCTGGTTTAAATCCAACGAATGGATAACGACGTGAAGAAGGTTGAATATCGTCAAGAGTAATTTTTTCTAACATTTTCTTACGAGAAGTTGCCTGTTTAGATTTTGAAGCATTCGCACTAAAACGAGCAATAAATTCTTGTAGTTCTTTGATTTGTTCCTCTTTTTTGGCATTGGCATTTGCTTGTAATTTTGCAGCAAGTTGACTTGATTCTAACCAAAAATCATAGTTACCAACGTATAATTTGATTTTTCCAAAATCTAAATCTGCCATATGGGTACATACTTTATTTAAGAAATGACGGTCATGAGAAACAACGATAACCGTATTTTCAAATTCAATTAAAAATTCTTCTAACCAGTTGATGGATTGGATATCTAATCCATTCGTAGGCTCATCAAGGAGTAACACATCCGGTTTACCAAACAATGTTTGAGCTAAAAGTACTTTGACTTTTTGACCACCAGTAAGTTCACTCATCAATTGATGGTGCAATTCTTCTGGAATATTCAGTCCTTGTAGTAAAACAGCAGCTTCAGGTTCAGCTTCCCAACCATTTAATTCAGCAAACTCGCCTTCTAATTCAGCTGCTCGGATACCATCTTCATCAGTGAAATCTTCCTTCATATAGATAGCGTCTTTTTCTTTCATAACTTCGTATAAACGTTTATGTCCCATAATAACTGTTTCTAAAACTGTATATTCTTCATAATCATAATGGTTTTGTTTCAATACAGCCATTCGCTCATCTGGTCCCATGGAAACAGTCCCCGTAGAAGGTTGTAAGTCTCCTGATAATACTTTAAGGAACGTTGATTTACCTGCACCATTTGCACCTATTAAGCCATAGCAATTTCCTGGAGTAAATTTAATATTAACATCATCAAATAGTTTGCGGTCTGAAAAGTGCAAACTTACATCATTTACAGTAATCAATTTTTTTCCTCACTTTATCTTTATAATATTTAACGAACCTCCTAGAATTATATAGGGGAAAAGAGAAAGTTTCAAGGTAATCAATTATTCTTTGTGTTTCACGTGGAACATGGGAATAAAAAATACTAAAAAATTATGAAAGAGTGAAAAAATTTGTACTTATGAAGCAATGATGAGGTTCGAAGGTATCTAAGATAGAAAGGCAAAATGCTCGTTTATTTAGTAGAAGAATAAGTTGGTAGTGAATATACGCAAATTATAAGAAGTAGTAGCTTTTACTAAAAATAATAGCAGCAAAAGCTGATCAGAAAAGAAATTACTTTAGTTTTTCATCGCCAGCATATGTTTTGACGTTATTTAAAGATAGCGTTAGTATAATAATAGATTAAAATGAAAGTTGGAATGAAAATGAATGAAAGAAAAACACTAGACTGGGGATCATTAATTTTAGGGATTTTATTTGTCCTTGTTTCATTAATCTCTTTTCAAGATCCTGTTGGTAATTTAGTGGCGATTGTCGTTGTTTTTGCTATTTTTGCCTTTTTAAAAGGAATATTTGAATTATTTGTACGAAATCGTCTGAAAGAATTGACAGGATATAAAGGGAAAATGCCGTTGGTTATTGGTATCATTGATATTTTAGTCGGGATTTTCTTCTTGTTCAATATTGGTGCAGGAGTAGTTGCTTTACCGTTTGTTTTTGCCATTTGGTTTATTGCCGACTCTATCTTAGCTTTATTTACAGCTGATTTAGCGAAAGGTTATAGCACAGGCTACTATTGGTTTACAGTAATCATCAATATTTTGGGTGTGGTATTAGGATGTATACTATTGTTTAATCCTATTTCCTCCGCTTTGACTTTAAGTTTTCTTGTCGGTTTTTATTTTATGATCTTTGGGATCAACCATATCGTATATGCTTTCAGATAAACAAAGTAAAGTATATAAAGAAGCAATCAGGCTGAATTTTCCTGGTTGCTTCTTTTTTTATAGTTGATATGTCTGAATCTCTCAAAGAGTAGAGGTTCAATTATTTCCTTTTTTCATATAATTCATTCAATACAGGTAAATCATGCACTTCGTATTTTTCTTTGAATTGTTTGATTTCTTCTTCTGTATATTTTCTTGGATCAAGATGAAGATCTTCAACCGGTAAAGGACGTTTGTTATTGATTTTTACATCAATAACTACTGGTCGTTGGGATTTTTTAGCAGCATCAAATACAGGTCTTAATTGGTGATACTCAGTAATCGTGAAACCATCAGCTCCCAGTGCTTCACTCGCTTTTCCGAAGTCAGCCTCTTCTAAAAACACACCAAATTTTTTCTGTTCAGTATCTTCTTGTTCTGCTTCAATAAACCCAAACGATATATTCGATAAAACCACATTAATAATCGGTAGTTGGTATTTCACTTGTGTAATGATATCTTGCATCACCATTGCAAAACCACCATCACCGCTTAAAGTAAAGACTTGTCGATTAGGATAACTTAATTGTGCGGCAATGCCACCTGGAACACCATTCCCCATTGTAGCGAACCAACCAGAGGTCGTGTGTTTTTGTTTGCCGTTCATGTCTAATAATCGAATGGAATGGATCGTCGTATTCCCAACATCTGTTACAAAAATCGCATCTTCTTCAGCGATCCGATTGATTTCTTTATAAACAGCTTCAGGACGAATCGGTTGGTCTTCAAGGTCAGCGAATGAGTTTAACCAGTTTACCCAATTCGCTTTGTTTTCTTGGTTGGCTAGATACCAGCGATCTTCAGGACGTGGTTCGCCCAGCTTTGTTAATCTCGCTAATGTGGTATTGGCATCCCCTAAAATGGTATGGGAGGTAGCATGTCTTCGACCAAATTTTGAAGCATCGATGTCCACTTGGATAAATTCAGCCTCTGGGTTAAAGAACGCACGACCAAAAGGAAAGTCGCTACCCATAAATAAAATCAAGTCGGCCTCTGCTAATGCTTCGTTTGCAGGTTTTGTGGCCACACGTCCAGCAAATCCTAGAAAGTTTTTATAGTTATCTGGAATGATGCCTTTCGCTAAAACAGAAGCAACAACTGGCATGGAAAAGTGTTCTGTAAAATCTTTGATTTGTGAAAAGCCATTACGAGTGCCTTGTCCAATGTAAAGTACAGGCTTTTTAGCTTTTTCAATAAAAGGAAGAGCAGCAATTACATCTTTTTCATCAGGAAGGACAGTACCTGTTTTATGAGTAGCTGCGTTAGATATTTTCTCTTCTTCAATGTCTGCAAAACCTAAATCAACAGGGATGGTTACAATAGCTACTCCTTTATTTTCATAGGCTGCTTTGATTGCTTCGTCCACTACATGAGGTAAACTTTCAGGTGTCATAACTGTCCGATTATAGACACTAACATCTGCAAAAATTGGATTTTCATTTAATTCTTGGAAAGAGTTATAGTTCATAGCAGTAGTTGCAACTTGTCCAAGCAACGCAACAACTGGAACATGATCCATTTGTGCATCATACAAACCATTGATCAAATGCGTGGCACCTGGTCCAGCAGAACCCAAAACAGCCCCAACTTTTCCTGTTAGTTTCGCATCGGCTGCTGCGGCTAGCGCTCCTACTTCTTCGTGACGTACTTGGATATATTTTATTTGATCTTTTTCATGATAAAGAGCATCCATGATTGAATTAAACGAACCACCAGGAATCCCATAAATATGCTCGATTCCCCAACTTTCCATTACTTTGACCATTGCGATACCAGCATTGATTGTTGCCATATTCTCCCACTCCTTTATCAAATGAATGATAAAATTTCGTAACTTTATTAATTAAAGTATAGTGCTTTAAGAATAAAAGCCCAACTGATTCGCTTTTTTACACAAACAGTAGTCATGATTTTTTGAATATGCTAGAGTAATAAGTAAAGGCACGAAAGGAGAATAAAATGACAGAATGGCTACTAAGCTTAGCCCCGTGGCAACAAGCATTAGCGGGGACAGCATTTACGTATTTTATGACAGCTCTGGGGGCTGGGTTGGTATTTTTCTTTAAAGAAATCAAAAAAGAAGTATTGAATCTCATGCTTGGTTTTGCTTCGGGGGTCATGATTGCTGCTAGTTTTTGGTCATTGCTTGATCCTGCGATTACAAAAGCTGAAGAAAATGGCGATATCGCTTGGCTGGTCGTTAGTATTGGTTTTGGATTAGGTGGTGTCTTTCTTTATATCGCTGATAAAACGCTTCCCCATATGCACTTTGGACCACAGCACGAAAAAGAAGGTCTACCTACGCATTTAAAACGAACAATCTTATTAGTTTTTTCGATCACCTTGCACAATATCCCTGAAGGTTTGGCTGTAGGGGTAGCATTTGGGGCTGCCAGTACAGCCGATAATCCAACAGCGGCCGTTTTGGCAGCCATTTCGGTTGCATTGGGTATTGGAATTCAGAATTTTCCGGAAGGTGCAGCTGTTTCGATTCCTTTAAGACAAGAAGGATTGAGTCGAACAAAGGCATTTATATATGGACAAGCTTCAGGTATTGTTGAACCGATCGCAGGTGTGATTGGTGCGGTGCTAGTGACACGAGTAACCATCCTTTTACCTTATGCACTGGCATTTGCAGCAGGTGCGATGATCTATGTGGTTGTTGAGGAATTAATTCCCGAAGCCCAACAAACATTATCAAGTAAACGACATTTTGCCGTTTTTGGGGTGATGTTAGGTTTTATCATTATGATGGTACTAGATGTAGCTTTAGGGTAATACCATCAAATGATATATCATTTGGAACAACTGATAAAAATATAACGAAAAAAGCAGCACATGACTGGGGAATCTGTCGTGTGCTGCTTTTTTCAATATTAGTAATATTTTCGATGATGTCGACGATTTGTTCCAGAAATTACACGAATTAGCCAAATAATGATTGCAATAGGAATGAGTAATTTAATTGCAAACCATAAAATACTAGTAAAAAGGCTAATTACAAAACTACCTATAATGAATACCATTACTAGCATGAAAATAGTTGAAAAAGTATTTCTTTGTCCCATACAAACCCCTCATTTCTTGCTAGTTCCCAAAATAAGTTAAATTTAATAAGAATATACTTAAGAACTTAGCTTAGTTATTAGAGAACTACGATAGTTAAATCCTCTTGTTTCATTGAGTATAGCAGTATAAAGTGAGCGTTACCTCCAACTATAGACTGATTTAGTTGCTTTTTTCTAGCTATCTTTACTACAATAAGTCAGAAAAGGAGGCAAAAATATGCCAAAAAATCGTTTAGAAGCTTTTACCGATGCAGTTATCGCGATCATTATGACTATCTTGGTCTTAGAGCTTCACCAGCCGAACACTGACACCTGGCAAGCGCTAAGTGCCTTAAGATATCGTTTTATGATCTATATTGTCAGCTTTTTTACATTGGTCATCTATTGGAATAATCATCATCATATGTTTCAAGTCGTTCATAAAGTAAATTGGCGAGTTTTATGGGCGAATAGCTTTTTTATCTTTGCTTTATCATTTTTTCCCTTTGTCACGTCTTGGATCAGCGAGTATAGTCATAGTTTAGCGCCAGAAATCACATACGGTGTAGTAACTTTAGGAGCTAATATTGCTTACTATATTTTAGCAAGAGAGTTGGTTCAGTCTGATCCTAAAAATAAAAAGAATATCAAAGAATTACTAGATAACTATCGAAAATCCTACTGGTCAATTGGGTTAAATATTTTAGGAATTATTTTAGGTTATGTCATTACACCAATAGCTGTTTTAGTAACGAATGCTGTGATTTTACTTGGTTGGCTGATTCCTAGCCGTAAAATCGAATCTCAATATAGTAATTAAAGATGTTCAAAAAAATTAAGAGAAATATAACAAAAAGATAAAAAAATGGTCGAACTTCTAGAGGAAAATCTTCCTTGAAGAGGGATGCTTATGATCAATCAAAAAAAATTGAATATCGGTCTAACTACGAGCATGATAACGATCCTTATCTATATAGATCATCGGCAATGTAGTTTATTGGTTATTTTGTTATCTATGATGATTCCATTTGTTGTAGCATTAAAGAAGTAAGAAGCGTTTATTTTTGATCCCGGATCTTTCAGTCTAAAGAATTGAAAGATCCGGGATTCGTTGTATCTAATTATACACAGATACGTATCAGAGAGGTAATCTGTTCCGAAAGTTTCCCACAGGGGATAACGAAAACGAAAAGTTCCAACCTATCGATAAAAGCAGGTATACAATATTTTTGTATAAATATTAAATGAATAGGCAGACAACAATTTATATAGATTAATCCATCTGATTAAATAACTTTTGGTTTTTGCGCATAGTGTTATTTTATCTTTTTAAAATAACGAATTTAATAATCTGTTTATTTTCTTCGCAAGAAGGATCAAATAAATTAGGAAAAATGACGAAAAACAAAGGAAACAAGCCGTCTCGAATTAAATAGTTAGTATAAAAGATCAATGGCCGAGTGGGAGAAGAAAAAAAATAAACAGAAAAGTTATTCGAGGTTCTTTCCATTGAAAAAGATAAAAGCCAATTAAATATACCCCTACAAGGTATATTTAATTGGTCAATCTGTTGTATGAGTGGCACTTGCGACAGGATAATTTTTTTTATAAGCAAAGTAGCATGCTTCTTTTTTTGCTAAGCCAAAAGAATCAGAGAGCTGTAAATTTTGAGGTGAGAATTGTATGGCGGGGATTGAAAATGTCTGTTTTTGTTTGTCTATAATTGAAATAGAAAAGTTGATTTCTTCTTGTTCGGCATTTGCTAACGTCACATAAGAATGTCTGTCGAAATGGATACCAACTACTGTGTAAATGCCCAGTAATTGAAGTTGATCTCCTTCAATTTTTACTAGTTCATCTTTTGTTGGCACATATTCCATCTTGGCTCCAGTAGTCATTTTCATTTCAGCTTTTGAAGTAACATCTTTTACAGGAGAAGCAAAGTATTCAATCATAAAAAATAAAGCAATTAAACCTAAAAAACTACTAACTATAATAATTGTTTTCTTCACCTTGGACACTCCCATCTAACAGTTATGACGTAAAAAAGTACATTTATGATAAAAATAGTTTTTTAATCATTTAAAATGGTATAATATATGCCTTTTTTTATTAATTTTTGTTATTAATTAATTGCTTTAAAAACAGTATAAATTTAAATATAAAAAAATAAAGCATAAAATACTTAATTTTAGCAGTTTATTTTACTGAATAAATGTTTCAATCAAATAATTTATTTCGCTAAAATAATTTATTTAGTTATTTTTTAAAATGAGAAGGCGAATGATACTATTTTCTGTTGGCAAGATCAGCATTCTGTTTATTTGCAAGGTCTAAGGGCAAAAAAAGGCCATAGATGATCTATTTATAAAATTGGTAGATAGGATTGCTTATTTTTCATATTTTTTATACCCATTTTTACTATTTTTTTGAAAAAAAAATTCTAATTCGTTAAAAATTTTCTTTAAAATATAAATAGGAACATTCAAATAGAAAAAAGTGAATGCTTTTTTCTATTTGGTAAAAAGAGGGGAGGAAGTAAATGTTAAATATTTTATCGAAAAAAATGAAACGACAGTTACTTCTACTGGAATTGCTTTTTAAAGGAGAAACCTATCGCTTTCAAGATTTAGAATCTCAATTAAAGTGTTCTTCAAAAACATTGAGAAATGACTTGATGGATATCGATTCTTATGCAAAAGAAATTAATATACATACTGATCGTGAGAATGGGATATTTGCAGAAATTGCTCCTCATGTCACAGAAGAATATATTTACCGAATTATTATGAATGAATCGATTGAGTATCAATTTTTAGAAGCAATCGTGTTAAATAAATATACGAACTACTTGGAAGTAACGGAACAACTATTTATTTCAGAGAGCACTCTAAGACGAATGGTGAAGCGCATCAACCTTTCCTTAGAGCAATATCACTTAAGAATTCGAGGATTGATTCGATTAACGGGAAATACACAATTAATTGAAAAGTTGACGATCCAGTTACTTTTAGAAAAATATGTGTGTTTAGAAGAGGCCTTCAATGAAGAAATTTGTCAAAAAAGTCGTCAATTATACTTAAAATACATAACGAATAATCAACTTCAAGATATAATTCGTAAACTGGAACACCGAAAACATAATCAGCTTTTATTTTATATTGCTATGAAAATTTACCAAGTAAAAAATGAAAAACAATTCATTGAAAAAGAGCAGAATAATCTTTTATGCCTAGAATCAAATGAGAAGCAAAATACTTCTCTATGGTTATCTCTCGAAGAGGATCAGGATCTGATAAAATACATCTTTGAACAGCCGTTTGTTTGTTCGCTACTGGATATACAGAACAGCAGCGATGACTACCAACAAAAACCTTATTTAACAAAGATGGTTGGGATATTGCTTGATTATTTGGAAATAAAATATCAGATCAAATGTGAAGAACGACAAGAAATCTGCTATAAAATAATTAATGATGGCGACTATATGGAAAATCTTTCTTTTATTTTATATGATAAACATCATCAGTTTTTAAAACAGATACTTCCAGAAATCGAAAGTATTCAAGTAGGACTAAAGAATTATTTAATTAACAAGGATCAAAAAGAGTTATTAAAGTATATGAAAAATGACGAATTTACCAGAAAATTAGTCGCTTTGTTACTTGTCTACTGGCATGATCTACTAAAAAAGATTGAAACGAGTAAACAAATTAGGGCTTTGATTGTAACCAATTCTGAACAATATGCTAGCTACATTATTGCAAAGCTTGAGCTTTATCTAGGAGGACGATATCGTTTTGTAGCCAGCAAAACCCCGGTAGTTACAGATCAGATGCTACATAAGGAAAACTATGATTGTATTGTTTCCAATACGATGCTGAACAGACAGTTCAATATCCCTATATTTGGTATTTCTATATATCCCAAATCAAGAGAAATTCAAAACTTGATTTTCTTTTATCAACAAACAAGAACAGAAATTACATAGGGATGCATTAGACGAAGCAATTATTGATTTTGCTGAAAGTATGAATGATGAAGTAGATATTGATAAGGTATCATCGCATCAATTAGAAGCTTTAATTGAAACTTATATAGTAAATGTTATACAGAAACGTCTAATAAATGATATTGGAAATAATTTAATAGAATTATCCGGTAGTGTTGAGGAAGTGAACAAAATACAAGAACAAATTTCAGATTTTATTCAAGGAGCAGTAAGTGATTCAATAAATAATGTAGAGGGTGGTGCGCTATTGGATATAGATAGTGAGAATGTCTCTGATGTCGTTAAACAAATTTACACCGAAGCTTACGATATTCTTGGTTCAATCGGGGAGGATTAGATATGACAAAAATTAAAATTTTGGCGCAAACAGAGTCAGGGGAAACGGATGGCTATGATTATGTTTTGCAATTTTTAGATAAGGATAGACGTCTTAATTTTGGAGTAGCTTCAGTCATTGAGCAGATAAAAACTGCTGGAGGGATAATCTCTGATCATGGATTGGACTTTTTATTTCTAGGACTTGTCGTTTATTTTACAGATAAACATGTTTCAAGAAATAAAAATAGTCAAGATTCTTGGACTAGAGAACTTAGTTTGAAAGTATCAGTTTGGGATATTGAGCTATGGAATCTATCAAAACAAGAGATAGTTTTAATGTTAAACTTTCTAACAGGAGATATTTGGGATATTGAATTTACAAGGAGAACAACCAATATCGAAGATATTATTGGCTTACAAAATATTAATATGATAGAAAGAGAGGTCGAGGTCATATCTTTATTTTCTGGGGGAATGGATAGTCTCATTAGTACGATAAACTATCTTTCAAATGACAAACAGATGCTCTTGATCAGTCATGCTTCTGATCCGACGACAAAAAGTTCTCAAAAGAAAGTGCTTGCCAAACTCACTGATTTTTATGGAGATGGTAAACTAAATCAAATCAGCTTGTGGACAGATTTTACAAGTATAAATCCTTCTGAAAAAGAAAAAACAACCAGAAGTCGATCGTTCCTGTTCATTAGTTTAGCAGTCTTTACAGCTCAATCATTTGTAGATGTAAAAAATATAGAAATTCCAGAAAATGGTTTAATAGCTTTAAATATACCGTTGGATTCACTTCGTGTAGGAGCGTACACCACTCGTACTACGCATCCATACTATCTTAGTTTGTGGAACAAAGTTTTAAGTGATCATAATTTTCATTTTATGATGAATAATAGTTATTGGAATAAAACAAAAGGAGAGATGGGGTTAGAATGCGCTAACAGAGAGTTATTAGCAGAAACTTTACCATTAAGTAATTCTTGCTCATCTTCTTCAAAAGCTAGGTATTCACATATGTCTCCAGATACCCACTGTGGGCACTGTGTTCCTTGTATTGTAAGGAGAGCAGCAGTTTATAAAGGTTTTCCCAATCAGAATGACAGAACGGAATATGCGCACAATATACCAGGTTTGCTAGCAACTAATAATAAAAAAGGGTTACAATTAAGATCGTTTTTATATGCGATAAACCGGATAAAAGAAAAACCGTTAGCTTCCAAGGTGCTCATTCATGGTACTGGTTCAATAAAAGGAGAAAGTGACTACTTGTTACAACTAGCAAATGTATATTCGAGAGGTTTACTTGAAATTGAAACATTTGTAAATAAGTTTGGTGAACAACAATGATGATTTTAGATGCTCATTGCCATTTAGAGCTTTTCGATAAAATGCCAAAAGTTATTCCAAATGAATTATCTTTAATAACGATGACAAATACGCCAAAAACCGTACCAAAAAATGAAGAAATATTCGGTTTTATAAATGATATTTATATTGCAGTTGGACTTCATCCTCAGTTAATAAATAGTAGAATGAAGGAGCTTGAATATTTACTTGAATTAATTGACACGCATAAGTTTATTGGTGAGATAGGTATTGATGGTGAATCATCAAAAATTGATGAACAAATTTATGTATTCTCTGAAATAATCACATATGTTGACAACTTGGGAGATCGAGTTGTCTCTATCCATAGTAAAAAAGCTGATAAACTGGTAATTGAGCTTTTGTCTGGTTTGATATCAAGAAATGATAATATATATATTCTTCATTGGTATACAGGGTCACAGTCAAACTTAAATAAGGCAATAGGATTAGGATGTTATTTTTCAGTCAATCTCAAAATGTGTTACTCAAAAAAAGGGATGGATATTGTTAAGAAAATACCTAAAGATAGATTGTTAGTTGAAACAGACGCACCATTCTCTGAAAAGTTTGATTCTTTACTTGAGTTAAAAAAGAATCTTTTGAATACTGTAAAAAAAATTGAAGATATTCGAGGTGAAAAACTTTTAGAAATTATTAGTAGAAATTCTGAAAAAATAGTAAAAGATAGCAAGGATATCAATCTATAAGTGATAACGTTGCTTGCTATAGTAGTGTAAAAGAAACTAAGGTTCAAATAGGCTGTGCTCCATATATACTAGAGGTTTCAACAAATAGACATGATATAGATGAAAAATTTATCTATGAAAGTTTGTGTGCTTTCTTTTCGTTTGATGAGGTACAGACTTTAGGAGAATTTGAAAAATTAGAAATGGCAGATGTATCAAAAAATAGTTATGTTGAAAGCAGAGCAGTTGTTTGAACTAGGTCTTAAAAAATAGTGAATAAAAGAAAACCCCTTGTCAAACGTTAATCTGACAAGGGATTTTTTGGTAGGGAACCATATCATTTTTAATGAAAATCAAGCTCTTTAGCAATTGAAGAATGTTGATTTATAAGCATTCCCCATCCATATTATGTTCGCTCTTTATTCCCACTCCACAGTTGCAGGTGGTTTAGAAGTGATGTCGTACACGATACGGTTGACGTGAGCGACTTCGTTTACGATGCGGACAGAGATTTTTTGTAAAACATCCCATGGGATACGGGCAAAGTCTGCTGTCATCCCATCAATAGAAGTGACTGCACGGATACCTACTGTATAGTCGTAAGTACGGCCATCGCCCATTACGCCGACAGAGCGGATTCCTGGTAGAACAGTGAAATATTGCCAAATGTCACGATCTAAGCCAGCTGCTGCGATTTCTTCACGTAAGATCGCATCTGATTCACGGACGATTTCTAGTTTTTCTTCACTGATTTCACCCAAGACACGGATACCTAGACCAGGACCTGGGAAAGGTTGACGCCAAACGATTGAATCTGGCATTCCTAGTTGTGTTCCTAATTCACGGACTTCATCTTTGAATAATGTGTTCAAAGGTTCAATCAATTGGAATTGCATGTCTTCTGGTAGTCCACCCACGTTATGGTGAGATTTGATCGTTTGAGCAGTTTCCGTTCCACTTTCGATCACATCAGTATAAAGTGTTCCTTGGGCTAAGAAAGCAATTCCTTCTTCTCCCGCTAATTTTGTTGCTTCATCATCAAAAACATACACAAATTCATTACCAATGATTTTACGTTTTTGCTCAGGATCAGAAACGCCGGCTAACTTGTCTAAGAAACGTTTTCTTGCATCCACTTTGATAATATTTAGACCAAATTTCCCGCCTAAACTTTCCATTACTTGGTCTGCTTCACCTTTACGCAATAAACCATGGTCAACAAAGATGGAAGTTAGCTGATCACCGATTGCTTTTTGTAGAAGAACACCAACGACACTAGAATCCACGCCGCCAGAAAGTCCAAGCAATACTTTTTTATCGCCAACTTGTTCACGAATTTTTTCGATTTGCATATCGATGAAGTTATTCATTGTCCAGTTTCCTTCACAATGACAAACATCAAAAGCAAAATGACGGAGTAATTCGATTCCGTATTCAGAATGACGAACTTCTGCATGGAATTGGATACCATAGAAATTACGTTTTGTATCTTGGATGGATGCGATCGGGCAGTCTTTACTTGTACCAACGATTTCAAATCCTTCAGGAACTTGGGTTACTAAGTCCCCGTGGCTCATCCAAACGGTTTGTTGTTTAGGTGTGTCATTGAACAATACTGCATCGTCACTGGTTACTTCTAACTGAGCTTTTCCGTATTCACGGTTTTTAGCTGGTTCAACTTTCCCACCTAGCTTATACGTAATCAATTGCATACCGTAGCAAATACCCAATACAGGAATCCCTAAGTTAAAGATTTCTGGATCGATTCCAAAAGCATTTTCATCATACACACTGTTAGGACCACCGGAAAGAATAATTCCTTTTGGATTCATTGCTTTTACTTCTTCAGCAGAAACCCGATGGCTCAATAATTCAGAAAAAACTCCTAAATCACGGATGCGTCGTGTAATCAATTGGTTATACTGGCTACCGTAGTCTAATACGATAATCTTTTCAACGTTTGTCATGTCGGCAACGTTTGTCACATTTATTACCCCTATCCCTTTAAATTTTATCTCAAAATAGAATAAACTATTTTAAAATGCTAATATTTTCGCATGAAAATCGAATCAATAATATGATTTTCAGTTTTATGGAGAATTATATCTGCTCTGCCACGAGTAGGCAAGATATATTCGTTTAAATTTTTCAAATTCACATTTTTCCATACTTCTTGCGCCATTTTAAATGCATCGTCACGATCGCCAATAGCAAATTGATAGTAATAATTTTGTGGATTTTGAAAAGCGGTGTCGAGTAAGGCACCGAATCGATCTAAATACCATTTTTCAATTAATGATGAATCAGCATCAACATAAACAGAAAAATCAAAAAAATCACTGACATAGATTTGTTGATTAGCAGGCAGTTGCAGCGTGTTGATTCCTTCAACAATCAGAATATCAGGTTGTTGGATCAATTCATATTCGCCAGGAATGATATTGTAAATGTCATGTGAATAAACAGGTACTTTTATTTCTTCCTGACCGGATTTTACTCGATTAAGAAAATCGATCAACATCTCCATATCATAACTTTCTGGGAACCCTTTACGATTCATGATCCCTCTTTCTTTTAACGTTTCATTAGGATATAAAAAACCATCAGTTGTAATCAACTGAACATTCCTGCGTTTAAATGTACGTGATAAGATCGTTTGTAACAGGCGAGCTGTTGTGCTTTTTCCAACGGCAACACTCCCAGCAATTCCAATAATAAATGGCGGTACTTCGACATATTTATGAAGAAATAGACCTTTACTTAACGAAAGAGATTCAAATTCTTTCATATATAGATAAATCAAATGAGCAAGAGGAACATAGATATCTCGAACATCTTGCATTGAAATACGGTCATTTAAACTTTTGATGTTATCTAGCTCGTCTTGGGTCAAAGGTGCTTGTCCATTACGATAAAATTCACGCCATTCTTCTCTTGCCACACGGTAGTAGTTCATTGGATCATTCATAATAGCCTCCTGCATTCTCCCATCAATGGAATCATTTTAACATAAAACACGGCTAAACCCCACCACTAAACGAGAATGGTTATAAGTCTCTTATTTTTAAGCGAATAACTGTTAACTGAATAAATAAAAAGGATGATATATCAAAATTCATTCTGTTCGTGTTTCTGATCAACTATTTATTTAAACTAGGAAAAATAGACATTGCATGCCAATTGATAAAAGGATAGACTAAGAAACAAGAAACAATATAAAAAGGATGAACGATATGACGAATCATTATTATTCGCAAGAGCCAACGACAGAACATGACTTTGAACAATGGTCATTTGAATTAAAAGGAAAAAACTTCCAATTTGTAACAGATTCAGGAGTATTTTCACGTGAAACAGTCGACTTTGGTTCACGAGTGTTAATTGATACCTTTAATTGGGAAGAGCTGCCAGCTGATGGCAAAATTTTGGATGTTGGTTGTGGCTATGGTCCGATTGGATTGGCGATCGCTTTTGCTAGTCAGCGATTTGTTGAGATGGTCGATATTAACTCTCGGGCAGTAGAATTAGCTCAAGGAAATGCGAACCGCAATGGGATCAAACAGGTGGATATTCATCAATCGAATATCTATGAAGCAGTTCATGAAGAAACTTATGCAGCAATCGTCAGCAATCCGCCAATTCGTGCCGGTAAAAAAGTGGTACACGAAATTTTAACCGAAGCATATCCAAGGTTAAAATCGGGTGGAACACTAACCATTGTCATTCAAAAAAAACAAGGGGCTCCTAGTGCAAAAAGCAAAATGGCAGAGACCTTTGGGAATGCTGAAATCGTCCATAAAGAGAAAGGGTACTATATCATCAAAAGTATCAAAGAATAACTGTTTGATTGTGGGTGTTTGAGACTAAATAAAAAGCTATGACAAAATAACACACTCTAAAAGCAACCGAAGAATCCTAAAATAGAAGTAACTATTTGCGGGTCCTTCGGTTTATTTTTGTCCCTTTCTTTCTATTAAAAAACAGGCGATAGGTACTCTAGGTCATGGGAATATGGAGATCGTAAAAAAGTTGATGAAAGGAGTGAGACACTTAGCTAACTAGTGGAACTTTTTCCTATTGAAAAGTGGCGTATTTCAAGGAGCTAATAACTAGTGCAATCAATAATAGAAAAGATCAATCGCTAGTTACTCAAGCCAATGAAAAAACTCCTATGAAAGAGAAGAACAATGACAGATGATCGGCAGTTACAGCAGTTTTTAAGAAGTCAGTTTAGGAAATTGGCACTTTCCAAGCTATTTATTTTTATTAGTGAATAAAAGATTTTTTCTTATTTTTTTCTATCTATTCTTTTTTATATGCTTTTGGTAAACTAAAAAAGAATTTACATCATAAAGGAGGAGAAGAAGTGAAACTAACGATCCGAGACATTGCAGAAATGGCAGGTGTTTCAGTCACCACTGTATCACAAATTTTAAATAATAAAGGGAGCCGCTTTAGTGATAAAACACGAAAAAAAGTCCTGAATATTGTTAATGAGCACCATTATAAACCAGATTACTTTGCCTCGAATGTGATCAATCGTCATTCTAAAACGATTGGTATGATCGTGCCAGATGTCACTGACTTCTTCTTTTCTAAATTGATTGAAGGGGTCGAGAGTTACTTGAATCCACTGGGGTATGTGATCATGCTTTGCAACTCTCGTCATAGTCAAGAAAATGAAATCAAGTATTTAAAAGAATTGGCTCATCGCTCAGTGGATGGAATCTTATTGGCTACGCCCAATGTTTTGCCAGATGACTATTCTTTAGATAGTGGTTTTTATAAAAATATGCCGATTATTTTGATTGATCGTGGATTGAATACCAGAGATAATGGTCGGTTGATCGTAAAAGAGTATGAGGGGGCTTATCAAGCAGTTTCTTTGTTTATTAAGAACGGTCATACCAAAATCGGTATGCTCAAAGAAACAACAGGCTATTACCAGTTAGAAGAACGGTTCAACGGGTATCGTCATGCACTAAAGGATCATGGAATCCCTTTCAATGGAAAGTATGTAGAACAAGGGGAGTTGACGGTCCAAGGTGGATACGAGGCGTCTAAACGGCTCTTAAAGCACAAAGATCTTACAGCAATTTTTTGTGGAAATGATGCAATGGCGATTGGTTGTTACCAAGCGATTGATGAATTAGGCAAAAAAATCCCCGATGATATTTCAGTTATTGGTTTCGATGGGTTGAAGTTATCCGAGTATATGATCCCTCAATTGACAACAGTGAAACAGCCAAGTTCTGATATTGGATTTTATGCCGCAAGATTTTTGATCGACACGATCGAGTTCCCACAACGCAAAGTTCCGAACAAAGTCTTTGAAACAAAATTAATTATTCGTGAGAGCATAAAAACATTGACAAAGGGATAACTCAGCGTTATATTGCTTATGTAAGTGTTTACAAAGGCGGTGAGTAGCTCTTTGTATTCTTAGTAAACTGGTTTACTAAAGTGGTTTACCTTTTGGAAAATTCCTGTATAATACCGAATGAAGACGAGGAGGATCAAGCAATGCGAATGGTGGATCTGATTGAAAAAAAGCGAGACGGAAATGAATTATCGACAAAAGAAATCGAGTATATTATTACAAAATACACGAATGGTGAAATTCCAGATTATCAAATCAGCGCATTGTTGATGGCGATCTTTTATCAAGATATGACCGATAGAGAAATCACGGATTTAACACTTGCCATTGCCCACTCAGGAGATGTCATTGATTTAAGTCCTTTAGATGGGATCAAAGTGGATAAACACTCTACAGGTGGTGTGGGAGATACGACAACGTTGATCTTAGCACCTTTAGTCGCAAGTGTGGGTGTTACAGTTGCCAAAATGTCTGGTAGAGGTTTGGGGTATACAGGTGGTACGCTGGATAAACTAGAAGCAATTCCTGGATTTCAAATCGAGCTTTCTGATGAAGCGTTTATCCGAATTGTCAATGAGAGTAAAGTGGCTGTTATTGGACAATCAGGAAATCTTGCACCAGCAGATAAAAAACTTTATGCTTTGCGGGATGTGACTGCGACAGTGGATTCGATTCCTTTGATTGCCAGTTCGATCATGAGTAAGAAAATTGCCGCAGGAGCAGATGCGATCGTTTTAGACGTGACGACAGGTGACGGCGCCTTTATGAAGAATATTGAAGATGCTAGACGTTTAGCAAAAACAATGACTAGTATTGGAAAATTAGCTCATCGTCAGACAGTAGCTGTAATTTCTGATATGTCTGAACCTCTTGGTGAAGCAATTGGTAATAGTCTTGAAGTTGTGGAAGCAATTGAAACGTTAAACGGCAATGGACCAGAAGACTTGCTGGAAATGTGTTATGCATTAGGGAGTCAGATGGTGGTCTTAGCTAATCAAGCAGCAACAATCGAAGAAGCTAGAAGTTTACTGCAAGAAGCACTAGAATCTGGCAAAGCCTTAGACAAATTTAAGGAAATGATCCGTAATCAAGGTGGAGATGACTCTATCGTAGACCAACCAGAACGGTTACTGACAGCTAAGTATGTTGTTGAGTTGCCAGCCAAATCGAGTGGTATTGTCTCAAAACTCGTTGCGAATGAGTTGGGGATTGCAGCTATGATGTTAGGTGCAGGACGCAAAACTAAAGAAGATGATATTGATCACGCAGTTGGTCTTAAATTAAATAAAAAAATTGGTGATCCTGTAAAAGAGGGAGAATCATTGTTGACAATCTACAGTAATACAAAAGAGATTTCTTCTGTTCAAGAATTGCTCTATCAAAATATCCAAATTAGTGACTCGGCTGAAAAGCCTACATTGATACATGATATCATCACCGAATAAAAGGAGAGAAAAAAATGGAATTGAACCGAATGATCGATCACACCATCTTAAAAGCAGATGCTTCTCAAGAAGACGTTATGCGAATTATTGAAGAAGCAAAGAAATACCATTTCTATTCTATTTGTATCAACCCAACATGGGTCGCACTAGCAAAAGAACAATTAAAAGGCGAACCAGTGGCAGTATGTACAGTAATTGGCTTTCCTTTAGGAGCTAATACTGCTGAAACTAAGGCTTTTGAAACTACAAATGCGATTGAAAATGGCGCAGATGAAGTGGATATGGTCATCAATATTGGGGCAATGAAGTCTCAACAGTTTGATAAAGTCCAAAAAGATATTGAAGCAGTGGTTGCAGCGGCCAAAGATCGTGCTTTAGTCAAAGTCATCATCGAAACAGCTTTATTAAATCATGAGGAAATTGTAAAAGCTTGTGAGCTGGCAAAAGCTGCTGGGGCAGACTTTGTTAAAACTTCTACAGGATTTTCAACTGGAGGAGCAAAAGTCGAAGATGTTCGTTTAATGCGTGAAACTGTTGGACCTGAAATGGGTGTGAAAGCATCTGGTGGTATCCATAACGAAGCTGAAGCTTTGGCAATGATTGAAGCTGGTGCGACAAGAATTGGCACCAGTGCAGGAGTTTCGATTATGTCAGGATCTACTGGCGAAGGCTATTAAGTAGTAAGGGGAAGCTTATGACAGAAGTGAAGCAAGAATGGATCAACATTGCAGTAGAAGCATTGGATAAAGCATATGTACCATATTCACATTTTCCAGTAGGTGCATGTTTAGTCACTGAATCTGGAAAAACGTATCAAGGAGTCAACATCGAAAATGCCTCGTTTGGTTTAACCAATTGTGCGGAGCGCACGGCTTTTTTCAAAGCTGTTTCTGAAGGAGAAAAAGAGTTTACTCATTTAGTAGTGGCTGGTCATACGCCAGAGCCAATTTCTCCTTGTGGTGCTTGTCGTCAAGTAATGGCTGAGTTTTGTGTACCAGACATGCCGGTAACTTTAGTAGGGGATAACGGTGTGACTAAGGCAATGACGGTTAAAGAACTATTACCTTACGCCTTTACAGAAAAAGATCTATAGAATTATCACTCATGTTCATTCAGTCAGCTGACTGTTGAAAAATAAAACAATTATTTTAGGGGGCTTTACAGAAATGAAAAAAGCAAAATTATTTGGTTTAAGTGCTGTAGCGTTATCTGCTGGGTTATTATTGGGCGCATGTGGCAGCGGATCAGATTCAACTGATTCAACCGGTGGAAACAGCGGTTCAAAAACAGCAACTGCAGCATTGATCACAGATACGGGCGGTGTTGATGACCGTTCATTCAACCAGTCAGCTTGGGAAGGACTACAAGCTTGGGGGAAAGATCATGATCTATCACGTGGAAATGATGGGTTCCAATATTTCCAATCAGCAAATGAATCAGATTATATCCCTAATATTGACCAAGCTTTGAATGCAGGTTTTAAAACAATCTTTGGTATTGGTTATAAATTGAAACCAGCTATTGAAGAGCAAGCTGCATCAAATCCTGAAACAAACTTTGCTATTATTGATGACGTTATCGACGGCAAAGACAACGTGGTTTCAGCAACATTTAAAGATAACGAAGCTTCTTATCTTGCTGGGATTGCCGCAGCTTACACAACTGAAACAAACACTGTTGGTTTCATTGGTGGGGTAAAAGGTGAAGTAATCGATCGTTTTGACGCAGGATTCAAAGCTGGTGTAGATGCTGGTGCAAAAGCATTAAACAAAGAAATTAAAGTCTTGAATCAATATGCAGGAGACTTCTCAGCGCCAGATAAAGGACGTTCAATTGCTCAAGGAATGTATGCACAAAATGCAGATATCATTTTCCACGCATCTGGTGGTACTGGTAACGGTGTATTCCAAGAAGCGAAATCATTAAACGAATCAGGCGACAAAAAAGTTTGGGTTATCGGGGTTGACCGTGACCAATCGGACGAAGGCGAATACACTTTAAACGGTGAAAAGAAAAACTTTACTTTGACATCAACTCTAAAAGGTGTAGGAACTGTTGTTGAAGACTTAGCTCAAAAATCAGCTGACGGTGATTTCCCTGGTGGAGAACATACCGTTTACGGATTGAAAGAAGACGGTGTTGGTATCACAAAAGGTCAACTTTCAGAAAAAGCAGAAAAAGCTGTGAATGAAGCAAAAGAAAAAATCATCTCAGGAGATATCAAAGTACCAGAAACTCCTGAAAAATAATCAAACGAATTTCTATAGCCTTGTTGGACAATTGTTTGACAAGGCTATGGTTTAGTAAATAACTAACGATTGTTTCTTTATCAAGATGTTGCTGAGAAGCTATTTTCGTTTTTTTGTTCTTAATTCTTGAAGTAGAACATGCTGCTCACAGCCTCTTGATAAGGGAATAATCCCCTGAAGTTTTTGCTTCAATTTGAGATTTTATGAAAAATCTTTGTTAATCGTTGCCTAGATAGAAATCGTTAGGATGTGAAAAATTGTGGTTCAAGAAAATATTGTCATCGAAATGCGGAATATCACCAAACAGTTTGGTACGTTCAAAGCAAATGACAACATCAACTTGCAAGTGAAAGCAGGAGAGATCCACGCTTTACTTGGAGAAAATGGTGCCGGAAAATCAACCTTGATGAATGTGCTCTCAGGCCTTTTAGAGCCAACATCAGGTGAAATACTGATGCATGGGAAAGAAGTGAAAATTACAAGTCCGACAAAAGCGAACCAGCTAGGTATCGGAATGGTCCATCAGCACTTTATGCTTGTGGATGCATTTACTGTTACTGAAAATATCGTTTTGGGAAGTGAGCCAAGTCGAGCAGGGGTACTTGATCGTCGCCAAGCACGTGAAGAAATCCAAAAGCTTTCTGAACAATATGGTTTATCGGTCAATCCTGATGCGTATGTCCGAGATATCTCTGTTGGAATGGAACAACGGGTAGAAATCTTAAAAACACTTTATCGTGGGGCAGATGTCTTGATTTTTGACGAACCTACAGCAGTATTAACGCCACAAGAGATTGACGAACTGATTGTAATCATGAAAGAGTTGGTCAAAGAAGGAAAATCGATCATTTTGATCACCCATAAGTTAGATGAGATTAAAGCTGTAGCAGATCGTTGTACCGTTATCCGTCGTGGTAAAGGGATCGGTACAGTAAATGTAAAAGATGTCTCTTCACAACAATTGGCAGATATGATGGTTGGACGTACGGTTTCATTTAAGACAATGAAGAAAGAAAGTCAGCCTCAAGAAGTTGTGTTATCGATTGAAAATCTAGTGGTTAAAGAAAACCGAGGATTGGACGCAGTCAAAGACCTAAGTTTAGAAGTACGAGCAGGAGAAGTTTTAGGAATTGCTGGTATTGATGGTAACGGGCAGTCAGAATTGATCCAGGCGTTAACCGGTTTACGTAAAGCAGAAAGTGGAACGATTCGCTTAAAAGATGAAGATATCACGAATAAAAAGCCAAGAAAAATTACGGAGGCTGGTGTAGGACATGTGCCCGAAGACCGTCATAAGTATGGCTTAGTGCTGGATATGACGTTAGCGGAGAATATTGCTTTACAAAATTATTACCAAAAACCTTACAGTAGAAATGGCTTATTGAATTATTCTTTGATCAATGAACATGCACGAGAATTAATCGAAGAGTATGATGTTCGAACAACGAATGAACTTGTGCCAGCAAAAGCATTATCAGGTGGGAATCAACAAAAAGCAATTATTGCTCGGGAAATCGATCGTGATCCTGACTTGTTGATCGTTGCTAATCCGACACGTGGGCTAGATGTTGGAGCAATCGAGTTTATTCATAAACGTTTGATTGAACAAAGAGACAAATACAAAGCGGTCTTATTGATTAGTTTTGAATTAGAAGAAATTTTGAATGTTTCTGATCGTATTGCGGTACTCCACGAAGGAAAAATCGTGGGAATCGTTGATCCAAAAGAAACTTCTGAAAATGAACTAGGATTACTTATGGCGGGCTATTCTTTAGAAGAAGCAAGAAAAGAGTTAGAAAAGGTTGGTGGCGCACATGAATGATCGCAATGAAAAGATACGTAATCTCCTAGTTCCTATTTTTTCGGTAATTCTAGGTTTAGTTTTAGGTGCTATCTTGATGGCAGCTTTTGGTTATAACCCAGGCCAAGGTTATTCTTCAATGTTAAATGCGTCCCTTGGTTCTCAAAGAAGTATTGGTGAAACATTACGGCAAGCAACACCGTTGATTTTTACTGCATTAGGTTTTTCTGTTGCGAACTCAGCAGGATTCTTCAATATCGGGCTTTCGGGACAAGCACTCTGTGGTTGGATCGTTAGTGTGTGGGTAGCACTTGCCTTTCCTGATCTGCCAAAAGTCATTTTATTACCGACTTGTGTGATTTTAGGTGCTTTGGCAGGAGCCTTGGCTGCGGCTATTCCAGGGGTGTTAAGAGCCTTTTTCGGTACAAGTGAAGTAATCGTCACTATTATGATGAACTATATTTTACTTTATTTAAGTACTTTTGCTTTACATGACATCATGCCAGACACGTATCGTTCAAGCTTAGATTCTTCAAATTTGATTGGGCAAAATGCTTCTCTTAGATTACCTTGGCTGACACAAATGTTTGGCGGTTCTCGTGTAAATGCTGGTTTGTTTTTAGCATTGATTGCACTGGTTGTTGTTTGGCTATTGATGAAGAAAACGACGTTAGGCTTTGAAATTCGTTCGGTAGGTCTAAATCCTTTTGCTTCTGAGTATGCTGGAATGAGTAGTAAACGTACGATCGTCTTCTCCATGATGATTTCAGGCGCTTTAGCAGGACTTGGTGGAGTAGTCGAAGGATTAGGAACGTATCAAAACTTTTTCGTCCAAACAACTTCATTAGCCATCGGATTTGACGGAATGGCTGTGTCACTGTTAGGTTCTGGTTCAGCGATTGGAATTTTACTTTCAGCACTCTTGTTCAGTATCTTGAAAATCGGTGGTTTGGGGATGCAAACAGGTGCCGGTATACCATTTGAAATCGTAAATGTATCGATTGCATTGATTATTTTCTTTGTTGGGATCAACTTCTTGATTCGTTTCATTATGGCGAAATTCTTCCAAGGTAAAAAACAAGAAGCGATCGTGGAGACTGTTGAATCGAAACCAACAAATCAGAGTCAAGAAGGAGGAGAATTATAATGTCAACAACTGAGTTAATTGCTTTAATCCTCACTTCAACGTTGGTTTATTCAACACCATTAATTCTTACATCTTTAGGTGGAACTTTTTCTGAACGAAGTGGGATTGTCAATGTAGGTTTAGAAGGCATCATGGTTATGGGTGCTTTCAGTGCGGTAGTATTTAATCTAACCATGAGTCCTACCTTAGGAGACATGACACCATGGATCGCTATTTTAGTCGGTGGGATAGTTGGTGTGTTATTCTCTTTATTACATGCAGTAGCAACTGTTAGTTTACGTGCAGACCATATCATCAGCGGGACAGTTATCAACTTGATGGCACCAGCTTTGGGTGTATTTTTAATTAAAACATGGTATGGAAAAGGACAAACTGATAACATTTCAGTTAACTTAGGATATTTCTCATTTCCTGGATTATCAAAAATCCCAGTAATTGGACCAATTTTCTTTAAAAATACATTTTTACCAGCTTATTGTGCCATTTTAATTGCGATTCTTGCTTGGTTTATTATCTTTAAGACAAAGTTTGGACTTCGCTTACGCTCAGTGGGTGAAAATCCTCAAGCAGCGGATACATTGGGAATCAATGTTTACGCGATGCGTTATTCTGGGGTATTGATCTCTGGTTTACTTGGCGGAATGGGTGGTGCAGTATTCGCTCAATCGATTTCAGGGAATTTCTCTGCCGGAACGATCGTAGGTCAAGGGTTTATCTCAATGGCTGCTATGATCTTCGGTAAATGGAATCCACTAGGGGCCATGGGCGCTTCTTTATTCTTTGGTTTTGCGCAAAGTTTAAGTATCATCGGGGCTCAATTACCAGTGATTTCTTCGATACCGCCAGTATTGTTGCAGATTGCACCTTACCTATTAACCGTTATTGTGTTAGTAGCGTTCTTAGGAAAAGCATCTGGACCTAAAGCAAACGGTAAAAATTATATAAAATCAAAATAAACTTTTAGTGAATAAAAAGGGTGGGTTACGGGAAATGTTTTTTCGACTCGCCCTTTTTGATTTAATAGCAATAATAAAAAAGAAAGAAGGAATAATCATGTTTAAACGCGTACATTTGATTGTCATGGATTCAGTAGGAATCGGTGAAGCGCCAGATGCTGAAAAATTTGGTGATAAAGGTTCAGATACACTAGGGCATATCGCAAAAGAAGCTGGTTTGACAATTCCTCATTTAGAACAGTTAGGATTAGGAACGATTCGCCCATTAGAAGGTGTCGAAGCGGTTAAAAACCACCAAGGCTATGCCACTAAATTGGAGGAAGTATCTGTAGGAAAAGATACAATGACCGGTCACTGGGAAATCATGGGTCTGAACATCAAGACACCATTCCGAGTATTTCCTAACGGTTTTCCTGATGAATTACTCAAACAAATCGAAGACTTCTCAGGACGCAAAATTGTTTGCAATCAACCATATAGTGGAACCGCTGTTATAGATGACTATGGTGAACATCAAATGAAAACTGGTGATTTGATCGTCTATACGTCCGCAGATCCAGTTCTACAAATTGCTGCGCATGAAGAAATTATTCCTTTAGAAGAACTTTATCGGATTTGTCAGTTCGTTCGTGACATTACTAAAGACGACCCATACATGATTGGTCGAATTATTGCGCGACCTTACGTTGGAGAACCTGGTAATTTTACTCGTACGAGCAACCGACATGATTACGCATTGGATCCATTCGGGCATACGGTTTTAGATTCATTAAAAGAAGCAGGAAAAGACGTTATCGCTGTTGGAAAAATCAACGATATCTTCAACGGTCAAGGAATTACAGAGTTCGTCCGTACGAAAAGCAACATGGATGGCGTTGACCAATTATTAAATGTGATGAAAAAAGAGTTTACAGGGATCAGTTTTACTAATTTAGTTGATTTTGATGCATTATTTGGACATCGTCGGGATGTTGTAGGTTATGCCCACGCAATTGAAGATTTTGATTTACGTATTCCTGAAATATTAGAGGCAATGGCAGAGGACGACTTACTGATGATTACTGCTGACCATGGAAATGATCCAACATTCCCTGGAACAGATCATACACGTGAATATGTACCATTATTAGTTTTCAGCAAAAAAATGCAAGGACAAGGAAGCTTGCCACAAGGCTACTATTCAGATATTGCAGCAACGATTGCTGAAAACTTCGATGTTCCTGCTACCGAAAACGGCGAAAGTTTCTTAAAACTTTTGAAATAGGAATGACAGACCGCGTTTGAAAATTTGACCTGAAAAAGCGTAACTAAGATAGGTCAATCATTTTGTTCAAAGAGCCATCTTGCTTTAACAGTATCAATCAAGAGGTGAAAAGCCTTGTTAATCAGGCATACCTGTTTTTTTAGCTAGTCGAACGACAGGGCTTCTAACTTCTTGACTTCTGTAGAAAAAAATAGTTAATAGGAGAAAGTAAATGACCCAATTAAGCGAAATGTTACAAGAAACGACTCAATTTATTCTAGAAAAGGGCGTAAAAGAAATTGATTTTGGTTTGATCTTAGGTTCAGGTTTAGGAGAGTTAGCGGAAGAAATCGAGGAAGCGATCGTGATTCCTTATGACCAAATCCCATTTTTCCCAACATCAACAGTTGTCGGCCATGCTGGTCAATTAGTCTATGGTACCTTGTCTGGTAAAAAAGTTCTGGCAATGCAAGGACGATTCCATTTTTATGAAGGTCATTCAATGCAAACTGTCACTTATCCTGTGCGGGTAATGGCAGCATTAAAGGCTCATTCGGTGATTGTTACGAATGCAAGTGGTGGAGTAAATGAATCATTTGTTCCTGGCGATTTGATGTTGATTACTGATCATATCAACTTCACAGGTCAAAACCCATTGATTGGTCCTAACGAAGATGAGATCGGGCCACGCTTCCCTGATATGAGCGAGGCGTATACCTTAACTTACCGTGAAGTAGCCAAAGAGGCTGCGAGCCAATTAGATTTGACTCTTAAAGAAGGGGTATATATGGGCTATTCTGGACCAACATACGAAACACCTGCAGAGATTCGGATGTCACGTACGATGGGAGCAGATGCAGTCGGAATGTCCACTGTGCCAGAAGTGATCGTTGCAGCACATAGCGGATTGAAAGTTCTCGGCATTTCATGTATCACTAATTTAGCAGCAGGCATGCAAGCGAACCTTAACCATGAAGAAGTGGTGGAAACAACGCAACGTGTCAAACAATCATTTAAGGCATTGATTAAAGAAGTATTAGTATTACTATAACTGAATCAAGGAGAGTGTCAGATGAGCGTACACATTGAAGCAAAACAAGGAGAGATCGCTGATAAAATACTACTTCCAGGCGATCCTTTACGAGCAAAATATATTGCTGAAACATTTTTAGAAGATCCGGTATGTTACAACCAAGTTCGTGGGATGTTAGGTTTTACTGGAACCTACAAAGGCGAACGTGTTTCGGTACAAGGAACGGGGATGGGGATGCCGTCAGCGACGATCTATGCCCATGAATTGATTCATTCATACGGTGTGAAAAAATTGATACGAGTGGGTACATGTGGTGCATTATCTAAAGATGTCCATGTTCGTGATCTTGTTTTAGCTCAAGGAGCAGCTACTAGTTCTTCGATGATCGAGAAAAATTTCCAAGCCTTTCATTTTCCGCCGATCAGTGATTTTAATTTATTGTTGAAGGCGTATGAAATTTCAAAAGACAAAGGATTTACCACACATGTAGGAAATGTTCTCTCGGAAGATTCATTTTATAAAGATGATTCAACAGAAACGTTTAAATTAGCTGAATTAGGTGTGCTAGGTGTGGAAATGGAAGCAGCTGCTTTATACTATTTAGGAGCAAAATATCATGTCCAAACATTAGCAATCATGACGGTGAGTGACCATTTGCTTACCGGAGAAGAAACAACTGCAGAAGAACGACAAACGACATTTAACGAAATGATCGAGGTCGGTTTAGAAACAGCAATCGCAGATTAATAAAAGAAGTGAGCGAGTGATTCAATTGAATCGCTTGCCCACTTTTTTTATTTATTATAAATAGTATTTTTTAGCAACTGTCAAGTCATCGTTTAATTCATAAACAAGTGGTTGACCAGTTGGAATTTCAAGATCCATGATATCTTCATCAGAAATTCCTTCGATGTGTTTTGCTAAAGCACGTAGAGAGTTACCATGTGCAGCTACTAAAACAGTTTTGTTGTCTAGTAAAGCTGGAGCAATTTCGTCTTGCCAGAATGGTAAAGCACGTTCTAAAGTAACTTTCAAGTTTTCGCCACCAGGAATATCGCGTTTGTCTAACATTGCATAACGACGATCGTTTGCAGCAGAACCTTCGTCACTTTCGTCCATCAATGGAGGAAGAGTGTCGTATGAACGACGCCAAATGTGTACTTGGTCATCTCCATATTTTTCAGCTGTTTCTTTTTTGTTCAATCCTTGTAATTTACCATAATGACGTTCGTTTAAGCGCCATGATTTGATTTGAGGAACCCAAAGTTGATCTGAGTGTTCTAAAATCAAATTACATGTTTTGATGGCACGAGTTAAAACTGAAGTGTAAGCAACATCAAATTCAATTCCAGCTTCTTTGATTTTGCGTCCGCCTTCTTTGGCTTCTTCGATTCCTTCTGGTGCTAAGTTTACGTCAGCCCAACCAGTAAATTGGTTTAATGCATTCCATTCACTAAGACCATGACGAGAAAAAACTAATTTTGGCATGTTTAGCTCTCCTTTAAAATAGGTTATATTTCTGAAAATTTCAGTTCTGCTTTATTGTACAATTTTTTTGACTAGATTTCCATTGAAAAATGAAGTTAATGAAAGGGAAAATCAGAAGATAGACAGATAAAAAAACAAAAATAATTCTTACAGTGACAGATAAACAGAGGCAGGTGGATCAATGGCTGCACTGTCATTGATCCACCTACCTATTCATTATATACAGTTGATTCGTCTTTAGCAGACAGTCTGCGTTTGTTGCGCCAATCCATTTTTAAATGAAAGAATATCAAGATGTAGGCAGTCGTTTAAGATAATTGCTGAATCTCTTTTTCTGGAAGATTGATATATTTATAACAGGTTCCGACTGATACACCACATTTAGTAGAAATTAATTGGATCGTTTCTTTTTTTTCATAATAAAGCCGACGAATTTTTTTAATTGTTTTTGGATCGATTTTTGGACGACCCCCGATTTTACCTTTTTTACGTGCTTCATCTAACCCGACAAGTGTCCGTTCCTTGATTAAAGAGCACTCCATAATGGCTAATCCTTCCATTAGTTGAAAATAGATTTTCCCCATCGGTGTACGCGTATCGATCTCTTCTTGGATACTAACTAGGTGTAAGCCACGATCTTTGAATAATTGTGTGAGTTCTGTTAGCTGACGAGTAGACTTCCCTAGACGATGAAGTTGACAGATAACTAAAGTATCGCCTTGTCGCATTTCCTTGATTACTTTTTCTAAACAAATATTATTAGACACCGCATCTTTAGACTTGTATGTCTCGTGAAAAATCTCCTGACAACCAAAATTAGAGAGTTGCTCCACTTGTGTTGTAAGATCAACATCATTTATGGTTGTGCGTGCATAACCAATAATCTTCATGGTGATTCCTTTCTAGCAATGATTTTCTGTCTATAGATAACAGTAAAAATGTAGCATAAAGTCCATTGAAAAGATAGTTTTTTTATGTTTTTAAAATGAACTATTTTTGCTAATTTTTATAACTAATATCAGGGTTGTTATTTTTGATGAGGTGAGTCGATAATTGATACGCCTTGTGCGGAGCCGACGACGACTTTTGAAACCATATTTAAAAACAGTCCATGTTCAACGACACCAACCAGTTGATCAAGGTACGTTGCTAAAGCTTCAGGGTCATTGATCACTTCTAAATGTAAGTCAATAATGTAATGACCACTGTCTGTTTTGACTATCTGACCTGTTTCGGTTTGACGTAAAACAGGTTGGTAACCTTTCTCATCAAAGATCCGCATCAATTGTTGAGCGCCATAAGGAATCACTTCTACTGGAAGAGGGAACTGCCCAAGTTGCTCCACTAATTTTGATTCATCAACGATCCAGATGACTTGTTTTGAATACGTAGCAACAATTTTTTCAAAAAGTAATGCTGCGCCACCACCTTTAATTCCTTGAAATGCTTTACTGATTTCATCAGCACCATCGATCGTGAGATCAACTACGGGTACTTCATCAATACTCTTAAGAGGGATACCTAATTTTTCTGCTTGTTCTTTAGTGGCATTCGATGTAGTGACACCAGTGATGTTTAATCCTTCTTCACGCATTCTTCTACCGATTTCTTCTACCATATAATAGGCTGTAGAACCGGTACCCAAACCAACGATCATTCCGTCCTTCACAAATTTAGCTGCTTCAATTCCAGCTGCTTGTTTCAAATTCATCTGTTGTTCCCACCTTTTCTTTCGTCTCTATTCATAGCTATTTTATATTGAATGATTGGAAAAAGATAGCGTCCTTTTTTTAATTTCAAATGGCTAAAAAAAATACATAACACTGGTTGACAGAGTACTTTATTCATGATATCCTAACCAAGGTGCTTTATCTACAGGTCTCTGGTAAAGAGACGTGCTGACTGTTTATCAAAGCATATTTGATAAAGATGCAGAATTGCATTTATTTTTTATCGCAAAAAAAGAACCACCTGGATGTGTGGAACTAGACGCGAATCGTGGGAAGGAGGAAACAAGGAATGCCTACAATTAACCAATTAGTACGTAAACCTCGTAAATCAAAGGTGGAAAAATCTAATTCACCTGCTTTGAACAAAGGATATAACAGCTTTAAGAAAACTCAAACAAACGTGAACTCTCCTCAAAAACGTGGGGTAGCAACACGTGTGGGTACAATGACACCTAAAAAACCGAACTCAGCTTTACGTAAATATGCTCGTGTTCGTTTGTCAAACTTAATTGAAGTTACTGCTTATATCCCAGGGATTGGTCACAACTTACAAGAACATAGCGTAGTATTACTACGTGGTGGACGTGTAAAAGACTTACCAGGGGTACGTTACCATATCGTTCGTGGTGCACTTGATACAGCTGGTGTAAACGACCGTAAACAAAGCCGTTCTAAATACGGTACTAAAAAACCTAAAGCTTAATTTTAATTATTAAACAAATGAAACTTGTTCTTACTATGTCAAGAGAGTAAGGCAATTACTATGAAGAATATTTCGGAAGGAGGAGTTACGGATGCCACGTAAAGGTCCTGTTGCAAAACGTGATGTTTTACCAGATCCTATTTATAACTCAAAATTAGTAACTCGCTTGATCAACCGTGTAATGGTTGACGGAAAACGCGGTGTTGCAGCTAGTATTATTTATAACGCCTTTGATTTGATTAAAGAATCTACAGGTAATGATCCATTAGAAGTGTTTGAACAAGCTATGAAAAATGTTATGCCTGTTCTTGAAGTTAAAGCACGTCGTGTTGGGGGTTCAAACTATCAAGTACCAGTTGAAGTTCGCCCTGAACGTCGTACAACTTTAGCTCTTCGTTGGGTAGTAAACTACGCTCGCTTGCGCGGTGAACACACAATGGAAGAACGCTTAGCAAAAGAAATCATGGATGCTGCAAACAACACTGGTGCTTCTGTTAAAAAACGTGAAGACACTCATAAAATGGCTGATGCCAACCGTGCATTTGCTCATTATCGTTGGTAAGATCCTCTCTGCCTGTTGGGTTAAACGACAGCAGAAAGTCAATTTACAATCGATTTAAATAAAGAGAGGAGTAAGAAAATGGCAAGAGAATTTTCGCTAGAAAAAACTCGTAATATTGGTATCATGGCTCACGTTGATGCAGGTAAAACTACAACAACAGAGCGTATCTTGTACTATACTGGTAAAATCCATAAAATTGGTGAAACCCACGAAGGAGCTTCACAAATGGACTGGATGGAACAAGAACAAGAACGTGGTATCACAATTACATCTGCTGCGACTACAGCGCAGTGGAAAGGTTACCGTGTAAACATCATCGACACACCAGGACACGTAGACTTCACAATTGAAGTTCAACGTTCTCTACGTGTATTAGATGGTGCGGTAACTGTACTTGACTCACAGTCAGGTGTTGAACCTCAAACTGAAACAGTTTGGCGTCAAGCAACTGAGTACCGAGTGCCTCGTATCGTATTCTGTAACAAAATGGATAAAATCGGTGCGGACTTCTTGTACTCAGTAAAATCATTGCATGATCGTTTGCAAGCAAACGCGCATCCAATTCAATTGCCAATCGGTGCTGAAGAAAATTTCACTGGTATCATCGACTTGGTTAAAATGAAAGCTGAAATCTATACAAATGACTTAGGAACAGATATTCAAGAAACTGAAATTCCTGAAGAATATTTAGAACAAGCTCAAGAATGGCGCGAAAAATTAGTCGAAGCTGTTGCTGAAACAGACGAAGAACTAATGATGAAATATCTTGAAGGTGAAGAAATCACACAAGAAGAATTGATTGCTGGTATCCGCCGTGCAACAATTAATGTTGAATTCTTCCCTGTATTAGCTGGTTCAGCGTTCAAGAACAAAGGGGTTCAATTAATGTTGGATGCCGTTCTTGATTACTTGCCTTCTCCAGTTGATATCGAAGCAATCAAAGGGATCGATACAAAAACAGACGAAGAAACAACACGTCCAGCTGACGATGAAGCTCCTTTTGCTTCATTAGCGTTTAAAGTAATGACTGACCCATTCGTAGGTCGTCTAACTTTCTTCCGTGTTTATTCTGGTGTCCTTGAAAGTGGTTCATATGTATTGAACGCTTCTAAAGGCAAAAAAGAACGTATCGGACGTATTCTACAAATGCACGCCAACACTCGTCAAGAAATTGATAAAGTGTACTCAGGTGATATCGCCGCTGCTGTTGGATTGAAAGATACAACAACTGGGGATACATTATGTGCATTAGACTCACCGGTTATTCTTGAGTCAATCGAATTCCCTGACCCAGTTATCCAAGTTGCTGTTGAACCTAAATCAAAAGCAGACCAAGATAAAATGGGTGTTGCGTTGCAAAAACTTGCTGAAGAAGATCCTTCATTCCGAGTTGAAACAAACGTTGAAACTGGTGAAACTGTTATCTCAGGTATGGGTGAGTTGCACTTAGACGTTTTAGTAGACCGTATGAAACGTGAATTTAAAGTTGAAGCAAACGTTGGTGCTCCACAAGTTTCATACCGTGAAACATTCCGTGAAGCAACAAAAGCTGAAGGTAAATTCGTACGTCAGTCTGGTGGTAAAGGTCAATACGGTCACGTATGGGTTGAATTTACACCAAACGAAGAAGGTAAAGGCTTCGAATTTGAAAATGCAATCGTCGGTGGGGTCGTTCCTCGTGAATACATCCCTGCTGTTGAAAAAGGACTAGAAGAATCTATGAATAACGGTGTTCTTGCTGGCTATCCATTAGTGGATATCAAAGCAAAACTTTACGATGGTTCATACCATGACGTCGATTCAAATGAAACAGCCTTCCGTGTTGCTGCATCTATGGCTTTAAGAGCTGCTGCAAAACACGCACGTCCTGTTATTTTAGAACCAATGATGAAAGTAACGATTACTGTTCCAGAAGATTACTTAGGTGATATCATGGGACACGTAACTAGCCGACGCGGTCGCGTTGAAGGTATGGAAGCACATGGTAACTCACAAATCGTTAATGCGATTGTTCCATTGGCTGAAATGTTCGGTTACGCAACAACATTGCGTTCAGCAACTCAAGGACGCGGTACATTTATGATGGTATTTGACCACTATGAAGATGTTCCTAAGTCAGTCCAAGAAGAAATCATTAAGAAAAACGGCGGTAAAGCTGAATAATTTCTTAAAACAAGATTGTCTGTTTGACAGATTATCTAAAGAGACTGTATTTTTAATATAGTTTCGTGTAAAATAATTATCGATGATATGGGCATGTGATAGACTTTTGGTTTATCACATACCTATCAGACAAATAAAAAATATATTGTATTTTTAGGAGGACATTTTAAAATGGCAAAAGAAAAATTTGACCGTTCTAAACCACACGTTAACATTGGTACAATCGGACACGTTGACCACGGTAAAACAACTTTAACAGCAGCAATCACAACTGTACTATCTAAGAAAAACGGCGGCCAAGCTATGGCTTACGATCAAATCGATGGTGCTCCAGAAGAACGCGAACGCGGAATCACAATTTCAACAGCTCACGTTGAGTACGAAACTGACACTCGTCACTACGCTCACGTTGACTGCCCAGGACACGCGGACTACGTTAAAAACATGATCACTGGTGCTGCTCAAATGGACGGAGCTATCTTAGTAGTATCTGCTGCTGATGGTCCTATGCCTCAAACTCGTGAACATATCCTATTATCTCGTCAAGTTGGTGTTCCATACATCGTTGTATTCTTGAACAAAGTAGATATGGTTGACGACGAAGAATTACTAGAATTAGTTGAAATGGAAGTTCGTGACTTATTAACAGAATACGAATTCCCTGGTGACGATGTTCCTGTAGTTGCTGGTTCAGCTTTGAAAGCTTTAGAAGGCGACGCTTCATACGAAGAAAAAATCCTTGAATTGATGGCTGCAGTTGACGAATATATCCCAACTCCAGAACGTGACAACGACAAACCATTCATGATGCCAGTCGAAGACGTATTCTCAATCACTGGTCGTGGTACTGTTGCTACAGGTCGTGTTGAACGTGGACAAGTTCGCGTTGGTGACGTTGTAGATATCGTTGGTATCGCAGAAGAAACAGCTCAAACAACAGTTACTGGTGTTGAAATGTTCCGTAAATTATTAGACTACGCTGAAGCTGGAGACAACATTGGTGCTTTACTACGTGGTGTTGCACGTGAAGACATCCAACGTGGACAAGTTTTAGCTAAACCAGGTACAATCACACCTCATACAAAATTCTCTGCAGAAGTATACGTGTTGACAAAAGAAGAAGGTGGACGTCATACTCCATTCTTCACTAACTACCGTCCACAATTCTACTTCCGTACAACTGACGTAACAGGTGTTGTTGAATTACCAGAAGGAACTGAAATGGTTATGCCTGGCGACAACGTAACAATGGAAGTTGAATTAATCCACCCAATCGCTATCGAAAACGGTACTAAATTCTCAATCCGTGAAGGCGGACGTACAGTTGGTGCCGGTGTCGTTACTGAAATCAAAGCTTAATCTTTGATCAACTGAATTGTAAGCAACATTGTATTCGGACAATAAAAAGTCATGGTGTCATTAGACATCATGGCTTTTTTTATGGCTTATTTTAAACTTTATTGAGTAAATGAAAGCATTTTGTTTGACAAAAGGAAAAAAATGTTGACAAAAAAACGTTCCCTCGATAAAATTAAAGCGTTAACATATTTATTTTTCATGTGACTAGATCATACTAGGCATGGGAAGATTCCGTCGATAAGGAGACTTTGGTGGAATTTTTCTATGCTTTTTTTGTTGTCAAGCTTAAGATTGATAAAGGATGATTGGTCCATGAAGTAACTTTAATTCTGCAGAAAAAGGGTTATTATTATGAAAATCAAAAAGATTTTTAATCAAAATGCGGTCTTAGTCGATGACGATGGACAAGAAAAGGTCGCAATTGGTAAAGGTGTTGGATTCGATAAAAAGCGCAATGACTTGATTTTTCATCGAGAAATTGAGCGGATGTTTGTGATGGAGCCAGAAAGTCAAATGAAACTACAAAGTTTGCTGAATCAAATTGACGAAAAGTTTCTTTTTGCTGCTGAACACATTATTGATCATGCAGAAACAGTTTTAATGAAAAAGCTGAATGAGCATGTGTTGATCGCGTTAACGGATCATATTGCTTTTGCTGCTGAAAATATTCGTAATGGAATTGTTATTCGAAATAAATTACTGCGAGAAATCGAGGCGCTGTACCACGAAGAATTTAGTATTGCGCAATGGGCAGTTGATTATTTGAATCACACTTTAGCTATTCCTTATACATATGATGAAGCGGGTTATATAGCGATACATATCCATAGTGGTCATAGCGGACAAACTAGTAATCATCGTAGCATTCGCGAAGTCACGATCGTGTCGGAAATTATCCAGTTGATTGAAAAAGAGCTGAGGATCGATATCCATTCCGAACAAATGGCACTGAATTATTCTCGTTTAGCAAACCATCTTCGGTTGTTGATCCAACGGTATCACAATCAGCAGTATGCGGTCTTAGACGAGGTGATTATTGAGATAGTCAAACGAAAATATTCAGGAAGTTATGCAGTCGCAAAAAAAATTCGAGTACTTTTAACTAAACAATATCAAATGTCTATTACAAGCGAAGAACTTGGTTATTTAGTTATTCATATCGAACGCTTGCGAGGGACAACAGAATAGGAGAACAAAATGAAAACATACTTACAACGAATGGGACGTTCCTTGATGTTACCAGTAGCAACCCTACCAGTAGCTGCTTTATTCATGGGGATTGGTTATTGGATCGATCCGACTGGTTGGGGTGGCAATAACATTTTTGCCGCTTTTATGATCAAAGCTGGAGGAACAGTCTTAGATAATTTAGGAATCATTTTTGCTGTTGGGTTAGCATTGGGGATGTCTAAGGACAAAGATGGTTCATCAGCATTGGCAGGATTGATCGCCTTTTTAGCACCAGTCACATTAGTCAATAGTGCTTCTGTTGCATTGTTTACTAAAGTGGATATTGAAAAAGTGAATATCGCTTTTGATGCAATCAATAATAAAAATGTATTTATTGGAATTTTGGCAGGCTTAGTCGCTGGTGCGATGTATAATCGCTTCAGCGGAGTTAAATTGCCAATGGCGTTGTCTTTCTTTAGTGGAAAACGAGCAGTACCGATCGTAACAGCTGGTTTAATGGCAATTATTTCTGCTTTATTGATTTTTGTTTGGCCACCAGTTTATGATACATTGGTTAGTTTCGGTGAATTGATCTCTGGAATGGGCGCGTTAGGTGCTGGTCTATATGGCTTCTTCAACCGTTTGCTGATTCCAACTGGTTTACACCATGCACTTAACAATGTTTTTTGGTTCAATTTAGCTGGAATTGATGATATCGGTAAATTCTGGGCAAGTGAAGGGGTAAAAGGAGTCACCGGTATGTACCAAGCTGGTTTCTTCCCTGTCATGATGTTTGGGTTACCTGCTGGTGCACTTGCTATCTATCAATGTGCGCGACCAGAAAAGAAAAAAGTGACCGCATCTTTGATGTTAGCTGCCGCTTTCGCTTCTTTCTTTACAGGGGTGACTGAACCGTTAGAATTTTCATTTATGTTTGTCGCTTGGCCATTGTACGTCGTTCATGCTGCTTTAACAGGGATTTCAATGTTTATCGCAGCAACCTTCCATTGGACAGCGGGCTTTAATTTTAGCGCCGGCTTTATTGATTTCTTCTTAAGCTTACGTGTACCTATTGCCAATCAACCATTAATGCTATTGGTATTAGGCTTGGCGATGGGTGTGATTTATTACTTTACATTTTTATTTGTCATCAAAAAATTCAATTTGATGACGCCGGGGCGTGAAGAAGATACTGGAGTTGCAGAAAATGGGGAAGTAGGAACAGTGCCAACTGGTGACAATCGATTTGCCACGCTAGCTAATCAACTTTATCAAGCATTAGGTGGTGCAGCGAACGTTGTTTCCATTGACAATTGCACGACACGTTTACGCTTGTATGTAAAAGATACGGCAAAAGTTGATCAAGGGAAAATCAAAGCGACTGGCGTTCCAGGTCTGAAAGTAATTGATGCCAAAAATATTCAAGTGATCGTTGGAACGGAAGTCCAATTTGTTGCAGATGAAATGAAAAAAATTCATGGAAGTAGCAGCAAAGGAACTGCTCAGTCCACGCCTACTGTGACAACCAAAACAGTCGTTGATCCACAAAACCAAGATATTTTTGCGGTAGCAAATGGGAAGCTAATGCCAATCACAGAAGTGGCAGATGATGTCTTTTCACAAAAAATGATGGGAGACGGGTTTGCGGTTCTACCAACGAATGGCGAAGTATTTGCTCCAATCGCTGGTACGATTATCGATATTTTTCCAACGAAACATGCAGTTGGTATCAAAACGGAATCAGGAATTGAAGTTCTCTTGCATATGGGGATCGATACCGTGAACTTAAAAGGAGCGCCTTTTACGATCTACGTTGAAGAGGGACAAAAAGTTGCACGTGGTCAATTAATTGCAACCATGGACTTGGTGGCACTACAATCGGCAAACAAACAATCAGATCTGATCGTTGCTTTTACCAATGGTGAAAAAGTGGCGAAGCTAACGATGGATGCTAGTGGGGTAGTTAAAGCAAATGCTGTGATTGGTCATGTTAAGAGTAATTAAGGAAGAAAACTACTGACACCAATCAATAGTTACTTATTTTCATCGTTTCGTCTATTTATCACTTTTATGTACTCTGATGTCTCATGTAAAACACCGAAGACAGGTTTTTGCCTGCTTCGGTGTTTTTTTGTCTTTTTTGCCATTTTTTGTAAACGCTTTTAAAAATGTCCAGAGTAATGGACAGAACAAAAAATGAGTTGTCAGAAAATTCCGTTATAGTATAAACAAGGAGGTTGAACAAATGCAGCTAAGCAAAAGAGAGAAAGAAATGGTCGAATACTTTGTTAAACATGGCTTATCCCTTACAGCTCAGGAGTTAGCTGAATTTGCCCATGTTTCTACGAAAACGGTCTACCGTACGATTAAAAAGATAAATGATGTGTCTGAAAACGGGGAAATCATTTTGGCAGAGGCAGGCAAAGGATTTCGGTTAGACTACGATAAATATTTAAATGTGAGTGCAACGCATAATGAAAGTCGAACGAGTCAAGGACCTTTGGAAAGAAGAAATGCGATTTTGCTTAATTTGTTGTTTAAGGCACCCAAGAAGTTATTAATCAATGAATTGTTCCATCCGTATTATGTGAGTGATCCGGTAATTAGTAATGATTTGGCTAAGATCAGTTTATTTTTAATGAAAAACCACCTCCAACTTAAACGACAAGGTACCCGAATTGGTATCGAAGGAACAGAAAAACATATTCGTAAAGTAGTGAATATGCTATTAAGTATCCATTTATTGGAAGATAAACAAGTGGTTCCTAGTCACCCAATGATCAGCTCATTTGATATCAATTTTATTACTTCGATCGTTGAGTTTATCGAACAAAAACTAGTCAGTCGAATTGCCTATCCATATGCAATGAATATTTTTTCTCATATTTATATCTTAGTCAAACGCTTCCGTGAAGGGGTCGTGTATTTAGAAGAAGATACGTGGGATTTAGATGAAGAAGATCAGGCGCTGATCCATTATAACCAGGAACTGTACCAACTATCAAAGCAAGTCATGCTCAAATTAGGTCAATATTTAAATACAAATCTCCCTGAAAGTGAAACTTTTTATCTTTTTCAATACTTGATTTCCTCCAGGATCGAAAATGGTTCGATTAAACATCAAAATATCTCAAATGAAGCTGAAGAAATCACCCGTTTTTTTTCTGCTACGATGAGCCGGCTCATGGGAGTGGCGATTGATCAAGAACGAAACCGACATGATTTGTATAGTCACATTCAGCCGCTATTATATCGATTAAAACATGAGATCACAATCAAAAATGATTTATTGCACGACATTGAATTAGAGTACCAGGAAACGTTTCAATTAGTAGAATTTGTCAGTAAAATGGTCCAAAAAAAATTTCATACAAACCATATATCCAAAGATGAAATTGGATTTTTAACATTATACTTTGTGAGATACAAAGAGTTAGCCCCAATAAAAAACGTGTATTGATCATGTGTAGTAGTGGTGTTGGAACTTCAGAACTATTGAAAGTCAAAGTAAAAAAAGCCTTTCCTGAATTAGAGATTATCGCTGTTTTATCTTCTCGGCAGTACCAGAAAAACCAAGCGGAATTTAGTAAGATCGATTTGATTTTAACAACGGTTTGTTTGAATGAGCCACCGAAGATTCCCACGATATTAGTAAACTCAGTATTTACCAAGCAAGACGAAAAACGTGTGAAGCAAATGTTAGGAGAGATGTGAAATGGTTACAAAACAGGTAATGTCAGAATTTAGTATCGCAAATGTGATTACAGAAAAACTGATACGTTTAGAAATGAAAGCGAAAACAAAAAAAGAAGCGATTCTCGAATTAAGTGAATTACTAAAAGAAAACGGCATTATCAAAGATGTTGATGATTTTTCATCAGATGTCTTTCAACGGGAGAAAGAAGGAATCACAGGGATTGGAAACGGTGTGGCGATTCCCCACGGAAAATCAGCGAGTGTCATTCAGACTTCTTTGGTTGTGGGTAAAGTCGAGACCCCGATCCCTTGGGAATCATTAGATGAGCAGCCTGTAAAGGTCATTATCTTATTTGCAGTAAAAGATACAGATGCCAATACCGTTCATATCAAATTGTTACAAAAAGTAGCAATGTTATTAGCAGAAGATACCATTATCGAAAAAATGAATCAGGCAACTAGTAAAGCAGAATTAATGGAACTATTAGCAAAAGAACCAACTGTCTAAAAGAAAAGGAGGAAGGAAAAATGAAGATCGTCGGAGTAGCAGCCTGTACTTCAGGAATTGCACATACGTATATTGCCAAACAAAAATTAGAAAAAGCAGCAAAAGCATTAGGACATGAAGTGCACATCGAAACACAAGGAACAATTGGTACAGAAGACGAGTTATCGAAGGAGGAGATCCAGCAGGCAGATGTCGTCATTATTGCAGCAGATATCAAAATTGGTGGCAAGGAGCGGTTCGAAGGAAAAAAAGTGATTGAGATTCCTACGAACATGGTCATTAAAGCACCGAAAGGGTTGATTACTAAAATTGAAGAAGAACTCAGTAAAACATAAAAGGAGAGGAATTGGATGCTTCGTCAACTACAATTAAAAAAGCATGCACTGACAGCTATTTCATACATGTTACCAGTTGTTGTGACCGCTGGACTCTTGATCGCTATTGGGAATTTAACAGGTGGGCAAGTCATCAATGATTATCAAGCGTCTTATTCTGTACCCGATGCCTTAGTTTCTCTAGGGGTTTTGGGCATGGGATTATTGGCTCCAGTGATTTCTGCAGCGATTGCCTATTCCATTGCCGATCGCCCAGGGATTGGTCCAGGTTTGTTTATGGGGTTAATTGCCAATGCCATTGGCGTAGGTTTTTTAGGTGGTATGTTAGGCGGTTACTTGGTGGGGTTCTTTGTCCTATTATTGGTGAAATATCTCAAAGTTCCTAAGTGGGCACAAGGATTGATGCCGATGATGATCATCCCACTGTTAGCGACCCTTAGTATCGGTTTATTGATGTTTTTCGTGGTAGGTGTGCCGATTGTTTGGGCAACAGAAGCGATGACCGATTTTTTACAAGGACTACAAGGTTCTGGAAAATTCCTCTTTGGGTCAATTGTCGGTGGGATGGCTGCCTTTGATTTTGGTGGACCAGTCAATAAGGTAGCCTCATTGTTTGCTGATGGGATGCTTTTGGAAGGTGTGCAAGAACCAGAAGCTGTGAAAGTGTTAGCGTCAATGGTTCCGCCTTTCGGTGTCACCATTTCATGGGTTTTATCTAAGTTATTTCGGCAAACAAAATATTCAAAAGAAGAAGAAAACAACATTAAGATTGCTTTTCCGATGGGACTTTGCATGATTACGGAAGGCGTTATCCCCTTAGCGGCAGTTGATCCGCTTCGTGTGATCATTTCGTGTACAGCTGGTGCAGCGATTGGCGGAGGTTTGAGTATGTCGTGGGGAATTGGGTCACCAGTTCCTTCTGGTGGGGTCTTTATTATCCCAGCAATGACGGATCCGTTAAAGTTTACCTTTGCCTTATTGATTGGTTCTGCAGTTACCGGCATTCTATTGTTTATTTTGAAAAAGGCGCCAGCTGAACACCCTGTCGTAGAGGAAGAAGAGGAAGAAGTAGATTTTTCTTCTATTAAATTATCTTAAAAACTGTAGAGAGAAGGATTTGATATGTATGTGTCAATGAAAGAGATGCTCAAAAAAGCAAATCAAGAAAACTATGCTGTCATGGCGATCAATTGCTTTAATCTAGAAACAGCTAAAGCAACGATCCAAGCTGCTGAGGAATTACATGCGCCGATCATCATAGATTTATTGCAAGATCACTTAAAGCAACACATCAATTATCATTATTTAACGAAGCCCATCATCCGTATGGCACAGGATGCCAAAGTCGAAGTAGCGATTAATCTAGATCATGGTCAAGACATCGCATTTGTCAAACAGTGCTTACAAGAAGGATTTTCCAGCGTCATGATGGATGCTTCGATGTATCCCTTGGATCAGAATATCGAAATAACGAGAGCGATGGTTCAATTTGCCCAAACGTATGATGCGAGCGTAGAAGCAGAAGTAGGAAATATGGGGGCAGTCACAGGCGACCATTTTACAGATGATGCCATGTGTACGGACCCAGCAGAAGCAATCCGATTGATCAATGAAACGGGTGTGGACTGCTTAGCGATTTCCTATGGCTCCAGTCACGGAGATTATCCTAAAGGGTACAAACCACGTTTTCGTTTCGATATTGTCCAAGAAATAAAAGAGAAGACTCAACTTCCGTTAGTTTTACATGGGGGGTCAGGAGCGGGAAAAGACAACATTCGCCAATCCATTGAGTTAGGAATCAATAAGATTAATGTTGGTTCTGATTTTATGAAGGCGCAACAACAAAGATGCCAACAGCTTCTACAACAGGAGCCAACGATCGAATACCCCACTCTCATCCAACAAACAGTCATAGCAGGAAAAGAGTTAGTTCAGCAATACATTCAACTATCAGGTTCAACCAATAAATCATAGAAATGGAGAAAATAGACGATGTTAATCAATATGAATCAAATGTTAGAAATTGCCAAGGAAAATCATTTTGCAGTAGGGGCGTTTAACGTTGCTGACAGCAACTTTTTACGAGTAGTCATTGAGACGGCAGAAGAAAATGATGCACCCGCAATCATTGCAGTCCATCCGACAGAATCAGACTGTACCAAAGATGAGTTTTTCCAATATGCAGTGAGCCGAGCGAAAAACAGCGCTGTGCCTTTCGTTATCCATATGGATCATGGCGATAGCTTGGCAAGTATTATGCGAGGGATTTTCATTGTGGGTTTAGTTCAGTTATGATCGACGGCTCCTTGTTGCCATTTGAAGAAAATATTGCACTAACAAAAGAAGTGGTAGATGTTTGCCATAAGATCGGGGTCTCAGTTGAAGGCGAACTAGGAACGATTGGTAACACGGGTACTTCAGTAGAAGGCGGTGTATCGGAAGTCATTTATACGAAGCCGGAAGATGCACAGGAATTTGTGGAACGTACAGGAATCGATTCGTTAGCGGTGGCAATCGGAACCGCTCATGGTATCTATCCAAAAGATGTCAAGCCAGCATTGAAAATGGATGTTTTAACAAGTATTAAAGAAAAAGTAACCATTCCGCTAGTTTTACATGGAGGATCTGCTAACCCAGACGAAGAAATTGCAAAAGCAGTGCAAATCGGTATTCAGAAAGTCAATATTTCATCCGACTATAAATATTCTTTTTATAAAAAGTGTCGTGAAATCTTAGCTACAACAGAGCTATGGGATCCAAATGCCATTTATCCTGAATGTATCGCAGCAGCAAAAGAAGTGGTGAAGCAAAAGATGGAACTCTTCCATTCAATCAACCAAGCAAAAGTCTATCGTCAAGCGAATATTCAACCTTGGCGACAAGAACAGAACTAAAAAAAATAATCCAAACTTTGTTTTTCAAGAAAAGTGTATGGCTTAGATTGTCTATCACTTCCGATAGTTAATAGAATAAAAAACCGTAGAAACCAACATGATTGGGGGTTCTGCGGTTTTTTTGAATAACTGAAGATAGGCGAACTACTATAGGAAGGAAGTTTAGTAGAAATAAAATGTGACATTTAAGGATAAGAGGCATCTAAAGATATCTAAATGAAAACTTATGAAAACAAATTGTTTTTTACAGGAAAAAAGCCTTGCTTTGTGGATTTAGATATATTATAATTACAAAGGTGCGTTTACCTAAACGTAAATGTCACAGACGTGATCTATAGGATTTCGTCGGCTAAGAAACGAGAGGTTGCGACACGCCCGGACGCTTTGCCACGAACGAGCGTGACGGAAATTTTCGTGGAGCTATGTCTACTTTTCAAAATAGGCGAAGGAGGGAACAAGATGGCAAAACAAAAAATTCGTATCCGTTTAAAAGCGTATGAACACCGTATTTTAGATCAAGCGGCGGATAAAATCGTGGAAACTGCAAAAAGAACTGGAGCTAGCGTGTCTGGTCCAATTCCATTACCAACTGAACGCAGTCTTTACACAGTTATTCGTGCGACTCACAAATACAAAGATTCACGCGAACAATTCGAAATGCGTACACACAAACGTCTTATCGACATTGTGAACCCAACACCAAAAACTGTTGATGCTTTGATGAAGCTAGACTTACCATCTGGTGTTAACATCGAAATCAAACTATAATATTAAAATAAAATTAATGGAGGTGTACTCATGACCAAAGGAATCTTAGGGAAAAAAGTGGGAATGACACAAATCTTCACTGAATCTGGCGAATTAATTCCAGTAACTGTTGTAGAAGCTACTCCAAACGTAGTGCTACAAGTGAAAACAATGGAAACTGATGGCTACGAAGCTATTCAAGTTGGTTACCAAGATATGCGTGAAGTTTTATCAAACAAACCTGCGAAAGGTCATGTTGCAAAAGCAAACACGGCTCCTAAGCGCTTCATTCGTGAATTCAAAAATGTTGAGCTAGGAGAATATGAAGTAGGAAAAGAAATTACAGTAGATGTTTTCCAAGCAGGAGACATTATTGATGTAACAGGTACTACGAAAGGTAAAGGATTCCAAGGGGTTATCAAACGTCACGGCCAAAGCCGCGGACCAATGGCTCACGGTTCTCGCTACCATCGTCGTCCTGGGTCAATGGGTCCAGTTGCACCTAACCGTGTATTCAAAAACAAACGTCTTGCTGGCCGTATGGGTGGCAACCGCGTAACAATCCAAAACTTGGAAGTTGTTCGCGTTGATGCAGAAAGAAACGTTATCTTAATTAAAGGAAATGTTCCTGGAGCTAAAAAATCATTAATCACTATCAAATCAGCTGTGAAAGCTAAATAATAGTAGGAAGAAAGGAGGAACTAAGGAATGCCGAATGTAGCATTATTCAAACAAGATGGAAGCCAAAACGGTGAAATCACACTTAACGAAGAAATCTTCGGAATTGAACCAAATGAAAGTGTTGTTTACGATGCAATCGTTATGCAACGTGCGTCATTAAGACAAGGAACACATGCGGTTAAAAACCGTAGTGCTGTTCGAGGCGGTGGACGTAAACCATGGCGTCAAAAAGGAACTGGTCGTGCTCGTCAAGGATCAATCCGCTCACCACAATGGCGTGGAGGTGGCGTAGTCTTTGGACCAACACCACGTTCTTACAGCTACAAACTTCCTAAAAAAGTTCGTCGTTTAGCAATGAAATCTGTATTGTCAGAAAAAGTTGCTGAAAACAACTTGGTAGCAATTGAAGGATTAAGCTTCGATGCACCAAAAACAAAAGAATTTAAACAAGTTCTTGCTAACTTATCTATTGACTCTAAAGTATTGGTTGTTCTAGAGAATGGTAACGACTTTGCTGCTTTATCAGCACGTAACTTACCAAACGTAACTGTAGTAACTTCTGATAACGTAAGTGTTCTAGATGTTGTTTCAAATACAAAAGTGTTAGCAACACAAACTGCTCTTACTCAAATTGAGGAGGTGCTTGCATAATGAACTTACTAGACGTAATCAAACGCCCAGTGATCACTGAAAAATCAATGCTTGCCATGGATGACAAGAAATATACTTTTGAAGTGGACACTCGTGCAAACAAAACTTTAGTAAAACAAGCGGTTGAAGCTGCTTTTGACGTAAAAGTTAAAAACGTGAACATCGTGAACGTACGTGCGAAATTCAAACGTATGGGCAAATATGCAGGATATACAAAAAAACGTCGCAAAGCGATCGTTACATTGACTGAAGATTCAAAAGAAATCCAATTATTCGAAGCTGCTGAATAAGCACTTACTAGATAACTCATTAAATTAGGAGGGAAAAACGTGGCGATTAAAAAGTACAAACCTACCTCAAATGGTCGTCGTAACATGACAGGTTCTGATTTTGCTGAAATCACAACATCAACACCTGAAAAATCATTGTTACAACCATTGAAAAACCATGCTGGACGTAACAATAACGGCCGCATCACTGTACGTCACCAAGGCGGCGGACACAAACGCCAATATCGCGTGATCGACTTCAAACGTAACAAAGATAACGTTGTTGCAACTGTTCAAACGATCGAATACGATCCAAACCGTTCAGCTAACATCGCGTTAGTACACTATGAAGATGGAGTGAAAGCTTACATCTTAGCACCAAAAGGACTACAAGTTGGAATGAAACTTGTTTCAGGTCCAGATGCAGATATCAAAGTCGGAAATGCTCTTCCTTTAGAAAACATTCCAGTTGGTACTGTTATCCACAATATTGAAATGAAACCTGGTAAAGGTGGACAATTAATCCGTTCTGCTGGTACAAGTGCTCAAGTACTTGGTAAAGAAGGCAAATACGTATTGATCCGCTTAAACTCTGGTGAAGTTCGTATGATCTTAGCTGCTTGCCGTGCAACAATCGGTTCAGTAGGTAACGAACAACACGAATTGATCAACATCGGTAAAGCTGGACGCTCTCGTTGGATGCGTAAACGCCCAACTGTACGTGGTAGCGTAATGAACCCTAACGATCACCCACACGGTGGTGGTGAAGGTAAAGCTCCTATCGGACGTAAAGCACCAGTTTCTCCTTGGGGACAACCAGCACTTGGTTACAAAACTCGTGATAAAAAAGCTAAATCAGACAAACTTATTGTTCGTCGTCGTAAAAATAAATAATTTCTTTGACCATGTGTCGCACATTTTGAGAGGAGGTTCACCATGGGTCGTAGTTTAAAGAAAGGACCTTTCGTTGATGAGCATTTAATGAACAAAGTTGAAGCTCAAGCAGGGGTTGAAAAGAAAAAAGTTATCAAAACTTGGTCTCGTCGTTCGACCATTTTCCCAAGTTTTGTTGGATATACCATCGCAGTATACGATGGACGTAAACACGTACCAGTTTACATCCAAGAAGATATGGTAGGACACAAACTAGGTGAATTCGCACCAACAAGAACTTATCGTGGCCATGCTGCAGACGATAAGAAAACGAAACGCTAATTGAGGGGAGGATAAAACCAAATGGCAGAACAAATCACATCAGCTAAAGCAACTGCAAAAACAGTTCGCACTTCACCTCGAAAAGCCCGTTTAGTAATTGACCTTATCAGAGGTAAAAGTGTTGCGGATGCAATTTCAATCTTGAAATTCACACCAAACAAATCTGCTGGAATCATTGAAAAAGTATTGATGTCAGCAGTTGCGAATGCAGAAAACAATTTTGACTTAGATGTTGAAAACTTGGTAGTATCTGAAGCATTTGTTAACGAAGGACCAACAATGAAACGTTTCCGTCCACGTGCAAAAGGATCAGCTTCTCCAATCAACAAACGTACAAGTCATATCACGGTAGTCGTATCAGAAAAATAAGGAGGGATAATCAGTGGGTCAAAAAGTACATCCAATTGGAATGCGTGTAGGCATCATCCGCGACTGGGATGCTAAATGGTATGCTGAAAAAGAGTATGCAGAGTTCTTACACGAAGATTTAAGAATCCGTAAATTTATTTCAACTAAACTTGCTGATGCTGCTGTATCAACAATTGAAATCGAACGTGCTACAGGCCGTGTTAACATTTCAATTCACACAGCAAAACCAGGTATGGTTATTGGTAAAGGCGGATCTGAAGTCGAAAACCTAAGAAAAGAATTAAATAAATTAACTGGTAAAAGAATCCATATCAACATCGTGGAAATCAAAAAACCAGATCTAGATGCAAAATTAGTAGGTGAAGGAATCGCACGTCAATTAGAAAATCGTGTTGCTTTCCGTCGCGCTCAAAAACAAGCCATCCAACGTTCAATGCGTGCTGGCGCTAAAGGGATCAAAACTCAAGTATCTGGACGTCTAAACGGTGCGGACATCGCTCGTTCAGAAGGATACTCAGAAGGAACTGTTCCTCTTCACACATTACGTGCGGATATTGATTACGCATGGGAAGAAGCAGATACAACATACGGAAAACTAGGAGTTAAAGTGTGGATCTATCGTGGAGAAATTCTTCCAACTAAAAAAAACACTGAGAAAGGAGGGAAATAATCATGTTAGTACCTAAACGTGTAAAACACCGTCGTGAATTCCGCGGAAAAATGCGCGGGGAAGCCAAAGGTGGTAAAGAAGTAGCATTCGGTGAATACGGTTTGCAAGCTGTTGATTCACATTGGATCACTAACCGCCAAATCGAAGCTGCTCGTATCGCAATGACTCGTTACATGAAACGTGGTGGGAAAGTATGGATTAAAATTTTCCCTCACAAATCTTATACTGCCAAAGCAATTGGGGTACGTATGGGTTCTGGTAAAGGGGCACCTGAAGGATGGGTTGCACCAGTAAAACGTGGTAAAATCATGTTTGAAATTGCAGGCGTGTCTGAAGAAGTGGCTCGTGAAGCGTTACGTCTAGCTTCTCACAAATTACCAATGAAAACTAAGATCGTAAAACGTGAGGAAATGGGTGGTGAATCGAATGAAGGTTAAAGAAATCAGAGAATTAACCACTGCCGAAATGCTTGATCAAGAAAAACAATTAAAAGAAGAATTGTTTAATCTTAGATTCCAATTAGCAACAGGTCAATTAGAAAACACTGCACGTATTAAAGAAGTACGTAAATCGATTGCACGCATCAAAACTGTATTGCGTGAACAAGCTAAGTAATTATGGAAGGAGGCCATTAAGCGTATGACTGAAGAAAGAAATCAACGCAAAGTTTATCAAGGTCGCGTGGTATCTGACAAAATGGATAAAACCATTACAGTTTCTGTTGAAACAAAGAAAAACCACCCTATCTATGGCAAACGCATGAACTATTCTAAGAAATACAAAGTGCATGATGAAAACAACACAGCTAAAGTTGGCGACATCGTGAAAATTATGGAAACTCGTCCATTATCAGCTACAAAACGTTTCCGTTTGTTGGAAGTAGTCGAAGAAGCAGTTATTATCTAATAACACGAGATTTTCCTATATAGATTGAATGCAAAATCTGAAAGGAGGATACACAACGTGATCCAAGCAGAAAGTCGTTTAAAAGTCGCTGATAATTCAGGCGCACGTGAAATTTTGACGATCAAAGTCCTTGGTGGTTCTGGTCGTAAAACTGCTAACATCGGTGATGTGATCGTTGCTACGGTTAAACAAGCAACGCCAGGTGGGGTTGTCAAAAAAGGTGACGTCGTAAAAGCCGTTATCGTTCGAACAAAATCAGGAGCTCGTCGTACAGACGGTTCATATATTAAATTTGATGAAAATGCTGCAGTGATTATTCGTGATGATAAAAGCCCTCGTGGAACGCGTATCTTTGGGCCGGTTGCACGTGAACTACGTGAAAACAACTTCATGAAGATCGTTTCACTAGCACCAGAAGTTTTATAATCTTGAGACACTTATCAAAGGAGGTGCGAAACAGTTATGTTTGTTAAAAAAGGCGATAAAGTTAAAGTTATCACTGGAAAAGACAAAAATAAAGAAGGCGTTGTATTAGCAGCGTTTCCGAAAAAAGATAAAGTCATTGTCGAAGGTGTGAATGTTGTTAAAAAACACCAAAAACCTTCTCAAGCTGCTCCTCAAGGTGGAATTGTTGAGATGGAAGCACCAATTCATGTTTCTAACGTGATGGTGATCGACTCTACTGGCGTAGCTGGCCGAGTTGGCTACAAAGAAGTAGATGGCAAAAAAGTCCGCGTTTCTAAAAAAACCGGTGAAGTTTTAGATAATAAATAAGTTTAAGGAAGGAGGGGCTTACTGAATGAACCGCCTAAAAGAAAAATATCTTAAAGAAGTAACTCCATCATTGATGGAAAAATTTAACTATAGCTCTGTTATGCAAACACCTAAAGTTGAAAAAATCGTCATCAACATGGGTGTTGGTGATGCGGTATCAAACGCTAAAAACTTAGATAAAGCAGTTGAAGAATTAACTTTGATCACTGGACAAAAACCAATGATTACTAAAGCTAAAAAATCAATCGCTGGATTCCGTTTACGTGAAGGAATGCCAATTGGGGCAAAAGTTACCTTGCGCGGAGAAAGAATGTACGAATTTCTAGACAAATTGGTTTCAGTTTCTCTACCACGTGTACGTGACTTCCATGGTGTAAGTAAAAAAGCCTTTGACGGTCGTGGAAACTATACTTTAGGTATTAAAGAACAATTGATCTTCCCAGAAGTAGATTACGATTTAGTAGATAAAGTACGTGGTATGGACATCGTTATTGTAACGACAGCTAACTCAGATGAAGAATCTCGTGAGTTGTTGACACAATTAGGCATGCCATTCCAAAAATAATTAAAGGAGGCGAACTACGTGGCTAAAAAATCAATGATTGCTAAAAACAAACGCCCTGCAAAACATTCAACACAAGCTTACACTCGTTGCGAACGTTGCGGACGTCCACATTCAGTTTATCGTAAGTTCCATCTTTGCCGTATTTGCTTCCGCGAACTTGCCTATAAAGGTCAAATTCCCGGCGTGAAGAAAGCTAGCTGGTAAAAAAGTAAATTCGCATAAGAAGGAGGTAAAAGATCAATGGTCATGACAGATCCAATTGCAGATTTTCTAACTCGTATCCGTAACGCAAACATGGTTAAACATGAGTCTTTAGAAGTTCCTGCATCAAAAATTAAACGTGACATCGCTGAAATCTTAAAACGTGAAGGTTTCGTTCGTGATGTTGAATATATCGAAGATGACAAACAAGGCGTGATCCGTGTTTTCCTAAAATTTGGTAAAAACGGCGAACGTGTTATCACTAACTTAAAACGTATCTCTAAACCAGGTTTGCGTGCTTATGTCAAAGCTGACGAAGTACCAAAAGTATTGAACGGTTTAGGTATCGCAATCATTTCGACTTCTGAAGGTGTTGTTACTGATAAAGAAGCTCGTGAAAAAAATATCGGCGGCGAAGTTATCGCTTACGTATGGTAATCAACTAGAATTTACAAGGAGGTGTCTTTAAGTGAGCCGTATTGGAAATAAAGTTGTTGTGATCCCTGAAGGAGTAACAGTTACTCAAGATGGAAACAACATTACAGTTAAAGGACCTAAAGGTGAATTAACACGTACTTTCTCTTCTGATATCAAAATGAATATCGAAGGAAACGAAGTGACTTTCACTCGTCCAAATGACAGTAAAGAAATGAAAACAATCCATGGAACAACTCGTGCTAACTTCAACAACATGGTTGTAGGTGTTAGTGAAGGATTCCAAAAAGCATTAGAATTGATCGGGGTTGGGTACCGTGCGCAATTACAAGGATCAAAACTTGTCTTGAACGTAGGTTACTCACATCCAGTAGAAATCACACCACCAGCTGGCGTAACTGTTGAAGTACCAGCTAACACACAAGTAATTGTTAAAGGTGCGAACAAAGAAGAAGTTGGCGAATTAGCTGCGAACATTCGCGGAACTCGTCCTCCAGAACCTTATAAAGGTAAAGGTATTCGTTATGTTGGCGAATATGTACGCCGTAAAGAAGGTAAAACTGGTAAATAGTTTAGAAAAATTGCATAGAAGCCAGCAGCAGGAAAAAAGGATTTTGCAGAAGTTTACCTTCATTCAAAAGAAATTTAACTTGTGCCGCAGCTTCTATTTTTCGAGACTTTGGTGTTTCTGCCTAAGTGCAGTACAATAAAATTAAAGAGGTGACAATTGTGATTACAAAACCAGATAAGAACAAAACACGTCAGAAAAGACATCGTCGTGTACGTAACAATATCTCTGGTACTGCTGAGCGCCCACGCTTGAACGTTTTTCGTTCTAACAAAAACATCTACGCTCAAATTATTGATGACGTAGCGGGTGTAACGCTAGCAAGTGCCTCTACCTTGGATAAAGAAATTTCAGGTGGAACAAAAACAGAAGCAGCACAAGCTGTCGGTAAATTAGTTGCTGAACGTGCAACTGAAAAAGGCATTAAAGTAGTAGTCTTTGACCGTGGTGGATACCTTTACCATGGCCGTGTGCAAGCTTTAGCTGAAGCTGCTCGCGAAAATGGACTAGAATTTTAGGAAAAGGAGGAATACCATTCATGGTTTATATCGATCCAAAACATTTGGAATTAGAAGACCGCGTTGTTGCAATTAACCGTGTAACAAAAGTTGTTAAAGGTGGACGTCGTCTACGTTTTGCTGCTTTAGTTGTTGTCGGTGACAAAAACGGACATGTAGGATTTGGTACTGGTAAAGCACAAGAAGTACCTGAAGCAATCCGTAAAGCAATTGAAGATGCGAAGAAAAACTTAGTTGAAGTACCTATGGTTGGTTCAACAATCCCACACGAAGTCATCGGTGCTTTTAGTGGTGGTAGAATCCTAATGAAACCTGCTGTTGAAGGTTCTGGGGTTGCTGCTGGTGGACCAGTTCGTGCCGTATTGGAATTAGCAGGGGTAGCAGATATCACTTCTAAATCTTTAGGTTCAAATACACCAATCAACGTTGTTCGTGCAACTGTTGAAGGTTTGAAACAATTGAAACGTGCAGAAGAAGTTGCAGAACTTCGCGGCAAATCAGTTGAAGAATTAATCGGATAAGGAGGACAAAAATAATGGCTGAATTAAAAGTTACTTTAAAACGCAGTATTATCGGACGTCCTCAAAACCAACGTGATACAGTAAAAGCGTTAGGTCTTACAAAGATTAACAGCTCAGTGGTTAAACCTGCTAATGAAGCAATCAAAGGCATGATCAACACTGTTTCTCACTTGGTGGACGTTGAAGAAATCTAATTAAACAAACCTAGTATATAGTAAGAAATATGAACTAGAATATTAAGGAGGTGCCAAACCTATGAAACTTCATGAATTAAAACCTGCAGAAGGTTCACGACAAGTACGTAACCGTGTTGGACGTGGTACTTCTTCTGGTAACGGAAAAACTGCTGGACGTGGTCAAAAAGGTCAAAAAGCTCGTTCAGGCGGTGGTGTACGTCTAGGATTTGAAGGGGGTCAAACTCCATTATTCCGTCGTTTACCAAAACGTGGTTTCACAAACGTGAACCGCAAAGATTATGCAGTCATCAACCTTGATGTCCTAAATCGTTTTGAAGATGGTGCTGAAGTAACTCCAGTTGCTTTAGTAGAAGCTGGAATCGTGAAAAACGAAAAATCTGGAATCAAAGTATTAGCTAACGGTGAGTTAACTAAGAAATTGACTGTGAAAGCCGCAAAATTCTCTAAGGCAGCTGAAGAAGCAATCGTTGCTGCTGGTGGGTCAATTGAGGTGATCTAATGTTCAAACTGTTAAAAGATGCTTTTAAAGTAAAAGACATTAGATCCAAAATCTTATTTACTGTTTTTGTTCTATTTGTATTTCGCTTAGGTGCACATATCACTGTGCCCGGAGTAAATGCTAGTTCATTGCAAAACCTTTCTTCTTTACCTTTTTTCAACATGTTGAACTTGGTGAGTGGTAGTGCGATGCAAAACTTCTCCATCTTCTCAATGGGGGTTTCGCCTTACATTACAGCTTCGATCGTTATCCAATTGTTACAAATGGATATCGTGCCACGTTTTGTTGAATGGTCAAAACAAGGAGAGGTTGGTCGTAAGAAGTTGAATCAAGCAACTCGATACCTGACATTAGTATTGGCATTTGTCCAATCTGTTGGGATCACTGCTGGATTTAACCAATATGCTCAACTAGGTTTTGTGAATAACCCTAACGTTTCAACCTATGTTACTATCGGTCTGATTTTGACTGCGGGTACAATGTTTGTCACTTGGTTAGGAGAACAAATCACAGAAAAAGGAATCGGTAACGGAGTATCAATGATCATCTTTGCAGGGATCATTTCTCGACTTCCTGAAAGTGTAAAAGAAATTTATGAAGACTATTTCGTAAATATCAATCAATCAGATATCTGGAAATCTGCAATTTTCATTGCTATTTTAATCGTTGCAATCTTATTGATCGTAACGTGCGTTACATTTTTCCAACAAGCTGAACGCAAAATCCCAATTCAATATACGAAACGTGTAGCAGGGGCGCCAACAAGTAGTTATCTACCGTTGAAAGTCAATGCGGCTGGGGTTATCCCGGTTATCTTTGCAAGTTCGTTTATTGCGACACCTAATGCGGTTTTACAAGCATTGAGTGGAAGATTTGGGGCTGAAAACTGGTATAAAATAATGATGCAGATCTTTAACTATAATACTGCACCTGGTGCAACTATTTATACGATCTTGATCGTCGCATTCACATTCTTCTATGCTTTTGTTCAAGTAAACCCTGAGAAATTAGCGGAAAACTTACAAAAACAAGGAAGCTATATACCAAGCGTACGTCCTGGTAAAGGAACTGAAGAGTATGTCTCAAGCTTATTGATGCGTTTAAGTACAGTCGGTGCGATTTTCCTTGGTTTAGTGGCTTTATTACCGATCATTGCTCAAATGATTTGGAATCTGCCTCAGTCCATTGGGTTAGGTGGTACTAGCTTACTGATCGTCATCGGTGTAGCTTTAGAAACTGCGAAACAGTTAGAAGGCTTAATGCTGAAACGTAAGTACGTTGGATTTATCGAGTAAGAAAGCGTGTTGAGGTTTTTCCTCAACACACGTTCTCACATTTATTAGGAGGGAAAACAATGAACCTCATTTTAATGGGGCTACCAGGCGCAGGTAAAGGAACACAAGCAGAAAAAATCATTGATGCTTATCATATTCCTCACATCTCAACAGGAGACATGTTCCGTGCAGCAATGCAAAATGAAACAGCTCTTGGCTTGGAAGCAAAGTCTTATATTGATAAAGGTGAATTAGTTCCTGATGAAGTAACAAATGGAATCGTGAAAGAGCGCTTAGCTGAACCTGATACGGAAAAAGGCTTCTTATTAGATGGTTTTCCCCGTACACTTGAGCAAGCGGAAGCGCTAGATGCAATGTTAAAAGACTTAGACAAAAAAATTGATGCAGTCATCGATATCCATGTTGGTGAAGATGTATTGGTTGAGCGTTTAGCTGGCCGATTCATTTGCAGCAATTGTGGAGCAACTTATCATAAAATTTTTAACCCTACAAAAGTTGAAGATACATGTGATCGTTGTGGTGGGCATGAATTCTATCAAAGAGAAGATGATAAACCTGAGACGGTTAAAAATCGTCTGGCTATCAACATCAAAAATAGTGAACCAATCTTGGCCTATTACAAAGAACAAGGTTTGCTAAACACTATCGATGGTGATCGTGAAATCGATGCTGTATTTACTGATGTCCAAAAAATTATTGAAAAATAGCACGATTGCCCGTAGCCGACTTGCATTAAGCAGTTACTCTTGTCAAGTTCAATAAATTATGATAGAATATGTCAGTCCGACTTCTAGAGAAATCCTCTAGATGATCCATTTTGAGAATTTTGAGGTGGGAACTGCAGTTTCCGCCATTTTATCGTGTGAAAATGCGAAACAAGTACAAGGAGGTACTGTGCGTGGCAAAAGAAGATATGATTGAAGTCGAAGGTACAGTCGTCGAAACTTTGCCGAATGCAATGTTTAAAGTTGAACTAGAAAACGGACACCAAGTTCTTGCTACTGTTTCAGGTAAAATCCGTATGCATTACATCCGTATCTTACCTGGTGACAAAGTGACGGTTGAATTGTCTCCGTATGATTTAAACCGTGGCCGTATTACTTATCGCTTTAAATAATTGTACTCCGTAAAACTACAGGAGGTATTATCATGAAAGTAAGACCATCAGTAAAACCAATGTGCGAACATTGTAAAGTAATTCGTCGTAAAGGACGCGTTATGGTGATTTGCCCAGCAAATCCAAAACATAAACAACGTCAAGGATAATTGGAGGTGCAATAAATATGGCTCGTATTGCAGGAGTAGATATTCCTCGTGATAAACGTGTAGTAGTTTCTCTTACTTATATCTATGGTATTGGTAACACTACTGCTAAAAAAATCTTAGCTGATGCTGGTGTATCTGAAGATGTTCGTGTTCGTGAATTAACGAATGAACAAACAGATGCTATCCGTGCAGAAGTAGATAAATTAAAAGTTGAAGGTGACCTTCGTCGTGAAGTGAACTTAAACATCAAACGTTTGATGGAAATCGGTTCATACCGTGGAATCCGTCATCGTCGTGGATTGCCTGTTCGTGGACAAAACACGAAAAACAATGCACGTACTCGTAAAGGTCCAGCTCGCGCTATCGCTGGCAAGAAAAAATAATTCTTAAGTGAAGGAGGTTAGAACTTCATGGCAGCAAAAAAAGTGAATCGTAAACGCCGTGTGAAAAAGAATATAGAAGCAGGTATTGCACATATCCATTCTACATTCAACAACACTATCATCATGATCACTGATACTCACGGGAATGCATTAGCGTGGTCATCAGCTGGTTCATTAGGCTTCAAAGGAAGCAAAAAATCAACTCCTTTTGCCGCTCAAATGGCAGCAGAAACAGCTACAAAAGCAGCAATGGAACACGGATTAAAAACTGTTGAAGTAACAGTTAAAGGACCTGGTTCTGGACGTGAAGCAGCAATTCGTTCATTACAAGCTACAGGTTTAGAAGTGACTGCAATTCGTGACGTGACTCCAGTTCCTCATAATGGTGCCCGCCCTCCAAAACGCCGTCGTGTTTAATGAGTGCCGCTCATTTTGAGTTCTATTAGTAACGTCATTGAACAAGACACTTTTCGTTTTGAAAGGGGTAAAGATAAGAATGATTGAGTTCGAAAAACCAAGAATCGCAAAAATTGATGAAGAAAAAGATTATGGCAAGTTCATCGTTGAACCTCTTGAAAGAGGATATGGGACTACTTTAGGGAATTCCCTACGTCGTATTTTATTATCTTCTTTGCCAGGTGCTGCCATCACTAATATTCAAATCGATGGTGTACTGCATGAATTCTCTACCATTAAAGGGGTAAGAGAAGACGTCACTCAAATCATCTTGAACATTAAAGGCTTAGCACTTAAAATGTATGGTCAAGAAGAAAAAACCCTTGAAATCGATATTACCGGACCTGCTACAGTAACTGCTGGCGATATTATCGTTGATAGTGAGGTAGAAATTCTTAACAAAGATATGTACATCTGTAGCGTCTCTGAAGGAGCTACGTTCCACGCTCGCTTAACAGTGAAGCCAGGACGTGGTTATGTTCAAGCAGATGAAAACAAAAAAGAAGATATGCCAATTGGTGTACTTCCAGTCGATTCAATCTACACGCCAGTTCGTCGTGTGAACTACCAAGTAGAAAACACTCGTGTTGGACACCGTGAAGATTTTGATAAATTGACGATGGAGATTTGGACAGATGGTTCAATCGAACCGTTGGAAGCAATGAGTTTATCTGCAAAAATCATGACAGAACATTTAGACATCTTTGTAAACCTAACTGATGAAGCTAAAAATGCTGAAATCATGGTCGAAAAAGAAGAAACACAAAAAGAAAAAATGTTAGAAATGACAATTGAAGAATTAGACTTGTCTGTTCGCTCTTATAATTGTTTGAAACGTGCAGGAATCAATACTGTACAAGAACTTACAAATAAATCTGAGCCAGAAATGATCAAAGTCCGTAACTTAGGACGTAAATCATTAGAAGAAGTGAAAGCTAAATTACACGACTTAGGTTTAGGTTTACGTAAGGAAGATTAAAACCTTTTACGAAGGAGGGAAACCAACGTGAGTTATCGTAAACTAGGACGCACATCTAGCCAACGTAAAGCGATGTTGCGTGATTTAACAACTGACTTATTAATTAACGAACGTATTGTGACTACTGAAGCTCGTGCGAAAGAAGTTCGCTCAACTACAGAAAAAATGATCACTTTAGGCAAACGTGGAGACTTACATGCACGTCGTCAAGCTGCGGCTTTTGTACGTAATGAAGTTGCTAGCGTACGTGAAGAAAATGAGGACATCGTCATTGAATCAGCTTTACAAAAACTATTTAATGATATTGCACCTCGTTATGCTGAACGTCAAGGTGGCTACACTCGTATCTTGAAGACAGAACCAAGACGCGGTGATGGTGCACCAATGGTTGTCTTAGAACTTGTCTAAAATCACACTAATAACATCACTTTATAGATGATTCTTTTAGAGTGTTATGATGTTGGAAGTTAACTCTTCCGAGTCTAGCTCAGCGCTACTCCCCAAATCTATCGGTTTGGGGAGTATGCACTCATCATAAAGTGTTTTTTTGTACCTTCAATTACCTGTCAAGACATCTAATTGAAGGTGTAAAAAAACACTTTAATTAAAACGGAAACAATTGAAAAATCAGGTGTTTTTTGATAGTGTTAGTAGGAACTTAGGATGGAGAAGGAGTAATTATGGAGCCAATAATTGAATTAGGAAAGATTAATTACAAATATCAACCTGATGACCCTCGTCCAGCATTAAAAGACATTTCATTTACCATCAAGCAAGGTGAGTGGATCGCAATCATCGGACATAATGGATCAGGGAAATCAACACTTGCAAAAACAATCAATGGGTTGCTTCTACCAGAGTCTGGTATTGTGAAAGTTGGCAATCAAACACTTAATGAAGAAAATATCTGGTCGATCCGTCGAATGGTTGGAATGGTTTTCCAAAATCCAGACAACCAATTTGTTGGATCTACTGTTGAAGATGATGTTGCTTTTGGTCTTGAGAACCAAGGTATACCTAGAGAAGAAATGGTAATCCGTGTACAAGATGCGCTAGAAAAGGTACGTATGATCGATTTTGCCAAACGTGAACCAGCAAGACTTTCTGGTGGACAAAAACAACGAGTAGCCATTGCTGGAGTCGTAGCTCTACGTCCAGATATTATTATCTTAGATGAAGCTACTAGTATGCTTGATCCAGAAGGTCGTGAAGAAGTGATTTCCACGATTAAAAAAATCAAAGATGAAAGTAATTTGACCGTCATATCTATCACTCATGATATCGATGAGGCAGCAAATGCCAATCGGATATTAGTGATGAAACAAGGAGAATTAGTCAATGAAGGCACACCAGAACAAATCTTTTCTGCTGGCCCAGAATTGATCAATTTAGGGTTAGATCTTCCTTTTCCTGAAAAATTGAAAAGCGCCTTGAAGCAACGAGGAATTGATGTTCCTAGTGAATATATGACAGAAGAAAGGATGGTGGAATGGTTATGGACATCCGTTTTGAAAAAGTAGATTTCACCTATCAACCAAACACACCATTCGAACAACGTGCATTATTTGATATTGATTTAATGATTAAAGAAAATAGCTACACAGCCTTAGTCGGGCATACTGGAAGTGGGAAATCAACCTTACTGCAACATTTGAATGCGTTGATTAAACCTACCAGCGGGATCGTACATATTGGCGATCGACAAATCAAGCCCGATACGAATAATAAAAACTTAAAACCCATTCGTAAAAAAGTAGGCATTGTTTTTCAGTTTCCTGAAGCCCAATTATTTGAAGAAACGGTAGCAAAAGACATTGCTTTTGGACCAAAGAACTTTGGTGTCAGTGAGGAAGATGCACGAGATTTAGCTAAAGAAACATTAGCACAAGTTGGTTTAGATGAAACTTACTTAGAGCGTTCTCCTTTTGAATTATCAGGAGGACAAATGCGTCGAGTAGCGATTGCAGGTGTACTTGCTATGAAGCCGGAAGTACTAGTATTAGACGAACCAACGGCTGGACTTGATCCTCAAGGTCGAAAAGAAATGATGGATATGTTCTGGCGACTGCACAAAGAACAAAAAATCACGATCGTATTGGTCACTCATTTAATGGATGATGTGGCAAATTACGCGGATTATGTTTATGTCTTAGAAAAAGGTAGGATTGTAAATAGCGGTCAACCTCATGCAGTTTTTCAAAATCTATCTTGGCTAAAAGAAAAGCAATTAGGTGTTCCGACTGCGACAGAATTTGCGGAAAAGCTGAATAGTCGAACAGCGCTTTTTTCCGAACTTCCAATCACTGCAGATGAATTAGCAGATCAGCTCGTAGCATTAGTAGGGGGACAACCTTATGATGAATAAATTAATTTTTGGTCGATACATGCCTGGAGATTCCTTGATCCATCGATTAGACCCTCGAGCAAAGTTATTAGCAAGTTTCTACTTTATTGGAATTATTTTTTTGGCAAATAATTGGCAGACTTATGCGTTATTAGCTGTTTTCACTTTACTTGCTGTCTTTCTCTCAAAGGTAGATTTCAAATTTTTCATCCGAGGCATCCGTCCTTTGATCTGGTTGATTTTATTTACAGTGGCACTCCAAGTATTATTTACTAGCGGTGGTGCTACCTACTGGAGTTGGGGAATCTTCAATATTACGGAGTTCGGTGTAATGAATGGGCTGTTTATTTTTTGCCGATTTGTACTAATCATTTTTATGTCTACTTTATTAACATTAACGACTCCACCTTTGGAATTATCTGATGCGATTGAGTATTTACTTCGCCCATTAAAAGCAGTTCGCTTTCCGGTGCATGAAATTTCGTTGATGCTTTCGATTGCTCTACGATTCGTACCAACGTTGATGGATGAAACAGAGAAAATCATGAATGCACAACGAGCTCGTGGGGTTGATTTTGGTGAAGGAAGTCTAGTCCAAAAAATGAAAGCAGTTATTCCTTTACTGATTCCTTTGTTTGTTAGCAGTTTTAACCGGGCAGAAGATTTAGCGACTGCCATGGAAGCAAGAGGATACCAAGGTGGTGAAGGAAGAACAAAGTACCGCATACTGCATTGGCATCAACGAGATACGATGGTCCTTGTTGTTTTTGTCTTGATGACCATTGCATTAGTCTTTTTAAGAAGTTGATGAGTAGGTGAAAGTATGACACGTTATAAAGCAATTATTGCCTATGATGGTACCCATTTTAATGGTTTTCAGAAGCAACCAAATGGTCGTACTGTCCAAGAGGAAATGGAAAAAACGCTAAAGAAAATGGCCAATGGAAAAGAGATTACTGTCTTTGGTTCTGGCCGTACTGATGCAGGGGTCCATGCGATGGGGCAAGTGATCCATTTTGATTACCCTGAAGAACGACCTTTAGAACGTATGCGTTTTGCATTAGATACGCAATCGCCAGAAGATATCGCAGTTAAAGCCGTTGAGATCGTTTCAGATGATTTTCACGCGCGCTATTTAGTAAAAGAAAAAACTTACCAGTTTCGGGTCGATATTGGAAAACCACGCAGTCCGTTTCGTCGGCATTACGCAAGTTATTTCCCCTATCCACTTGATTTATCGAAAATTCAACGAGCATTGCCTGACTTAATAGGTACCCATGATTTCACTTCTTTTTGTGCTTCTGGAAGTTCAATCGAGGACAAAGTAAGAACGATCTATGAAGCAAAGATGGAAGTCAATGAGGCCAGGGATGAGTTGTTATTTACTTTTCGTGGGAATGGTTTCTTGTACAAGATGATTCGGATCCTTGTCGGTACGTTGCTGAAGATTGGGAACGGACGACTTTCAGAGGATAGTATACCCGAAATCATTGCGAAAAAAGATCGAAATGCTGCAGGACCCACAGCTCATCCAGAAGGGTTATATCTGTATGAAGTGGTGTATGATCAATAAAGAAAAGTTCCAAATAGATCCTATTGGAGGTAATAAACTTCAAAAAAGGACGAGAGGATTAAATGGTTAAGAGAAAATAGCTCTTTTTATGAATCCATAAAGACCTTTTATTCACACGTTTCGTTTAGAGAAAAAATATTTCTCTAAACGAAACGTTTTTTTATTTTTTTATGAGTTTTAACTCTCTAAAAAATAACAACAGTAACAAGATATTACTAGCATCTAAGTAGCTAAATTATAAATTTTATAGAAATATAAAATAACTATTATTTAAAATAACAATCGAAATAACATAAAGTATATAAAAAAGAAAAAGTTGTTGCTAAAGAGAGGATTCTTTTCTTTATAATAGAACCTAATGAGCGAAAGGAGAATAAATGATATGAGCAATGAAAAATTAGAACAGAATACTTTAATCAGCATACTGGGAGAAGTACATGAGGAAAAAACCTTTATTGAGACGAGAGTAGATGAGAAAGAAAATTTTAAAAACGCTATGGGTAATATATTCCAACAAAACGCATCCATACAGCCAAAAATAGTAACACCAGACCCAGCAAAAAATTCGGCAAACAATAATCCATCAATACTATCGAGTGCGAAGATAGAAAATTCAACTAGCATATTGGGAGAAACAACCGGTTCAAAATCGTTTATGGCTATGACAGCAGCTGAGAAAAAAAATTTAAAAACGCTATGGGTAATATATTCCAACAAAAACTAACCATACAGCCAAAAATAGTGACACCAGATCCAGCAAAAAATTCGGCAAACAATAATCCATCAATACCATCGAGTACGAAGATGGAAAATACAACTAGCATATTAGGAGAAACAACCGGTTCAAAATCGTTTATGGCTATGACAGCAACTGAGAAAGAAATTTTTAAAAACGCTATGGGTAACATATTCCTAAAGAACCTGCCCATACATCAGACAACAGTAATACCAGTGCCAATAACAAAGGAATCGTCAAAAACTAAACCTTCTGATCAAGGAGAGCATAGAAGAAAATTCGTTGATGTATTAAACCAAATAAAGTTAAATAATCCAGTAGCACAAGAAAGAACAGCAGAGTCTGCAAAAAAAGAATTTACAGAAAACACCTCTTTGATATTACCGAGTGAGGAGAAGTCAGGACAACCCGAGTCAACAAGAATAGATCTTACGGAAAACACTCCTCCGGCATTAACGAATGAGGAGAAACTAAAACAACCCATGCCAACAAGAATAGATCTTACGGAAAACACTCCTTCGAAACCATTGAGCGGAGAGAAGCCAGAACAACCCGAGCCAGCAAAAAAAGATTTTACGGAAAACACTCCTTCGGCATTAACGAATGAGGAGAAACCAAAACAACCCATGCCAACAAGAACAGATCTTACGGAAAATAATTCTTCAAAACTACAAGGTGATCAAAAACTGCAACGATCAATCTTTGATAATGTATTAAACCAGTTAATGTTAAATAAACTAACGGCACAGAAAATATCAGTAGGACAAACAGTAGAAAACTCGTCAGACGACCATCCTTCGAAATTATTGAGCGGAGAGAAACCAAAACAACCCGAGCCAGCAAAAAAAGAATTTACAGAAAACATCCCTTTGACATTACCGAGTAAGGAGAAGCTAGAGCAACCTGAGCCAACAAAAACAGATCTTACGGAAAACAATTCTTCGAAACTAGAAGTTGATCAAGAAAAGCATAACAATAAAACCAATCAACTGGTACCAAAAACAAATGTCAAAGCATTAACTAAGTTTTTTGAAACAAAGAGTTCTATAAACGAAGCTTGTGATAGAGCAAAACAAGGTGCGGAGTTAGAAAAAAATAGAATTTCCCAAAATACTGTGACAAATGGACAATCTTTATCTAGGTAATAGCTGATAATCAACCCTTAAATAAAGAAGTCAGATGGATTTTATACGACTAGTGAGTACACCTGTTGTTTAATTATTTGAGAACGTACCATAGCTACTCAAGGTGAGCCATTTTTTAGGATAGAATGCTTCAATTCATGATTTTGTTTTATGAATATGCGAATCGAATTCAGTACTCAGCTAAATATTGGAAGAGTAGATATGAAAAATAATGACTAGATATTAAGTTAGACGATGTGTACGAATGTCGAACATTTTTACTAAGCGAAACATAAATTTTAAAAAAAAGAAAAAATAGGTAAAGGAATGGTTGGATTTTAGTATACAATATGGACTAACTTAACGGAGGGAGATTTTTTAATGGAAAATAATCAGGAAACATTGGAGACTATACATGGAGACCTTATAGCGATAGCTAACAATCTAGGATTTTATGATAGCGAAACATTTCATAAAAAAATAAGTGAAGAAACAAAGAAAACGTTATCGAAAGACAATAAGCAATTAACCAAAGAAAAACTAGAAGTAGCAGTGATGAACTTAACTGAAATGATACCGAATACTATAAAAACTAAACTAAAGGCAGATGAAAGGCTAGTAGCAAGTAAAAGCGCACGTTTATTTACACGTGCTGTAAGCGAAAAAAAGCAAGATTCAGATGGTATTTTACAAGATATACTAGCATATAACAAAAGTATTAGTGATGGAGTGGAATCACTGAAGAAAGCTAGACCGCATGAAAGAGAACAGCTAATTAGTTCAATTGAAGAAGGTTGGGAAGCTGCTAAGAACAATTTGAACCTATTAAAAAAAGACGAGGGTATTGCTCCTGATGGAATGACTAACACTGCAGTAATAGAATCTCTATTATTTCAGAGAAAGAATTTTTTAAATACATATCACATGATACATCAAGTAAGGGAACAACTTGGTTTAAAACAAATTCGAAGGCAAGATTTAAGTGTTGGTGCTAATAGCCAAAACTCTTCGGTTAGTTTAGCAGAAGTGGTTAAAATGAAATTTAAAGAATTCCAAAAGAAACAACAAGAGAGTCTAAAAAACAGTTCAGAGGACAACACAATACATAGTTCCCAACTTACGAGTCAAGGACAAAACGGAAATCATGCTGTTGATGATAACGGGTATGACGAACCAGTTGAATATGATGAAGTAGACATTTATGGGGAGAACGAAAATCCTGAGGAGCGAACTCCTCGTTCAAGTGCTGTTGATGATAATGGGTATGACGAACCAGTTGAATATGATGAAGTAGACATTTATGGGGAGAACGAAAATCCTGAGGAGCGAACTCCTCGTTCAAGTGCTGTTGCTGCTCATGTGTATGGCGAACCAGTTGAATATGACGAAGTAGACATTTATGGAGAGAACGGGAATCTTGAGGAACTAACTCCTCGTCCAAGTAATGCTTCTACCACGTCTTCAATATCTTTTAGCATCTATGATGAAGTTGCGGATATTAATAATGATTATGAAGTCGTAGATAATAACCGGGATCAAGGTCCAAAACCGGAACTTTGGCAATCCATGAACTCTTTAAGAAATGAAAAGCAAAAACTATATAAAGAGATCATTCAGTTATCTAAAGAACATAAAGTAGGTACAAAAGAATTTTCTGAAAAACCAGAGTAGTTTAACAGATAAAGAGATTAATCCAAATCCAGAAGTAACACAGCTTAGTGGAAATAGCAAGGAAGAAGGAAAAACAGGCAGTTTAGATCAACATACCTCTCAAACCAAAAAAACATCTTTGTTTAGAGCTACATATGCGAATATCAGAGACTTGCAAGACAACTTAATATATCAAAAAAAAGCTAGACAATTAAGTAATGAAGAGGGGAATAATGGCAAGTTTAATAACGGAGAAGTGGAGAATGGAAAGGTAGATAACGGTAGGTTGAGTAATGGTCAGAAAAAAGAACTGAGAGTAATTTTAGGAGACTGTGGCACACAGGTGGTCAAAATAGATTCGCAGTCTGAAAGACCTACAGCATCTCCAAATCTTGTAAGCCGGGTAAATAATCCTAAGGGTGCCGTTGGGTACGACAGATGAGTAATCAATAAACCAGAACATTTAACTTTTTAACTTCGTTGAGGAATGATAAGAAATTGAGGTTGGTTATGAGAGATAGAATAATTGGGACAGAAAGAAGAAAAGTTTCTTTCTGTCTTTTTTATTTGGTAGGTTTTGCCATAACGAAACATGTTTTGTAGGTTGAAATAATAAAAATAAGCGATTGGATCCTTGACAATTCACCCTCTCTTTCCGGAGGTGGGAATTTAAATAAGGGCAGTTCATCTAATCAACAGGGTGATGTTCAACGCTTAAGAGAGCTTTTGGAGAACAGGCGTGAATCAAGTTCGAGTCTGCATCAACGTCAAGGATTGCAGGCTCCACAAGTCCTGTAAGGAAGATAACAGAACATAATGAAATTACTGAATACGGTAGTAGATAAGTAATCAGAACTATAAGAGTCATCAACGTAAAAATCAGCGCCATCATTTCAATTTTAGAAATGATGGCGCTGAGTGGATCATTAACTATGTTTATATCGCTTATTTACTTTGGGCTCTTTTTTTTGATACCACACATATAGGATAAAAAGTCCGATACAAAGAACGAACAAAATCGATCCGATGATAAAACCTTGAGGTAAATAACTAAAAGTGACGGTATGTTTGCCTGCAGGTAGTTTGATCATTACAAAGGCATCTTTGAAGTTTTCGACTTTGACTGCCTTTCCATCGATTTTTGCGGACCAACCAGCATCATAAGGGATCGTTGTGACTAGCATTCTTTCTTCGGATGTGTTGAAAGTACCAGTGGCTGTTCGGCCGGTCGTTTTCATAGCAACACCATTTTCTTTGATTTGATTCATTGCTGCTTGATAAGCAACAACATCAAGTCCAAGAACTTTAGGTTCCATAAAGCTAACCTCTTTTGTGCCATAAAAACTAGCGGAGAAAGTAACTGTTGTGTCTTGAGGATAATATCCTAGATCATAATATTGTCCAGAAATACTGATCTGAGTCTTTCGTGACACACCGTTGACAGTAATCGTGGCGGTAGAGCTTTCTAATTGGGCATAGTTAGTAGGGAACAAACTGAGATAAGCTTGTGTGTTTGCTGGTACACGCACTTCCCAAGTGAGCGTTTTGGGCTGGTTATTCGTGGTTTCAGAATAAGTCACCCCGGTAGACGTCTTGTTTACTGTGACGTTTTGTTGGCTTTTCAAAGTTGGTGTGTAGAAAGTAAAATACCGCTCATTTAAATCAGCCAGCCGATTGATCAAATTGGTTTGGCTCGTGAGATTGTCAGTTAATGGTTGTTCCACGTGATTAATATCTACTGGTGCTGTAAAAGCTAGCGGTAAAGCATTTAGATTTTTATAGAGTGTATAGTCACCGCTCTGACTTTCTTTCACAAAGCCATATTTGCTAAAGCTACTGTCATTTTTAGCAATATTATATTTTATTCCTGTAAACCCATCCATCAATAACGTATTGTTTGCGTAGCGGATATTAAGATTTGTTCCCCTTGAACGAAAGCCTAACGAATCTAGATAAGCAGAAGAGTTCCTGTTTCTAATAGAAGAAAACAAACTGATACCACTATAGCCATAGTTAATGGAATCATTAGGAGAAATCGGATCAAGATTTTCTAATCGATAAAAAGTATCCGATTCTTTTTTTGTCTGGTCAACAAGTGACTTGATGCTAGGAGCAGGATCAGTATATAAGCTTCGTGAAGCATAATTCCAATCATCTAATATCCCATGAATCATACTATTCGTATTGACACTTGCTTCTCCTGTCATCAGTAACAGTAACAATAAGCTAAGGTATTTAACGGGCTGTTTTGGTTGCTGGAAAAAGCCAATTGTTAACGCGTAAAGACTCAAGAAAACAATCGTTAAGACAAACGATGTCGTTGTAATATAAGAGTAACTATTATTAGGCTTAAGTCCCCATGCGATAGCAAAAACTGCTGCTAAAATGATGATGATACTTAGGAGTAAGCCTTGATCCTCTTTAGTTATTCGTTCCCATCCTTTGGCCGCTAACAAAAGGATGAGAAAAGAAAACAAATAGGAATAGCGGAACAAAAACATATTAGGCGCATGCATACCATGCCAAAAGAGGTTGAGTGGTACAAGATAGAAACTAGCAATCAATAAAGCAAATAAACTACCATACAAAAGTTTGTTCTTTAAGTTGATTTTTCGACTAGCAAAATAAAATAGACATAAAACTAATGGAAACAAACCAGCATAAATAAAAGGAATGGAGCCATATTTGGTTGTGTCATAGACACCGATCATGTTTTTCATGATGATATCCAAATATGAGGTAGCTTCGGTTTTTAGTGTAGTGATCTGTGTTAATGTTTCGCCATTTGATCGGAGATCCAAGACTGCTGGAAGAATAATGATCATTGATGCTCCACCAGCTAATAAGGAAGTAATCCCATAAGGTACAATCGATTTTTTGTAGAGTGACCATTTTGTAAACAGCCTTGCCATAAAATAAAGAAAAGAAAAAATACCGATCATAAAGCCCATATAAAAACTGGATAAAAAGAGCAATAAGTAACTAACAAATAATAATGTTGGTCGTTTATAATCCATGACCCGATGGATACCCAAAATAATAAGTGGAAGATAAATAAACGCATCCAACCACATAATGATCTCAGAATGAGCGGTAATGAAAGAGATCGAAGCATAGCTAACACTTAAAGCCACTTGTCCCCAACGTGGAATTTTATACGTCCGCGCAAGGAACCAAAAAGATAATCCAGCAAACCCAACTTTAAGCAGAGTTAGAAAATATAAAGCATCAGGCATCATATTATTAGGAAACAAAAGAACAAGCGGAGTAAATAATCCGCCTAAGTAATATGAAATTAAAGATAAATAATTCAGACCTAATGAGGCGTTCCAAGTATAAAAAATACTTTGCTTTCCTAATAACATGTTCCGAAAGCTTGCATGGAAATTTGAAAATTGAGAAAATGCATCACTTGCAAGAATGCTTCGGCTACTTCCTGGATAAATTCCGATACTTAAGTAAACTAACGCAAGTATCAAAAAAGGGATCAGAAAACTAGCAAAAGCATAACGACCATTTTCTTTTAAAAAAAGTTTGATTTTTGTTTTCATTGATTCATTCACCAAATTTCTATGAAATATGAAGTTATCTCTAGTTTATCATATTCATATTTTTAACTACATGAAAAGACTTGGCATTTCCAAAAAAATAAAAAAACAATAATAAATAACGTTTATTTTGAAAATAAAAGGCAAAAAAACTTATATAAACTGATTTTATAAATAATAAAATACCAGTTTTTAAAAGAATACATGTTTAATATTAAGGACTTGGCAAAACCTAAAAAGCCTACAAATGATCGTTCATCAAGATCATTTGTAGGCTTTTCAACTAACTTCTTTTATGAAAAGTAAGGCATTATAATAAAAATAAAAACCGTTCACGCACCGAACGGTTCAAACTTCATTCAATTAAACGCGTGCAACTTTTCCTGACTTCAAAGCACGAGTTGACACCCAAACTTTTTTAGGTTTTCCGTCGATCATAACGCGAACTTTTTGTAAGTTAGGTTTAACAGTACGTTTTGTTGAGTTCATCGCATGAGAACGATTGTTTCCACTTTTTGTCTTGCGACCAGTAAAGTAACAAACTTTTGCCATGTAATTTTCCCCCTTTACCTCGATTTGGAGCGATAGAATAATTCAGCTCATACCAGAATAACATATCATATGAAGGGGTAATATGCAAGTGTCTTTTCATAGCAAGAATTGACAATCCATGGGAATAATTGTAAATTATACAGGACTAATTTTAAAATTTTCAGCGGTTTTTGAGTACTTTAGGGTAACTGCCTTTTATTTCGGGTGACGCTATGATAAAATATGATAGAAGAAAAATGGGAGTATTTTGCCCGTTAAGGAGGCTCATTCATGGCTGTAAAAATTCAAACGTCAGCTGGAACCATTGAAATTACCAATGATGTGATTGCAACAGTTGTTGGTGGCGCCGCAACAGATGTGTTCGGTGTTGTAGGAATGGCCAGCAAGAACCAAATAAAAGATAATATTACTGAAATTCTACGAAAAGAAAATTATTCTCGAGGAGTAGTTGTTCGCCAAGAAGCTAATGGTATCGCAGTAGATGTTTATACGATCATTAGTTATGGTACAAAAATTTCAGAAGTTTCTCGCAATGTCCAAGAAAAAGTAAAATACAACTTGGAGACATTACTAGGTGTAACAGCCAATTCTGTTAATGTTTTCGTCCAAGGTGTTCGTGTACTGCCAGACTAGGCAGAAGGCTTGCTGAATGATTCAGCAGTCGATCTGAAGGAGGATTATCTAGGTGAGTGTAACAGAAATCAGTGCAAGCCAATTCCAGGAAATGGTTCAGGCGGGCGCGAATCGTCTGCAAGTAAATGCAGAATATGTCAATTCGTTAAATGTATTCCCAGTTCCTGATGGAGATACAGGTACCAATATGAATTTATCTATGACAAGTGGAGCTAAAGCAGTTGCTGATTCTACTTCTGAAAAAGTAGGCGAGTTAGCAGCAATGTTATCAAAAGGCCTACTAATGGGAGCCAGAGGAAATTCAGGAGTTATTTTGTCTCAATTATTCCGAGGCTTTTCAAAGCAAATACCTGATGTGACAGTGTTAAACGCTGCAGATTTAGCTGCGGCTTTTACGCATGGCGTTGAGACAGCTTATAAAGCAGTCATGAAGCCTGTTGAAGGAACCATTTTGACAGTAGCCCGTGAAGCTGCAAAAGCTGGAGAAAAGAAAGCTAAAACAAGTGACGACGTTGTTGAAGTGATGACGGCTGTGGTAAAAGGTGGGAAACGTGCCTTAGCGAAAACACCTGATTTGTTACCAGTGTTAAAAGAAGTCGGTGTCGTCGATAGTGGCGGTCAAGGTTTGCTATTTGTATATGAAGGCTTCTTAAGTGCCTTGAATGGTGAGTTCAAAATGACAGAAGTCTATGAACCATCACCAGCTGAAATGGATGAAATGGTCAATGCTGAGCATCATCGCAGTGTCCAAGGTCAATTAGCAACAGAAGATATCCATTATGGTTACTGTACAGAAATCATGGTAAAAATCGGTGAAGGGCCAACCGTCGATAGCCAATTTGACTATGAAGAATTTCGTAATTACTTAGATGGAATCGGTGATTCATTATTGGTTGTTAATGATGATGAGATCATTAAGGTCCACGTGCATACCGAAAATCCAGGTGAAGTATTAAATTATGGACAAAAATTTGGTTCATTAGTAAAAATCAAAGTCGACAACATGCGTTTACAGCATGAAACGATTTTAGAACACGATGAGCAAGCGAAGCCACAAAAAGCAGCTCGTACACCTTATGGGATCGTAGCGATTGCAGCCGGTAAAGGAGTGCAAGAGTTATTTGAAAGTTTAGGAGCAAACTACGTCATTAGTGGTGGACAAACGATGAACCCAAGTACGGAAGATATCGTTAAAGCGATCCAGGAAGTCAATGCGGATAAAGTCATCGTATTACCAAACAATAAAAATATCTTCATGGCTGCGGATCAAGCGGCTGAAGTAGCAGATATCCCAGTAGCGGTCGTACCATCAAAAACGATCTCTCAAGGACTAACTGCGATGCTTTCATTTAATGATCAAGTATCGTTGGAAGAAAACAAAGCGACTATGACAGAAATGCTTGCAAGTGTCGTTAGTGGGCAGATTACTCATGCGATTCGTGACACAACCATTGATGGTGTGAAAATTACTGAGGGTGATTTCTTAGGGATGATTGATGGGAAAATCGTTATCTCAGATTCTGACATGATGGCAACTTCATTCGCTACCTTAGAAAAAATGATCACTGAAGAAACAGAAATTGTGACGATTTTAGCAGGTGAAGGTGGTTCGGTTCATCAAGCAGAAGAATTATCAGCTAAATTAGTTGAACAATATCCAGATTTAGAAATTGAAATTCATCAAGGCGATCAACCGGTTTATCCGTATTTATTCTCTGCAGAATAGAAAAGGACAATCCTTTTCGCCTGAACGAACGGTAAAAGAACGGGGGCTGTACCAGGTTGTTGGTGCAGCCCTATTTCTAAGGAATGGATTGATAGTGAAACATACGGTAAAGGAGGGTGAAATATGAGGTCTTTAAATGATCCAGTGACGATGTTAGCCGGTGTGGGAGCAAAAAGGGCGGATAGTCTTGCTAGTCTGGGAATCCAAACCATCGAAGACCTATTGACCTATTATCCTTTTCGCTATGAAGACATTCAAGAAAGAAATTTAAATGAAATACTTGATCAAGAAAAAGTGACTTTAAAAGGCCTGGTTGTTTCACCACCAGTAATGAGTCGCTTTGGATACAAAAAGAATCGACTCCAATTTCGTATGATGCAGGATCATGCTGTTTTCAATGTTTCTTTTTTCAATCAACCATATTTGAAAGATAAAGTGATCTTATCCGAAGAAATTGCTGTCTATGGAAAATGGGATGCGAAACGGAAGTCATTAAATGGTATGAAAATTTTGGGTTCTCAAGCGGTGGATGATTTTTCTCCAATCTATCATGTCAATAAATCAATCCGTCAAACAACTTTAGTCGATTTGATTCGAAGAGGGTTCGAAGAGTATGGTGATTTGATCGAAGAGAATCTTCCCAATGGATTAGTTGAGAAATATCGACTGTTGGATCGGCCAACAGCTGTTAAGAGCATGCATTTTCCGAAAAATCATGAAGAAAACCATCAAGCAAAACGAAGAATTGTCTTTGAAGAATTCTTTTTATTTCAAATGCGACTTCAAGGGCTTAAAAAATCGGAAAAAGCAGAAACAAATGGCATTGAAATTTTATATGACATCCAGCGCTTGAAACAATTTATTCAAAAACTACCTTTTGAATTGACGGATGCCCAAAAAAAAGTCACGAATGAAATTTGTCGTGACTTAAGAAGTCCGCAACATATGCAACGCCTATTGCAAGGTGATGTAGGTAGCGGAAAGACGATTGTTGCAGCAATTGCCTTATATGCGGCGGTCACTGCAGGGTTTCAAGGCGCATTGATGGTACCAACTGAAATTTTGGCACAACAACACATGGAAAGCCTTCTTCAATTATTTGATGCGCAAGAAGTTAAACTTGCTCTGTTAACGGGTTCGACGAAAGCCAAAGAACGAAAAGAACTACTCGAATTGCTGGAACAAGGAGAAATCGATATCGTTGTCGGTACCCATGCGTTGATTCAAGAAGGAGTCGAATTTCAACACTTAGGTTTAGTTATTACGGATGAACAACATCGTTTTGGTGTGAATCAGCGAAAAGTACTCCGTGAAAAAGGCTGGCGTCCAGATGTTTTATTTATGACAGCCACACCAATTCCTCGGACTTTAGCGATTACTGCATACGGAGAAATGGATGTTTCGGTAATTGACGAACTTCCAGCTGGCCGGATTCCAATAGAGACGAGATGGGTTCGTACGCCACAATTAAATAGTGTGTTAGATTGGACATGGAAGGAGCTGGCGAAAGGACATCAAATGTATGTCATTTGCCCGTTGATTGAAGAGTCAGAAGCATTAGACGTTAAAAACGCTGTTGAAATTTATGAAAAATTAAGTGCGCTTTTTGCGCCTCAGTATGAAGTCGGATTGTTACATGGTAAAATGAAGAACCAGGAAAAAGAAGCAATTATGGAAACATTTAAAGAAAACAAGATGCAAATCTTGGTTTCAACGACGGTCATCGAAGTGGGTGTAAATGTTCCGAATGCTACAGTCATGTTGATCATGGATGCTGATCGTTTTGGATTAGCACAGTTACATCAATTACGTGGACGTGTTGGACGTGGTAGTGATGCTTCTTATTGTGTATTGGTAGCTAATCCTAAAAATGAATTAGGGATTGAGCGAATGAAAATAATGACAGAAACGAACAATGGCTTTGTTCTAAGTGAGAAAGATTTAGAGTTGCGTGGACCAGGAGAAGTATTTGGTTTTCGCCAATCAGGCTTACCGCAATTTGCAATTGCTGATCTTGTAACAGATAGTAATATATTAGAGGTAGCTCGTGATGAGGCACAAAAGCTATGGCAGTTAAAGGATTGGCAACTATTGCCAGAATACCAACATTTGGTCCGCAGTTTAGACTTGGAAAATCAAGATAATCGTTATTTTGATTAATAGACTGTGCTATACTTTATAGTGATGATAAAAAAGGAGTGGAAATAATGAAAATTGCCGTAGATGCAATGGGTGGAGATCACGCACCACAAGCCATTGTGGAAGGTGTGGCTTTAGCTCAAAAAGATTTCCCAGATGTGGAATTTATCCTTTATGGTAAGGAAAATGAAATAAGAAAATATCTAACAACAGAACACAATGTGACGATCATTCATACAGATGAAAAAATCGATAGTGATGATGAACCAGTTAAAGCCATTCGCCGTAAGAAGAATGCTTCGATGGTTTTGGCAGCACAAGCTGTCAAAAATGGTGAAGCAGACGCGATTTTTTCAGCGGGGAACACTGGCGCATTATTAGCAGCTGGACTCTTTATTGTTGGTCGTATCAAAAACATCGAACGCCCTGGTCTGATGTCTACTTTACCGGTAGTCGGTCAACCCAATGCAGGGTTTGATATGCTTGATCTAGGTGCAAATGCTGAAAATAAACCGGAACATTTATTACAATATGGAATCTTAGGCTCATTTTATGCAAGAAAAGTCCGAGGAATCGGTAGACCTCGAGTTGCTTTATTGAATAATGGGACGGAAGCAACAAAAGGAAGCGAATTAACTAAAAAAGCTTTCGAATTACTTCAAAATGAAACCAGTTTGAATTTTATTGGAAACGTTGAAGCGAGGGAACTATTGAACGGGGTAGCAGATGTTGTTGTAACCGATGGATTTACAGGCAATGCAGTATTGAAATCCATTGAGGGAACAGCAATGAATCTGATGGACCTTTTGAAAGCTGCCATTTTAAATGAAGGATTTAAAGGAAAAATGGGCGCACTATTGTTGAAAGATGGGTTACGTTCATTAAAATCAGAAATGGATTATTCAAAACATGGCGGAGCAGTTCTTTTTGGATTAAAGGCACCAGTCATCAAAACTCACGGTGCGACTGGACCAGATGCAGTGAGACATACCATCAGACAAATCCACACTATGTTGGAAACCAATGTGGTAGGGCAGTTAGTTGAACAATTCGAAAAACCTGCAGAATAATGTTTCTGGTTGCTCGTCGACGACCCTATAGAAAAAAAGGTGGACAATCTTAGAAAATGTCAGTAAAATTAGCCTTGGTGAAGGAAATCGGCGATTTTGATAATTGTTGGAGGTGAAAACATTGTCACGTGAAGAAGTATTTAATAAAGTAGCGAAAATTATTTCAAATCATTTTGAAATTGATACAGATAAAGTGACTGATGAATTAAATATCAAAGATGACCTAAAAGCTGACTCAATCAGCATCATGGAATTTGTTTTGGAACTTGAAGATGAGTTTGGAACAGAAATTTCTGACGAAGATGCAGAACAAATTGAAACAGTTGGTGGGGCAGTTGACTACATCAGCAATCATCTTAACTAATCATCAGCATGAAAGTGAGTAAAGATCAATCGGATCTTTACTCACTTTTTTTTAATTTTTCAAGTGATTTATCTTTATTTTAAATAGATTTTTCTGACAATTCTGGCAACTGACTGAAATTTTCTTGCATTGTAGAGGGGTTTTATATATAATTATTAATAATATATTGTACTATCCTTAGAATAACGCTTATTATAAAACGTTTTATTCTGTGGGATATCATTTTTTATTAAGAAAACTTCCAACCAGGGAGCAGAGAGGGGTATTCGATTGTCAGATAATCAACTATTAGATGTTCAGAACCTACATACAGGCTTCCGTCTTAAAGATGAGTATTACGATGCAGTAGATGACGTTTCTTTTACATTAGATAAAAACGAGATCTTAGCAATCGTTGGAGAATCTGGTTGCGGGAAAAGTACATTAGCGACTACTATTATGGGGTTACTTGATCCAAACAACACAAAGATCACAGGCGAAATTTTATATAATGATTTAAACTTGATTGAATTGAATGAAACTTTGTATAACAAAATCCGCGGGAATGATATTGGGATGATTTTCCAAGATCCGTTATCTGCGTTAAACCCTTTGATGCGTATTGAAGATCAAATTAAGGAAGGGTTATCTTATCATACCAAAATGAACGCTGAACAACGGCAAGCTCGTGCCTTGGAATTGTTGGAGCAAGTTGGGATTCCTAATCCTGCCAGAGTCGGACGACAATATCCCCATGAATTATCTGGGGGGATGAGACAGCGGGTAATCATCGCCATTGCGATTGCGTGTAAGCCACCGATTGTTATTGCGGATGAGCCAACGACAGCGCTAGATGTAACGATTCAAGCGCAAATCCTTGATTTATTAAAAGACTTACAAGAAGAAACCAAAACAGGAATCATTCTGATCACGCATGACTTAGGTGTTGTGGCAGAAATGGCTGATCGGGTAGCGGTAATGTATGGCGGTCAATTTGTTGAAGTAGCTGGGGTCAAAGAACTTTTTGAAAATCCTAAACACCCTTATACCCGTTCATTGTTGAACTCTATTCCTCAAGAGGGGAACCATGAAGCTGAGCTCCATGTGATTGAAGGCGTTGTTCCTTCTTTGAAAAATATGCCACGAACTGGTTGTCGTTTTGCTCCTCGGATTCCTTGGATTCCAGCCAGTGATCACGAAGAAAACCCTGTCCTTCATGAAATTGCTCCGAATCATTTGGTTCGTTGCTCTTGCTACAAACATTTCCACTTTAGAGACGAAAAAGGAGAGGTGTAGATGACAGAATTAATTACAATCAGCGATTTGAAAGTACACTATCCTATTCGTAGTGGATTCTTTAATCGAGTAACGGATCATGTATATGCAGTAGATGGTGTCGACTTCATTATTGAAAAAGGAAAAACGTATGGCTTAGTCGGAGAATCTGGTTCTGGTAAATCAACGACAGGGAAAGCAGTCGTTGGATTAGAAAAAGTGACTTCAGGACAAATCATTTATGAAGGTAAAGATGTCACTAAAAAAAGTAACCGACAAAAAATTGGCTATAACAAAGATGTTCAAATGATCTTCCAAGACTCAATGTCCAGCTTGAATCCTAAAAAGCGAGTATTGGATATTATTGCAGAACCGATCCGTAACTTTGAACGTTTGAGTGATCAAGAGGAAAAGAAAAAAGTGAAAAATCTACTGGATATCGTAGGGATGCCGGAAGATGCGCTGTATAAATATCCACATGAGTTTTCAGGTGGACAGCGTCAACGTTTAGGGGTTGCACGTGCAGTTGCGACAAACCCAAAACTCATCGTAGCAGATGAACCAGTTTCTGCATTGGATTTATCCGTTCAGGCGCAAGTATTAAATTTCATGAAACGAATCCAACAAGAATTTGGTTTAAGTTATTTATTTATTTCTCATGACTTGGGAGTCGTGAAACATATGTGTGATAATATCGCAATTATGTATAAAGGTCGATTCGTTGAAATTGGTACACGAGAAGATATTTATAATGATCCACGTCATATCTATACGAAACGTTTACTGTCTGCTATCCCTCGGATTGATGTCGAAAATCGGGAGTTACACAAAGAGAATCGACGAAGAGTGGAACGTGAGTACATCCAAAATCAAAAGGAGTACTACGATGCAACTGGTCGAGTGTACGATCTCCGTACGATCACACCGACGCATAAAGTAGCGTTGAAAGATGGAGGTGCCAGCTAATGTGGAAAACGATATTACGACGTGTATTATTAATGATCCCACAAGTTATTATTCTTAGTATTTTGATCTTTATGTTGGCAAAAGCGATGCCTGGAGATCCTTTTACCGGGTTGATCAACCCCAACCAAGATCCAGCAGTCATCGAGCAAATGAGACAGGCAGCTGGTTTGAATGATCCTTGGTATGTCCAGTATTTCCGATGGATCGGGAATGCGTTACAAGGAGACTTCGGTCAAAGTTTCTTATACAAACGTTCAGTTTCTGATTTGATTGGTGAGCGTATCGTCAATACTCTTTACTTGTCGATCTTAACAGTTATCATTACTTATTTGATTGCTGTACCACTAGGTATGTTGGCGGGCAGATACCAAAACTCATTTTTGGATAAAGCTGTTGTAATCTACAATTTCTTTAGTTTTGCTGTTCCGTTATTTATCTTTGGTTTGATTATGTTATTTGTATTTGGTTATCGTCTAGGCTGGTTCCCAACCAGCGGCTCCCAGACGTTAGGAATCCAAGGGGGCTTTTTCACCCAGTTGATTGATCGCATGAAATACATCATTTTACCATCGATCACTCAAGCCTTTTTAGCTACAGCTGTAACGATCCAGTATTTACGTAGCGAAGTCATTGATTCAAAATCTTTAGACTTTGTGCGAACTGCCCGTTCAAAAGGGGTACCAACCAATAAAGTATTTAGTCGTCATATTTTCCGAAACGCGGCATTGCCGATGGCTTCACAAATGGGTTATGAAATTACTTCCTTGATTGCTGGTTCAGTAGTTATTGAAAAGATTTTTGGCTATCCAGGAGTCGGTAAATTGTTTATTGATTCGATCGGACAACGTGACTATACAGTTATTACCTCCTTAGTATTGATTTTAGGAATTGCGACGTTGATCGGAACCTTGCTTTCAGATATCATCATGAGCATTGTTGATCCACGTATCCGTATCCAATAAAATTCAATCAGAAAGGAGAAAAGACAAATGAGTGATAAAAAGAAAGACGTTGTGCAAGAAAGTATCCCACCAATGGGATTACGAATGATTGCTCGTGAATTTAGAAAAGATAAAATCGCCATTTTTTCATTAGGCTTACTAGTTATTTTATTGTTAGTTATCTTTATCGGTGCGTTATTTACAGACCAAGATAAAGTAATGTATGTCAGCATCTTTGATAAATATGCAGCTCCAGGTGCTATCTCTACCGAGGGGACAAAATTTATTTTAGGAGCAGATGAAGGTGGTCGGGATGTTTTAGGACAACTGATTATCGGTGCAAGAAACTCCGTCACCATTGGTTTTGCAATCACAGTCATCACTTCGATTATCGGGGTTGGACTAGGGATCATTTCTGGGTTTTATGGGGGGATCATCGATAACATTTTGATGCGTATCGTTGACTTCATTATGATTTTACCGATTATGTTGATTATTATCGTATTTGTATCGATTATCTCTAGATATAATGTTTGGTCGTTCATCTTCATTATGAGTGCATTTTATTGGGTTGCTAAAGCTCGATTATTCAGAAGTAAAACTTTATCAGAAGCAAGGCGTGATTATGTGAGTGCTTCAAAAACAATGGGAACAAGTGATTTTAAAATCATGTTCCGTGAAATCATGCCTAACTTAAGTTCATTGATCATTACCAACTTAACGATGAACTTTGCAGCAAATATTGGGATCGAGACCACTTTGACTTTCTTAGGGTTTGGCTTACCAGCAAATGTTCCTAGTTTAGGAACACTAATCGGTTATGCCAGCAACGGTGAGGTTTTAGTGAATCGACAATGGATCTGGTTACCTGCGTCAATTCTAATTTTAGTATTGATGTTGAGTATAAACTATGTTGGACAAGCGTTTAAGCGTTCTGCCGATGCACGCCAACGATTAGGATAAAGAAGAAAGCAAAGGGGGAAATAAGGAATGAAGAAATCAATTTTAGGCGTTGTTACACTTTTTTCAGTAATGGCATTAGCTGCTTGTGGAAGCGGCGGAGGTTCTAACTCTTCTGGGAGTTCAGCAAATAACGGTGAGAAGAAGGAATTAACATTTCCAATCTCAACGAAAAATGATAAAGATGCAATAAAAGATGGCGAATTGGAGGCTGCAGTAGCAACCGATAGTCAATTCAAAGGATTGTTCCAATGGGAATTTTATCAAGATTCTTACGATGCAGCATTTATGGCACCTTCTCATGAAGCACTATTTACAAATGATGCGGACTTCAAGATCACAAATGATGGTGCAGCGAGTTTAGATTTAGACCAAGAGACGAAAAAAGCAACGATCAAAGTAAAAGACAATGTAAAATGGTCAGATGGTAAAGATGTAACCGCAGATGACGTGATTTTCCCTTATGAAATTATCGGTAACAAGGATTATACAGGTATCCGTTATGATGATAACTTCCGAAACATCGTTGGGATGGAAGAATACCATAGCGGTAGCGCTCCGACAATCTCAGGTATCAAAAAAGTGGACAATAAGACAGTTGAAATCGAATATAAAAAAGTGGAACCAAGTATGCTTCAATCAGGTGGTGGGATTTGGGCATATGCAGCTCCAAAACACACACTTGAAGGTGTAGCAATCAAAGACATGGAATCAAGTGATCAAGTACGTAAAAATCCAGTGACTTTTGGTCCATATTACATGAGTAATATCGTTGCAGGAGAATCAGTAGAGTATCTACCAAATGAATATTACTGGAATGGCAAACCACAATTGAAAAAAATCACGATGAAATCATTGCCGATTGCTAGTGCAACAGAAGCTTTGAACTCAAAACTTTATGACATGATTTTCCAAATGCCTACAGATACGTATGACACATATAAAGATGTCTCAGGTTACACAAACTTAGGACGTGAACAAACATCATACACTTACTTAGGCTTCAAATTAGGTAAATGGAATGCTGAAAAGAGCAGTGTTGAATACGATCCAAATTCTAAAATGGCAGATAAATCATTGCGACAAGCAATGGGTTATGCATTAGATAACGATGCAGTAGGGGAACGTTTCTATGCAGGGTTAAGAAGCAATGCTACTTCATTGATTCCTCCTGTATTTGAATCATTCCACGATGACGATCTAAAAGGATTTACGCAAGATATCGATAAAGCAAACAAATTATTGGATGATGCTGGCTATAAAGATGTAGATGGTGATGGGTTACGTGAAGATAAAGACGGAAATAAATTAACGATCAACTTTGCTTCAATGTCAGGTGGCGAAACAGCGCAACCATTATCTGATTACTATGTGCAACAATGGAAAAAAATCGGCTTAGATGTGAAATACACGACTGGACGTTTAATCGAATTTAACTCATTCTACGATAAATTAGAAAATGACGATCCTGAAATTGATGTATATCAAGCAGCTTGGAGTACAGGAACTGATCCAAATCCAAACGGACTATGGGGACCAAATGCAGCATTCAACTACACTCGTTTTGAATCAGAAGAAAATACGAAATTGATCAATGATATCAATTCAAGTGAAGCATTTGATGCAGATTACCAAAAAGAAGCATATAAAAAATGGCAAGCATATGCATTTGAAGAAGCTTTCGCAATTCCAACATTGTTCCGTAATGAAGTACTACCAGTGAGCGATCGTACTAAAGATTGGGATTGGTCATATGATGCACCAAATCCATGGGCGAAAGTAACGGTAACAGCAGAATCACGTTCTTAAAATAAGGACATACATGCCGTTTAGCGAAAGTAATGAATGAATCTGGCAATGAGAAAGACCTCCCAAACACGGAAACGGTTTGGGAGGTCTTTTCGTATAGCTGGCAACTTTTGAATACTATTTATCAAATCAATCAAATGATCAGCTAATAAATTCTTTAATCGAAAAAATCATTGGATCCTTGAGGTTTATTAAACCTTTACTTACCTTTTGTCGGAACCATTTCAAATTTAGACAAAAACCAGTATAATAAGGAAGTATTGAAAAAATATCCATAAAGGAATGTGAAAAATGGACAATCAGCTGACAAATGAATTAAAAGAAAAGTATACTATCGTTTTTCACGATCTCAATCTACTTGAACAAGCTTTTACCCATTCATCCTATGTGAATGAGCATCGCAACCTTCAACTATCAGATAACGAACGATTAGAATTTTTAGGAGATGCCGTATTAGAATTAATGGTTTCAGAATATTTATATCGTTTATATCCAGATATCCCAGAAGGGAAACTAACAAAGACACGTGCGGCGATCGTTCGTGAAGATAGTTTATCCAAGTTTGCCAAAGAATGTGGATTTGATAAATATATCATGTTAGGTAAAGGAGAAGAAAATTCTGGGGGAAGAACCAGACCAGCTCTTCTTTGTGACTTATTTGAAGCCTTTCTAGGTGCTTTGTACCTTGATCAAGGGTTTGAAGCAGCCCATGCCTTTCTTCAAACAGTTGTCTTTCCAAAAGTCAAAGCAGGTGCTTTTTCACATGAGATGGATCATAAAACGAAGTTGCAAGAAGTGTTGCAAAAATCAGGTGATGTATTTATTGAATACCGATTAATAAAAGAGGAAGGTCCGGCACATGAACGGATTTTTTGGATCGAAGTCTATGTAGATGACAAGTTGATTGGGACTGGGCAAGGAAAATCGAAAAAACTAGCAGAACAAGCTGCTGCAGAAAATGCACTGGCAGCACTGTAAAAGTAAGTGAGGGAACGCTTCGTGTATTTAAAACGAATTGAAATAGCTGGATTTAAATCCTTTGCAGATAAAACAGTGATTGATTTTGAAAATAGTGTGACAGCCGTCGTTGGACCAAATGGAAGTGGCAAAAGTAATATCACTGAAGCAATCCGCTGGGTTTTAGGCGAGCAATCTGCTAAGAGCCTTCGAGGTGGGAAAATGCCCGATATTATTTTCGCTGGTTCAGACTCTCGTAAGCCTTTGAATGTGGCAGAAGTTACAGTACTTTTGGATAATACCGATCATTATTTACCATTGGATTATCAAGAAATCAGCGTGACTCGTCGCTATCGACGAACAGGCGAAAGTGATTTTTTTATCAATAAACAACCTTGTCGATTGAAAGACATCCAAGAACTGTTCTTAGATTCAGGTTTAGGAAAAGAATCGTTTTCGATCATTTCACAAGGGAAAGTAGAAGCAATTTTTAGTAGTAAGCCAGAAGACCGTCGGGGAATATTTGAAGAAGCAGCAGGTGTATTAAAATATAAACAACGCAAGAAAAAAGCGGAACAAAAGTTATTTGAAACAGAAGATAATCTTAGTCGAGTGCAAGACATTATTTACGAGTTGCAAGAGCAATTAACACCTCTAGCTGAGCAAAGTGAAATCGCTAAGAAATTTTTGCAGCTAAAAGAAGAATTAACCCAAACCGATATAGCGTTGATGATTACGGAGATCAACGTAGCGAAAAAAGAGTGGGAAGAAAAACAAACTCAGCTGACACAATTCAATCAAGAACTGACAAAATTAGCGACACATATCCAATCGCAAGAAGCCATGCTATCAGAAAAAAGAAAGCAAAACGCCAAAAAAGACCGTCAAATTGAAAAAGGTCAACAAAGTCTGTTGGCATTGTCTGAAAGATTAAAACAAGCAGAAGGGCAAAAAGATGTTTTAATAGAGCGGACAAAGCATACACAAAAGAGTACGCAAGAATATCAGGCTTCTTTGGCCGAGGCGCAAAAGAAAGTAGCGCATTTTGAGGAACTTCAGGAAAAATTGACAAAAGAAACAACTGAAAAAGAAACAGAAATCCAAGAAGCACAACAACAGTTGATGAAGACACAACAAGAATTGGAAAAATATCAAAAATCAACGAAGGAATTATTATCTGAATTACGAGATCAATATGTTGATTTGATGCAAGAACAAGCGAATGTCGGAAATGAATTGAAATATCTTGAACGTCAATATTTACAAGAAACGTCCAAAAGTAAACAAACATTAGCGAAGCAATCAGAAGTAGAAGCCTCTGTCTTGGCGTTATCCTCTCAAAAACAGGAACTATCTGAAAAACAAGCAAATCTTCAACAAGCTTTAGTTAAGAACCAACATGAGTTGGAAGAAGTTCAAACAAAAGGGAAAACAGTACAAACTAAATTAACCAATGAACAACCTAAAATGTACCAATTGATGAACCAAGTCCAACAATTAAAGGCACGCCAAAAAAGTTTACAAGAAATCCAAGAAAACTATTTTGGTTTTTACCAGGGCGTTCGGTTAGTTTTACAACATAAACAACAATTATCTGGTATCGTAGGTGCAGTCGCTGAGTTGATTGATGTACCTAGCTCTTTTACCCTTGCAATCGAAACAGCTCTAGGTGGAGCAGCGCAACACGTCATTGTTGAAAACGAACACGATGCACGTCAAGCAATCACTTATTTGAAAAAGCAAAGAGGGGGTAGAGCGACCTTTTTACCGTTAACAACGATTAAACCTAGACAGTTACCTGCGCACGTTCTTTCGCAAGCAGCAACGGTAGATGGGTTTTTAGGTATCGCAAGTGAACAGGTGACATTCCCTGCAGAAATTCAAACCGTGGTCCACAATTTATTGGGAACGATCTTATTAGCGAAGGATCTAACTAGTGCCAATGCTATTGCTCAGACCATACGATACCAATACCGAGTAGTGTCTCTGGAAGGAGACGTGATGAATGCTGGTGGTTCCATGACGGGTGGAGCAAATAAACGGGGGAATCAAGGCAGTCTCTTCTCTCAAAATCAAGAATTGAAACAGCTGACAGCAGAATATGAACAAGCAGATCAGCAGTTGCAAAATCAAGAAAAAATTGTTCAAGAATTACAAACCAAAGTCGCTGACTTGAGCCAAAAACAAGAAAAGTTGCGTACGCAAAATGAACAATTGCGGTTTGAAGAGCAGGAAATAACGAATCAACTGCAAAATATCACGAATGACTTAGCACGCTTTGAAAAAGAAAAGCAACTCTCAAACTTTGAAACGAGAGAATTGCAACAATTCATCGAAACATATCAAAAACAACAAGCAGAGTTAACGGCAAGACAAAAGGAAATCGAACAACAACGACAACAAATCGATGAAGAGATCAAATCACTGAACCAAGAAAGTGATCAAATGGAAGAAAAACGATCACAAGTCCAAGCACGAAAAGCACAGGAACAAGCAGATTTAGCTGTCTTGAAAGAGCAATTCAATCATTTACAGATCCAATTACGTGGAGCACGTGTTCAAAAAAATGAAGCACTTGAACGTCAGACAAGTTTAGAGCAACAATTAGCAACATTGACTGCAGATTTTTCTGATCATGAAATCACTGAAGAAAGTTTAGCGAGCCAAATCACGGAACTTGCGCAACAGCGTGAAGAACTGCAAGCAGAACTAGTGGCAGTGAAGGAACAACGAGAACGTACGCAAAAAGAAATCGATCAGCTTGAAACAGTACTTGCTGAAAAAAACCAACAACAAAAGCAACAGCTAACAGAACAATCGAAACTGGAAGTGCAAAAAGACCGTGCAGAAATGTTGTTGGATCATCAGCTGAGCTATTTGCAAACGGAATACCAAATCAGCTTTGAAAAAGCTGTCACTGATTACCAGCCAACTTCCGATATTGTAAGTAGTCGCACGAAAGTAGCAGTCTTAAAAGAGCAGATCGCAGACCTTGGACCAGTGAATATCCGTTCGATTGAGCAATTTGAGCAAGTGAATGAACGACATACGTTTTTAGCCACACAACGTGATGATTTGTTATCTGCAAAGAACCAATTGTTTGAAACAATGGAAGAAATGGATGCTGAAGTACGGGCTCGCTTTAAAGAAGTCTTTGAAGCAATCAGGCAAGAGTTTAAAGTAGTCTTTCCTAATATGTTTGGTGGCGGTCGCGCAGAATTGGTATTGACTGACCCATCGGATCTATTAAAAACAGGGATCGAAATCGAAGTGCAACCACCGGGCAAGAAATTACAAAGTCTGAGCTTGCTTTCTGGCGGGGAAAGAGCATTAACTGCTATCGCCTTGCTGTTTTCAATCATCCGAGTTTGTCCTGTTCCATTTTGTATTTTAGACGAAGTAGAAGCTGCGTTAGATGAAGCAAATGTGAAAAGATTCGGACGTTATTTAAGTGATTTCCAAGAGGACACTCAATTCATCGTGGTCACACACCGAAAAGGTACCATGGTAGCTGCCGATGTTTTATATGGAGTAACCATGCAAGAATCAGGTGTTTCAAAAATTGTGTCTGTCCGTATGGAAGATATCAATGAAGAAGGAAAAATGGAAACGAAGGTGTAAGGAAATAAATGATTAAATTAATTGCGATCGACTTAGACGGTACATTATTGAATGAAGAAAAACAAATTTCAGATGAGAATAAGCAAGCTTTAGCGAAAGCAAAAGAAAAAGGTGTTAAGATCGTTTTATGTACTGGTCGTCCCTTAGCAGCAATGGCTCATTATTTGCAAGAGTTAGGATTAGTGGACGAAGGGGATTATAGCATCACCTTCAATGGTGGTCTTGTTCAAAAAAACGATACAGGAGAAATCATTGAGAAAAAAGTGATGGAAGTTGCTGATATCCATCGTTTATATGATCTTGCGCAAAAATTGGCATTGCCCTTAGATGTATTATCAGATCATGTGGTTTTACAATTACCGACTGCACCAGGGAAGAAATCTTTATACAACACATTAAATAAATTATTGCAATTTCAACCGGCAAATTTAGCAGATCTGACAGACGAGTTTGTGTTGAATAAAGCAGTTATTGCCTATCCGCAAGCGGAATTAGATCCTAAGATCAAAGAAATACCAGCCGAATTTCATGAACGTTATGAAATCATCAAGACCCGCAGTATGCTTTTAGAATTTATGCCAAAAGGCGTGACAAAAGCTTATGGTATTTCTTTACTAGCAAAAGATTTAGGTTTAGAACCAGCTGAGATCATGGCAATTGGGGATGAAGAAAACGATTTGCCGATGATTGAATACGCTGGAATGGGTGTTGCCATGGCAAATGCCGTCCCATTTGTTAAAGAAGCAGCGAATTATGTCACGTCAAGTAACTTAGAACATGGTGTAGCTAAAGTTATCGAAAAATTTGTTTTAGATTAGGGGGGATCGTATGGGCTTTTTTGATAAAATCAAGCGTGCTTTTACTGGTGAACAACAAGAACCAGAAGAAGTCGAAGTACAAGAGAAATATGATAAAGGGTTAGAAAAAACCAGAAAAACATTTGGCGAACGAATGAATGAATTGTTTGCTAATTTTCGGACAGTAGACGAAGACTTTTTTGAAGAATTAGAAGAAACACTGATTGGTGCGGATGTTGGGTTTGATACGGCTATTCAGATTTCTGAAGCGTTGCGTCAAGAAGTAAAACTGAGAAACGCAAAGAAACCAGCTGAGATCCAAAATGCAATCATTGAAAAATTAGTGGATTTATATGAACAAGAAGGAATCAACGAAGTTAATGAATTAAATCTACAAGAAGAAGGATTAACAGTTATTTTGTTTGTCGGGGTAAACGGTGTTGGAAAAACAACCAGTATCGGAAAACTAGCCCACCAATACAAAAATGAAGGAAAAAAAGTGCTGCTGGCAGCAGCCGATACTTTCCGAGCAGGTGCGATTGACCAATTAGTGGTTTGGGGCGAACGTGCTGGTGTCGAAGTGGTTCGGGGAAATGCTGGTGGCGACCCAGCAGCAGTTGTGTATGATGCGATGGAACGTGCGAAAAGTGAACAGGCAGATGTGTTGTTAGTAGATACAGCTGGACGTTTACAAAACAAAGTCAACTTGATGAATGAGTTGGAAAAAATCAAACGTGTCATTCAACGAGAATTACCAGATGCACCTCACGAAACATTACTTGTACTAGATGCGACTACTGGTCAAAATGCAATGGTACAAGCAAAACAATTTAAAGAAACAACTGATGTCACTGGGCTCGTTTTAACCAAACTAGATGGTACAGCCAAAGGTGGGATCGTGTTAGCCATCCGTAATGAACTTCACTTACCGGTGAAATTGGTAGGGCTTGGCGAAGGAATCGATGATCTTGAACCATTTGAACCTAATGATTTTGTTATTGGTTTATTTAAAGGATTGTTGAAAGAAGAGTAAGCAGTTATTCTTTTTATCAGCAAGAAGAGCATTTAGCTAAAAAATTGAATCTTTTTAGCTAGATGCTTTTTCTTATAGAAAGGTAACGGTAATTCTACATATAATGATGGGATTAGTAAGGTATGGGAGTGAACCAAACCAACCGACGAAGTAAGCGTACATAAAATTGGATAGGCTTTTTTTATATTTTGAAACAATTTCATTCTTTTTCTGGCTATTTTTTACTATAATTAGAGGCATACGAACTGGAGGATAATCAACATGAATTTTAAACAATTACTAAAACATCCTAGTTCACGTCCATTTATCGATCAAGCACGTTTTGGTGTGGAACGAGAAGGACAGCGAGTGAACCTTACAGGAGATCTAACACGTACTGATCATCCAAGTGTTTTTGGCGATCGTACGTTTCATCCATATATACAGACAGACTTTAGTGAAACACAAATTGAATTAATTACACCAGTCACCGATTCGATCCATGAGCTTTTCCAATATATGTCAGCCATTTATGATGTTGCTGCTCGCTCAATTCCTGAAAATGAAATGATCTGGCCTTTAAGTATGCCACCAGCATTGCCAGCAAAAGATGAAGACATCATGATTGCAAAATTAGCAAATTTTGAAGATGTGTTATATCGCCGCTATTTAGCTAAAGAATATGGGAAAAGAAAGCAAATGGTTAGTGGTATCCATTTTAATTTTGAATTTGGAGATGATTTGCTTCGATCGTTGTTTGTGCAACAAACAGAGTTTTCGGAGTTTGCTGCTTTTAAAACAGAGCTATATTTGAAAACTGCGCGCAATTTTCTGCGCTATCGGTGGTTGATTACCTACTTTTATGGGGCATCACCATTAAGTGAAGCAAACTATTTCATTGATAAACCAGCTCCTAATGAGCCAGTTCGAAGTATTCGGAATAGTTCGTATGGTTATACGAATCATCCAAATGTCAAAGTTTCGTATGCTTCAATGGAGCAATATTTGTTCGACATTGAAAAGATGGTTGAAGAAGGAAAACTATCAGAAGAAAAAGAATTTTATACGCCACTTCGTTTTCGTGGTGGTAAACGGGTAGCAGATTTAGCTAAAACGGGTGTGCGTTATATCGAATTAAGAAATATCGATTTAAATCCCAATGCACGTTTAGGAATTGATCAAGAACAAGTTCGTTTCTTACAGTTATTTTTAACTTATATGTTATGGACGGAAGAAAAAGAAGCAGCTGATCAATGGGTGGAAGAAGGAACTAGAAAAAATGAAATCGTCTCTCTTGAACATCCGCTAAATCAAACCGAGTTTATCGAGGAAGGTCGTGATCTTTTAACTGATATGAAGAAGATGGCGCTCGAACTTGAGCAACTAGAGGCACTACCATTGATTGAAAAAATGTTAGAAGAACTGGAACGTCCAAGTGAAACACTAGCAGGAACAATCTATCAAGCAGCAAAAGAAAGTAGTCAACATCAGTTTGCTACCTCTTTGGGTCTTTCTTACTATCAAAAAGCGCATGAACGTCCGTATCAACTCGCAGGATTTAGAGAGATGGAGTTGTCTACGCAAATCTTGTTATTTGATGCGATCCAAAAAGGTATTGAAGTGAAAGTGATTGACGAATCCGATCAATTTTTGCGGTTACAGCATCACGATCATATTGAGTACGTGAAAAATGCAAATATGACAAGTAAAGATAGCTATATCGTTCCCTTGATCATGGAAAATAAAACGGTCACTAAAAAAGTCTTGAGAGAAGCCGGCTATCGTGTGCCAAACGGAGCCGAGTTTACGACAATGGAGGAAGCAGTCAAAGCCTATCCAAGATTCGCAAACAAAGCATTTGTCATTAAACCTAAATCAACGAACTATGGACTAGGCATCACGATTTTTAAAGATGGTGCTGATTTAGAGGACTATCAAGCAGGACTTGCGATTGCCTTTAGCGAAGATCGTTCGATTTTAGTAGAAGAATTTATGCCAGGCACGGAATATCGCTTCTTTGTGATTGATGGCAAAGTCAAAGCAATCATGCTTCGTAAACCTGCGAATGTCGTCGGAGATGGACAACGTACAGTTGCTGAATTGGTCGCTGAAAAGAATCTTGATCCTTTAAGAGGCACAAATCATCGAGCACCTTTAGAGCTAATTCAATTAGGAGAATTAGAGCAACTGATGTTAAAAGAACAAGGGCTTACCGTTTCTTCTGTTCCCCAGAAAGATCAGGTTGTTTATCTACGAGAAAATTCTAATATTAGTACAGGTGGCGATTCGATTGATGTCACAGACGAATTTTCTGAAAGTTATAAGCAGATAGCTGTTTCTGCAGTTGAAGCTTTAGGCGCAAAAATTAGTGGAATCGATTTGATTATTCCGGACAAAGAGGTAGCACCGGAAAACAGCGCTACTGCTTATGGGATTATCGAAGCTAACTTCAATCCAGCGATGCATATGCACGTGTACCCATTTGCAGGTAAAGGGAGAAGATTGACTTTAGATGTATTGAATTTATTGTATCCTGAACTTAATATCCTGACTCAAAATTAATCACATTATGGCAAAACTCACTAGCTAAAAAATAACCTATAGAATCCAGAAAATAAGGGTGTTATTTTCGGATTTTATGGGTTTTTTTATGCATCGGGTTGCTAAGTACACGATTTATTTTTAAAAGTCATATGTAAAAAGTTAGTGTCATCTGTTTTTCTTAGTGATTTGTTTTTTAATTTTTTTAAGAATAAGTGTGAAATCAAAAAAAAACAAAAAAAACTGAATCTAGTTTAATGATACGCTTTTTTTGTTCAATCAGGACAGTATAAAAATACCCAATGTGTGAAAAAAGAAAGTGAGTGAAATAAATGAAAAAAAGTACTTTTTTAATCAGCACTGGCTTGTTGGCTTCTTTTTTATTAATTAATAATCCAAGGGTATACGCAGCAAGCACAACTACGACTCCGAGTCCAGCAACAGCTGAAACACCGATCAGTGCGCCACTAGAATTACCAACAAATGGTGGGACTAATCCAACGCCACCAAGTAATACGAAAGATCCTGCCAGCTCATCTGATCCAGGGAATAAATCAAATAATCCTACGGTTGCCTTTGGGATTGCTTATGAACCAGGTACTTTTACAATCCCGTCAACAAAATTATTGGAAACTGGCTCTCAGACGATCCCTGTGACCATGCCACAAAATTCTGGCACATTTGATGTCGGGGTCAAAGACAAAACTCGGGAAACTATGGGATGGTCTTTAAAAGCACAAGTTGTTTGGGATAATGGAGAAAAAGGAATGTCGATTCAAACTGCCCATACTGGAACTAATGCGAAGGTCAATACTGGAAATGGTCAGTTAGTGGACGCTCCAGCTGGTTCAGTTACTGCTGTGCCTAATGTTGAGATTACATCAGATGCTCAAGTTTTATTGATGTCAGGAACACAGGGATTTGTGCATAATGACACCTATGATTATGGATTAGGACAAGTGTCTCTTAAAATAGCAAATACAAAAACTACGCCAGCAGGGACACATACAGGACATGTCGAATGGAATCTATCGGTTGCTCCATAATTACCTTAAGAAGGGAAAGGACTTACTCTTTTCCTTTTTTTGATTATTGGCAGACCAAGCTTTTGATCAAAGAGCTGCTGATAATCAAAAAAAGGAAGGAAGAACGGTATTGTTAAAAAAAGTGCAATCAATCATCTTATTTCTTATGTTTATGTTTATTGGTACGTTGGATGTTCAAGCAGAAGAAATAATGGGAGGCTATACGATCGAACGTATCCCAAATGTACATCAAATTGATACTAGTTTAGGCTATTTTTATCTATGTGAGCAACCAGGCACACAAGATCAATTGGGTGTTAAATTGATCAATAGTTCAAATCAGGAGAAACTATTAACGGTTAAAGTTACAAATGCAAATACCAATGCGAATGGTTTGTTAGATTATACAGGTACGATAAAAAACAACAAAGTTTTGAAATTACCATTGACTTCGATCGTCAAAGCGACACAGTCAGAAGTCAAAGTACCAGCAAAGAGTGAAGTAAAGACCTCTCTTACGGTTACATTACCCAAAGAAAAATTTCCCGGTGTGGTCGTCGGAGGAATCGTGGTTTCTGAGAAAGCTGAAAAAACACCAAAAGACCAGAAAAAAGAAGTATCAATCGAAAATACGTATAACTACACATTAGGAGTAGTTTTAACCAACAATGCAAAAACCAAAATGAATCAACCTATTTCTGTTACTTTAGAAAAAGTCGCTCCGATTTTATCAAATGGAAGAAAAATCATTCAAGCAGATATTTTAAATCCTAACCCTTATATATTTGATCAAGCAACTGTTGCAGGTAAAATTCTTGAAAAAAATACAGATAAAGTCATCAAAGAGCAACAAAAAACAAATGTAAATATTGCACCTTATTCAGTCTATCCTTTTCAATTTGATTGGAAAAAGGATGAACTAAAAGCAGGGACATATGTTTTTACTGGTTCAGTTAAGGCAGGTGGCAAGGAATGGTTATTTAGCAAAGAATTTACGATCAATCCAACAACGGCTAATGATATCAATGAACAGTCGCTTTATCACGTTGTTGTTCCTCAATGGCTCCAAATTAGTTGGATCATTCTCTTTTTAGTCAATGTAGCTGGCATCATCTATCTGGCTATAAGATATAAGAAAAAATAATGAGTACTCATTCTCTTTTTTCGTTTATATCCATTTTTAGAAAAAATAGGAGTATGAATGATTTACTTTATGAACAGAAATAACATACTTTCAAAGGAGGAATCAAATAAGTATAAGTCTTATATTTATTTGATTGGAAGGAGTGAACAATTATGTATACGATACCGATTTTTATTATTTCAACGGGTATTCTCTTCATGAGCTTAGCCATTTACCTATTTTTAATGAATTATAAAAGAGTGATTATAGGAGAAGAAAATAAAACGATTCTTTATCTTAATACACTAATTCTTATTACTTCAATTTGTTTCATCTTATTAGGTATTGGTTACTTTTTCGTTGTGGCGAAACAATTATAAGTGAAGAGGAGCTGACTGTTTTGAGAAAAATAAAATATGTTTCGATTATGATGATTTTGTTAGGAAATATGGTTTATTATGGACAATCAGGCTTTGCAGATAGCCAAACAGAGCAAACAGCGACTGCCGTTGAAAACAACGACTTGAAGCAAGTAATAGAATCGCCAAAACTACTCACTAAGAAAGAAAATTCGCCAACGGGAGGAATTCATCAGGGAGTCTATCAACACATCAACTATCTATTGAATGATTCAGAACTAACGCTGTCAGGATTGTCAGACAATACCCAAGTCCCAGCCATCGTGATTAATTCTTCATTTTTAGATGCTATTCAACCAAATATAAAAAAACTAATCTTATCTCCACAATTTTTGAGAGATATCAACAAAAATGAAGTGCATTCTTTGACGGTATCTGCTGATCTTCCTTTCGCCCCTTGTATTGCTAGTGATCAGGGAAATAGTGTCAACTTGTCACAAGTATTTTTTAGAAATCAAACACTTAGAAATGTTGATTTTGGGCAGACTGATTTTAGTCAAGTGACTAATACAAGTGAAATGTTTAAAAACTGTGCGCAATTACAATCTGTAAAGATCAATAAACTTGATGCGACTAATTTAGGAGGCATGTTTATGAATTGTCCGAATTTAACACAAGTGACAATCTTAGAAAATGAAATGCCAGAAGATTTGAGTGATATGTTTAATGATTGTCCACAGTTAACAAAAATTGAGGGAATCAACAATTGGAAGACAACAATGATTAAAAGTGTCAAAGGATTCGTCACTAATTGTCACGCATTAAAAAATTTAGATTTAAGTCATTGGCCAGTTTCATTGCAGAATCAATTGCAAGAACAACTAGCAAACAGTGTCATTTTAAAAGACCTAATGAATGAACATTCTATTGAGGGAAGCTATGTAGCGACATCGCCTGTAGATCAAATAACTTCCTCTGTTACAGCAGCAACCGGTACTGTATCGGAATGGCAATATCAGTTGACGCCACAAAAGGATCGTTATCTTTTAATGAAATACATTGGACAGAGCCAAGAAATAATTGTACCTACAGTAATCAATGGAAAGCCGACTATTTTGAACAATATCAACACTGCAGTTTTCCCTAATTATAAATCGATTACCAGTTTTAAAATTGCTTCGGGGAATAAAGTACCAATTCAAACGACAGATTTAAGACATGCTTTTCAATTTTGGTCGAATTTAAAGGAAGTAGATTTGACGGGATTGGATGTTAGTACAGTGACAAACACAGGAGCGATGTTTGCTAATGATCCCCTTTTAACTAAAGCAAATCTGAGTGGTTGGGATACTTCCCATATTATAGATATGAATTATATGTTCAATGCAGATCGAAAATTACAAGAATTAGAACTAGCAAATTGGGATGTTCGTCAAGTAGTAAATATGGATCATATGTTTTCTTATTTATCTAGTGTAAAAAAATTAGATTTGAGCTCTTTTCAAACCGAAAAAGTAAAGATTATGAACAGCATGTTTCTTGGCATGAATGAGTTAAACTTATTAGATTTAAGACAATTTGATCTGACGAATGTCACTGATACTACTAATATCTTTACTACAGACAACAAGACTCCACTATTAGTTATTGCCAAAGATAATAAACTATTGAATTATAATTATCTTTCAAATAATCGGATAATCGCTGGTCCTACTTTTGATGCCAACGGGGGGACGTTTGAAGATAATAGTATAACAAAACACTATTTCCAATCTGTTGCGGTTTCTCCTACCGATCCTAAACTACAAATGGCAACACTTGATCAATTCAAAGCTACTCTAGTCGCTGAGAAACCAAATAGCATTTTTATCGGCTGGAACATAAAAGAAGGGGGCAGTGGAAATCAGGTGACAGACTTACTCAATACGACTTATCAAGCCATCTGGTCACCATTACCAGAAATGCCATCTCCTTCAGACAATATGAGACCGGGAACAACAAGTTCATTTGGACTTTCTTATATCCCTAAGAAATTTAGCTTTCTTGAAACACCATTAAAAGAATCAGGAGAGCAATATATTCCATTTATTAAACAAACTTCTTTTGATGTCGGTGTATGTGATGAGAGTCAAACTAATAATAGTTGGTCACTACAAGCGCAACTTGTTTGGGATAGCGCTCAGGAGATTCCAACAAGCTCGATCGTCCTAACTAACCAAGGTATCGTGAAGAAAAATATCAATGATGGAAATGCGCCATTTAATCCTAGTACGGACTTGGTTGATTGTGGTAGTGAAGTCCAAGGTACTATTTCACCAGAAATAAAAACGGATAGCCCAATCGTTATAATGAAAGCTACTCAAGCAATTCATACCTCTGTCTATAATTATGATTTAGGAAATGTCTCACTCAAAATCACTGATGCAAAGGTAGCACAACCCGGAAATTATACGGGGCACGTTGAATGGAATTTAGTTAATGCCCCTTAAAATTGATTGAATAGTTATGAAGATCAAAAGAAATTAGCTATGGGATAACATAGGTGAAAGATTTTTTACTGAATGAGGTATGTTGTAGATTGAAAATAGTGTTCAACGCCAAAAAAAGAGAAGATACTTAAATTGCTTGTCAATTTTAGTATCTTCTCTTTTTTAGAGATTGTTTTGAGTATCATGCCTTTTATGGGAAATATGACAGTCAGCATAAGCTTAAAATAGTCGTTCCCAAAAACTTTTTTTCTTCGGCTGTTCTTTTGGAGAAAGAGACTCTTGTTTGGGATATTTCTTTTCTACATCAATGACTGGCTCGTTGACCGCTTCTTTAGCAGCGACTAATAAACCAAAGCTATTGGGATCATCAGATACATAATCATTAACGATCGTAAAGCGTACATTTTGTTTGGTAGCAAGTTGGATATATTGATTCTGGATCGTTAAAGGTAGCGAGCCATTCAGAAGAACCGTAACATCGGGTTGTTTTTCGATTTCTTTGAGAAAGTTTTCTTTGTTTATAGGATCTTTCATCTCAGCTACAGTCATACTTAAATAGCAACGTTCACGGAATGTCCCCATATATTTATGTTGTTCCTCCGGATTAACTAATGGTGTACCATACATCCCCTTATCTAAGTGGCTTTGTACATCATCTTTTGACATCAAAATATCCTCCTTTTCATTGTATAGCTAATAAAAGTATAACATACAAACAATTGAAGTTTGAAAGGAAAAAAAGCGGTTACTTTTGTTCATCTGTTCACTTAGAATAAGAATGAGAATCATTATCAATTACAGGAGGGGTTTGATGCGCTACGGTTGGCTCATAGGGTTGTTAGGTTTACTGACTATCAGCTCATTATTTATTGGTGTCTCAACGATTCAAGTAATTGATTTGCTTCAATTCAAAGGACAAAGCACGCAATTGTTTCTTGCCACTCGTCTGCCACGAACGGTTTGCCTGATCCTTGCAGGAGCAACTAGCAGTATTTGTGGCTTGATCATGCAACATTTGACGCAAAATAAATTTGTTTCGCCTACCACAGCTGGAACGATGGATAGTGCAAGATTGGGTATTTTAGTGGTGATGCTTTTTTTACCAAATGCACCGTTGCTTTTACGTTCATTTACTGCTTTTTTGTTTGCTTTTGGTGGGACACTTTTATTTCTTTTTTTGGCACAAACGTTACCTCAAAAGAATCAACTGATGTTACCATTGATCGGTGTCATGTTAGGTAATATCATCGGCTCCATTGCCACTTTTTTTGCTTATCAATTTCAATTGATCCAAAATATGTCTTCTTGGTTACAGGGGAATTTTGCCACGATTATACGTGGAAATTATGAATTGCTTTATGTAACCGTTCCATTATTAATCGTTATTTCTTTCTTTGCTTATCGATTTACGATTGTTGGATTGGGGGAGTCATTTGCGGTCAATTTAGGGATTGACTATAAAAAAATGCAGTTACTAGGGATCGGTCTCGTTTCTTTGGCTAGTGCGATTGTTTTGATCATGGTGGGAAGTATTCCATTTTTAGGGGTAATCATTCCAAATATCACAGCCCGTTTATATGGAGATCAAGTACATAAAACAATTGGTATTACTGCATTGTTGGGAAGTGTTTTCTTACTTTTTTGTGATATCGTTGCTCGCTTGGTGATCTACCCTTACGAAATCCCAGTAAGTGTGATCGTGGGGATCTTCGGGGCAATTATTTTTCTCTATTTGTTGGTTAGGAGGAAAAAATATGCTTAAAAAAAGGGGCGTATTCATTGGACTGTTGCTTCTTGTCCTCTTAGTGATTATGAGCTATTTAACGATCAACACTTATGGAAATTGGCAATTTGCTTGGGCCTTACGGAGTAAAAAAATCGTTGCTTTTTTACTTGTTGCGTTAGCCACCAGTAGTGCCACGATCAGTTTTCAGACAATTACCCAAAATCAGTTTCTGACACCCTCAGTATTAGGACTAGATTCTCTCTATGTCTTAGTTCAAACGGTCCTTTTCTTTGTCGTTGGGGGTGTGACCATGCTTCAGCAAACAGGGACAGGCTTTTTTTGACAAATATTGCGTTAATGGTTGGCTTGAGTCAATTACTCTTTTTCTTTTTACTAAAGAAAGGACAAACGAACTTGTTTTTGCTTTTGATGACTGGTGTCATCTTAGGGACTTTGTTCAGAAGTGTGAGTACATTTCTACAAGTGGTGATGGACCCAAACGAATATGATTTATTACAAGGAAAATTATTTGCTAGTTTTGGGAACATCCCTAGTCATTATCTAGTACCAGCAACTATATTGATTAGTGGTACATGGCTCTTTTTGTTTTATAAAAGTCGTTATTTAGATGTTTTTCATCTAGGGCAAGAGCAGGCAATCAATTTAGGAATCGATACAGAGCGATTTCAATTTTTAATCCTGTGCGGTGTCAGTCTTTTAACAGGGACAGCAACGGCATTAGTAGGACCATTAACTTTTTTAGGTTTTATTGTAGCGAATGTTAGTTATCGATTATTTGCGACTTATCGGCATCGAGAGTTGTTTTTAGGTAGTTTTTTGGTTGCGTTACTGTTTTTGGTGGGGGGACAACTGCTGGTTGAACAAATTTTTAAATGGAATACCACTGTCAGTGTCATCGTAGAATTTTCAGGAGGACTGTACTTTATGATCAAACTGATTCGAGAAAGGAAGACAATTGGATGATCGATTTAAAAAAGGTCAATAAAAGTTACCATGACAAACGGGTAGTCAAAGACGTCGATGTATCAATCCATGAACAAAGATTAACGGCTTTTATTGGTCCCAATGGTGCTGGTAAATCAACGGTTTTATCCATGATTAGTCGTTTGATTGCGAAAGATACTGGGGAAATCTATCTTAATCATAACGAAGTGAAAGCCTGGCGATCAAAAGAATTAGCTCAAAAATTAGCCATTTTACGCCAATCAAATGGCATTAGTATGCAAATCACAGTGGAAGAACTGGTAGAATTTGGGCGCTTTCCTTATACGAAAGGCAAGCTAACTACAAAGGATCAACAAATTGTGGCGGAAGCTTTGCAACACTTAGGTTTAACCTCCTTAAAAAAACAGATGATCCATACGCTTTCGGGTAGGCAACTACAACGAGCCTATATAGCGATGGTGTTAGCCCAAGATACTGATTATATCTTACTTGATGAACCGTTAAATAATTTGGATATGAATTTTGCTGTTCAGATCATGCAAATTTTACAACACTTAGTTCGAGATTTAGGGAAAACGATCATTATTGTGCTTCATGATATCAATTTTGCAGCAAGCTATGCGGATGAGATCATTGCCATGAAAAATGGGGAACTGTTTATTCAAGGAGCCACCAATGAAATTATTCAAAAGAACATCTTAGATGAATTATATGAAATGGACATTCGAGTTTGCGAGATTGAAGGACGCAGATTCTGTCTTTATTTTTAAAATAGCAGAAGGAGAATCGGAATGAAAAAATTAGTTGTCAGTTTTTTATTAGTAGCAACAGTAGCGTTAGCAGCATGTGGTAGCAATGCGGGAAGTACTACGACAAATACGAAAACCAGTGGCGGAGAAGTGCAATCTTCTTTGACCGTAAAAGACAGTAATGGTGAGAAAATTGAAGTTAAAAAAATCCTCAAAAAGTCGTCGTCTTTGATAATGGTTCTTTAGATACTTTGGATGCATTAGGAGTGGGGGATAAAGTCGTTGGTGCGGCCACGAAGAATTTACCAGACTATTTGGCAAAATATAAAGAAGTGGATTCCGCAGGCGGACTTAAAGAACCTGATTTAGAAAAAATCAACCAAATGCAACCTGATTTGATCATTATCTCAGGGAGACAAAGCGATTATCAAGAGGAATTAAACAAAATTGCGCCTACTTTATATTTAGCTGTTGATTCAAGCAAGCCATGGGAATCGATACAACAAAATGTTCAAACCTTAGGAAAGATTTTTGATCGAGAAGATCAAGCCGAGGCAGGACTTACCGATTTAACTAAAAAAATCAATGAGATAAAAGAAAAAACAAGTAATCTTGATCAAACTGCGTTAGTGACGTTAGTCAATGAAGGACAATTATCCGCCTATGGTTCAGGATCACGCTTCGGACTTGTTCATGATGTCTTTGGTTTTAAACAAGCAGATGAACATATTGAAGCTTCTACTCATGGACAAAGCGTCTCTTATGAATATGTATTAGACAAAAATCCTGGTATTCTTTTTATGGTAGATCGTACGAAAGCGATCGGTGGCGATGACAGTAAGGATAATGTCGCTGCGAATGAGTTGATTGTACAAACGGATGCAGGTAAACATCATAAAGTGATTTCGCTACAGCCAGACGTTTGGTATCTAAGTGGTGGAGGCTTAGAATCCATGAAATTAATGATTGAAGATGTTGCTCAAGCCTTGAAATAAAGTAAAAACGAGATGGGACGATTGTTATCGGTCTCATTTTCTTTATATATAAAAAAATATTAGATTCTATAGATGGTGGAGTAATCTTTTTTATAGTCATAACGGGATGTGCTCATATTTATGTAAGCTTAGAACGACTATTTCTTTCTTGAGGAAAAAAATTAATGAATATTATATCTTCAACTATGCTATATTTGTTAGCAACTCCCACTAATGAATCGAATAAATTTTTTTAAATTATTCATCTTAATCTCTACATATGAAAGGAATTGAATTATATGGATGATTATCAACGTCGTTATGAGCTTTTAGCCCTGACCTTAGGGTTAAAACGTAATACCAACTTATACTATAGAATGGAAGATGCTGTCAAAGAGCACAAGAGAGACGGTGATACTGGCACAGAGGACGAAGTGATGCTACTTTCTACCTACAAAAAAATGATTGAACAGGATACTGATGGGTTCTTTATTGATGAAAATAGGAAAGAACACATTCTTTCGTCATTAACAAAAACACTAGATTTTTGTAATGCACCAAGTACTACTGCATCGTTACAAATACTGGAAAGTCTTAAAACAAATGATCCTACGTCATTTTTGATTGTACCACTTGCCTATCCTCTTTATTCTGGTAAAGGACATTGTTCTGGATTAATAATATATAAACAGGGAAATTGTTATGACGTAGTAATGGTTGATAAAGCGAAACTATTTAATCATCAATTTCCTGTTGGACTTGTAACCATCTATGCTGAAAGAATAGATCAGCTTAATCATGTACTTTATTTAAGTAATAAGTTTGCTCTACCAACGATACAACCTTTCGAAGAATTAAAGAAATTAGTTCACATATCAACAAAAAAGTGTGTTTCTAGGCTTAACGTTGATATGTCACCTCAAAATGTTGGAAACTGCATTGTTAACGAGGTAGAATCTACACTTAAAGTAGCTCTTTTTAACTGTCAAAAAAGTATTCTGTCATATTCTCATTCTAAACCAACATTGAGACCTAAATGGAACTCTTGCCCTAATTCAAATTTAGAGATGAGAAAACGATTTCTTGAGGCTTTGAAAACTAATAAACATGAACAAAATAAGTCTTTTGACTATATTTTTAACAATTATTATCTGAAGCGAAAAAATCATCCAAAAAATGTAAAATTACAACAGAAGATGATGAAATTAGAAAAAATACGAAGTCAAAGAAAAAATAATATATATAAAAAAATAAAATACATAGTTTTAAAAAGAAGATATAACAATATTTATAAAAGAAATTGGAGGCTTTATAAACGGAATAAAATTGTTGAAGAATTTAAAAAAGATTCTCGTATTGTAGGAATCAACAATGAACAAATGCCACCTTCTATACCTCAATTAAAAAAAATGGGAGATATTCTTACCTTACCTAGACAACAAAGAACTGAGCCTTCGTTACAATCATATGTTGTAAAGCAAGAGAAATACTTTTCTAGAACATAAGCTTGTTTAATAAAAGTATATTTTTTTTTAAGGAAGATTAATGGTTATGGATTTGTATATAGATATATATTTAGAAGATTTAAATAGGAGAAAAAATGAGACTGTCAGAAAATAATCTGTCAGTCTCTCTTTTGGTTATAAAGCAAGCTATTAGTAGCATTTAGGGAAGTCTGTCTTCAACATAAATTCATTTTCGACTTCATAAGGATTAATTCTAGGTTGATGCTGGGAAAATAATCGTGTGAAAAATTTTTTTATCATCTCGTTCGCCTCCTATGGTGTTGATAAGGATACTAAACGAATCATAAATAAAACTTAACTTTTTCACATTTTCGTTTCAGCTAATGTTTGGTAATTCAGAATCTTCATTGTACGATAAAATTCAGCTGGTAAATGTGCCCACCGTTTTAACAATTGGGAAAAATAACTTTTTCCGGCTTTGATTTTATACTCACCTAGTACCAAGCCAAAAGAAGGCATTAGTTTTTTTGATAATTGTTTAAATGTCGTGAGGGCTTGTTCTTTATCCTCGTTGACAAATAAGGTTTTTACTTCAATATAAGATCCTTCAATATTTTGGGTTTCTTCAATAAAATAGATTTTTTTCGTATATTCTCTCATAGGAACTCCTCCGATATCCATTGTATTTATTGGTTATTTCAACGATAACGAAAAGATGTTAATAAAACGTGAACAAAAAATTATTCTTTTTCAAGCAATGATTAAGGATTTTTTATTTTGAACTTTCCAGTCCTTTATTTTAGGCAGGTTTAAGAATTCTTTCGACGGAAGTAGTTGAAAGTTATAACAAATTTCGCTACAGTTAAGAAAACGAAAAAGCAAAAGGTGAGGATAGCTATGGAACAATTGGTCAATCGAAATTTGGTTTTTGCGCAACATCAACGTATTGAAACAGAGCGCTTGATTTTACGCCCCGTTACATTAAATGATGCAAAAGACATGTATGACTATGCTCATGATGAAGAAACGACACGGTTTGTGTTTCCAACACATCAATCCGTTGAAGATACGAAAAACAGCATCGCTAATTATTTTATGTCAGCACCTTTAGGGAAGTACGGTATTGAATTAAAAGAAAATCAACAATTCATCGGGACAATTGATTTAAGAGTACAAGAAAATGAAGATAACGCAGAGATCGGATATGCACTGAATAAGAACTATTGGGGAAGAGGATTTGTTCCAGAAGCGAGTCAAGCATTGATAAAATTAGGATTTGAAGAGTTAAACTTGGTTCGGATCTTTGCTTATCACGATGCAGAAAACCCTAAGTCGGGGCGTGTAATGGAAAAATTTGGGATGAAAAAAGAAGGAATCATCCCTGATGCAAGGCGTTTCAAAGGAAAAATCGTTTCAGTTGTCTTGCGAGGATTGACACGACAAGAATGGCAAGCAGGTAGAAGTTGATAAAGGTGTAGCATAAACAAGTTAGTTGCATCTGAGTTGTAAAATCATTAAGCTAAGTTTGAGGTGATAAGAATGGAATTATTACTAACAGATGAAGCAAAAGAAAAATTATTAGCACAACAAAATGAAGATGAACAGTTATTACTTGATATTGAAGACGGAGATGGTCCTTTTGCCGACAGTCGAGTAACTTGTCAGATTGATACATCCTTTCGTTTGATTCTCGTAAAGAAAGAGACAACAAAAGATTTGAGTTTATACTCTGTCAAAGTAGAAACAGCTGTTGGACCAATCTATATCAAAAAAAGTGCATTGATGTATCTAGATGATCCGACGACAATTGCAGTTGAACCGACTTATAAGAGTTTACAGTTAAAAGGCCCCAGTGGATTACTAAAAGGTAATCTTCAAATCATACATCACGAGTAGAAAATAGGAGACAGAAGGTAAGCGTATGGGAAACTTGGCAATTATCAGCGATTTACATGTAGATATCAATCAGTTTAGTGAACAAGAATGGCTGATTTTGTGGAAGGTTCTCACAGACAAAGGGATCACACGGCTTCACTTAGCAGGAGATGTGGCGAATAAAGTCGATCTTTGCCAAGCAGTTGTTGAATTTTTTGCCAAAAAAGGAATTCCTACAACGTTCAACTTTGGGAACCATGAATTGGCAGATGTTGAGGGAGAAGAAATGATGAATCATTTCCCGGATTCTCACTTTTTAAATGAACGATATCTGGCGTTGAATAAGCAGACAGTCCTACTTGGGATGAATGGTTGGTATGATTATCAATTCTCAGAGTTAAAAGAAAATAAACAAATTCTGCGTATGAAGAACCTTTACTGGTATGATCGTTTTATTAAACGAGAGGGAAGTGACATTGAAGTCAACGCTCGAGTTCTGATAGCAATGAAAAAGTTACTAGACCAGTTAGAAGCAAAAAAACTGGACGTTATTTTAGTGACACATTTTGTTCCTAAAAAAGACTTTATTGTCTATCAAAACGCTCCATACGAACGCTGGAACAACTTAAATGCTTTTTTAGGTTCCGCTTCTTTTGGACAACTATTAGATCAATACGATAATATCAAACAGGTTGTTTTTGGACATACCCATCGTCGTTTTGAAGATAAAATCATTCATGGTACCCGCTATAGTTGCCGTCCTTTTGGCTATTATTATGAATGGCAATTGACGAGGGAGTTTGTACGAAAAAATCACTTGATCGATAGTTATCATCCCATGAAGTTACGCACGCTATTACGAAAACACGACCCAGAGTTTAATCGCTACCGCAATGAACATTTGTACGAAGAGTTTGCAAAAGCCATGACGACCATTTCTTATTAAAATGGTCGTTATGGCTTTTTATTCCATTGTCAACGAGTAATATCATTTTTTGAAAATAGGGTTAGAACAGTCTTACTACTTATTGCGGAGCTAGGCACTCGTTTATTTTTTCTTGTTGAGCACAACCGGATTATTGATTCACATTATCCTCTTTAGCGAATGAACTCATCTTTTGGTGTCCTTTTTTCGGTTCTTAGTCCGTTAGCTATCCTATTTTTTTCGTCAGTTATTTTTTCAAAAATATTGATCATATTTTTGGTATTGCCAGCTTTTGGATACTTACCCATTTTCGGATCTGCTATAATTGCTTTGTTTAAGTGTATTGGTTTCTCTACTTTTGAAAGGTTACTAGAAGGCGTTTCTTTGAAGATTTCTTGAATTTCTGGATGATCGGCAAATATTTTTTTGTATATTTCATGTATTCTTTTTTTTTCTGTCGTTGTTAAAGGCGAATGTTCATCATTCGCTCGTTTTCTCAATTTGTAAATTTCAAAGAAATAATCAGGAAGAGAAGATTTTATGTATTTTGATTTGATCACAGTTAAAAAACGTTTTTGCATCTCCAAAGTGGACTCGGGAACATCACTCCATTTTAATTTTTTTTTACCTTGTGAAGCGAGAAGGTCATGGCGGCAATGTAGGAGCGCAGTTTTTGCAGTAGCTTCTATTTCTTTGACCACACAATTTCCTTCTTTTTGTTCATGCATCGTATAGTCTAGTGACGAAAAGCTGTTAGAAGAGGAATGGTCAATAATTCTGTACAGAATATCATAACAAGTTTCGAGTTTAGGATGATCTCTCTGTGCAAACAATTCTTTACAAAGGGGAGCCATTTTCTCCGAAGGAATTTTAACCATATTTACAGATGAGTTTGACAGGTGCTTCCTTTTATCCACTAGAATAATTCTATAGTTTTTCGTTTCTTTGTAGATGAGTGCTCCGGAAACATGACCACTTTTTTTATTTTTCTTTATACTATAAGATAAGGGCAAAAGAATAAAATCTCGAGGATCATTTGAAATCATCCGCTTTAAAGTATGAAAAAGTTGTGTGTGACGAGTAAAAGAATAGAAATCCTTGCTTCGGTTGAGTGACTGAATCATTTTTAATTTGTCTTGCTTACGTACAAAAAATTCTTGTTCATCTTGTTGGATCATTTTAATATAAATAGAAAATAAAAGTGGGTAATTCACTTTATCATCTTCCGGAGACCATCTATTATTTTTCTTTAATGATAAAGAAAGAGCAAATATATCAAGATGTCGTTGAAGCTCTGTTTCGTAAGGCATAGGAGTTCCTCCATTTATAAAATAAATAGTAAAGTCTGCAATTTATTTTGCGTGCTTACTTAGTATGACATAGGTTAAAAGAGGACAGAAATCAATTTTTTCTCCAAATAAAAAAACTTGGAATCACTTCGATTCCAAGTTTTTTTGATTAAGCCATAAATAAGAATTTGTATAAGAAGACAGCAACGATACCTGCACAAATTGGTGCAACAACAGGTACCCATGCGTAGCCCCATTGTGATGAACCTTTATGTTTTAATGGTAACAATGCGTGGACTAAACGTGGTGCGAAGTCACGTGCTGGGTTCAAACCAGGTCCAGTAGGTCCGCCGAGAGAAGCAACTAACGTCCATACTAAGAAACCAAGAGCTAAGTGTGCTGTACCAAGATTGTCTTGGAAGAAAGGTGCTTTAGTAATTCCTAGTGCACCAAAGAATAAAACAAATGACCCAAAGAATTCATTAACAAAACCATTGAATTTAGAACCAACACTGTTGATTGTTGAGAAAGTACCTAATACATGGTTTACATCGTCTGTTTGATCATAATAAGGTTTGTAGCAAGCTACAACGATCAATTGTCCAATTACGGCACCAATCAATTGAGCAGCAATATAAGGTAATACTTCAGCCCATGGGAATAAACCATTTGAGGCAAGAGCAATTGTGAACGCTGGGTTAATATGATTTCCACTGATACCACCAAAAATCATTGCTGGCATCATTACACCACAGCCATAACCTACAGCGATCAACATCCAGTCACTTCCATAACCTTTTGTTCCTTTTAAATCTACGTTTGCTACAGCACCATTCCCAAGAATGATTAATAAAGCTGTACCGATCATTTCCGCCACAAGACGGGTCATAAGTGAATAATCCATATATACCTCCAAAATTTATAAAAATGCAAAAAAAAAGAAACAACAACACAATAGGTGTAGTGCTTCGCATCCGACGTTTTTATTGGTCATAAATAAGTGCAGATAAAAAAATGATTTCTATGTATAAAAGAAATCTGACCAACTTCCAAAACAACGTATGGAACTTTCCCACAAAACACCAACCTTAATTATAAATATACCAAAAAAAAACGATTATATTTTTCAAATATTGTACTTTAGAAACAGCACAATTTGAAAATTTCAGAAAAATATTGTTAGTAAAATGAAAGCTAACAATAAGGAGTGTTTCATAGATGAAATTTTTTCAAGAATTTTTTATTATCCTCTTTTTCTCAGTTTTAGGTGAAGGAACTCGTGTATTGTTCCATTTACCAATTCCTGGAAGCATCCTAGGCATCTTATTTTTGTTCCTAGCTTTTGAGATGCGACTAGTAAAGCCTGAGCATTTAGGAGGAACAGGTGATTTTTTATTAAATAATTTAACGATTTTATTCGTCCCGGCAGGGGTAGGTTTACTTGACTATTTTGGTGATATTGCGACAATTTGGCCTATTTTATTAGGTGCGGTAGTGATCTGTTCGATCGTAACGATGGTCGTAGCAGGCAAAACGGCAGAAGTAGTAGAAAAAATGTTACAATCTGTTCAATTGAAACAAACAAGTAGCCAAAAGTTGCAGAAAATCAAAAGGAAGGAGCAACAAATTGACTGAATTTATTCGTAACCCATTATTTGGATTAAGCTTAACGTTAGGTGTCTACGTATTATCAGATAAATTTTTACGCAAGTATAAATTGCCGATTATCAATCCGTTGGTATTGTCTATTTTAGTGATCATTCTTTTTCTTCATTTTTCTGGAATCAGTTACCAGGATTATAATGTGGGTGGGAATTTTTTGACCATGATGATTACGCCAGCAACAGTTGCATTAGCTATTCCCTTATATAAAAATTTTCATTTGTTAAAAGAAAATTTTTTCCCAGTCATTGCGGCAATCTTAGCGGGGATCGTAGCTAATTGCTTAGTCAGTGTGGGTATTGGCTATTTATTTACATTAAAAAAAGCGATGGTCATTTCTCTGCTACCTAAATCAGTGACAACAGCGATATCTGTTGATCTTTCTCATACGATGGGAGGAATCAATGCAGTCACGCTTGCAATTGTTGTTTCTACTGGTATCTTTGGGTCGTTGATCGCTACTCATATCTTTCGTCTTTTTAAGATCAGCAGTCCGATTGCTAAGGGGGTTGCGTTAGGAAGTACCTCTCATGCGATTGGTACAGCAAAGGCAATCGAATTGGGTGAGATCGAAGGGATTATTTCAGGCTTAGCCATTGGCGTCAATGGCATGCTGACCGTCTTTTTATTACCATTATTATTTCAGTTTTTTACTAACCTGTTTTGATGTTGTTTCCCAGGATTTATGCTACAATGAAAAAAACGTTCTAGCATAAAGGAGTGGTAAAAGTTGTATTTGTCATCTGAATATTTAAAACGATTTGATAAAGACCTTTATTATAAAATTCTCCTGCTGGAAAGTTTCGAGGATCATCAGTGGCACACGATTGCTGAACTGGCACAAACAGTCCAATTAGATGCAAGAAGTGTCGCTAAGTACTTAAACGAATTAACAAAAAATTACCATCAGTTCAACGAGAGCTCTCAAACATTGTTTATGAAAACCCCTCGTTCTGGCTATTCCTTTTATGATACGCTTGATTCTATCGAACATGAGCGTTTTTTGATTTTTCTCGTGCAAAGTACGCTGAAATACCAGCTATTGCACGATATTTTTTTTGAAGAGTTTCATACGATCTATCAATTTGCTCAAAAACAATATATCAGCGAATCAACTGCGCGTCGAAAGATCAACGAGTGGAGAGAACAATTAAAAAATTACGGGATTTATTTACAACGTGGGACTTATGTGGTGCAAGGAGAAGAAGAAATCATCCGGCTTTACCTTCACATGACGTTTTGGCAGTTGTTTCGTGGGAAAATTTGGCCTTTTGTAACGATTTCACAATTAGATGTGAAAAAAATTGCTGAACAAATCATGGCTTTTTTCAATGTTCACCTTAATGAGATCAAAAAAAGAAGACTAGAGTATATGTTAGGAGCTTTCTTCTTGCGTAAATCTCAGAAGCATTACGTATCGTTAAACGAACGAAAGCGACAACTGATTACTGATAATCCTATGTTTCAAAAATTTTGTCATTGGATGCAACCAGTGTTTCCTAACTATTTTCAAAATGAAGAAGAATTAGGTGCGTTATTTTTAGTTTTGATGACACGAGAAGAGTACTATACGGATGAAGACATCCGAGAAGAAATGTTTGCTTTCCATCGAAGGAGACAAACACCACCCTACCATGCACTTTATGAAGCAAAAGAAGCATTAGCTCTCTATCAAGTGGAACAAGGGTTGTCAGAAGAACCCTTAACAAAAGAAGCTGAAACCTATCTTTTTAGTAGTCATTTATTTGCCTATCTTTTTCCAGAAGCTAAGGAAACCATTGATGGGAACGATAGTGACTTTATAAATCATTTGATGATCGAAAATAGTGAAATTATCCAGTGGCTCGATTTGTTTTTTGAGACCGAGCAAAAAGTGGATCAGCTAGCATTTCAAAATACGTCTTTTTTGATGGGGCGTTATTTAACGGTTTTAAAGACAATGGGTGCATTTACACCAAAGTTACCGCAGATCACGATTCTTTTGATGACAGATTTCCCTCTATTTGAAGAGCAGTTGTTAATAGAAGACTTACATCGTTTTTTTCGAAATGTTTATTGTTTGAAATTTTTACCAACAGATTATCGGGGACGAGAAGTTGATTTATTACTTTCAACGAGCAAAGTGCATCGTAAGCCATGGTCTGATTTAGAATACTTTATCGTGACTGGAGAGTTACAGTTAAACGATTATATCCAATTGTACCAAAAATTTGTGTTGATCCAAGACCGAAAAGACAAAGAAAGGAACGAAATAAATGACATTTGAAGAAATTTTACCAGCATTAAAAAAAGGGAATAAAGTGATTCGAAAAGGTTGGAGTGGTTTTGAATTGTATGTCGTTCTTGTTTCAGGAGAAGAATTTGACGGTTGTCCCGTTACCCCTTACTTTTTAATCAAAACAAGTGACGAAGGATTTTCCAGTTTTGCGCCTACAGTCTGTGACATTTTAGCTGAAGATTGGATCATTGTGGAATGAAAAATAGATACAGTGATCTAACAGAGAAAGTTGTTTTTGTCACTGGAGCAGCTTCAGGTATCGGACAGGCACAAGCTAAAGCCTTTTTAGAACAAGGTTCGCGGGTGTTTGGTTTTGATCAGCAATTAGGCCGAATGGACGATCTATCCCAGCAATTTTCTGAAACCTTTGCTTATTTTTTAGGTGATATCACGAATCATTCTTTGTTAAAAAAGGCGGTTGAACAGTGTCACGAAACGTTTGGAAAAGTTGCGATCTTGCTGAATACAGCAGGAATTTTAGATGAGTACCAGCCATTGTTGGAAACAGATGAAGCTTTATGGGATCGAGTGTTTGCTGTTAATGTCAAGAGTATGTTTCAGCTAACGCACTTGATCCTTCCAGACATGCTTGAGGAAGAAACAGGGACAATCATCAATATGGCATCAATTGCTGGCTTTGTCGGTGGTGGGGGCGGGATTGCCTATACCAGCGCAAAGCATGCAATTGTTGGCTTTACGAAGCAATTAGCATTAGATTATGCTTCTCAAGGCATTCGTATCAAAGGGATTGCACCAGGCGCGATTCAAACACCTATGAATGCAGCTGATTTTGCAGGAAATGGTGAGATGGCAGAATGGGTGGCGAATGAAACACCTGTTAAACGGTGGGCACAACCAGAAGAAGTTGCTGAACTAACGTTGTTTTTGGCAACCCCTCAAGCAAGCTATATCCAAGGGACGATCATTCCAATCGACGGTGGTTGGTTATTAAAATGATTTTGTCTTTTTTATTGTTTTCAGATAAGCTATGATTAGCGAATTTATTCGCACTACGGCACTTCAGTTGGAAGTCAATTCCCATCCTTTGGTCGTAGTTATTACCAAGAGTTGAGAGAGACGAGATCTTTTGTGGCATTTTTGACCACAAGGATGATCGATTGTATCCCGACCTTGTAAAGGAGAAAGAATATGGATCAAAAGAAAATTCGTTCTACTAATCGTTTTACCACAGCAGAAATTGCTCGAATGGCACTTGTAACAGGCTTATATGTGGCAGTTACATTCGTGTTGTCAGTTATCAGTTTTGGTGCTATTTAAATACGTCTTTCCGAAATGTTCAATTATTTGTCGCTCTATAATAAAAAGTATATTTTGGCTATCACGCTAGGCGTTGCTTTAGCCAATCTTTCCTCACCATTGGGATGGATTGATGTAGTAGTTGGTAGTATCAGCACCTTACTCGTCTTATTGATTAACTATGAGATAACAAAACGAGTAAGAAACATGAAAATAAAAATGATGATTACAGCTTTGGTCTTTGCATTTTCTATGTTTACAGTTGCTGGACAATTGAAGCTATTCTATCAATTACCCTTTTTCTTCACTTGGGGAACTGTTGCTTTGGGTGAGCTAGCTTCCATGCTAGTGGGAGGAGTCATCATTTATTGGGTCGGACAAAAAGTAGATCTAAAAAAATAAACGACGATTTAGCTAAGGCTAAAAATAGAAGATAAAAAAGCTTACGATTGAAAGCTTTCAGATTGAAGACAATCCTTATGTAAAAATAAGGTTTGTCTTTTTTTTATGTCTATTTTCAAAAACAAAAGAAAAATTTGTCTTCTTTTCTTTAGAAAAATACTCTTTTTTTGCTTGATATTTTTTGATTTAGCTTTTTCATATTTAGACAAGCAAAAGTAAGCCCGATTTTCATGTGCATTTTTACAATTCCTATTTGATTGGTATAACGTAACCCATGAAATTCTTTTGTGGTGCTGAATATTCGCTCAATCGTTTCTTCTCTTTTTTATAGAGATCTTTAAACTTACTTTGTTTTGAAAGCATAGGGTACAGCTCCAATTTATCATTCTGTTTTAACGTATAAAAAAGACAAAGCACTATAAATAAGCACTTTGTCTATAGTCTGAAAGCTTACGATTGTAAGCTTTTTTTATTTATCAACAATTCAAGGAATTTAGGTAATGTCACAATCAGTTTGAATCAGTGACGATTTTATTTTAAAAAATTTTTCGTAAAGGAATACAACGTAGTAGTTGTTTTGTCTAGTTATTTATCCATACTAAACAACTGAAGTCGAGACAAACGTTTTTTTAGAAACAAACCTACCGAAGCGGCAGCAATCGATTTGATTGCTTCAGGGATTATAAAAGGAAGAAATCCACTTAAAAATGCAGTGTGAAGAGAAAGACTGCTACTGATCATTAACCAAAGCATGCCACAGCATAATGCGGCTGCTGAACCAACTAAGTTTGCGGATATTGTCAGAGGATAGCGAGAACCGACTTTCTCCATGATAAATCCAATTAGCCAAGACTGGAGGATAAAACCAACTAGATAGCCACCAGTAGGACCAAATAATACACCAATCCCTCCAGACATCCCCGAGAAAACAGGTAACCCAATAAGACCCAATAAAAGATAGATCAAGACGGAGACAGTTCCTGTTCTCTTACCAAGGAAAGTAGCAGTTAACCCAATGGCAAAAGTCTGTCCAGTCAAAGGAATTAGACCTAAAGGGAAAGTGAATTGTGAAAGAACGGCAATGATCGCTGCAAATTCTGCAGCAAGAATGAGTTCTTTGAGTGATTTTGTCATAAGTTCTCCTTTGTTAACCATTTTTATTTTCTAAGTTAACGAAATTGTATAAGAAAAATTATTTTTTGTAAAGTATATTTTTTAAATAAACGAAGTATTCTTTCAAAACATTAGTCTGTCTCCCTTTGAGGATAGGTTATATGTTCATTTAAACGTTGTTTTATTTTTGAACTTTTTTGCAGGTCTCAATACATGATTCCAAGAAGTGACACAGGCGAATCAAATTCAAATAAAGAAGAGAGCTAGAAAAGAGAGAGGGAAATCTACATAAAAAAAGCCCAACTATCGAATAGATAGTGGGCTTGTAAGCCAAAGCTTTGAAAATTATAGGCTTTGGTTGTAGTATTCAACGACAAGAGCTTCGTCGATTTCTGGATATAGTTCGTCACGTTCTGGTAAACGAGTTAATGAACCTTCCAATTTTTCAGCATCGAAGCTTACGAATGCTGGACGACCAACAGTTGCTTCAACAGCTTCTTTGATTGTTGTCATGTTTTGTGATTTTTCACGAACTGAGATCACTTGACCAACTTCAACGTGGTATGAAGGGATATCAACGCGTTTGCCATCAACCATCACATGACCATGGTTAACTAATTGGCGAGCTTGACGACGAGTAGTTGCAAGACCTAGACGATAAACAACATTGTCTAAACGTTGTTCTAGTAAGATCATGAAGTTAACCCCGTGTTTACCTTCTTTGATTTTGCTAGCTTTAACGAACAAGTTACGGAATTGACGTTCGTTCATTCCGTACATGTGACGTAGTTTTTGTTTTTCAGTTAATTGCATACCGTATTCTGATTGTTTGCCACGGCTGTTTGGTCCATGTTGACCTGGAGCGTAAGGGCGACGTGCTAATTCTTTTCCTGTGCCTGATAATGAAATACCTAGACGACGAGAAATTTTCCATGATGGTCCTGTATAACGAGACATTAAAATTTCCTCCAATAAAATAAATTTAGTTTTTGGAGTAAAATAATCCGATAAAAAATTCATAATCGTGTAGTCCATTCTTCAATCTTCACCTTTGCAGCCGCGGTTACGCAATTGAACCCGAATCGGGGCAATGAACTAGGGACGAAATTATTATTTTTCCGCTGCATTATTTTACACAAAGTCCAGTATAAGGGAAACAAGGTGAAACTGTCAAGTACGTTTCTCTTTAAAAACGCTTTACAAACCTTGTTTCACTCTATAAAATAAGAGGGTATCTTTTAAAAGAATGAAAAATAAACGTACCAATCTTAAAAAGAAATAAATGAAGGATCATGCTTGTTTAAGCACAGCCTATTTTCAACCTACAGAGCCACTAAAAGGTAGTGACAGTGATTTTTCAGCTGTCACCTAAGATACGGGCTTGATTTTTCAAGGAGGACTGTCTTGGAACTTTTAGTTTTTCAAAAAAATGAAGAAAAAGCACATCCAATGGAAATGTATATGAGAAATCAGTTCTCATTTGCAGGTGTGCCCAAACCAGAACGTTGGAAATTGCAACAAACACTTTTGCGTGAAAGCAAAGTGCTTGATGTTCCAGACCTTTTTTTCCTTGTTTTCTATTATTATGAAAAAAAAGAACGGGAGTATCAGTACCTGGCGATTGATTTGATTCAACAAAACATCAAACGTTTATCATTGGATGAGTTGGTCGAATTGTCTGTATTGGTACCGGAAAAAGCATGGTGGGATACGATTGATACTTGGCGGAAAGTTTATGCTACATGGTGTAAACTTCATATGGAACAATTAGAGACGGTTTCTCTTTTGTTTGAAAAAAAAGAAGATTTTTGGCTTCGGCGAATAGCAATTACGTTACAGTTAGGATTTAAAGAAGCTACCAATCAGCTGTTGCTGGATCGAGTGATTACTGAAGATCGCTCCTCAAAGGAATTTTTTATTCAAAAGGCGATTGGGTGGGCATTGCGCGATTATAGCAAGACAAATGTTTCTTGGGTAAAAGAACAATTGACAAAAGAATGGTCTGCTTTGACAAGAAGAGAAGCAAGCAAGTATTTATAAGAAAGTGAGTCGACTAAAAAAATGAAACGTAAATTATTTGCTTTTGATATTGATGGGACGCTACTGAACACAAATAAACAAGCATTAGACAGCACAAGAGAAGCCTTGGATAAGTTACGTAAAGCAGGACATTTGGTAACGATTGCTACTGGGCGTAGTCGTTTCCATGCGCAAGAGGTTATCCGAGATCTAGCATTTACAAATTATATCTTATGTAATGGCGCTGCTGGTTTTTTAGATCATGAACAAGTTTATAAAAATTTGCTTGACCGTGAACAATTAGACAATTTTGTCAAAGAAGCACAAGATAAAAATATCGATACTGCTTTTGTGAGTCTAGATAATATCAAACGTTATTCTTCCAATCATGTGGGAATGATGGAAGAGGCAATGCATTCTTTTGGTGCTGTTTTACCTGAACTTGATCAGTACTTTGTGGAAGAACAAGATATCTATCAAGCTTTAGCATTTTTTGATCAGAATTACGATCATCATTTTTCTAGTTACGATAAGATTCGATTTGTTCGTTGGCATGAAAAAAGTGTGGATGTTGTTCCACATGACGGTTCAAAAGCAGCCACGATTTTACACCTAGCAGAACAAGTCGGAATTGCGCAAGAAGATATCATTAGTTTCGGTGATGGCCAAAATGACCGGGAGATGCTGCGTATGTCAGGCATTGGTGTTGCAATGGGAAATGCAGTTCCAGAGGTACAAGCAGAAGCGAAGTTGGTTACTGATACAAATGATGAAGATGGAATTTGGAAAGCATTGAAGCAACTTTCCATGATTTAAATAAACAAGTATAATCTAGGATAGTAAAAAGAACTAGTTGGAGACTGACTTCAGCTAGTTTTTTAGTAGTTTCAGATGAGGGTTACGCAGAGGATTTTTCTGCCCTTTTCTTTCTACAAAAAAACAACTATAATATAGAATGATGTTAAAAGAGAAGAGGAAAACGTGTGCGGGTTTTATTTATTGGTGATGTAGTAGGTTCAATGGGAAGAGATATGATTACAACCTATCTTCCTCGTTTAAAAAAGAAATATCAACCACAGGTCACAATTGTAAATGGAGAAAATGCAGCTTCTGGAAGAGGAATAACTGAAAAAATTTATAAAAAGTTTTTACAAGACGGTGTAGATGTTGTCACGATGGGCAATCATACTTGGGACAACCGAGATATTTTTGAATTTATCGATCAAGCAAAAAAAATCGTTCGTCCAGCAAACTTTCCTGAAGGAACGCCAGGTCAAGGAATGGTATTCGTGAAAGTCAATCAAGTAGAACTAGCTGTAATCAACATGCAAGCACGTTCTTTTATGGTCGACTTAGATGATCCATTCCGCAAGATGGATCGCTTGATTGCCGAAGCAAAAAAAAGAACGCCAATCATTTTCGTTGATTTTCATGGAGAAACGACAAGTGAGAAACAAGCTATGGGATGGTTCTTAGATGGAAAAGTCTCAGCGGTCATTGGGACCCATACGCATGTACAAACCAATGATGCTCGGATTCTACCGCAGGGAACTGCCTATTTAACTGATGTAGGTATGACAGGTCCTTATGACGGAATTTTAGGTATGCGCCGAGAACCAGTTATCGAAAAATTTTTAACAGCTTTGCCGAAACGTTTTGAAGTCGTTGAACGAGGACGAGGTATTTTGAGTGGCTGTTTACTGGAATTTGATGATGCAACTGGTAAAGCGAAAACCATCCAATTAATCCAGATCAACGAGGACCGTCCATTTTTAGAATAGAAAGTGAGACATCTTTTGCATAAAGAGCCGAATATTCAACGAGAAGCGGATAAATTAGCTCAACTTTTAAGTGAACATGAAACGATCATCCGCTACCACGAACTAGAGCGAAAAGTACAAACTAGTTCCTATTTAGAAAAGTTAACGGAAGATATCAAATCTGCACAAAAAGAAGCAGCAAATTATGCTTATTATGGGAAAAGAATAGCAGAAAAAGAAGCGAATGGTCGGATCGAACAATTGACGAAACAATTTGATCAACATCCGATCGTAGTAGCTTATCGGAAACAATTGCTTGAAGCAAATGATTTATTGCATCATTTGACGAAAATGCTGCAAGATGAAATCAATAATTGGATAGAGGAGGAAGACAATGCCTCAAAAAACTAAGAATACTCCAATGATGGAACAATATTTAAGCATCAAGGCCCAATACCAAGATGCTTTTTTGTTCTATCGTTTAGGTGATTTTTATGAATTATTTTATGAAGATGCCATCAATGCGTCTCAAATTTTAGAGTTAACATTAACCAGCAGGAATCGTAATGCAGACGAACCAATCCCAATGTGTGGGGTACCCCATCATGCAGCACAAGGCTATATTGATATTTTAATTGAAAAAGGCTACAAAGTGGCTATTTGTGAACAAGTAGAAGATCCTAAGACCACCAAAGGGATGGTTAAACGTGAAGTGATTCAATTAGTGACACCTGGAACAGTCATGGATAGTAAGGGACTATCTGCTAAAGACAATAATTTTTTGACAGCAATTGTTAGCCAAGGCAACGAATTTGGATTTGCCTATGCTGATTTAAGCACAGGGGAGTTAAAAACTGCTCATTTGTTTGATGAAGAAGCTGTACTGAACGAAACGACGGCTTTGCAAACAAAAGAACTTGTTTTAGGAAATGAAATTAGTGAAAAACTTGCTGAGCAATTAAAGAATCGATTAGGATTAGTTTTCTCAAAACAAGAAACAAGTGAAGAAAATGCAGAGTTTAATTTCTTAACCAGTGAGCTATCCGATCCACTTGAAAAAGAAGTGACCGGAAAATTACTTACTTATTTAGCAGTGACACAAAAAAGAAGTCTTGCGCATATCCAAAAAGCGATCGAGTATCAACCGGATCACTATTTGAAAATGGATTACTATTCTAAGTTTAACCTCGAACTAAGCCAGTCCATACGTACAGGAAAAAAACACGGCACGCTTTTATGGTTGCTAGATGAAACGAAAACAGCTATGGGCGGGCGTTTACTGAAACAATGGCTTGACCGTCCGCTGATTCAACTCAATCAAATCAAGGCACGACAAGAAATGGTAGCTTCTCTTTTGAATAGCTATTTTGAACGACTTGATCTACAAAGTGCATTGACGAAGGTTTATGATTTAGAACGCCTAGCAGGAAGAGTGGCTTTTGGAAATGTCAATGGGCGTGACTTGATTCAATTAAAGACTTCTTTAGAACAAGTACCGCTGATTCGTCAACTGATCGAAGGGATCGATCAAGGTCAGTGGACTGACTTATTGAAGGAAATGCAACCGATGGATGACCTGGTTCATTTGATTGATCAAGCAATTCAAGAAGACCCGCCCCTACAAATTACTGAGGGGAATATCATTAAAGATGGTTTTAATGATCAGTTAGATACGTACCGTTCTGCGATGACTAATGGGAAGCAGTGGCTAGCAGAGTTAGAAGCAAGAGAACGTCAGCAGACTGGGATCAAAAATTTAAAAGTTGGCTTTAATCGTGTATTTGGTTATTATATCGAAATCACTAAAGCGAATCTGGCAAATGTTGAACTGGAAAAATATGAACGTAAACAAACATTGGCCAATGCAGAGCGCTTTATCACACCAGAATTAAAAGAGTTAGAGACGCAAATTTTAGAAGCAGAAGAAAAGTCTGTTGATTTGGAATATCAGCTGTTTTTAGCAGTGAGAGAAGAAGTCAAAAAAGCGATCAAACCATTACAAATTTTAGCAAAATCAATCAGTACAGCCGATGTTCTGCAAAGTTTTGCTACGATCAGTGAGCGATACCAATATGTTTGTCCTGAGATGGTCTCGGATCGACACCAATTACTGATTCAAGAAGGTCGGCACCCAGTCGTTGAAAAAGTATTAGGACATCAAGAATATATTCCCAATAGTGTGGATATGGCTGAAGACGAAATGATTTTATTGATAACTGGACCGAATATGTCAGGGAAAAGTACGTATATGCGTCAGTTAGCATTAACTGTTTTAATGGCTCAAATGGGGTGCTTCGTCCCTGCGCAAAAAGCGATCTTACCAATTTTTGATCGGATTTTTACTCGGATTGGTGCAAGTGATGACTTGATTGCTGGACAAAGTACGTTCATGGTGGAAATGATGGAAGCCAATCAAGCGTTGCGGCATGCGACACCAAACAGCTTAATTCTTTTTGATGAATTAGGTAGAGGAACTGCGACTTATGATGGAATGGCATTAGCTCAAGCGATCATTGAATATATCCATCAACATGTACAAGCAAAAACGCTCTTTTCTACACATTACCATGAGTTAACAGTTCTAGAGGAAGAATTACCTCAATTAAAAAATGTACATGTAGGAGCTGTTGAAAAAGACGGCGAAGTAGTATTTTTGCATAAGATGATGGATGGCCCAGCTGATAAAAGCTATGGGATCCATGTAGCGAAAATTGCAGGGCTACCTTCTAATTTATTAGCAAGAGCTGCAGATATTTTGCATACATTAGAATCAGGAGAAGTGAGCCATCATTCCGTGGCTGTTACAAGTGAGCCGCTTGAAGCAATAGCACAACCAGTAACTGATACTGTATCGATAGAACAAGAAGAAACGCAACAACTGTCCTTGTTCAGTGAATTAAGCGATGCCGAAACAGCAGTTATTTCTAAATTGAAACAAATGAATCTGTTAGAAATGACACCAATGGATGCATTGAATCAACTATATGAATTGAAAAAACAGCTGTAAATCAACGATAAATAAGAAGAGTAAGCTAACTATAAATACTATATAGGAAGAAGGCGTAGAATGATGGCGAAAATCCAAGAATTATCAGAACGCTTAGCCAATCAAATCGCAGCCGGTGAAGTTGTCGAACGTCCAGCCTCGGTAGTCAAAGAACTTGTGGAAAATGCCATAGATGCAGGAAGTAGTCAAATCGATATTTTAGTTGAAGAAGCAGGATTAAAAACGATCCAAGTGATTGATAATGGAGAAGGTATTTTGACAGAAGATGTTGAGAACGCCTTTAAACGTCATGCAACAAGTAAAATCCACAATCGTGACGACCTTTTCCGAATTCGTACGCTTGGGTTTCGAGGAGAAGCATTGCCTAGTATTGCTTCTGTTTCAGAGATGACGGTAGAAACAGCCAATCAAGAAGAAACGCAAGGAACCTATTTAGAGCTTAAGGGGGGTGCGGTAATGGAACACCGCCCAGCTCCTTTAAGGCAAGGAACGAAAATCACAGTCAGCAATCTTTTCTTTAATACACCAGCACGCTTAAAATATGTCAAAACGTTGCATACTGAATTGGCGAATATCGGTGATATTGTTAATCGCTTAGCCTTAAGTCACCCTGCAATTGCTTTTCGATTAGTCCATGATGGGAATAAGATGTTAGCAACTTCAGGAAATGGCGAATTGAAACAAACGATTGCCGGAATCTATGGGTTGAATACAGCAAAGAAAATGTTGAAGATTGAAGCGAAAGATTTAGATTTTGAAATCTTCGGTTATATTTCTTTACCTGAAGTGACTCGTGCTAGTCGTAATTATCTTTCAACCATCATTAATGGACGTTTTATCAAAAATTTTTCCTTGAATAAAGCAATTGTAGCCGGCTATGGTTCAAAACTAATGGTAGGGCGATTTCCAATCGCTGTACTGGAAATCAAAATGGATCCATTGTTAGTGGATGTGAACGTCCATCCAACAAAGCAAGAAGTTCGTTTATCGAAGGAACAGGAATTAACTGAGCTAATTACTCAAGCGATTCAAAAAGCATTGGTACAGGAGAACTTAATTCCCAGTGCAGCTGACAATTTGCGATTCAAGAAAAAGGTTGCTGATCAACCAAAAGCGGAACAAATCGAAATTGATTTATCTTACGCTTTTGAAGAAGCGAAACCTAAGAAACCGCAAAGCTTGAATTTTGATCAAACAACCGGAACATTTTTTGTAGCGGAAGAACAAAGCGAGTTTGTGCATGAATCTGTTGATAAGTCTGTGGATAATGTTGAAAACTCTCCTGTGTTTTCTGAAGAAACTACTAGTTATCCAGAAAGCAAAAGAAAAACAGTGGATAACTCTGGTGATATTGTTGATAACTATGTAGAAAAACCAGTGGATAAGAGTGAAAATGAGTTATCCACTGTTGAAAACTTTTCCAACGAGCATGAAACAACAGCTGAAGAAGAAACTTCTTCAGAAACAGTTTATCGTGAGGATTTAGCGCTACATCCAGAGTTTGATTTAAGTCAAAATGGGCGCTCATTAGATCAAGCGATTCAGAAATTAGAAAATGAGCAGGTAACACAACGCTTTCCACAATTAGAATATTTTGGACAAATGCATGGAACGTACTTGTTTGCTCAAAGTCAGGATGGCTTATACATTATTGATCAACATGCAGCGCAAGAACGAATCAAGTATGAATATTTTCGAGAAAAAATTGGCGAAGTTTCTAACGATCTACAAGAACTACTTGTGCCGTTTGTATTAGATTATCCCAATAGTGATGCTTTGAAACTGAAAGAGAAAAAACAATTGCTTGAAGAAGCAGGTATTTATCTAGAAGAATTCGGTCAAAATAGTTTTATCGTCAGAGCACATCCTACTTGGTATCCAGCTGGAGAGGAAGAAGCGATTATTCGAGAAATGATCGATATGTTATTAACAACGGGTAGTGTTAGCGTGAAGAAATTTAGAGAAGCCACAGCAATCATGATGAGCTGTAAACGTTCAATCAAGGCAAATCATTATTTGAATGAAGCTCAGGCGAGGGTTTTATTGAAGGACTTAGCCCAATGTGAAAATCCTTTTAATTGTCCTCATGGACGCCCTGTGTTGATCCATTTTACTAATTCAGATATGGAAAGAATGTTTAAACGCATCCAAGATCCACATTAATGAGCCTCATGAAAAGGAGAAGAAACAGATGAAAATTGTGTTAGCTTCGCAGTCCCCTAGAAGAAAAGAATTATTAGGGCGACTGGTTAGTGCATTTGATGTTCATCCGGCTGATATCGATGAAACACCTTTTGTTCAAGAAAAACCTAAAAATTATGTTGAGCGAATGGCAACTGAAAAGGCAAAAGTAGTCAAACATCAATACGATAATGATGTATTGGTGATTGCAAGTGACACGACAGTTGTTTTCAATGATGAGATCATCGGTAAACCAGCGGATGAACAAGAGGCAAAAGCTATCCTTCAAAAACTTAGTGGGAAAACGCATGAAGTATATACAGCCGTGGTGCTGACGAAAGGTGATCAAGAAGAAAAAATCTTAGCACAAGCTAAGGTGACCTTTTATCCTTTGACAACTAAGGATATCGAAGCCTATTTAGCAACCGGTGATTATATGGATAAAGCAGGTGCGTATGGTATTCAAAGTTTTGCAGGTGCATTTGTTAAAGAGATCCAAGGCGACTATTATAGTATTGTTGGATTTCCAATCGGTCCAGTTTACCAAGGTTTGAAAAAATTTATGTAGCTGCAGTTGACGGAAATCAGAAATTGAGATAGGAACGTTCAAGTTTGTGTCCACTACTTTCAGTCATATTTAGAATTGCAAAGTGTATGAGTGATTGGTATAATGAAAACGAAAGAGGAGTTGCGACAACAACTCCTCTAGACAGCACCGCGAAAGACGGTGGCGAATTAGTTTAATATTTCAAAAAGAAATAGCTATACTCGCTAAAGTGACGGCTATTTCTTTTTGTCGTTTTTAAGCATAGTAACGATCAAACTGACTAAAGCAATGGTGAAAGTACCAAAGCCAAGTATGGTTTGAACGTTCTCATATGCGGACAAAAAGCGAACTCCTTTCATAGATTTTAGTACTTATTCCCATAAGCACCACCACCTTTGTGAGAAGTTGCCACCGTCAATCCACTTTACTGTCGAGTTTATTGTAGCACATTATCGCGACGAGAAACGTGTTTTTTAAAACATAAACGTGTTATTTTTAGTTAAGGTTTTTAAGAGGAATTCTATCTTTGCGAAAGTTGTAAATACCTGAAGTAATTGGTATAATGAAAATGAAAGAGGAGTTGCGCTAACAACTCCTCTAGACAGCACCGCGAAAGACGGTGGCAAAGTTTTATTTTGGTTTAGAAATAGCCATACTCTGCTAAAGTGACGGCTATTTCTTTTTGTCGTTTTTAAGCATAGTGACGATCAAACTGACTAAAGCGATGGTGAAAGTACCAAAGCCAAGCATCGTTTGAACGATCTCATATGCAGACAAAAAGCGAACTCCTTTCATAGATTTTAGTACTTATTCCCATAAGCACCACCACCTTTGTGAGAAGTTGCCACCGTCGATCCACTTTACTGTCGAGTTTATTGTAGCATATTATCGCCACGAGAAATGTGTTTTTTAAAACATAAAAATGTTATTTTTATTTAGGGTTTTTTAAGAGGAATTCTATCTTTGCGAAAGTTGTAAATACCTGAAGTAATTGGTATAATGAAAACGAAAGAGGAGTTGCGACCAACAACTCCCCTGGACAGCACCGCGAAAGACGGTGACCGTTTAATCAGATATTTCAAAGAGAAATAGCCAGACTTCGGTTAAAGTGACGGCTATTTCTTTTTGTCGTTTTTAAGCATAGTGACGATCAAACTGACTAAAGTGTTGATGAAAGTACCAATGCTTAAAGAGTGAAAAATAACCTGAAAAAATTCACTAGAAGAATTTTTTCAGGTTATTTTTATACAGTAGTATTTTTTATTTTAGTTGCGCTTTTCCAATTTGTTCGCTATGACGAACGAGACCTGTTTGATCTAATGTTAAGGCAGCAACTTTTTCATTATTTGTTAATACAACTAAGATGTCCGTTTTCTTCCCAGCCTGCTCAATTGCTGTGAGGTCCATGTCGGCTAGTTGTGTTTTTGGCGTGACTGAATCGCCTTCTTTTACATGGATCGTAAAAGGTAGCCCATTCAATTCGACAGTATCTAGACCCATATGAACGAGAACTTCCAGACCTTCATTAGTTAAAAGACCAATCGCATGTTGTGTATCAAAAATATTTGTTACTTTACCAGCGACTGGAGCATAAACTTTTTCGTTGGAAGGTAGTACAGCATAACCTTCACCCATCATTTTTTGAGCAAAAACAGGATCTGCTACTTCGGTGATTTCCTTGATTTGTCCATCTGCTACAGCGAATAACTCTTCTGTCGGAGCAGAAACTGCTGTTGCATTGGCAGCTTCAAATTTTTGTGGTGAAACGTTGTTTCCATCAGCTGTTTGTAGTTGTAAGCCAGTTGTGTCTTCTACGGGTACAGCAGGATCGATTTTATTTAAGATCCCTTGACGTCTGAAGATTACGGTTAAACCAAATGGAACAATAACTGCAATGATCATAGAAATGATGAACGGAACCCAAGTTTCTGCTTGGATAGCTAGAATACCAGGTAGTCCACCAACACCAATTGCATTAGCACGTACATTCATCAAGTTGGCAAACATTCCAGCTAAACCTGAACCAACCATTGCGGCAACAAATGGGTAAACATATTTTAGATTGATCCCAAACATTGCAGGTTCAGTTACCCCTAGATAACAAGAAATCATTGCTGGAATCGAGATTTGTTCTTCTTTTTTATTTCCGCGATGTAAGAAGATGATCGCAAGAACTGCCGAACCTTGTGCGATATTTGATAAAGCAATCATTGGCCAAAGATTCGTAGAGCCGAAATCGGCAATCAATTGCATATCAATTGCATTCGTCATATGGTGTAAGCCGGTGATTACTAAAGGTGCATATAAGAAACCAAAGACGGCACTAAATAACCAACTAATTGAAGAAGTCAAGCCAGTATTAACAATATTTGAGATCCAACTACCGATTGTCCAACCCACAGGCCCTAAGATGACATGGGCAGCTAAGACTGTTGGGAGTAGAGAGAACAATGGAACAAATATCATAGAAATCGACTGTGGAATATATTTACGGAAGAAAATTTCAAGATAAGCTAACATAAATCCAGCAAGCATCGCTGGAATGACTTGTGCCTGATAACCAATCATATCAACTTGAGCAAAACCAAAATCCCAAAATGGAATATCAGCCGCAGCTGTTGATGCGACACTATAGGCATTTAATAATTGCGGTGAAACTAACGTAATCCCTAAAACAATTCCTAATATTTGTGTAGTGCCCATTTTTTTCGCGATACTCCAAGTGATACCAACTGGTAAGAAATGGAAAATTGCTTCGCCAGGTAACCATAAAAAGCCGTTTACGCCGTTCCAAAATTGAGAGTGTTCAACAATTGTTCCACCAAGACTTTCAAATTGGATTCCTTCTAATACGTTCCGAAAACCTAAAATCAGTCCCCCTACGATAATGGCTGGAATCAATGGTGTAAAAATTTCTGCCAAAACAGCGATTGCTCGTTGGACAGGGTGGAGATTTTGTTTAGCAGCAACTTTACTTTGCTCCTTGGATACGCCTTCAACACCTGATACAGCAACGAAGTCGTTGTAAAAGGTTGAAACATCGTTACCAATAATGACTTGGAATTGCCCAGCATTGGTAAACATCCCTTTCACACTAGGAATATCTTCGATTGCTTCTTCATTGGCTTTTTTTGGATCATTTAAGACAAAGCGCATCCGAGTGGCACAATGACTAACTGCAGCAATATTTTCCTTTCCACCAATTTCCTTTAACAGTTTCTCAGCATCTGCTTGGTACTTTGCCATAGGAATAAACCCCTTTCTTTTTAAACTTGTATACACAAGTTATCTTATCCATACTATACTTGTTTCTTCCTACTATTGCAAGCGTTTTACAAGCGAAAAATGAAAAAATGTAATCGTTACACTTGGCTTAGTGTAGGGATATGTGAAAAGAGGGGGCGATTGAAATAACAAAAAAGCTGTAGTATAGTTTATATGCGAATAAAAGAAATTAAATATTAAGTGGAGGAAATGTAATGAATAAATTTAATGAAATTTTTTTAGATTTAGAGCAAAAAATTTTGGATCAACAATATCCTCCGCATACTTTGCTCCCTAGTGAAAATCAGCTGATTCAAATTTATGGTGTTTCACGAGAAACAATTCGAAAAGCGCTTAACCTGTTAACGACTGAAGGTTATATCCAAAAGAAACAAGGAAAGGGTTCGATTGTTTTAGATCGCAATCGATTTGATTTTCCAATTGCAGGATTAACAAGCTACAAAGAATTACAGGAAACACAACGAATCCCAAGTGAAACCATCGTTCAATTAATCGAAGAAACAGAAGTGGACCAATCATTGAGTGAAATAACAGGCTGGAAGAAAAAAACGCCGGTTTGGCATTTGATTCGTCAAAGGAAAATCAATGGAGAAGTGGTCATATTAGATCGTGATTATTTATTAAAAAATGTGGTACCAACTTTAACAGCAACACAAGCTGCTGGCTCGATCTACGAATACTTTGAAAATGAATTGCAACTAACGATTGCTTACGCCCAGAAAGAAATTACCGTTGAAGAAGTAACTCCTGAAATCGAAGAGATGATGGATCTACATGGAGATCGCTATGTCGTGGTAGTAAGAGGACTGGTTCACCTCGAAGATACAAGGTGTTTCGAGTATACAGAATCAATTCACCGTTTAGATAAATTTCGTTTCGTCGAGTTTGCTAGACGTCGTAAAGTCTAAGCAATTATTACTATGAGCAGAATGTTTGCTTCTGATACTTTTGTCGTTATGATTAAAAGAAAAAGGAGGCGTTTTTAGTGGGCGATTTCAAGAAAAATGAGCGTGATTTAAAAGAGGAATTATCTCCAATTTCATATGCTGTGACGCAAGAAAACGCAACAGAAAGACCATTTAGTGGGAAATATGATGATTTCTATGAAAAAGGGATCTATGTCGATATTGTCAGTGGGGAGCCATTGTTTAGCTCAGCCGAAAAATACGATGCGGGATGTGGCTGGCCGGCGTTCAGTAAACCAATCACTAGAAAAGATATTAAAGAAAAGGCCGACTTTTCTCATGGTATGCACCGAGTGGAAGTGCGAAGCAGTCAAGCAGATTCTCATTTAGGGCATGTATTCAATGATGGTCCTGCTGAAAAAGGCGGACTACGTTATTGCATCAATTCTGCGGCTTTAAAGTTTATTCCATATGAAGAAATGGAAGAACAAGGATATGGAGAATATCTATCACAAGTTGAATAAGGAAGAGCTTTATTTTTGGGTAAAAAATCTTGAGACAATTTTTGATTGTTTCAAGGTTTTTTCTTATTTATCTTTATTGAAGCGTTGTTTCCTGAATATTGATCCTTTGTTTTGAGGAAAGTGCTGAAACTCTGATCGTTCAAATTAAAATCTCTTGCAAAAAATGTTTATCCTAAAAACCTTGATAAACTTACGTTAAAAAGGAGAAGCGTAGCTCGATCTTCTGTTCTCTTTTTTCAAAAGAAAAAGTATGCTACAATGGAAGAAAATATGCGAACATATGTGTGTGAAAGAAAGAGGATAACAGATGTATGAATATCTTACAGGTGTAGTAACCTTTATCAATCCTTATTATTTAGTAATCGAAACAAATGGGATCGGTTATCAAATTGCATTAGGCAATCCCTATCGTTATAGTAGTAAGCTAAACAAAGAAATCAAACTTTACGTCCATCAGGTCATTCGAGAAGATGCACATCTTCTGTACGGATTTGATTCTTTAGAAGAAAAACAATTATTTTTAAGGTTAGTTAGTGTTTCAGGAATTGGACCAAAAAGTGCCTTAGCGATTATGGCTAGTGATGATCATTCAGGATTGATTCAAGCGGTTGAAACAGGGGATGTGACTTATCTGACCAAATTCCCTGGTGTGGGTAAAAAAACAGCTCAACAAATGATTTTAGATTTAAAAGGAAAATTTGGCGAATTAAGTATCGATACGCCCTTCAATTTATTTGATGAAAGTACAGCACAAGATGCGACGGCATTATCAGAAGCAATGGAAGCTTTATCAGCACTTGGATATAGTGATAAAGAGGTCAAGCGGGTCGAGAAACAACTAAAAGAAGTAGAAAATCTCACAACAGATGAATACTTACGCCAAGCTTTAAAATTAATGATGAAAAAATAAGGAGGGAAAATGATGACCGATGAACAGTTATTATCCCCTGAAACGGGCGAGAATGAATTAAGTTTAGAGAAGACCCTCCGCCCACGGTTACTTTCCCAATATATTGGTCAAAAGAAAGTGAAACAGGAACTCAAAATATATATTGAAGCTGCCCGTCACAGGGAAGAGCCGTTGGATCACGTTTTGTTATATGGTCCGCCGGGATTAGGGAAAACGACAATGGCAATGGTGATTGCGAATGAAATGGCAGTCAATATACGAACAACTAGTGGTCCCGCAATCGAGCGACCAGGAGATCTGGTTGCTATTTTAAATGAGTTAGAAGCTGGCGATGTTTTATTTATTGACGAAATTCATCGATTACCTCGTGTAGCAGAAGAGATGCTTTATTCTGCCATGGAAGATTTTTACGTTGATATTATGGTTGGACAAGGACCAACTGCTCATCCTGTTCATTTTCCTTTACCACCTTTTACATTAATTGGCGCAACAACTCGTGCAGGTATGCTTTCAGCGCCACTTCGTGATCGATTTGGGATCATTTCTCATATGGAATATTATGAAGAAGCTGATTTAAGAGAAATCGTGATTCGTTCTGCTGATATTTTTCAAACAGAGATCATTGAAGAAGGTGCACTGGAAATTGCTAGACGTTCAAGAGGAACACCACGGATTGCTAACCGCTTGTTAAAAAGGGTACGTGATTTTGCACAAGTACAGGGAGATGGCAAGATCAATCAAACTATTGCCGATCAAGCATTAACGTTGTTACAAGTCGATCAGGCAGGTTTGGATTATGTCGATCAGAAACTATTACGTACGATGATTGAATTATATGGTGGCGGACCAGTTGGATTGAGTACATTATCTGTCAATATTGGTGAAGAAAGAGAAACTGTTGAAGATATGTATGAACCTTTTTTGATCCAAAAAGGTTTCTTGAAACGGACACCTCGTGGAAGGATCGCCACACCGTATGCCTATGAACATTTTGGTTATGATTATCAAGTATAAAAAGTGATACTTGAATCGACTGTCCATATAAATACTTTTTCAAAAAAATCGTAGAATGAGAAGTTTTTGTAAAGAAGATAGGAGATGATGAGATGGGCGATACACCGCATACTAAGCAATTGATTAAAAACGTATTGATTGATTTATGTCAAAAGCAGTCTTTTCAAAAGATCAGTGTACAGAAAATCGCCCATGAGGCAGGCATCAATCGCCAAACATTTTACTACCATTTTACAGATAAATACGATTTGTTGCGATGGGTGTATTACGAAGATTGTTTATGCTATTTAGATCCTCATTCGCTTTCTTTAGACAACTGGGAAGAGCAAGCATTAAAAATGTTGAAGGCAATTGCTGCACAAAAAGAATTTTATGCGAACACTGTTACATCTGACCAAGAAATACTACAAAAAGAGTTTACTGCTGTTATCCAGCAATCATTTATTAAGATTTTTGATCAAATGGATGAAGAAAAGCAGTTATCAAAAGCGGACAAATTGTTTTATGCTCGTTTTTTTTCTTATGGATGTAGTGGGGTTCTAATCAATTGGATTACACATGATTACGAAGAGACGCCTCTAGAAATCGCCGTCCAATTGTTCCGCTTAGCCAAAGATACAGAATTATATTCCTATCGGTTGTATGCAAAAGAAGAGCTGGAAACGAATGATTAGAAGGAGAGCAAACATGACGAAAGTTTTATTTGTATGTCTAGGAAATATTTGCCGTTCACCAATGGCAGAAGGTTTGTTGAAGAAAATGGTAGCTGAAGACGGACAATCTGATCGATTTTTGATTGATTCTGCAGCGACAAGCACTTATGAAGTGGGGCGTTCACCTCATAAAGAAACAAAGAAAATTTTAGAAAATGAGAACGTAGATACGAGTCAAATGATTGCACGCCAAATCACAGAAGAAGATTTTCAACGATTTGATTGGATCATTGGCATGGATCAATCTAACGTAGAGGATTTACAACGGATGGCACCGACCGACGCACAACATAAGATCCATTTATTTTTAAGTCGGGTTCCTGGAAAAGAAACACAAAATGTTCCTGATCCATACTATACCGATAACTTTGACGAAACTTACCAATTATTGACTGAAGGGCTCAAGTATTGGATGCAAGAATGGAAAAAAGATAAATAAAATAACAATATATCTATATAGGTAACGCTTTCTTTTGGTTGCTCAGTATAGATAATATTCTTGTTATTTCGTTAAATCTTAGGTAGAATATAGTTAATTAAGTAACACTTTCTTAGCTAAAGGAGGAGTGCATTCAATGAACGAAGAAACAGTATCACCAATGAAGAAATTGACCAAGTTAGTCACGCATACGTCGTATCAGCTTTTTGATTCTTTTGTAAATGACACTGAAAAAATAGCAGAGAATGTACGTTTGCAAGGAAAGTTTGTTTTAGAGCTGCAAAAAGCAGCTACTCAACATAGTTTAGTGATTTTACAAGTAAGAGCCAATCGAAAAAGTAATAAGTACGAAACGATTTCAGGCTGGGTAGCTACAAAAAATGTTGAAAAAGAAGTAGTCATGATTCGCCTACAAAACAAGGAACAACAAATACGAATGGTTCCAATTGATCAAATCGAAAAAATCACCAGTCTTTCTCCAGCAGGAGATCAAGAGCGGTTATCTAAATAGAAGCAAAAAAAGCGATGGAATAGATTCTTCATTTTCCGTCGCTTTTTGCTTTTTTTCATATGATGTTGGCGAAGAGAAAACTTAAAATCAATACTAGAGCAGTACATAATTAAGTCATGAGGATAGATGGATTTTATCAATCAATAGAGAGGTGTTATGGGTGCCAAAGAATCGTTTGATTAATTATATGACCAAAAATTGGAAGATAGCCGGATGGAATATATTTGATTCTTTATTCCTTTCTGTAGCTGCAATCGTTGTTTCTTTAAATATAGTGTTCGTCCTATTTCCAGATTTGGATAACTATTATACAAACGCATTAAATTTATTTTTGATTGGTCTGATGATGGTGTTTGTTGGCTTGGGAGAATCAGTAAAATCTAAAGTTGGAAAACGAATCGATGTCTTAGTTGGCAGTGTTTGGGTAATTTATTTCTGCCTCTATTACTTTACAGGTTTTCATAATCCTACTTGGATGAATTGGCAGTTTTTTTGATACGATAAAACGAAAAACAAGAATGATACTTTGAAAATTTGGCAAGACTACTAGGAATGACAAAAGCTGGCTGGTTGGTGATAGATAAACTAAAACACAAAATGGTTGAGACAAAACTATTTTTCAGGTTTGTCTCAGCCATTTCTAGTTCAATAAAAAAGTCCTGCTAGCCGGGGAGCTAGCAGGATAAGGAGTTAAAAATGAAAAAGTGTTGTTAGGGTTGTTTGTTGGTATGCTTATATATTACTCAGGAGTTGTGAATTTTTTGTGACGAAAGTTTTTGGAAGTTGGTAATTTTTTTAGGAAAATATATTTCTGCTAGCCATTTGACTAAATAGTTAAATACATCCAATGGATTCATTCAAAAAGTAATTTTGTCAGTTATCTGTTGATTCTAATGACTTAGTAAAAAATTCAGAGCCGAAAATAGAAGTAAAATACACAGGTTCCTTCTTGTATATATAAATAGAGCATATTTGAAGCACTTTTCCACTGTTAGATGCAATCTAATAATGGAAAGTTACTTCAAATATGCTCTGTTCATTTCACAGAAGTGATGATAGCACACCGTTCCTTCTTTTAGAAGAATGATCGTTCTAGATGCCGTTACTCTACAACAGGTGTTTCTTTTTTAACCATACTCCAAATCAAGCCAATTACTAAACCAATCAATGCTGGGACGATCCAACCCATTCCTAATTTAAAGAATGGCAGATAATTCGTTGCGAAGTCTAACAACGTTTTGACAAAGCTGGTTTGCTTGATTCCGTCTGGGCAAGCATTTAAACCGTCTAAAATTGAAGCAATTAGTGTAAAATAAGTGGTCATGCGGTAAACAGCAGGACGTTGTTTAAACAATGGACCCACAAGAACGAGTAAGATCAAGGTCATTGCTAAAGGATAAATAAACATCAAGACAGGTAATGAAATTTGGATGATATTTGTCAATCCCACAGTAGCGACCAAACAAGCAAGTGCACTAGCTAGTGTCACAAATACAATGTAATTTCTTTTAGGAAACAGATCGGTAAAGGTTTCTGCGAAAGCAGTGATTAGTCCAATCCCTGTTTTTAAGCAAGCAAGGATCACAATAAGAGCGAGCAAGATGCTGCCATAAGTTCCTAAATAATGATCTGCGATTTGCGCTAAGGCGATCCCGCCATTTGAACTTAAAGCAAATCCACCGAGACTCATTGTTCCCACATAAGCAAGTAATGTGTAGATGATTCCCATCAAAACGATACTGATTGCACCAGATTTGATCGTATCCTTAGCAATCTCAGAAGGCTTTGTTACACCCATATTGCGAATCGTAGTAACAATAAGGATACCAAATGCTAAGGCAGCAAGTGCATCTAACGTATTATATCCTTGGGTAAAACCAGTAAAGAAAGCATGTTCTTGATAACTAGGTTGGACAGTAGCTTGATCGATTGCACCCAATGGATGAATAAAAGCAAGTACCAACAAGATTCCTAGTAAAATCAAAAAGGCAGGATTAAGGAATTTTCCTACATAATCAAGGATTTTAGTAGGCCGTCTGGATAACCACCAAGCAGTGAAGAAAAATAAAATACTAAAAATAACTAAAAATACATGTTGTTGCTTGGCTTGGATAAATGGAGCTAAACCAATTTCAAAAGAGGTAGTTGCTAATCTTGGTAAGGCGAAAAACGGTCCGATGACGAGGTAAAGCAAAACAGTAAAAACCAAAGCATATTTTTTGCCGATCCGTTCTGCTAATTCATAAACCCCTGATGTTTTTGAAACACCGATGGCAATTACACCTAAAAAAGGTAGTCCGATCCCAGTTACTAAGAAGCCAAGATTGGCCCAGAAAACGGCAGAGCCAGATTCTTGTCCCATGTGAACGGGAAAAATCAAATTACCAGCACCAAAAAATAAACCGAATAACATTGAACCGATAAACATACTTTCTTTGAACGTCAATTTTTTTGTCATAGATTTCTCCTTTACTTATTTATACTTTTTTTAAAGTAACAAAAATAACGTAGTTTAGCAATGTTTTTCTAATCAAATAATGAGTATAAAGTATTGATCTTGAGTTGAAATAATCATTATATCCTGAGTGGTTCTGTGAGAGAGTAATTGAAGGGGAGATGTTCTATAAGTAATTGACCAAAAAATCTGGAGGCTGAGCCAAAACTTGCCTCAGTCGCTTCTAGAAGCTCTAAAACCGAATAAATGGTGAGACAAAAGTGGCATCTTCGGAAATTCCTTCTTATTCTTGATGCGAAACACTTTTGTCTCAATCTCATATTCTAAAGATTTTTTGCGGCTTATAAAAAAGAGAGTCCTAACATACTTTTATCAATCTATTTTTTTTAGTATGGATTGTTGTCTGTATTTCAAAGTGATTGTTTCTCGTATTTCATTCGATAAATGATCAATAACCCAATAAACCAAACAGGAGTTAAGAGTAAGGCAATACGTGTGTCTTTGCCAAGAAATAAAACTAGACAAATGAAAATCATGTAGGCAAAAACAAGAAAATTACTATAAGGATAAAAAGGCATTTTGAACGTATGCTCTTTTTTACCTAACATACTTTTACGATATTTTAAGTGAGTGTAAACGAGTATTCCCCAGATAAATAAAAAGCAAGTAGTCGCAATACTGCTGACGAGTGTAAATACTTCACTAGGCATCACATAATTTAGGAGAACGGAAATAAAAATCACAATAGTTGAAAAAACTAACGCATTTCCTGGTACACGGTGAGAAGTCAACTGACGGAATTTTTTAGGCGCGCTACCTTCTTGTGAAAGAGAGCGTAACATACGTCCTGTACTGTAGATCGCGCTGTTACAAGCAGAAGCCGCAGCACTCAATACGACTAAATTAATCAAAGAAGCGGCTACGGTGATCCCAATTTCTGAAAACACTTCGACAAATGGGCTGTTGTTCGCATCTAAGCTATTCCAAGGATAGATAGACATGATAACGAACAAAGAACCAAGGTAAAAAAGAATGATTCGAATAGGAATATTATTGATAGCTTCGGGTAAGACTTTTTCAGGGTTTTTGGTCTCACCAGCAACCAAACCGACTAATTCGATTCCTGTAAAGGCAAATGTGACCATCTGAAAGGAAAGAATGAATCCTTTCGTACCAGTTGGGAAAAAGCCGCCATGTGACCAGAGATTGGTGATACTAGCAGGTCCAGCACTTGTTTTGTAATGGGTAAGAATCATGTAAATACCAACGATAATAAATGCAATAATGGAAACGACTTTGATCAAAGCAAACCAAAATTCTAATTCACCAAATAGTGAAACAGCCACCATGTTTAAACCAAGCAGTAAAATCAGAGCGATCAATTCAGGAAGCCATTGTGGGACTCCTGGAACCCAGTAACGGACATACATCCCGATCGCTGTCAAATCCGCCATGGCGATCGCAACCCAACAAAACCAATAAGTCCAACCTGTTACGAAAGCAACTTTTTTTCCAAGATATTCTGCAACAAAATCAAGAAATGAATGATTATTTGTATTAGATAATAAAAGTTCACCTAAGGCACGCATAATAAAGAAACAAACGCACCCGGTAATAAGATAAGCCAGTAAAATAGAGGGACCAGCTAATTGAATCGTTTTTCCTGCTCCTAAGAAAAGACCTGTTCCGATCGCACCACCAATCGAAATCAATTGAACGTGTCTATTCTTAAGTCCACGCTGTAGTTCTTGTTGCTCTTCAACCATTGTTTAATCATCCTAACTAAAAAATTTGATAATTTCTATATTAATAGAATTTTCTAAAAATTACAACTTAATTCAGAAAATATTCAAAAATTCATTTTCAAACAAATGCAATCAGACCAATCAATCTAAGAGGAGAGGACTGATCGACTGATGAATTAATGAATGGTGTTCAAATAGATTGCAGATAAACATGAGAAAATAGTGAATCATTTCCCAAAAAAGGAAAAGCCTTTATCAAAACGAACCTGTCGTTTCGGATAAAGGCTTTCTTCTATTTTTTTAAGATACGTGATAAAAACTCTTTGGTACGTTCTTCTTTTGGATGAACAAAAATATCATCAGAGGTTCCTTCTTCAGCAACAACACCTTTATCCATGAAGATGACACGATCAGAAACATCTTTTGCAAATTCCATTTCATGTGTCACGATAATCATCGTTAAACCAGTGTGAGCTAGGTCTTGAATGGTATTCAATACTTCTCCGACCATCTCAGGATCAAGTGCTGAGGTTGGTTCATCAAATAACATTACATCTGGGTCCATTGAGAGGGCTCTAGCGATTGCCACACGTTGTTTTTGACCACCTGATAATTGAGAAGGTTTGGCTTCAATATAACGTTCCATTCCAACTTTTTCTAGATTTTCAAGAGCGACTTTACGAGCTTCGTCTTTGTTTCTTTTTAAGACAGTCGTCTGACCAGACATACAGTTTTCTAAGACATTCATGTTATTGAAAAGATTGAACGATTGGAATACCATTCCGACATTTGTTCGATATTTAGGCAAGTTATATTTTGGCGCAAGAATATTTTCACCATTATACATAATTTCGCCACCAGTAGGTTTTTCTAAAAGGTTGATGCAGCGTAAGAAAGTTGATTTACCAGAGCCAGAAGAACCAATGATGGTTACAACTTCACCTTTATGGATATCCATGCTGATGTCTTTTAATACTTCATTTTCACCGAAGCTTTTTCTTAAATGATTGATTTTAATGATTTCTTCACTCATGATTCTTCCTCCTTATTCCTGCAAGTTGGCGTTGTCAACTTCTTCAATTTTTGTATAGGCTGAAGGACCATCGATTTTTTTCTCCACTACACGCAAGATTCTGGTAATCGTAAAGGTCATAACCAAGTAAATGATACCTACGATTGTAAATGTTTGGAAGAATTGGAAGTTTGCTCCTGCAGCAGAGTTCCCTTGGAAGAATAGATCAGCTACACCAATAACACTTAAGACTGCTGTATCTTTGATATTGATAACAAATTCATTCCCGGTCGCAGGTAAGATGTTACGTAAGACCTGAGGAACAACTACTTTTCGCATTGTTTGTCCATGTGTCATACCAATTGCTTGCGCTGCTTCAAATTGTCCTTCATCGACAGCGAAAATACCACCACGGACGATTTCAGTCATATAAGCACCAGTATTGATCGATACAATGAATAAGGCAGCAATTGTACGATCAAGGGAGATTCCAAAGGCTAATGCTAATCCGTAAAAGACGACCATAGCTTGAACCATCATTGGTGTTCCACGGAATATTTCAATATAAATCGATAGTAGTAAATTTGCTAACTTTTGGAAGAAACGTGTCACGGCATTGTCAGACTCAGGAATAGAACGGAAAACACCGATCAACAAGCCTAAGGTAGTTCCAATAACTGTCCCAATCAATGCAATAAATAACGTAAGTCCTGCACCACGAAGGAACATATTCCCATATTGATCCCAAATCGTTTTGAAATCAGTGAACAAGCCAGCTTTTTCTCCCTCTGTATTTGTTGAAGCGGGTTGATCTTTGATTGCTTGATCCATAATTTCTGTACGTTCTTTTTGAGAGATACCGCTAAGAATTTGGTTAACTTTTTGGATATCTGGGTCACCTTTACGCATTCCAATAGCGATTTGGACATCTTCAGGATTTGTTTGAAAACCATTCTGACCAGTAAATTCTAACATTTTTAAATCTTTATTGACGCTAGTTGCTGTTACCCCTTCAGGTCGTTCGCTGACATAACCATCAATCATACCTGAAGCAAGAGCGGTACGCATCGCAGAGAAGTTATCCATTGCTTGTTGCTTTTGCACATCAGGAATTTGATCGATGACATTATAATGGAAAGTATTCAATTGAGCAGTAATCTTAGCATTTGATAGATCCGCCAAACTTTTTGCATTGGCATATTTACTATCTTTTTTGACGACTACAACAAGTTGTGATTCATAATAAGGATCGGTAAAATCAATTTCTTTTTTACGTTCTGCTGTGGGGCTCATCCCAGCAATGATCGCATCGATTTTGCCAGATTGTAACGCAGGGGCTAATCCATCCCATTTGGTTTGCATGATGACTAATTTTTTCCCTAATCCATCCGCAACTTTTTTGGCAATTTGGACATCATAACCACCAGCATAGCTTTTTTGACCTTGGATCGGTACAGCGTTGTTGGCATCTGTTTGCTGTGACCAGTTGAAAGGGGCATACCCCGCTTCCATACCTACACGGAACTCATCTGTTGGTGTTTTCTCATCGGCATTCACGAAACTTCCTACAGGGAAGAATGAAAAAATAAATGCCATCAATAGGGTAAGTGTAACTAAACTTTTTTTCATAATCTTTCTCCTTTTCTTTTTACACATACGGCTCGACGATTTCATCAGGAATGAAACGGGCGAAGTTCCGCTTCAGCTAACTTAATTTTACTGTCAGATAGACGTACTTATCAAATTAACTGTTTACGCATAATTTTTTTACGAGCGGTTAAACAAATGCGTTGCAGTAGCTTATCAGGAGAAATAAAAAACGACCTCTTCAAGAATATAAAAGGGTCGCTAACATTTCACAAAAGTGATAAACCTCTCACAAAACATAGCGCAACTTAGCATCACTGCTAAGACAGTCCACAAGCTCTTAACTTGTGTCCCAACGTAAACTTCAAGCAAAGAAGAGTACATTTCGGCGATCTTCCCTAGTCCTGCTTCACAGTGTTTGCTTCACTCCACAGGGTTAATGATTCTCGCGACCTCTACCTCATTGATTGAGGTATCTCGTATTCAGTTATTTATACAAAAAATAGTTTACGATAGACAAAGCACTTTGTCAATCTATAACAGAAGTTTTCTTGTGAAGTATTGATAGCTATAGAAAATTTCTATAATTATACAAAAAATAAGAAAAATGATATTCAAAAAGAGCGAGAGTTGTAAAAGAATAATTATTCATTAAATAAATAAAAATTAGGACACGAATCTATTTAAGTGTCCTAATTCCTACTTATTATATAAAATAAAGCAGTCGAAAAGATGAGCTGCTTAGCAATAGCTGACCCAATCAATCATTTTCGATCCTGACTTTCTGTATATTATGCTGTTTTACTAACTACTTTTTTTTCACGACCTAAGATTGCTTGAAGAATAATCGTTACGCCATAAATAGCCAATATTAGATAAATCAGACTTGAATATTGAGTGATTCCCCAACCCCATGTTCGGAAAATAACTAAGGTAATCGCTAAAACGATCGCAGCAAGTACATTGAAAAATGCAAATGCCCAAAGATTTCCATTTTCTTTACGAGCAAGGTAAAAAATTGAAAAATAAATACTTAATGCTAACCAGGCGATACAAGCTAAAATCACGCCCCAGTAAATAATGGATGGTACCATACCAACTCACCTCACTTTTGTTCTATATGCTTGGTTTATCGTACTATTAGATAGCAATAGTGATGATCATACCGAAGAATCTAGCAGTATTGTAGCACGTTTTCATTGGTTTGTCAGTCTATATTGTGAGATGTTTCTCAAAAAATGAAATCGTTTGAATAAAAAGTACGATCAATCAATAAACGAAAGATAGATGTATAATAAGAGAGAGGTGAAAGGAAATGAAAAAAGTAACCGTTGAAGAAGCGGTAGCAACAATAGCCACTAGTTCAAAAATCACTTTCCTAACTGGCGCTGGGGTATCAACGCCTTCTGGTATTCCCGACTATCGATCGTTAAAAGGAATCTATCATGGATTGGAACAACCCGAATACCTTCTAAGTCATGAAGCAATGAACAATGAGCCACAAAAATTTTATTCATTTGTGAAAAAAATCTATCATCCAACAGCAAGACCAAATATTATTCACTTAGAAATGGCAAAGTTAGCCTCAAAAAAGCAAGTTTGGGTAGTTTCCCAAAATATCGATGGATTACATGAAAAAGCGGGAAGTCCAAAACTTGTGAATTTTCACGGAAATCTTTATCATTGCTATTGTAGGAAATGTGGGAACACCGTTTCTTGGGAAACCTATTTACAAACAGATCAACATGCAACATGTGGGGGACAAATTCGACCAGATATCGTGTTGTATGGGGAGGGATTTAATGATGAAGTCATAGAGCGAGCAACATCGGCTGTTCAACAAGCAGAGTTGATCGTCATCGTCGGAACGAGTTTTCAAGTACACCCGTTTTGTGACTTAATCCAATTTCGTAATACGAAGTCTCAAATCTTAGTAATCAACCAAGAGCCAATCCAGTTAGACCAAGAATATGATTTTCTGCAAACGGACGGTGCTATAGTATTTGAAAAATTATCAAAAGGAGCAAATTATGACCATTAGAACAGAAAAAGAAAAAATGATTGCTGGCGAATTATATTTTGCTAATGATCCGGAATTGGTAGCGGATCGTCAATACGCAAGAAGCCAAAGTACGATCATCAACCAAGCAGAAACAGCAGAGCTACGTTCTCAATTACTAAAAGAAACCTTTGGAAAAACGGGAGAAAAAATCTACATGGAGCCAACGATCAATTTTGATTATGGTTACAATATTCGTGTAGGTGAAAACTTCTATGCGAACTACAACTGTACATTTTTAGATGTAAGTACGATCGAAATCGGCGACAATTGCATGTTTGCGCCAAATGTTCAACTTTATACAGCCACTCATCCACTTCATCCAGTGAAAAGAAATAGTGGCTTAGAATATGCGAAACCAATCAAAATTGGTCATAATGTCTGGCTTGGTGGTGGTGTGATCGTTACGCCAGGTGTTACGTTAGGAAACAATGTCGTAGTTGGAGCGGGTTCTGTTGTAACTAAATCTTTTCCTGATAATGTAGTGATTGCAGGTAATCCTGCTCGAGTAATCAAAAAAATATTAGAAGATCAACAACCAGAAAAACTTGAAGACTTACGTCAAACAATCGATCAGATTGATCAACAAATCGTCAAATTACTAGAAAAACGTATGGACACGGTAACGAAAATTGGCGAAACCAAACAAGCATCGAAAAAAGCAGTCTATGACGAAAAAAGGGAGCAAGAAGTATTAGAAAAAATCGCTAGTCGGTTAGAAAATACGAAATATAAAGAAACGATCACAGCGACATATATCGATCTTATGAAACATTCTCGTGATTATCAAAATGAATTGAATGGGGAGAAAGTGGATGATTGATGGAGAAGCACGGCGCAAAGAGATTCTGCATACCCTGGCAAATGAAGAAAAACCGGTCAGTGCCAGCAAATTCGCTTCACGTTTTCAAGTGAGCCGTCAAATCATTGTCGGAGATATTGCGTTGTTGAGAGCATCAGGTGCGACTATTATTGCAACGGTAAGAGGTTACGTTCTTGAAACCAATGAAACACAGAACGGCTTAGTGAGCAAGATTGCTGTCCAACATGGTCGTGAGCAAACAGAAGAAGAGTTGCGCTTGATCGTTGAAGCTGGTGGCGAAGTTTTAGATGTCATTGTAGAACATCCCTTATATGGTGAGTTGACAGGCATGCTTCATATCCAAACAACTCAAGAAATTGAATTGTTTATGAAACGCTATAAAAAAAGTAATGCTACGTTGTTATCTGAGCTGACCGATGGGATTCATCTGCATACCATCCGTTATCCAGATACTAATGTGTTGAGAACGATTAAGCAACAGTTGATAAAAGCAGGAATTCTCTATGAAGGCTAATGAAGAGCAGAGTAGTCTGGGATGAATATATAAGAACATTAAATAGTGAATAACTGGTATGATTTGTCCATTTATGAATCGTACCAGTTATTTTATTTTTTTGAAAAAATAAGCGTTCGACTATTTTATTTATAAATTACAATAATACGGAATATGAATAATTCAAGCACTATTCTTCTACATAATAAAAAAATAGTGGGAACCAAGTTTAGCAATAGATGTTTTTAATACATACTAAAGTAAAGGAGTTAAACCAAATGGATAAATTCACTAGCAAAACAGTACAAGGAAATGGTGAAAAGGCTAAAGTCACAGCAAACATCCAAGAAAACGCAGAAGTGAAAGACCAAAAAGAAGTAAATTCCAATATGCCTTTTATCCAGCAAAAAATAGAAGAAATTTTCACTTTACAATGGGGAATTCAAGAAGTAGAACAAAAATTAGAACAAAAATTAGAACAAAGATTAGAACAAGAATTAGCAGCAAAACAAAGCTTCATTAGCCTCTGTAAAAAAATCAGAATCAGAATATTGAGGAAATTAGTAACAAATTCAACGAGTTAAACAAAACAAGTGGAATAGTCAATCCAAGATCGTTACACTAAGAGAATAATATTGTAGTACAAGAGTTTACGTACTTGAAACTAATGAAACAAAGAACGGCTTAGCGAGGAAAAGAGTTGCCTGGGCTGAATATATAAGAACATTAAATAATAAATAACTGGTATGATTTATCCATTTACGAATCGTACCAGTTATTTTATTTTTGGGAAAAAGAAGGAAGAAACTAGTTTCATTTTCTAAGTAAAATGGGACAATAGGAAGTTTTGTAGCTGAATTTGTTTTTTGATACTACTTCTTACAGAAGCATTCGTGACATAAATAAAATATAGGAGTTGAAGCGCATGATAGGATGGATCTATCAGTTTGGAAACGTGATTCTCTTTTTGGATGATGAAATTAGCGTAAATTTAAAGCAAGCTAACTTACGAATAGCAACATTCAATGCATGTTCAAATAAAAATCAGACTGAAATAAGCCTCCTAAATAAATCGGAGGATGCTCAATCTAAGCTAATAAAAGAACAATCTCAACGCTTGTCTATGAAAATTTATGCACAGAAAGATATTAGTTATCTATCGAAAGAAAAGCTTGCTGAATATGCAAATATAGCAGAACAGCGAATCATCGAATGAAAGACAAAGAATTCTGGAGATAAAGTACTGGAACAACAAGCTAGTTTTTGGAAGGGGTACAATAAAGTTGCTATCTGAATTAAAGAGTATTGAAATGTTGGAAAAGCGGAAAAGAAATATAATAGAATTCCCCTTTTTATACGAACAAAGCACCGTTGAACAAACGATCAGTTGGTTCGATGAAAACTGGGGATCGGATTTCGATAGAAGTGGGCGTAGAAAGGCTCTCTTAACAAAGAACCTTACCATTTGTCAAGAGGATCTAGAATTTAGAGCACAAGCAGATAAATTACAAGATGAGGTGAATAAGCGACCTGTTTCAGAAATAAATGCATTTTTAAGAGCAGTGGCAGAACGAATAGTTAAAATACAAACAAAACTACAAGAAATCGAATTAAACTCTTCTGAATTTGACTGGCGGGACCTAGATTCTGCAAAAAAAGAATTAGAGAAGTGGAAAAGTTTCGTGGTGGAAATATACAAGTCGCAGGCTGTTCTGATACAACCTGATCTATATGATAAAAATACAGTTGAGGATAAAATAAAACAATTGCCGAGTAATAATGCCACGCTCTTTAATTTGATGGCTAGAAAAAGATGCGAGAAAGATCTTGCGTTACGATCTGAAGCAGAAACAATAATTGAAAATATAAAATGCAAAACTACTCCAGAAATAGTACATGTATTAAAAAAAATAGAAGGTCAAATTGAAAAAATTAAAGTTGGGATCAATAAATTAAAAGTATCAAATTCTGAATTAGAGACAGAAATTACTAAAAATCAATTAATGCAAAAAGATGAGCTAATAGGAGAACGCAAAGATCAATTAAAAATCTTGACTCAGCAACTTCGTGCTCAGCGAGAGAATCAATGCTATGCGCAACAGAACGGAGAACAACAGTTAGACAAATGGATGGAAATGATTGGTGAAATAAAACGTTGGGCAAAAACAAACAAGATAGACCTATTGGAGTTGGAAAAGAATCTGACGTTAAGCCCATCTCCAGAGAATCTAGGGCAGAAAAAGATAGTAGAAGGCACAACTAGAGCGGGAGGTAAACTTGAACGACAAGAAGAAAAGTTGGGAGAAAATAGACATAGTAAAGACAGAAACCAGTTTAATGGACAACGAACACATCGCTGATTCTTAGTAATATAAAAAAGGAGTGGGGCTCCCCACGTCAAAAAGCAACATCTTCGAAAAAATGAGTAGCGATTTCCGAAGATGTTGCTTTTTAGTTCAATTTCTTACGAGTCATTTAGATTGAAATACAACTTTCAATCATTTTTATTCAATCACCAATACGCCTTCTTTAAGGGCAAATGGATTCTTTTCGTTGATATGGTCGTAGAACATCACGCCGTTGATATGATCAATTTCGTGTTGGACAACGATTGCCTCATAATTTTTCAAGCGGATTTTATGTTTCTCGCCATTCATATCTGTATAAGAAACCGTGATCTTAGCGTGGCGGACTACGTAGCCAGGTACTTCTCGGTCAACAGATAAACAGCCTTCTCCTTCGCCAAGGCAAGCATCTTGAACTGAGTGACTAAGGATTTTTGGATTATACATTACCGTACTTAGCGTGGGTTCTGTTACTTCTGGATCAGGGCTTGGCACGTGTACAGCAATGATGCGTTTAGAAATATCTAGTTGAGGAGCAGCTAAACCAACCCCTCCACGTAAGTTTAATTCTTCCGCTTTGATTGGATCTTGGCTATTTTTCAGGAATTCGAGCATTTCTTTTCCTAGGTCGATATTTTCTTTGCTTAATGGGAGAGCAACTTCTTCAGCTACTTCCCGCAAAGTAGGATTTCCTTCACGGATGATATTATCCATTGTGATCATGGAATATGTACCCCTTTCTTTTTAGACAGTTATACGTCTATTTTCGCATTATAGTTTAACATAAAATTTAAAAAGTAGGAGAAAGTTTGTTTAAAAACTAAATTTTCTTAATGATTCTTCACTTGATTTCTCCCGTAGATTCAGGTAAAGTATAGCTGTATGCGTAAGGCATATCGCCTGTTACTTGGTTAAGCGAATCACCAACGTTTTACTCAGTCACAGGGGAATAATCGAAAGAGGTGAAAGAAATGGCAATTTCAAAAGAACGTAAAAATGAAATCATCAAAGACTATGCACGCCATGAAGGGGATACTGGTTCTCCAGAAGTACAAATCGCTGTATTAACGGAAGAAATCAACCACTTGAATGAACATGCACGTATGCATAAAAAAGATCATCATTCATACCGTGGCCTAATGAAAAAAGTTGGTCACCGTCGTAACTTGTTAGCTTACCTACGTAAGACTGATGTACAACGTTACCGCGAATTGATCAAACGCTTAGGTCTACGCCGTTAATTTTGACAAAAAGAGTGGGGTTCAAATGAATCTCACTTTTTTTACTGTAATACCTAATACAACCATTCTCGAAAAAAGCATGATAGACTCCTACTAACCAAATGAAAGCTGGATAAGCGACGTTTGGCGGTTTTCATTTGTTTAGTAGCGTCTTGCTTTCACGAGAAAGAAAAGGAGTAATTATGTCAGAAAAACAAATATTCAAAACGACATGGGGAGGCCGTCCCTTACAAATCGAAGTCGGTCAATTAGCAAAACAAGCGAACGGAGCAGTTTTAGTTCGCTATGGAGATACTGTAGTTTTAAGTGCGGCAGTTGCTTCAAAAGAAGCAAAAGATACTGACTTCTTCCCGTTGACGATCAACTATGAAGAAAAGATGTATGCTGCCGGTAAAATTCCTGGAGGATTTATCAAGCGTGAAGGTCGTCCAAGTACAGAAGCAACTTTAACGGCTCGCTTGATCGACCGTCCGATCCGCCCAATGTTTGCGGATGGCTTCCGTAACGAAGTTCAAGTAACCAACATCGTGATGAGTGTTGAAACAGATTGTTCACCTGCGATGGCTGCAATGCTAGGTTCTTCTTTAGCATTATCAATTTCAGATATTCCATTTGATGGACCAATTGCTGGTGTCGAAGTCGGCCGTGTGAATGGCGAATATGTCTTGAATCCAACAGTTGAACAAGCGGAACAAACAGATATTGAACTAAGTGTTGCAGGTACAAAACAAGCAATCAACATGGTTGAAAGTGGTGCGAAAGAAGTTTCTGAAGAAGATATGCTTGGAGCATTACTATTTGGTTTTGATGCAATCAAAGAATTAGTTGCTTTCCAAGAAGAAATCGTCCAAGCTGTCGGCAAAGAGAAAATGGAAGTTTCTTTGTTACAAGTAGATGCAGATTTGAAAAAAGAAATCTTTGATGCTTCTTATGCAACGATGAAAACGGCTGTTATGACAGAAGAAAAACTAGCTCGTGAAGACAATATCGAACAAGTAAAAATCGATATTCGTGAAGCTTATGCCGAAAAATTTATCGGGCATGAAGAGGAAGATCAATTACTAAAAGAAGTAAAACAAATTACTGAGGACTTAGAAAAAGATGTAGTTCGTGAATTGATCACGATCGACAAGATCCGTCCTGATGGGCGTAAATTGGACGAAATCCGTCCACTAGCTTCAGAAGTAAGCTTGTTGCCACGGGTGCATGGTTCAGGTTTGTTTACTCGAGGACAAACTCAAGCATTATCTGCTTGTACCCTTGCGCCACTAGGTGAACACCAAATTATTGATGGACTGGGAGTAGAAGTTAGCAAACGATTTATCCACCATTACAACTTCCCACAATTTTCTGTTGGTTCAACAGGGCGTGCGGGATCACCTGGTCGTCGTGAAATCGGACATGGTGCTTTAGGTGAACGTGCACTAGCACAAGTGATTCCTTCAGAAGAAGATTTTCCTTATACAATCCGTTTAGTGGCAGAAGTTTTAGAATCGAATGGTTCTTCTTCACAAGCAAGTATCTGTGCTGGGACATTAGCATTGATGGATGCCGGTGTACCAATCAAAGCACCAGTTGCAGGGATTGCAATGGGACTTGTTTCAGATGGCGAAAACTATACGATTTTAACAGATATCCAAGGATTAGAAGATCATCTGGGAGATATGGACTTTAAAGTGGCTGGAACTAAAGACGGGATAACTGCTCTACAAATGGATATTAAGATCCAAGGGATTACGGAACAAATCCTAAAAGAAGCGCTAGCCCAAGCAAAACAAGCACGTATGGAAATCTTAGAAGAATTGACTTCAACGATTGCAGCACCTCGTGAAGAATTAAGCCCATATGCACCGAAAATCGAAATGATCCAAATCGACCCTGCGAAGATCAAAGATGTGATCGGTAAAGGTGGCGACACAATCAATGGTATCATTGAAGAAACTGGTGTGAAAATCGATATCGATCAAGATGGTAAAGTAAGTATTGCTTCATCTGATAAAGAAATGATCCAAAAAGCAATCAAGATCATTGAAGACTTAACCAAAGAAGTAAAAGTCGGTGAGGTTTATCTAGGAAAAGTAGTTCGTATTGAAAAATTTGGTGCTTTCGTTAACTTGATCAAAGGAAAAGACGGATTGGTTCACATCTCTCAACTTTCAAATGACCGTGTCAATAAAGTAGAAGATGTAGTCAAATTGGGTGATGAAGTCCTTGTCAAAGTAACTGAGATTGACAAACAAGGTCGCGTAAATCTTTCTAGAAAAGCGATGTTAACAGAAGATGGTTCTGAAAAAGAAACAAAATAATCGTTTAAGCGATAAAATAGCAAAAAGAGTAATCTGAAGGGTGAAATGCCTACGCCAGTGAAAAATACTTGTTTTTGCTACATTGAAAAAGAAGGAGTGAGACAATGTCTTACTCCTTCTTTTTATAGCTAAAATCCCTATGGAAAGTTTACTTGGATAAAAGCTATTCATAATCTTTGGTCTAATTTTCAAAATAACGTAAAATAAAGGTATATTTTTTAAGGAGGGAACGAGATGCTTTATTTTTTTCTGACTTTGATCGTTGGTGGCGTTTTAGGTCTGTTCGCTGGATTGATCTTAAATGAGGATGTACCTGGCGGTGTCACTGGAAATGTAGTGATCGGTTTTTTAGGAAGCTGGTTAGGAGAATTTGTTCTTGGTGAATTAGGTCCCTCGATCAAAGGATTCTACCTCATCCCTTCATTGCTAGGAGCTCTTTTTTGTCTCGGTGTGTATTCATTTTTAGCAGACTATATCCGTCGACATTACTAAATGAAATCTTGTATAATGATTTGACACTTCGTAGGGGTCTCTAGTTAAGTAAATCACATGAAATAAAAGATCAATGATTTGTGAAGAAAATACGATAGTGAACGAAAGTAGAAAAGAGGGGGACAATTGACAACAAAACACAACACTAAAAAAATTTCAATGGCTGGTCTATTAGTTGCGATGGGCGTAGTTTACGGAGATATTGGAACGAGTCCACTATATGTAATGAAGGCCATCGTAGAAGATAACGGAGGACTACGAGGTATCAATCCTGAATTTGTCCTTGGTTCGGTGTCATTGATTTTTTGGACACTAACATTACTTACCACAATCAAGTATGTGGTGATTGCGTTAAATGCAGATAACCACGGTGAAGGTGGGATTTTTTCTTTATATACACTGGTCAGGAAAGGGAGCAAATACTTGATCGTTCCGGCAATGATCGGTGGAGCTGCTTTACTTGCTGATGGAGTATTGACCCCAGCGGTGACTGTCACGACAGCAATCGAGGGGTTAAGAGGTATCCCACAATTTTTTGATCGATTCGGTAACAATCAAAATATTATTGTCATTATTACATTAGTCATCATTTTCGTATTATTTATGGTTCAACGATTCGGTACCGAGATAGTAGGAAAAGCGTTTGGCCCGATCATGTTTTTATGGTTTACTTTTTTAGGTGTGATGGGTTTAATAAATTTCAGCCAAGACTGGACGGTGATCCGAGCGTTGAACCCCTACTACGCGATTCGCCTACTTTTTAGTCCAGACAATCGATTAGGTCTCTTTATTTTAGGAAACATCTTTCTGGCTACGACAGGGGCGGAAGCATTGTATTCTGACTTGGGGCATGTGGGGAAATTAAATATCCGTTTAAGTTGGCCTTACGTTAAACTTTGCTTAGTATTGAATTACTTCGGACAAGCGGCTTGGTTACTGAATATTTATCAAAATCAAGAGGTGCAACAAATCAATAATCTCAATCCATTTTTCCAAATGTTACCTAAAGGTTGGTTGATTATTGGCGTTGGGTTTGCTACGATCGCTGCGGTCATTGCTTCACAGGCTTTGATTACTGGATCATTTACATTGGTATCAGAGGCGATTAAGTTAAAACTCTTACCACGCTTGAAAATCATGTATCCAGGAAACAGTATCGGTCAGATGTATATTCCCGCGGTTAATTTGATTTTATGGTTGGCTTGTTCGTTGATCGTGGTTACTTTCCGAACATCACATCATATGGAAGCAGCCTATGGACTTTCAATTACTGTCACGATGTTGATGACGACGGTACTTCTTTATTTCTATTTGATCCAAAGCAACTATTCCAAATGGTTCGCCTGGATTGTGTCTTTCTTTTTTGGTGCGATCGAGATCATCTTTTTCATCTCAAGTATCGTGAAGTTTTTCCACGGAGGATTTGTTGCGGTGTTGATGGCGATCATTATTTTAGCTGTCATGTTTATTTGGGAACAAGGAAATATCATCCGTGAGTCTGCTGCGGAAGATGTGGCATTAAAAGATTACATTCCACAATTAGCGGAATTAAGAGATGATCACTCATTGCCACTTTATCAAACTAATGTGGTGTTCTTAGTACCAGATATGGCCGAAGGAAAAGTTGGTAGACAATTTGTCTACTCGATTCTGGACAAACGACCAAAAAGAGCACGTGTATATTGGTTCGTACATGTGGAAGTGACGGATGAACCTTATACGAAAGAATACCAAATCGATATGATGGATACTGATTTTGTCGTACAAGTGAATCTCTTCTTAGGATTCAGAGTACAACAAGAAATCAATGTCTATGTTCGTCAAATCATTCATGATTTGATGAAACAAGGAAGATTACCAAAACAACCGCAGACTTACTCGTTAACTCCGGGAAGAGAAGTCGGTGATTTCCAATTTATCTTGATTGATGAAGTGATCTCAAATGTGACGACTCTCAGCAAATGGGAACGACAAATCATGCAAGCAAAACTTGCAATTAAAAAAATTGCGACCACGCCAGAAACTTGGTTTGGTTTAGAGTATAGTGAAGTAAAGCATGAAACAGTACCGTTACTAATTGGTGTAACAAGAAAAACGTGGTTAAAAGAACGGAAAAATTAAACTTTAGCGAATAAAGTATTCAATGGGAGAGACATTTCTTGGAATGTTTCTCCCATTGTTTTTGGGCTATTTAGCGTTGCAAAGAGAGTTTAGCTTTTTTAGGCTCGCTTAGATGTTTATTTGAAATACTATTGATTGCTTTTCTTTTTAAATCTTTTAGGTGAGATTTTCCTAGGTAGATGCCAATTTCATTTGGTTCTTGTTGCATTTGCTTTATGTAAACTTGGGTTTGCGTCTTTTTATATGCGAAATTCATCTTAGCGAGGTGTTTTTTAACACCAATTTCGATTACTTTTTGAGTTTTTAGAATGATTTTTTTTCTTAGTATTTCAGCATCCAACTTTGGTAATTCAAGGTTATTAATGATGTGGTTTAGGCTGTGTAACGTTTTTTTTTTTTGCGATTATTTTTATTTTTTGATTGAAATTCGATATTATATTCATTTTGTTTGCTTCAACTATTTTTTGTGTGTTGGCTAATCGGTCCATTGTTTTTGGTAACTGGAGGTTAGCCATAATAAATTTAATACTTCTGGCTTTATAGTTTAATTTAGACAAAGATGCTAAGCATTCGTTTGGGCCACGTTCTTTACACCTCGTGTTCCACTGGTCAATCGTATTTAGTAGTTCTTGGTTGGATTGAAAATCTGAAGTGATAGTTGATCGCTCTGCCGTAATGATTTTATCTGATTCAATGACTGGATTTATCGTTTCTGGTAAGTAAAGATTCGCTATGATAAATTTGATCATTGAATCATTATAGTTACAGGTAGCTAGAAAAGCGAAGGTTTCATCAGCACCGTTTAGTTTAAGCATTGCGTTCCACTGGTCAATTGTGGTTAGTAACTCCTGATCAGATGAAAAACCTGATTCCACCACCGTTTTGCCCAGAACATTTAACAAGGTTTCAATCTGTTCTTTATCTGTTCCTGCTGGCAAATGAAGGTTGTTTATAATATTTTTGATACTTTCAGTTTCATAATTAAATGTAGTTAAATAGGCTAAGGTTTGGCTTAAGCCGTGAATTTTCAACATTCGATTCCACAAGTGAATACTATTTTCTGATACTTTCATTAACTTGTGTTCTTTCAAAACTTGACTAAGGGGCATAAGATAATCTCCTTTTGATTTTTTTACTAGAACTATTGTAAAGGAATCGATCAGACAAAGAGTCTTCTTTTTTCGGCTATATGAAATTTTAGTTTTGGATAAAAGCTTGACAAAGCTTGCTAAGTTAAAAGAGTTTTGTTGTTCAAGATGAGACTGGGACAAAACTTGTCTCAGTCTCTTCTAGTATCTCTGAAAACGAATAAACGGTGTTCAAAGAGCTGACCTTCGGCGATAAGTCAAAAAATCTCAAAACATGGGGAGCTGTTTCGAGATTTCCATCCTTAACGCTCAGGTCAAAACACTCTTTTCACGACCTCTTGTTCACGGTGAGACAAAAGCAGCATCTTCGGAAATAAGCCGGAATTTACCAAAAATTTGAGAAGCACCGAGTAGGTAACAATCAACATCAAAAACAAGTATTTGTGTTTCTTGTCAATTTTCGGAAATTTCTTCTTATTTCTTGATGCTAAACACTTTTGTCTCAACCTCCGATGTGATCGTGGATCGTTGATTTAAATTATTTTTCGAAAAGAGGTACAATAGGGGAGAGAAGAGAGGTGGGAAGTTATGGTACTTAATTTTGCCATATTATTTTTGATGATTGCGGTGACTTCTTTTTTTGTAGCTAGTGAATTTGCATTAGTTAAAATCAGACGTTCACGCTTAGAACAATTAGAAAGAGAAAATGTAAAGAATGCCAAATTAGCATTACATGTCACGCATCATTTAGATAACTACTTGTCGGCTAGTCAATTAGGAATTACCTTGACTGGGTTGATCATTGGTTGGGTTGGCGAAGGCTCAGTGACGGCGTTACTAGAGCCTTGGATCGGTCGATTGCCGTTTAGCTCAGCATTGAGCGGAACGATTTCTGTCGCGTTAGGGTTTATCTTAGTGACATATATCGATGTGGTGATCGGAGAACTTTTACCTAAAAGTTATAGTATCGTGAATACAGAGCAAGTGGTCTTATTTGTTGTACGTCCGTTGCATTATTTTTATAAAGCAATGTTTCCTTTTATTTGGGTATTGAATCATTCTGCTGCGGCTTTAGGAAAAGTATTAGGTGTGAAATTAGTTTCAGAAGGAGAAGAGACATTATCTCAAGAAGAATTGACGTTAGTGGCTATGAATTCTTATGAAAAAGGAGAGTTGACGAAAGAAGAGTACTATTATTTAGAAAATGTCTTTGAATTTGATGATACGTTGGCAAAAGATATCCAAGTGGATCGAACCTCTATGCAGGTTTTTGAAGCTGGTGAGACAGTGAAAGATGCGATTCAAGCTTCTATTCAAAGAGGTCATACCCGCTACCCCGTTATTTCTGGGTCAAAGGATCACGTCCTTGGTTATGTTACTTTACCAGATTTGATTAAGCAGTCGTTTAAAGACGATCAATTAACAGTGGATGAGTTGGTGGAAGAACCAATCGTTACTTCGGAAATGATTCCCATCAAAAAACTGTTGACGATCATGCGTAAAAAAGGAAAACATATTGCTATTTTAAAAGATGAATACGGGGGAACGAGTGGTTTAGTGACGATTGAAGATATTTTAGAAGAAATCGTAGGGGAAATTCGGGATGAAACGGATTTGGATGAAGCATTGATAGCGAAACAAGCAGATGGGAGCTATATTGTTTCAGGAAAATTGACGTTAGATGATTTTGGTCGTTATTTCCACGTTACGATCCCTGAATTTGAAGAGTCTACTTTTATCACACTATCTGGATTTATGTCGAACCATGAAAAAAACATCAAGACAGGTACAGTGATCCAAATTGATTCTTTTCAATTTACGGTGTTAGAATATAACCATACGCATGTGGACTATTTTAAAATCAAAAAACAAGAAATAGCAGAAAACAGTATCGATTCGAATAAAACAGAATGAAGAATCTGGGATAAACAAAATCCTACATTTCACGATCAAAAAAAATGAGAGAAGTAAGACAAAACATTCTAACCACTACCAAAAACGAATAAACCGATGTTTATACTTTCTTTTTGTCCCTTAGTCGGAAGCTTCCTACTCATTTTGGTGGACGGATCTCTTGATCATAAGATTTTAAACGATAGAACTGATGCCAATCCATTCGACTTAGCTGAATGGATTGGCATCTTTTTTACTTTGTAAACCATATATTTGTTCTAAAAAAAAATATCCGATAGAATAGACCTGTAAGCGGAATCACTAAATACAGACATACTATTAACAGGAGGGATTCACATGAATGAAAGAAATCTAACAGTTATTGGTAGTTACAGTACGAGGGAAGAAGCTTTATCAGTGATCGAATAATTGCGTGATGAAGGATACGATCGAGACGATATCATTATCTATATGACAAAAGATGCTGCTCAAAATTTTGGTTTTTCTGGTTTATCAGGAATTGATGTAGAAACGAATGTGGATGAGGTTGAAGGCACGCATGAAGAACGCTCGCTATGGGAACGGATCAAAGATACGTTCACTTCTAACACCTATGAGGAAGATTCGTATACAGAAAAAGCGGATGATTCTGTTAACGATGATCCATTGTATTCATACAAAGAGGATACTGCCGCTGGGAAAATAGTGATTACGGTTAAAGATTACAAAGCGCCAAATGAAGCAGTTGTTGAAAACGATCGGACTCAAAATATGCCCGATCCAACGGATACACTAAATACAAATAATGAAAATATTCAACTCAAAGAAGAACAGTTAGATGTCAATACCCATGACGTGACAACTGGGGAAGTTGATATCCATAAACACGTTGTTAATGATACTAAAACAGTGGAAGTCCCTGTAAAGCGTGAAGAAATCGTTATCGAAAGAAAACCAGTAAATGCTGAAGCAAGCGATAATATTTCAGATGATTCTTTGGAAGACGAAACGATTACAATTCCTCTTAAAGAAGAACAAATTGATGTCAATAAACATACTGTAGTACGTGAAGAGGTAGGTATTCACAAAAAAGAGCATGAAGATATGAAACAAGTGACGGAAGAAGTAAGTCGTGAAGAGTTGGATATTGATACAAAAGGAGATGTTCGAGTAGAAGATACGGATGAAAATACTCGTAAAAATGATCATATATAATAATTGATCGCTAAAATCATCTAACCAGACTCCTTCGTTTTTTGAACGGAACATCATGTAAATTGCTAATAAAAAAGACATTTCTGCTTATCTGATCGATGAGAGAAATGTCTTTTTTTCTTTTATTGGATACTATTGTACTGGATTTCAGGATCATCCATAGCGTATTGTTGTTCATTCTCGAAAGATTTAAGTTGTTTCATTGAACGCAAGTAAGAGTATAGTAGAACAGCGACAGATCCTGCCCAAGCAAGTGGTGAAGCAGCTGCAGCACCCGTATAACCAAGTAAACCAGTTAAAATGATTGCTGCAAATGAACGCATGACTAATTCCATCATTCCTGCGAGTGTTGGAATCTTACTTTGGCCAAGTCCTTGTAGTGTGTAACGTAAGATAAATAAAATCGCTAAGATCCAATATAAGGAACCATTGATGTTGAAGTAAGTTTGAGCTAATTCAAAGACACGAGTCTCTGTCGGTGAAACAAACAACTGCATAAGTGAATGACCGAAGAAAATCACGATCGCACCTGCAACAACACTAAAGCCAATACTAATCATAAGTGTTTGCTTAACACCTTTTAAAATTCGACCATATTCTTTTGCACCATAATTTTGAGCAGTAAATGTTGCAATAGCAATCCCAAAGGACATCATTGGTTGATTAGCAAATTGGTCAATTCTGCTGGCTGCTGCTTGAGCGGCTACGACATCTGTTCCTAAACTGTTCAACGCAGCTTGAAGGACAATGGCGCCAATGGCGATGATGGATGATTGAAAAGCCATTGGAAGAGCAGCGTTTAAATGAACACGAATTTCTTCTTTATCAAAGTGAAAATCTTTTTTACGTAATTGCAACAAAGGAATTTTTTTCTTGATATAAACTAAACATAGTAGGCTTGAGCAAACTTGGGCGATGACCGTTGCAATTGCTGCGCCTTCGACACCCATTCCAAAAGAAATGATGAAAATCAAATCAAGCACAACGTTGACAACCACTGCAATAATCAAAAAGAAAAGTGGTGTCCGGCTATCTCCAAGCGCGCGAATAACATTTGAAAGCAAGTTAAAACTCATAGATGCGAAAATCCCTAGTAAGATGATTGAAATGAACGTTTGTGCTTGGTCAATAATCTCAACGGGCGTTTGCATCAATTGCAGCATCGGACGAATAAATACTAAACTAAGGACGGTTAATGCAATAGTGACAACCAAACTGATAACAACACTTGCAGCAAAACTTTTCTTAAGACCACGATAATCTTTTGCACCATAACGCTGAGCTGTAATGATCGCTAATCCAGCAGTAAGACCTTGAGCGAAGCCAAGGATTAAAAAGGTCAAGCTTCCGGTTGCACCAACAGCAGCCAGCGCATTTTTCCCTAATGTTTGACCAACGATGATCATGTCGACCATGTTGTAAAATTGCTGAAAGACATTACCAATAAGTAAAGGAACGGTGAACATTAAGATTAGTTTAGCTGGACTTCCTTTTGTTAAATCGCGCATTTTTTAAACTCCTTATTGTCTATAAAATTTAGTTAGTAGTATATAGTGTTTATCCTGAGATTACTAGGTAAAAATGAAATAATTTTGATAACTTTCAATGTATTGCAGATTCATTTTCAAAGATATTTTCAATGATGTGCATCATAAAACAAGCCAAGAATTGAATCGCTGAATAAATTCAAAGAATGAAACGCAAAGAATAAATTCAAAGGATCAACTACTTGGCCTGGGCGTACAAATCAAAAGGGACAACGAATGGTTGTGAACCTTAATACTGTCTTATCTCGCTGGGTAAAAGAATGGTTTCTCTAGTACCATCATCATAAGCATATACTTGGCTTGGGAAACTTGATGAATAGTGAAACGGTAAATCGATTCCCATCTCAACATCACTACCAGCTTGCGAAAAATGCATAGTTACTTTTCCATTATTGTCGATTAAATCAAAGGCTAACATATTATCTAAGGGGATGACTCCCTTAAGGTCTAGGTCAATAATAAACCAGATACTATCAATCAGTTCATCTGGTAAACTTGATACAACACCTACAGAGGCATACCGGTTACGACTACTGCCAAAACTTTCAAACATCTGTTTAACCTCCTTCGTTTTATCGAATAGACATGTTTTATTTCTTCATTTAGGATAAACGATTTACTGTAACGATGGTTCATTCTAATAGACTTTTTTTAAAAATGCAACAAAAATCGTATACTTTTTTTCAAAGTATAAGTTTTTTTTAAGGAGAGAAAAAAACGTGCCAAAAGCGAAGGTTGCCAACGCTTTTGACACGAACAAGTCACTTGTTATTCTTCCGTTGAACCAATAACTTCTGGTTCGCTTTCTTCATCAGTAGTTTCAGCTTCCTCAGTTGGAGCTGCTACTGCAGCAATTTGTTCTTCACCATCAGAAACGACTTTATAATCGTTGTTTTCAGGTAGATCGGCTACTGTGATTGCATCGCCTAGATTTAGGTTTGTTACATCAACTTCGATACGTTCTGGTAAGTTGCTTGGTGTAGCAGAGACGATCACAGTGTAAAGGTTTTGTGCTAAGACACCACCAGCTTTCACACCTGCAGCTTCGCCAACAAGAACGATTTCAGTTTCGACTTCAGTTTCTTCTGACATGTTCACAGATAGAAATTCCACATGTTCAAAATGGTTGGTAAAGGTATTCGTTTGGACTTTATGAACCAACGTGTTGACTTTTTTTCCATCAATCGTCATTGTGATTACTGTATTTGCGCCATTTTCACGTAATAATTTACTGAATATTTGTCCATCAATAGCAATCGGAGTACTTTCAACATTGTACCCATAAACAATAGCTGGAACTTTACCTTCATGACGCAATTTATTTCTCAATGAACGGGGACGTACTTCTCTCTTACTTACTTCTAATGATACTGACATAACCAAAATTCCTCCTTAAAATGTGACTGTCGGCAACGTAGACCAACAGATTTTATTTAAGTGAACTTTCGACGGCTATTCTCGTGCACATTATTGGCTAGGACGCTTAAAAAACGCAAAAAGGTAGATGCGCGCATCTACCTTTAGAAAGTCAGGATTCAACTTTTCTCCACCAGGTCATTACGCTGTGTATGAGAAATCCAATTCACTTTACTCTTTAACCGTAGCGCGAATCTGAATTTAAGTCAAGGAATAACAATGGCTTTCTTATTTGCATCTACTCTCTTTCGGGTTATAATGCTTGTTAGGCTAAGAAAGGAAAGCACCATGCGTTTAGATAAATTAATTGAAGAAACTTTACAAACGACTCGAAAAGAGATGAAGCGTTTATTTGCATCAAAACAAGTGAAAATTGATGGTTGTGTCGAATTTTGCCAAAACCGAAATGTGGATAGTTTGATTCATGAGATCGAAGTCTCAGGTAAGCGTTTAACGACAAACGAAGTCTATTACTTATTGAATAAACCGAGTGGTGCTGTGACTGCAGTTAAAGACCAAACAAAAATGACCGTGCTAGACTTGATTGCTTCAGCGGATCGAACGAAGCCGCTCTATCCTGTCGGACGCTTGGATCGTGATACCACAGGACTACTATTACTGACATCAAATGGTCAGTTGGGATATGAAATGTTGCTGCCTGATAAAAAAGTCTTCAAAACTTATGAGGCGCAGATCAATGAACAAGTGACAGCTTCAGATATCGAAGCTTTTCAAGCAGGAATTGTTTTTGAGGGTGGCTATCGTTGTTTACCTGCACAATTAACAATCATGGAAACATCCAAAAACAGCAGTCGAGTACGAGTAACGATACAAGAAGGAAAATTTCATCAGGTAAAAAAGATGTTCCTTGCACGTGGTAAAAAAGTGACAAAGCTAAAGCGACTAATGATGGGACCTTTGCAGTTAGATGAACAACTTGCTGAAGGTGCCTATCGTTCACTGACATTAACCGAATTAAAGCAATTGAAAATATATTTTAAATAGGAGAGAAAAAAATGAATTATCATACTTTATTATTCGATGTAGACGATACGTTACTTGATTTTCAGATGACAGAAGCAAAAGCATTAAATGAATTATTTGCAGAGCAAGGAATTGAATTGACACCAGAAGTGAAAACAAGTTATAAGGCATTAAATCATCACTTATGGCGTGAATTTGAAAAAGGGAATATGACGAGAGAAGAGGTTACCGGGAGTCGTTTTGGACTACTATTTCAACAATTTGGTAAAACAGTTGATAGTTTAGCTATGGAGAAAAGATACAGACATTACTTGAATCAGGGGCATGATTTGATTGAGGGAAGTCATGAACTGCTTCAGACGTTATCTTCACAAGCGGATCTTTATATTGTGACAAACGGGGTATCGAAAACGCAATATCAACGTTTGACTGATGCGAAAATGTTGGGCTATTTCAAAAAAATTTTTGTTTCAGAAGATGTGGGCGCCCAAAAACCAATGAAAGAATTTTTTGATCATGTCTTTTCACAGATTCCTCAATTTGAAAAAGAAAAAACAGTTATTATTGGCGATTCATTGACCTCAGATATTAAAGGAGGGAACTTGGCAGGAATTGATACGATTTGGTTTAACAAAAATCGGTTGCCGGAAATTCCAGAAATCGTACCGACTTATCGGATTGATTCGTTAGCAGAACTTTATCCTCTTTTGGAAATCGAGAAGCATTAATTTTCAGAAAAATATAGCATTTTCGTGTATTTTCGCTATAATAGATAAGAATGTAAAAACGGATATGAAAGAGGTTTTAGTCAATGACAAAAAGCAAGCCAATTATCATTGGTGTGACGGGTGGATCAGGAAGCGGTAAAACAAGCGTAAGTCGTGCCATTTTCAATAATTTCCCAGACCATTCCATCATGATGCTTGAACAAGATTCTTATTATAAAGATCAAAGCCATTTGAGCTTTGAAGAACGATTGAATACGAATTATGATCATCCCTTTGCCTTTGATAATGATCTGCTGATTCAGCACGTGAAAGAACTACTGAACTATAACGCCATTGAAAAACCAGTTTATGATTATGTTGCACATACAAGAAGTCAAGCAACAATCATCCAAGAGCCTAAAGAAGTAATTATATTAGAAGGCATTTTGATTCTAGAAGATGAAAATCTACGTGACTTGATGGATATCAAAGTATATGTAGATACAGACGATGATATCCGTATCATCCGCAGAATCAAACGAGATATGGAAGAACGTGGCAGAACGTTGGATTCCGTGATCGAACAATATTTGACTGTGGTTAAACCGATGTATCATCAATTCATCGAACCAACTAAGCGTTACGCCGATATCATCGTGCCAGAAGGTGGCGAAAATCACGTAGCGATCGATTTGATTACGACGAAAGTTGCTAGTTTTTTGGATCATAAATAAAACAAAGAAACCAATAGGATAAGTCGAAGAATCATGAAAATAGGAGAAGCTATTTTCGATTCTTCGACTTATTTATCAAGTGAAACGTTTACTTTTGCAACGATTCTTAATGAAAAGTAGCGCTAAAAGGTGGAGAGACTGAAAATGAACAATCACAATCATTTACATAAATATATCCGAATAATCCCGATTATTGGCTTATTGTTCTTTTTGGTGTTAATCATTTATGCTTATCAACATGGGATCTTTCGATCAACCACTTCTTTGCAACGCTTCATCCAACAATTTGGGGAGTATGCAGTAGTGATTTTTATTCTCCTGCAGATCATTCAAGTGATCATCCCAATACTACCTGGAGGAATTTCTTCAGTGGCAGGCTTGTTGATGTTTGGAAATGGCTGGGGATTACTTTATAGCTGTATTGGATTGATTATCGGTGAAGCCATTGGTTTTTTATTGGTTCGTTATTATGGCGTTAGTTTTGTACAACTTATTTTATCGCCCAAAAAGTACCAAAGATTCGACCAATTACTGACACAGAAAACGAAGGATATCAAAAAAGTACTGTGTTTGACCATGTTGATTCCTTTTGCGCCTGATGACTTGGTTTGTCTGGTCGCAGGGTTAACTAAAATATCTTTTAAGGAATATATCCAAATTGTCCTATTATTGAAACCTTGGTCTGTCGGTGCGTATAGTTTGATTATGTTGTATCTGTTCCAGAAAGCACAAGGAAATTTTTAGCAGTAAGAGAGGAAAGAAAAAGAATGTTAGAAAAAGTCAAGGTAACCTCAACTGAAATTGACGAGTTGGTATCAGTGATCAAGGAAGTTTGGCCAGAAGCATTTGTTCCGATCATTGGGCAAGCACAAGTGGACTATATGCTGGCTATCTATCAATCAAAACAACAGATTGAAAAAGAAGTGGCGGAAGGTGTGCAGTATTTTCTCTTAAAAGAGCAAGGGCAAACGGTCGGATATACCGCCTATGAGGTAATAGCATCCAAAATATATTTGAGTAAGTTATACTTAATGAATCAATTCAGAGGGAAGGGATTAACGTCGGCTCTTTTTCAGTGGTACGAAACTATCGCTAGAGAACAAGGAATCAAAGAGATTTTTCTACGTGTCAATCAAGGCAATGCTCAAGCCATCGCCGTTTACCTTCATCAAGGTTTTGAAATGGCTAGTGAACTGATCTCGGATATTGGTCAAGGATTTCAAATGGTCGATTATCAAATGAAAAAAAGACTCGCATAACTTTGGGATATGTGTTAAAGTAACGACATGCGACGGGTCGAGAAGGCCTCTGGTTTACAGATGCGCCTAATTGATTTTGGAGACACAAGATCATGATGTGATCACTTGCCGGAATGCAAGGGTGTCGGGCAAGACTTTTGTGGAGAAGGGCTTGTCTGCTTGAGTTCACAAAAACTCAAGTACCAGTAAGATAGGACATTAGTCAGAAGAGATTCTGGGTAATGTCCTATTTTTTATGGGCAATCTTTCGTGGTTTGTTTTGGCTTGAGCGTTACTATTACTGACAAGAAGACTTGTCGCAATAGGTTATCGCTCGTTATAAGTCGGAATTCTTAGTTGATAGTATTGGCTAAAATTGGTTTCTACTTATGATTAATGCTAGAATGAATGAAAAATAAGTTTTGTAATTACTCGCTAAGGAGTTTTTTTATGTTCGAGAAAATCAAACAATTTGGTCGTAATTTTACGCAATCAACACCTTTTATTTTAGCTAATACGGTTATATTTATTCCTTACCTTTTATTTCTGAATTTGAGCGATGGGGCTAACTGGGCTTCGATTTTACCGTTTACCTTATTTTATACTTTCCGTATGACGGGATTGTTTTTGATTCGCAGTATTCGTTTAGGTCTAGATAGTTATACATTACTGATGATTGCTCTTTTGATGGGAGGGGCGGGTTCGTTATTAGGGATCTTTGGTGTGCTCTATTTCCCCTTGTTTTATTTGTCTAGTATTTTATTGGGATTTAGTGCAGCTTGGCTACTTCCAGCAAATGTGACTGTTAATTACCATGAAAAGCGACAGGGTTTTACGAATATGACAGGCAAAAAATATATCTTTGCGCTACTATTATTGGTTTTGCTTTTTCGCTCGATCGAGTTGTCAGGTACGACCCAAATCGTTGTGACGTTAGGGCTGTATACATTGTTTTATATCATGGCTTATCACACCATCAGCCATTATCCTAGGTATGAATTGGATTTTAAAGAGATGAAAACGACGATTTTTGTCACGAAAGAATTTGTGCTGTTCATTGTGTTTTTTGTCTTATTGTTTTTGCTTCGAAATGCACGATTGCTCGTTGAGCCAGAACTGTTTGATCTTACAATTTATGTTTTTCTCTTTTTATTTGTTTTAGCCGCTTTTTATTTAGGGAGAGGCAAAAAAAATTGGCAGTTTCCAAGTTGGCTCAATCTCATGAATTTTTTGAGTGGAATGGTGGGAAACTTTCTCTTTTTGTTTAGTACATTTTATGTAGGAGTTTTGTATGGATTTGATCATTTAGCCACTTATATGTATCTACCTTATATAGCTGGAATGGTCGTCGCTAAGCTGATTGGTAATCGTATCTTACGTAGTTTCCCCTATCCTCCAGTGATCGTCCAGTTGATCGGGCTATCTCTCTCTTTATTGATTTTATTGATCCCGACTGCGTTTGTGATTGGATTGTTTTTCTTAAGTTTTTGTCATGCTGTGATCAGCGGTTGGTTAAATCGTGTGTGCTATGACACTGATACGGATATTCCCATGGATCAACGAGTCATCATTAAATTTACGACACAAAACAAAGGGAGTGTGGTCCATCAGTTTCTCTTGATGGGGCTGTTACTAGTTCTTACCCGTTGGCTAGAACTACCTGTTGCAGTGTTGTTGCAGTTGACTGACAAGTTAAGAGTTCCTACGATCAGTGTGCAATTAATGGAATACGCTAAGTGGGGGAACATCAGCTGGTTACTCCTTGGTGTGCTGGGTGTTTATCTATTATGGAAACGAGAGGTGCGGCATCATGCGAATACTAATTGATGGAGATGGTTCGCCGGTTAAGGAAGATGTAATTGAAATTGCTGGTTTGTATCAAGTGGAAGTCATGATCGTGACGAGCGTGGCTCATTACACCCATAAAGAATATCCAGCGTATGTTCATTTTGTGTACGTTGATCAAGGCGCAGATAGCGCAGATTACCGCATTGTAGGATTGATTCGCAAAGGAGATATTCTAATCACACAAGATTATGGGTTAGCTTCTTTAGTTTTACCAAAGAGGGTACGAGTGTTTCATCAAACGGGTAAAGAATTTAGTGCAACAACGATTGACTCCTTGTTAGAACAACGTTACCAAAGTGGAAGGTTGCGCAAAGCAGGTCTGCGGACTAGAGGACCTAAACCTTTTACCACTCAAGATCATCAAAACTTTAGACAGGCATTAATTCAAGCACTTGAACAAGTCAAGTTATCTTCAAACAACGAGTAGCGACAATAGGTTTGTTTTCCCCTCAATTAGTACGATATCTTTGCTTGTATTGTCTTTAAAATGATAAAATAATTAAAGATATTTTATTATCTAATTTTTTTCTAATCTGAGGGGAGAGAGTGGAAAATGAAACATGTAAAAGCATTAATTGTAAAAGCAATCATGATTTGGGCGATTTTATGGATCGTATTAACAGGATTATACGGAGTTAGCTTCATGGATTCGACAATTGTTGGGGTCATTATCGTTGTGATGATTTATGTATTAGGTGATTTACTCATTCTGCGAAAGGTGGGGAATATTGCGGCGACGATCGCAGATGCCGGTTCTTCCGCAGTCATTTTGTGGGTATATCTTTATTTTATGAATGATATGACGAACATCTGGATGAAAGTTTTGATTCCTGCTTTATTAATTGGCATAGGAGAATGGTTCTTCCATAAATGGTTGTTAAATCAAGGGATTGTCCCTGATGAACGAAAGATGGAATAGATGAAAAACAACAATCGAAAAAGAGGCGCAGGCAGCGATGCCGTGCCTTTTTTCTTGATTTAACAAATAAGTTTATCGACTTTTTGAAAAATAAGCTGTTTGATTCTTTTGATTTTGTGCTAAAATATGAAGTAAAAGTGAAAGATATTGGATACGGGAGGACAATCTTTTGAAGATTACTTTACTATATGGTGGACGCAGTGCAGAACATGATGTTTCAGTTCTTTCAGCGTTTTCAGTCTTAAATGCTATTTATTATACGTACTATCAAGTTCAACTGATATTTATCAGCAAAGAAGGTCAATGGGTGAAAGGCCCTTTGTTAACAGAGAAACCAGCGAGCAAAGAAGACTTACATTTGACATGGGACCCAAGCGGAAAAGTGACAGATGGCTTTACGGGAAGAGTGATCAATCCTGGAGAAATCAAAGAAGAAGGAACGATTGTTTTCCCTGTCTTACACGGACCTAATGGTGAAGATGGAACGATTCAAGGATTTTTGGAAACATTGAACTTGCCATATGTCGGCGCTGGCGTTTTAACAAGTGCTTGTGCAATGGATAAGATCATGACCAAATACATTTTGCAAGCGGCAGGGGTGCCACAAGTTCCTTATGTCCCTGTTTTGAAAAATCAATGGAAAGAAAATCCTAAAAAAATCTTTGATCAATGTGAAGGGTCTTTGCTTTACCCAATGTTTGTCAAACCAGCAAATATGGGTTCAAGTGTAGGGATCTCTAAAGCGGAGAACCGTGAAGAACTGCAAAATGCGCTTGCATTAGCTTATCAATATGATTCTCGTGCGATCGTTGAGCAAGGGATCGAAGCACGTGAAATTGAAGTAGCTGTTTTAGGGAATGAAGACGTGCGTACCACGTTACCTGGTGAAGTAGTCAAAGATGTTGCATTCTATGATTATGATGCGAAATACATCAACAATAAGATTGAAATGCAAATCCCAGCTGAAGTACCGGAAGAGGTCTATCAAAAAGCGCAGGAATATGCAAAAATTGCGTATACAATGCTAGGTGGGAGTGGCTTGAGCCGTTGTGATTTCTTCTTGACGAATAAAAATGAACTATTCCTAAATGAGTTAAATACAATGCCTGGATTCACGCAATTTAGCATGTATCCATTATTGTGGGAAAACATGGGCTTGAAGTATGGCGATTTGATCGAAGAATTGATTCAATTAGGAATCAATCGTTTTAATCAACGACAAGGTTTTTTTGAAGCAAACGAATAGACAATTAAAAATAGAAGCTGGAGCGAATGTCATTCACATTTGTTCCGGCTTCTAAATGCGAAAAGGCGGGTTTTTTATGAAACTAACAGTACAAGAAATCGCTCAAGCTGTAGGAAGCGTAATGAATGATTTAACGGAAATCACAGGTGTGGAGTTCGATAGTCGCAAGATTGAAAAAGGTGGGTTGTTCGTGCCGCTAAAAGGAGCAAGAGATGGACACGAATTTATCCAACAAGCCATGGATAATGGAGCGGTTGCTACTTTTTGGAGTCTGGAAGCGACAAAAGCACCTAGTGGGATTCGAGTGATTCTTGTGGATGATCCACTAAAAGCAATGCAAGATATGGCGAAGTACTACCTAGCGAAAGTTGGGGCTGAAGTGGTGGCAATTACGGGAAGTAATGGGAAAACAACGACAAAAGATTTGACTGCTTCAGTTTTAGCTCAAAAGTACAAAACCTATAAAACACAAGGAAATTACAACAATAATATTGGATTGCCTTATACGATTTTGCACATGCCGATGGATACCGAAAAAATCGTTTTAGAAATGGGGATGGATCATGCCAGAGAGATCACTGAGCTTTCTTTGATTGCCCGACCTAAAGTAGCGGCTATTACGATGATTGGTGAAGCACATATTGAAAACCTTGGCTCACGAGCAGGAATCGCGCAAGCAAAAATGGAGATTGTTGATGGTTTGAGAGAAGATGGGCTGTTGATTATCCCAGAAGAAGAACCATTATTGAAACCTTTGACTGAAAGTTTGACCCAAAAAATTGAAACGTTTGGATTAAATACAGGGCAGCTACAGGCGGAGGTAACGAGTGAAGAGAAAACAGCCACACATTTTATCGTCAATGATGAATCGTTCATGATTCCTCTTCCTGGAAGTTATAATGTCACCAATGCGTTGATTGCTTATGCTGTTGGGCAATTTTTTGGTCTGCCAACGGAAGCCATCCGTCTAGGTTTAGCAAGTGTCACAGTGACGCAAAATCGTACGGAGTGGCTAAGTGCTGGAAATGGTGCGGGGATTCTAAGTGATGTCTATAATGCGAATCCTACAGCAATGGGATTGGTCTTAGATACTTTTGCCAACTTACCAACAAAAGGGAGAAGACTTGCTGTACTTGCGGACATGCTGGAATTAGGACCAGATGCTTTGAAGATGCACGCAAGTATGGCTGAACATCTTGATCCAGCTGATTTTGCGGGAGTCTATTTATATGGGCCCCAAATGAAAGCATTATATGAAAAGTTGAACGAAAAGTATCCAGATTTATACGTACAATATTTTGAAACAGATAAAGAACAACTCATTGCAACGGTGAAAGAAGAAATACGTCCGGAAGATAGCATCGTTTTAAAAGGAAGCAATGGAATGGGATTGATTGATGTCGTTAAACAATTGCAAGGAATGAAATAATAAACTGCAAACTTGCAGAAAATAAGAAATTATGCTAGAATAACCTATTGCCGAAAGATGAAGAGAAATTGGACTGGTTCTTTCGTTTATGTAAATTGCTAGAGCCAGATGTCATAACAATGATAAAGCTGAACGCGACCCGTTTGGCTTTTCTAATGCCTAAACTTCGCAAAGTGATTTTTCGGTGGTGCCACAGGGGCTAAGAATGAGTAAAAACGTACGTGGCCACTGTCAAAAAGAACCAAACACTTTGACCGAACAATCGACGGGGTAGCAAAAATTAAGCTACATCCTCAGTTAACAACCATATAGGAGGATTCATTTGAAATTTAAAGAATTAGAATTATCACCAGAATTATTGAAATCAGTAGAGCGTGCTGGTTTTGAAGAAGCAACACCGATCCAGTCAGAAACAATCCCTTTAGCATTGTCTGGAAAAGATGTGATTGGACAAGCACAAACAGGGACTGGTAAGACGGCTGCTTTTGGTTTGCCGATGTTAGAAAAAATCGACACTAATCGCCACGAATTGCAAGGGTTAGTCATTGCACCGACACGTGAATTAGCGATCCAAACACAAGAAGAGCTTTATCGTCTTGGTCGTGATAAAAGAGTACGTGTACAAGCTGTTTACGGAGGCGCTGATATCGGTCGCCAAATCCGTGGATTGAAAGATCGTCCACATATTGTCGTAGGAACACCTGGACGTATGCTGGATCACATCAACCGCCACACATTGAAATTAGGAACAGTGGAAACATTAGTTCTAGATGAAGCAGATGAAATGTTGAACATGGGCTTTTTGGAAGATATTGAAAGTATTATTTCAAAAGTACCTGAAGAACGCCAAACATTATTATTCTCAGCAACAATGCCACCTGCAATCAAAAATATCGGCGTGAAATTCATGAAATCACCAACACACGTGAAGATCAAAGCGAAAGAAATGACAGCTGACTTAATCGATCAATATTATGTTCGAGCAAAAGAATATGAAAAATTCGATATCATGACACGTTTGTTCGATGTCCAAACACCAGAACTTACGATTGTTTTTGGTCGTACAAAACGACGTGTTGATGAATTGGCACGTGGATTAGAAGCTCGCGGTTATCGTGCAGAAGGAATCCATGGGGACCTTTCACAACAAAAACGAATGAGTGTTTTACGTTCATTTAAAAATGGTCATTTAGATATTTTAGTTGCTACGGATGTAGCTGCACGTGGTTTGGATATTTCAGGCGTGACTCACGTCTACAATTATGACATTCCACAAGATCCAGAAAGTTATGTTCACCGTATCGGACGTACAGGTCGTGCGGGTAAAGGCGGGATGTCAGTGACATTCGTTACGCCAAACGAAATGAGCTACCTACATGTTATTGAGAACTTAACGAAAAAACGGATGGCTACTCTACGTCCGCCAACTGAAAAAGAAGCATTCAAGGGACAACTAGGTGCTGCAGTGGAACAAATTGAAGCTAAGCTTGAAGAAAACGGCTTAGACAAGTATTTGCAAACAGCAGATAAATTGCTTGAAGAGTATTCTGCACAAGATTTAGTAGCTTTGTTACTAAAAACGACTGCGAAGGATCCTTCTGATGCAATACCAGTTAAAATCACTCCAGAACGTCCATTGCCAATGCAGAAAAAAGGCTATAATAAAAATGGCAAACGTGGCGGCGGAAATAACCGTAATCGACGCGATAATAACAACTACCGTGGCAACAAATCAAAAGGTGGCTACAGTAAAAATAATAACCATCAAAAAGATGGCGGTAAGCGTCAAAACGATAAAAAACGTGGATTTGTGATCCGTACAAATAACGATTAATAATAAATGATAAGCTTCTCTTTTTTAAGAGGAGCTTTCTTTTTAGTTATTTATGGACATATTGGTGGTAAAATACCGAGAATTTGGTAGAATGAGAGTGTTCTAAAATTTTTGAAAAGAGTAGAGTCTATGATTAAAGGAATTGGGATTGATGCAGTTGAGTTACCAAGGATTGCAAAGATCATCAAAGAAAAACAAAATTTTATCGACCGAGTGTTGACGCCAAATGAAATCGAGCAATTTCAAATCCTGCCTTTTCACCGACAAGTAGAATTTCTCGGAGGGCGTTACGCTTGCAAAGAAGCTTTTTCAAAAGCGTGGGGAACTGGTATTGGTAAGGTGACGTTTCAAGAAATTGAAATTTTAAAAAATGATGCAGGACAACCTGTAGTCACAAAATCACCTCATTCAGGTACTTGTTTTGTTAGTATCACGCATACGGATGAATTAGCGTTTGCACAAATTATTTTAGAAGATTAGAAAGAAGGAAAAATCATGGTTGTCGCTTGGCACCGACCTACAAGAGTCATTATACATACAAAAGCTATTACTGAAAATGTCAAAAAAGAATTTGCTAGATTACCAAAAGGAAAAGAGCTATTTGCTGTAGTCAAAGCAAATGGTTACGGGCACGGAGCAGTCCAGACAGCAGAAGCTGCACTGGCTGGAGGTGCTACTGGATTTTGTGTGTCTAATCTAGACGAAGGGATTGAATTGCGGGAAGCGGGATTCACACAACCTATTTTAGTGTTGAATATGGTTCCCATTGACGCATTGACTTTAGCGGTTGTCCATGATTTATCGATCACTGTAGGAAACAAAGAATGGTTAGAACAGGCTGTTGAATATCTGCAAGAAAGAAAGCTGAAACATGCGTTAGCACTTCATTTGAAAGTTGATACCGGCATGGGACGGATTGGTTTTTTGACACCTGAAGAAGTCGTAGAGGCAGTTTCATTTATTCAAGAAAGTGCTGTATTGGAATGGGAAGGGATTTTCACCCATTTCTCAACGGCTGATCAAGCGGATGAAACGTATTGGCAACAGCAACATCAACGTTTTATAGAGACAATCGATGCATTGCCTGCTTTACCTAAGTATGTTCATGTAAGTAATAGTGCTACTGCTTTATGGCATGAGGAAAAAATTGGTAACATGATTCGTTTTGGTGTAGCAATGTATGGGTTAAATCCTTCAGGGCATGCACTGCCAGAACCGTATCCATTGGAACCCGCACTAGAGTTAGTTTCCGAGTTGATCCAAGTGAAACGTTTGGCTAAAGGTGAAGGCATCGGCTACGGGGAAACCTATATTACCGATCAACCAGAGTGGATCGGGACGATCCCGATTGGCTATGCGGATGGCTGGTTACGAAACATGCAAGGCTTTTCCGTCCTAGTGGATGGAAATTTATGTGAAATTGTCGGACGTGTGTGTATGGATCAAATTATGATCCGTTTACCTCAGGAGGTTCCACTGGGAACAAAGGTTACTTTGATTGGTAAAAATCAGGAAAAAGAGATATCGATGCAAGCAGTAGCGGATCAATTAGGTACGATCCACTATGAGGTAGCCTGTGTACTAGGAACGCGCATTCCTAGAGAATATGAAGAGTAAGGAGAATCCTATGGTAAAAAGAGGAGACATTTATTTTGCTGACCTTTCTCCAGTCGTGGGTTCAGAACAAGGCGGGACACGACCTGTCTTAGTTATTCAAAATAATTTAGGGAATCATTTTAGTCCAACGATTATTGTGGCGGCCATTACTGCCAAAATGGCCAAACCTAAATTGCCTACGCATATTGGAATAAAAGCAACTGGTACTGGAATCGAACGTGACTCTGTCATTTTACTTGAACAGATCAGAACAATTGATAAATCAAGATTAAAAGAAAAAGTTTGTCATTTAGATCGAGGAATTATGTCAGAAGTCGATCATGCACTTAAAATCAGTGTAGGTATCGAAGCATTGACCCCTGTCGCTAAATAAGCACATTATGCCTTTACATATAAAAGGAACAAGCTAATTATCTTGAATGTCAATCAACAAAGGTTATAAGAGAAATCGTTGGATCTGAGCGTTAATGATGTCAATCGCTATACGGTCGTTTCTGACTCTTAATAAAAAATGCTGGATAATGATAAGAAAAAAGTTGAGTCAGCATTGTTCAACTTATAAAAAAGCCGTAAGGACCAAAAATAGTTTTCCTATCTTTAGTCCTTACGGCTTTTTTTATATGTGTTTGATTAGTTTATCTTATTCAGAGAGTGACTGCTATTTTGCCAGAATATCTTTCGTCTGTCTAATACTAATTACCAACTAGCTTTTTTGACACCAGGGATCAGTCCTTGATGAGCTAGTTCGCGAAATTTCACACGAGACATGCCGAATTTTCGCATATATCCGCGAGGACGTCCATCGATCAAGTCACGGTTTTTCAAACGCTCAGGGCGTGCATCTAAAGGTAATTGACGTAAGGCTTCATAATCTTTATTCGCTTTTAACTCTTGTCGTAAATCAGCATAGCGGGCAATCATTTCTTGTTGTTTTCTAGCTTTTGCAATTTTTGATTTTTTTGCCATATTTTCCTCCAATAATCTCTTTAATTTTTCAAATCGTAAAAATTACGGTTTAGTGTAGATACCTTAACATAGTGTGAGAAATAAAACAATTATTTTGTTTCTAAAAATGTTTAGTCCTTCTCTTGTTCTCTATGAAAAAGAAAGGCCACCGATGCGATTAAAACAGTTTTTTTGTCAAATAGTGGTGTTACACGTAAACTAGAAGAAAAGGAGGGGGTAGAGATGCGTAGGTTTGCTATTAGTGGTTATGGGCCAGCTGAAAAGGTGTTTCAAGAAATAGCAGACACACCAAGGGAGGTCACGCCAAATCATCTTCGTGTGGAATTGAAAGCGTTTAGTATCAATCCTTATGATGTCGCTTTGCGTTCAGGAAAGATGAAGGAAGTTCGAACCTTAACATTCCCTTACGTATTAGGGAATGATGGTGCAGGAATCGTGACGGAAGTAGCAAGTGACGTCGATTCATTTGCTGTGGGGGACCGTGTAGTCGTTCATCCTGTGTCAGGTGCTTACGGCGAAGAAATCGTCTTACCAGCAAGTAAAGTGGCTAAAATACCAGATGAAATGAGTTGGGTAGAAGCGGCTGCAATGGTAACGACGGGGATCACTGCTTACAATGTAATTAATCATCTGCTAACGATCCAACCAACTGACACGGTAATGGTGACCGGAGCTTCAGGAGGCGTAGGAACTAGTTTGATCCAATTACTTCATCAAAAAGGGATTCGGACGTTAGCTAGTGCATCAAAGACAAATGAAGAATTAGTCCTAAGTTTAGGCGTTACTCATTTTTCTTCTTATGATCAAGAAAATCCTGGAGAAGTATTCAGTAATCAAGCAGATATTGTGATCGATGCGACGAAAGGAAGCATCGCGGGAGACATGGCTATCAAAATTATGAAAGAAGAAGGTCATTATGTTGCGTTGAACGAATTGCCTTCCCTTGCATCTCGTCAGAAAAAAAATGGGTTTTATGAGACTTTTGTTCCTAGAAAAGAATACTCAGATCAAGAAGCTTTGACTCATTTAATTGCTGCATATAAAACAGGAAATTACCATATTTTTGTAGCAGAAGAATTAGCTGCAACTCTTGATCATTTAATCTGGGCGCACCATCAACTTGAAGGACACCCCTCTGCAGGTAAAATCGTATTAACTTATGATTAGAGCTGGGTTGGTAAAAGGAGCAAACTTTTTCTGGATGCGTTTTCTTCTTCTGATTTTTAGCATGAAAATTTCTTTCTGCTTTATTTAATGGTAAAGTGGTACATGTAAAATTTAACTATTTCTTCAATTCTATGGTCAGACAATCGGACAGTTTGACTATTATGTCTAAATTATCGAGCTTTTTGAAAAAAGGGAATTGAAAATTACATGATTTACATGGTAAAGTAATGCAGCTGAAAAAAGAAGAAGGGGATATTTATGCGGTCAATCAAAAACACATTAAAATTATATCTACTTGACTGGAAAAGAATTTTTAAAAATCCAATTGCTACACTTTTGATCATTGCAATTATGATTATCCCTTCATTATATGCGTGGTTCAACATCAAAGCGTTATGGGATCCTTACGGAAATACCGGTGAATTGCCTATTGCGGTTTACAGTGCAGATCAACCGGCAGAATTTCGAGGGAAAGAAGTCGCAATTGGGAAAGAAGTGATCAAATCACTTCATGACAATAAACAACTCGGATGGCAATTCGTTGACTCAAAAGCAGAACTGGAACAAGGGGTTCGTTCTGGGAAATATTATGCAGGAATCTACTTACCGAAGGATTTCTCAGAAGACTTGTTAAGTTTTACGAGTGGAGAGATCAGAAAGCCAAAAATCGAATACACGGTGAATGAGAAAATCAATGCGATTGCTCCTAAGATCACCGATAAAGGAGCTTCTGCGATCCAAACCCAGATTACAGATGAATTTATCAAGACAGCTAGTTCAACGTTATTGAAGGTCTTTAACGAGATCGGTTATGACATTGATTCGAATCTAGTAAGTATCAATAAGGTCAAATCAATGATACTTTCAACGGATGAGAACCTTGATACGATCGACGGTTATACGCAACAAGTACTCGATTTACAAAAACAACTACCTTCTATTAAAGAAAAGTTAAACAAAGCCAATGAATTTGTGGACTATCTCCCACAAGTCGATGAAATGGGACAAAAAGTGGTTGCACTGAATGATAAAATGCCACAGCTCCAAGAGCAAGCGAAAATCATTTTAGATTTACAACAAAAAATACCGGAAATCCAAAATGCAGGTCGACAAATTGCTGAGATCGATCAGGATTTTTCATCGATCCAAGAAACGATGGATCAAGGAATCACTGAAGCGAAACAAGGGTTGTCGATCATTCAACAAGTCCAAGAAATCTTACCTGACGTGAAGAAATTAGAAACACAAGCAAACGACCTAGCTACTCAAACAAAATCAGGTGCAGAGCAATTAAAAGACGCATTACCAGGTATCACAACAAGTGTGAATACAACGATACAATCGATTAGTCAGGTAGCAACGTCTATTGATTCATTCACAGCGAGTGTCGATCAGGCAATTGCAGATAATCAATTGACGGAAGAAGAGAAGGGAAACTTACTCAAATTATTGGATAATCTCTACAATAGTTTACCAGCACAGCAACAAGCGATTGATCAGTTGATTACCTTTTTGACACAGTTACAGAATCAAATGGGTAATACCAAACTTCAAAAAATAATTGATACATTAAATAGTATCAAACCAGTTTTAAGCGGCTTACAAAATCGCCTGCCAGCGTTGAAACAAGCCATTCAAGAAGGAAATATCGATAACGTAAGAAATATCTTAGGGCAAATTCAAACTGCTGCTAAAAATGTCAATAACTTGATTTCTGGAATCGATGTGAACCAAGTCAGTTCAACTGTGGATTCACTATTAAATCAAGTCATCAGTACGATTGAAACAGCTCAAGGTGCGTTAAGCAAGGCTGACCAAATCGATTTTGATTCGCTGTTAAATTCAACAAAAGCAACAGTGACCAATGCAGTGGCGATATTAGAGAAGTACCAAAAAGAAATGCCAGCGATCGGACAAGAGATCCATGATGCAAACACCATGTTGAATGGTAATATGGAAACGATCGTCAATGGGATCAATAAAGGAGCCGATCTGTATAATAATGATTTGCCAGTGTTAGCCAACAAATTGAGTACAGCTGCTAACTTTATCCAAAATGACTGGCCAACGATCAAAAATGAAATCACAAGTACGATGACAACAGCGAATGAAAAAATGCCACAAGTTGAAACGGCAGTAAATGCAGCAGCTGATTTGATCAATAATGATTGGCCAAACATCAAGACAGGTATCCAAAAAGCAGCAGATGCTATTCGTAAAGGAGAAAAAGAAGTTGATCTAGGAGAAGTGATCAAATTATTGAAACTAGATGCCACGAAAGAGAGTGACTTCTTTACGCAACCAGTAGAATTAAAAACCAATACGATGTATCCAATTGCAAACAACGGATCGGCAAGTACGCCATTTTATACAGCACTTTGCTTGTGGGTGGGAGCTGTCTTACTCTCAAGTGTAGCGACAACCGATTATTATCTCGGTAAAAAAGAAAGAAACAATTTTACAAAACGAGAACAATTTGTTGCTCGAATGCTCACGTTCTTAACGATGGCTATCGCACAAAGTTTGATCGTTACTTTAGGAAATATCTTTTTATTAGGTGTAGATGTCCATAATCCAGTTTACAGCGTGTCCTTTGCCGTTTTGATCTCGCTAGCCTTTATGATGATCGTGTATGTTTTAGCGGCGCTATTTGATAATGTTGGAAAGGGACTTGCGATCATTATCCTCGTGCTATCGATTTCTGGTGGAGGTGGGAACTATCCTATCCAAGTATCAGGGAAGTTCTTCCAAATGATCAATCCATTCTTGCCATTCACTCATGCGGTTAATCTATTACGAGAATCAGCAGGAGGAATCTATTGGCCAAATGCTGCAAATGCGATTTGGATCATGATTGGTCTATTCGTTAGCTTTGGTGTTATTGGAACGGCTGTTGCGCCTTATGTCCAAGAAAAAATGGTCAAATTCAAAGAAGCAGCACATCAGAGTCATATTTTCCACTAGTAGTTAAAGCAATAACCAGTTTGAAAAAAGAAGACCTTGTTAGACAGAAATAGTCATGTATTTTCGTCTGACAAGGCCTTTATTTTATTAACAGAGCTTAGGTGATCAGAGGAGCTATTTTTTTCTTTTTGTAGAAACAACGAGTTTAATTGAAAAAATTGAAAATAGAAAAGTAAAGTTTGTTATGGCTGATTCCACAATGATTGATTATTGCTAGAAAAAATCACAGTCCGTTTACTTATTTTTTGGAAAGTGCTGGTTGTTCAAGTTCTACGAAAAGTAAAAGTTTTTATTGAATAGGAAAGAAAAATCTCGATGAGTGAGATGTTACATTTTTTGACAGAAAAGGGAAAAAGTCGTTGAAATGTAAGGCATTTGCTAATTTAACGTACGATTGAAAAAAATACTGTTTTTTTTCTAATTTTTTTCAATTAATTTTATGAAAGTTTATTGACTTTTATATTATGGGAGCGTACTATAACATCTTGTTTAAGATAAATTTTTTTTAATTTTGACAATAATAATTTTGAAGTAAATATGTGTGTAAAGGAGTAAAAAAATTGGACTACTTAAAAAGGTTGTTAGTAGGTAAGCCGTTGAAATCTGCTGAAAACGACGAGCATAAATTAACTCGTTTTGCCGCGTTAGCATTGCTGTCATCGGATGCCCTATCATCCATTGCTTACGGTACAGAGCAGATTGTGGTTGTTTTAGTTGCCTTGTCAACTGCAGCCATTTGGTATTCACTGCCAATTGCAGCATTTGTTATTATTCTATTGATTTCATTAACTCTCTCTTACCGTCAAATCATTCACGCGTATCCTCAAGGCGGAGGAGCTTACGTCGTCAGCAGTGAAAACCTTGGGAAAAATGCCGGGTTGATCGCTGGAGGTTCCTTGTTGATCGACTATATGTTGACGGTAGCTGTTTCCGTGTCAGCTGGTGCCGAAGCGATTACCTCGGCAATTCCCGCATTGTATGGTCACCAAGTAGCAATCTCAGTTGCGATCGTATTGCTCTTGATGATGCTGAATTTACGCGGGTTAAGGGAATCGGCTTCTTTCTTGCTATTCCCTGTTTACACGTTCATCATTGTGATTACGTTGCTAATTGCGGTCGGACTCTTTAATATCATTACTGGTGCCGTACCATTACATGCAACAGCCTTACCTGGAGCTGCAATCCCAGGGGTGTCGATCGCATTGATTTTGCGAGCATTCTCTTCTGGTTCTTCTTCTTTAACAGGGGTTGAAGCAATTAGTAATGCCGTACCATTTTTCAAGAAACCTCGAGCAAAAAATGCAGCAGCAACTTTAACAATGATGGCTTTGATCTTAGGCTTCTTCTTTGTCGGTATCACGTTCATCAACTATTGGTATGGGATCGTACCTGAAAAAGAAGTTACTGTATTGTCTCAAATTGGGAAAGCTGTCTTTGGCCATGGCGTATTGTATTATGTATTACAATTTGCTACCGCTTTGATCTTGGCGGTTGCTGCCAATACTGGATTCTCTGCATTCCCAGTATTAGCATACAATTTGGCAAAAGATAAGTTCATGCCACATATGTATCAAGATCGTGGCGATCGTTTAGGGTACTCAAATGGGATCATGACATTAGCTTTTGGTTCGATCATTCTCTTATTTATTTTCCATGGTTCAACGGAACGTTTGATTCCGTTATACTCGATCGGTGTATTTATTCCTTTTGCGCTATCGCAAACAGGAATGGTCGTTAAATGGAAAAAAGAAGGAAAGAACTGGTTAGGAAAATCTATTGCAAATATCACAGGTGCGTTTATCTCTTATGCGATCATTGCGATTTTGTTCGTTTACCGCTTAGGTGATATTTGGCCATTCTTTATCATCATGCCAATTGTGATGTATATTTTCTATCGCATTCATGATCACTACAAAAAGGTAGCAGAACAGCTGCGACTTGAAACGGACGCCAAGTTACATGACTATGATGGAAATACCGTGCTGGTTTTAGTAGGAAATGTCACACGTGTTAACATCGGTGCGATCAATTATGCTCGTTCGATCGGGGATTATGTGGTGGCCATGCACGTGTCATTGGATGAAGATATAGCAAAAGAAAAAGAAATTGAAGCAGACTTTAAGAAACATTTTCCTGATGTCCGTTTTTCAGTTGTTCATTCTTCTTATCGTTCCATTGAAAATCCAATTATCCGCTACGTTGATCTGGTAAGTAAAAATGCCGCAAAACAAAACTATACGACGACAGTATTGATTCCACAGTTTGTACCAAACCGTCGTTGGCAAAATATCTTACACAATCAAACAAGTTTACGATTAAGACTTCGTTTATCTTGGCGAGAAAATATCGTGATAAGTACGTATAGTTATCATTTGAAGAAATAAATGTTAAAGACCAAAAAATGCTTGAGTGAGAAACTCAGGCATTTTTTTATTTATTTATTTTATAATTACAAAAAAAATAAATAAAAAAGTGTCACTTAATTGATGTATTTTTTTAGTAGAACATGTTTATCCAATTTATTTGAAGGAGCTGAAAAGACAATGGCACAATATTATAGAAATACTGAAAATGGAAAAGTCTTGACGGAAGATCAATACAAAGAAATCAAGGATCAAATGGGCCACTTTCAAAAAGTATCTGACGATCAACTCAATAAGTCAGAAATGTTGATGGCTAAAATTGCTTCAGGTGATCTAAATGATTATTCTTCTTTTTATGAAATGGAAGATCTAGCTCTAGATCCAAACATCGAAGTAGAGCCGGAAAATACACTAATAGTGATCAACATGGCGGAAGATGTTCACTGCTTAGAAGTGTTCAATAAACTTAAAAGAAATGATCTAAAACCAGATGTTGAGGTTCAACAAGTAATGTTAGCTCAACGCGCGTTTGACGAAAGAGGATTTACAGTGATGGATTTTGAGAATCTTTCAGGCGAAAAGAATGAGTGGCGTGATAGTATTTTAGGTATTATCATTGGCTTTATCGGTGGTCCATTAGGGGCGATCTTTGGCTGGGCAATTGGCGATGTCATTGGTTTTGGGCAAGCGCATCATGCAGAGAAAAAATCTAAAAATGTTTTTCATTATATTGCTAACTGTATCCCAGAAGGACAAGAAGGGGTCTTAGCGATTGTCAAAGAAATGGATGCAAAGAAATTGAATGACTTAATCACTACGGAATTTGGAGGCACAATTGAACGTTTTGAACTCAATCATATCAATGATGCAATCAAATCTATAAAAAAATAAAACGATTATTTGCAAGAAATCGGTTTGTTCGTTCGTTTCTCTTTCTTCTTTTTTCGAGTGCGGGTTTTGCCAAGGTAACAGTAAAAATGTTAGAATGACAAGGCAGAAGATAGAAAGTGAGTGACGATATGTTAACAACAGAAGATTTTGACTTTGATTTACCAGAAGAGTTGATCGCTCAAACACCACTAAAAGACCGTGACCATTCTCGGTTACTAGTTTTAGATCGTACAACTGGGGAAATGTCGGATAAACATTTCCATGACATCCTAGAAGAATTGCATCCAGGAGATGCGCTAGTGATGAATAATACACGTGTGTTGCCAGCTCGTTTATATGGTGAAAAAACTGAAACAGGTGCACACCTCGAAGTATTACTTTTGACAAATACAGAAGGAGATACTTGGGAAACGTTGATCAAACCGGCAAAACGTGCGAAGGTAGGTACACGAATTACATTTGGTGATGGTCGCTTACAAGCAGTTGTCAAAGAAGAATTAGAACATGGCGGAAGAATCATTGAGTTTGAATACGAAGGTATTTTTCTTGAAACGTTGGAATCATTGGGCGAAATGCCTTTACCTCCTTATATCAAAGAACGTTTAGAGGATCCAGATCGTTACCAAACTGTTTATGCAAAAGAAAACGGGTCAGCAGCAGCTCCTACAGCTGGATTACATTTTACCAAAGAATTGTTAGCAGAAATCGAAGCAAAAGGGGTAGAACTCGTCTATTTGACACTTCACGTAGGCTTAGGAACATTCCGGCCGGTCAGTGTGGACAAGATTGAAGAACACCACATGCACAGTGAATTTTATCGTCTAACAGAAGAAGCAGCAAGTCGCTTAAATCAAGTCCGTCAAAATGGTGGCAAGATCATCGCCGTAGGAACGACTTCGATCCGTACACTTGAAACGATTGGAACTAAATTTGATGGTGAAATCAAAGCAGATAGTGGTTGGACAGATATTTTCATCACACCAGGTTATCAATTTAAAGTAGTAGAGGCCTTTTCAACAAACTTCCATTTACCAAAATCAACGTTAGTCATGTTAGTGAGTGCCTTTGCTGGACGAGAATTAACATTAGCAGCTTACCAACATGCTATTGATGAACGTTATCGCTTCTTTAGTTTCGGCGATGCAATGTTTGTCAAATAAAGATAAAAAAGCTGTTTCAATACAATTAAACAAAATGGCAGTAATTGCCCATTATAAATTATCAGTCAAAGAATCCTCAACTAGAAAAATGGGTTCTTTGACTGATTTTTTTCTATTCTTTGTTTTAGTTGGAATTAAAAAGTGTAGGAGACATGGATTCGTTTATTGCAGAAGATAAATAAACTCAGGCGACAAAAAAAGCTGGGCTCTCGATAAGCCCAGCTCTTCGTATGCGGAAGGAATCAAATAAACAAAATAAGTGTAACTTTCCATGACCCATGCAAAGTACCGTGTTGAATTTCTTCTTGATAAACAAAAAATCTTGTTTTTGTTACATCTTCAACAGTTGAAACATCTCTTGATTCTATTCAGTTTTCAGATATTCATGTTCTTCTTTTTTACGTATCATGTTACTTCTGGTTTAGATACTGCATGATCTAACGCCTCATACGCATTCACTATTTGTAAAAGATTATACTTCACATGACCTCATTGGTGAAACCTGTACCTTTTAACAACTTTGTTTGCTTATACTAATCTATCGAGAAATTCTTTTGTTTATTTGATGGTATCCTCCTTCCTTACACTTATAATATAACACACTTTGTTAGCGGTTGCAAAAAAGAAGCTCACGAGATATCCTTATTTTAGAGAAGCAACAAGCGGTATAGTTGAATAAGGCAATTTAACAATGGTATAGTAAAATAAGTACCTTTTTTGTGTGCTTAAAATAAAGGAGGAATAGGATGGATGATTTTAAGAAAACAGTGAAAGAAGTGGAGAATGAAACAAAAACAACAATTGAACAGGGGTTAACGACCCAAGAAGCAGAAAAAAGAAGTCAAGAACAAGGGAAAAACAAATTTGAGGAAGCGCCTAAAGAGTCATTGGCAAAAAAGTTTTTACGAAGTTTATCTGATTTTACTACGATTATTTTACTTGTAGCAGCAGTCATTTCTTTTTATACTGCCTTTGCCACCGAACATGGGGATTTATTTGAAGGACTGTTGATTATTGCGATCGTAATCATTAATTCAGTATTAGCTATCGTACAAGAAGGAAATGCCGAAAAAGCGTTGGAATCTCTTCAGGATATGAACAAGCAAACTGCCACAGTCATCCGAGATGGCAAAGTTGAAAAAGTGGATGCTGAACACCTAGTTGTGGGAGATGTTCTGGTCTTGGAATCTGGCTCAGCCATTGCGGCGGATGCTCGATTAGTTGAAACCTCGCAATTAAGAGTAGAGGAATCGGCACTGACTGGTGAAAGTGAAGCGGTCGAAAAAGATGCAGATTATGTGAGTCAAGAAGATGATGCCTTAGGTGATCAAATCAATATGGTGTTTAAAGGGTGTACAGTCGCAGCTGGTCGTGGGAAAGCGATTGTGACCGCTATCGGGATGAAAACCGAAATGGGTAAGATTGCTGGACTTTTAAATGACAACACTGCTCAAAAAACACCATTACAAATTCGATTGAATCAACTAGGCAAACGCATCAGTTTTATCGCATTAGCTGCTGCAGCGTTAGTGTTTATTATTGGGGAACTCCAAGGAGAACCTTTACTAGAAATGTTTATGACGTCTATTTCTTTAGCCGTCGCTGCTGTACCAGAAACATTGACAGTTATCGTTACATTGACTTTAGCATATGGTGTCCAAAAAATGGCGAAGAAACATGCCATTATTCGTCAGCTCCCCGCAGTTGAGACTTTAGGAACAGCCAATGTGATTTGTTCAGATAAAACGGGAACGCTGACACAAAATAAAATGCGTGTCCGCCGAGTTTGGAGCAAAGAAGATGAAGTGACTGATGTAGAGGACTCAATGACCAACAGTGCGATGGAAATCTTGAAGATGGCTGCTCTTTGTACCGATGTGACGGTCGAAAAAGAAAATGATGAATTGATTGTCAAAGGAAACCCTACAGAAGCCGCGATCGTAAGAGCGGTTGAAGAAAATTATCACACAAAAGAGGAATTAGAAGAAAAGTACCCGAGAGTGGCAGAACTACCCTTTGATTCAGACCGTAAGATGATGACAACGGTTCATCAAATGGGTGAAAAATATATTTCAATTACGAAAGGCGCTTTTGACGTCCTAGCTTCGCGTTTTACTTCAGGAGACATTGAACAGGCCACGATCGTCAATGATAGCTTTGGGAAAAAAGCTTTAAGGGTCATTGCGGTAGGTTATGCTACTTATGAAGAAGAACCGCAAGAAATCACGTCAGAAGCATTAGAAAAAGATTTACGTTTGATTGGTTTGATCGGTATGATTGATCCGCCTCGTCCTGAAAGTAAAGGAGCAATCAAACGAGCGAAAAAAGCAGGAATCAAAACAGTGATGATCACAGGAGATCATGTTGTTACGGCTAGTGCCATAGCCAAAGAATTAGGTATTTTAACAAATCCAGCCGAAGCACTGTCGGGCTCAGAACTACAAGCACTATCTGATGATGAATTAGACGAACGTGTCAAAGACCTTTCTGTCTATGCTCGTGTTACGCCGGAAGACAAGATCCGGATCGTTAAATCATGGCAACGAACTGGTGCCGTGGTGGCTATGACTGGAGATGGCGTCAACGATGCACCCGCCTTGAAGGCAAGTGACGTAGGGTGTGCAATGGGAATCACTGGAACTGACGTGGCACAGAGTGCATCAGATATGATCTTGACCGATGACAACTTTGCAACGATCGTCGATGCGGTTAGTCAAGGACGTTCCGTCTATCAAAACATTCGTAAAGCGATCAACTTTTTGTTGAGTTGTAATGTCTCAGAAATTTTTATTGTGTTGATTGCGATGCTAGTGGGCTGGGGAGCACCGTTTACAGCAGTTCAATTGTTGTTTGTCAACGTGGTTGCTGATGGGTTGCCTGGATTTGCTTTGGGGCGTGAACCAGCAGAAAAAGGGATCATGGACGAAGCACCGATTCCTAAGAATGAAGGGATTTTTGCTCGAGGATTATTACAAAAAATTGCGATCAATGCGACTATATTTACGATCGTGACTCTGTTTGGTTATTATTTGGGAAGCTATGTCGATACCATTAGCCCTTGGGTCGATGCAGGACAAGAAGTGGGACAGACGGTTGCCTTTTTAGTGTTAGCATACTCGTCAATCCTCCATGTATTCAATGTGCGTAGCAGTCAGTCAATTTTCAAAGTGAACTTAGCAACGAATAAATCGTTATTGGAAATGGCGGTACTTTCATTGGTCATCACTACGGTCATTGCACTTTTACCGTTTACCCAAGAACTCTTTAGCTTAGTGCATGTTAGCTTAAACCATTGGTTGTTAGTAGGCTTTTTATCAGTCGTACCTGTGGCTGTGAATGAGTTGATCAAATTTCATCAATTGCCTGAAGCAGAAGAAGAATAAATCAAAAGAGCTTGGGACAAAAACGAACAGCCCAAGCTCTTTCGCATGTAAAAAATGGCTAAAAGACGTTTAAACAGCTGACTTTCAGTAGGGAAAGTTGATGCGAGAGATTTCTCTTTCCTGCTTCTGCGGTTACTCGTCACATTCTACTTGGCGTGTTTTGTTCTTAATTTGTTTTACTTTCTTTTTGCCTTGATTGATCAAAAACAACGTAAGTAATGACATAGAAAGTAAATAGATAAAATTAAAGAACCAATTGTTTAACAGACTTCCTTCCTTTGGTAAATAAAACTCATAAATATAAATATAGAAAATATGAATAAAATAAAGTTCTTGTGAATGAAGAGAAAGATAATTACTGATAGGGGCGAAGAAATTCCCTTCATATTTAGCTAACATATACCATAAGAAACAGCCACAGAAACAGCCATATAAAATAAAAGGCAACTGTGGTGGGTATTTAAAGTAAGTTAATCCATGGAGTCCGTAGAGATAGAAACTAATGCTTAAGTAACATAAGATAACAATTGATAAGTGTAATAGTTTTTTTCGGTCTAATTGAAAAACAAGTAATCCTAGTAAAGCAATCGGACAATAGCCAAAAGCTAAAGGAACGAGTTGAGTATAAAGGATTTGCCATGAGCTCGGAACATAAGGAATCAAATAAACTAAAAAGATTTGGAGGATTAATAATAAAGTGAAAATACCAAGTATTTCCACAAAGTGCTGATATTTTTTGCTCAATTTATACAGGAAGGGCATGAGTAAAGATACAAGAAAAAACGTTCGCATAATCCAAGCATAACCATAACCTGTATCCATGAAAAAAGCGTGCAAAATATAAAAAATATTAAATTGATAAGGAGTATCGGTAATCTGAGCAATGAAAAAAAGTGATGTAAATAATAACGCCAGAAATATATAAGTTGGAACCATTAAACGAGTGAATCTTTTTTTGACATAGGAAATATAGGAGAGATTCTTGCTGCTATAGTAATAAGAAATAGCTAAACAAAAGGCCATTAATGGCACATCAAAACAACGCAAATTGAACAGGATTCCTTGTAATCCTGTATGAGCAAGAATGATACACAAAATTGCTAATGCTCTCAAGTGATCAATTTTTTGATTGCGTGATCGTTTCATAAAATAATCATCCTTAATAAAGTGGCTGGGGCAATAGTGACTCTATAATTTGAGGTTGAGACAAAATTGTTCAGTATCAAGAAATAAGAAAGAATTTCCGAAAATTGACAAGAAATACAAACACTAGTTTTTGATGTTGATTGTTACCTGCTTGGTGCTCCTCAAATTTTCCGAAGATACTAGTTTTATCTCACCGTTTATTCGTATTTAGAAATACTAGAAGAGACTGAGACAAGTTTTGTCCCAGTCTCTTCATGATTGACAAAGAGCCGCAATCGTTGCTCCAGCTTCAGTTAAATAGTTAGTATAGAATTTTTAATAACATTTTTTACTTTCTTAGAACTAATTGTCCGTTACGTACATCGTAATGGTATGTTCCTCTTGTATTGTGTTTCAAGTTCTCATGATTGATGGCTAAACGAGTTGCATTTGCTTCTCGGTGTGTCACAGTAACTGTGTCGCCCTCCTTCAAATTGATCGTATCCGTTTTAGCATCATAATGACGATCTCCAATGTATTCTTTTTGATAGAGCGTTTCATTATTACGTGAAATAGTGATACTTGCATAGCGATCATTGAAGTAACTATGCGGAGTACCAGCTATTGTACGTATGGTTGCTACGCCATTTGCTACGTCAAAGGAAGCAAAATGGAAGTTTCCTAATCCTTTGAAAGTAAACTCTTGCAATTGATCAAAAGCATTATTTAATCGTGTCAATAAGTTATCTTTTTGGCTACTGTTTGGTAAAGCCGTTACTTTTTTCTTGGCTTGATCAATATCTTTTTGCATCAGATTTGTCTTGATTTTCGAATGATCATTGTCTTGGAATAAGTGGTCAACAGCTTCTGTGGCTTCTTTGAGATAGTTATTTAATGAAATAGTTACTGTACCATTGTCTTTCACAAAAAGATATGGATTTTGGATATAACCAGTGTCTGTTCCCAATTCAAGAGAGTATACACCATTTGGCATGTTGTTGATCGTAACTGGATCGCTACCTAAAGTAATTTCTTTATAAAGTTTATTTCCATCTAAAATACGCAATTTCATACCTTCGAACAAGTTGCCATCTTTAAACTTCAATGTAACGTTGCTTGTTAGATTCAATGGTTTTAATTCTTCATTTGTAACTAAAGATAAAACGGAACTTAGACGATTATTTTGTGTCAATTGTTGAATCGCTGCATCTAATCGATTATCAGGAACCACTTGTGCCAAATGAGCCACTTGTTGGTAGCCATTATCTGCGGCTGCTTTTTTCGCTTTTTCTGATACTGATAAGCCCCAAGCGTTTAAGACAGCAGAAAAGTCTACTTTCTTCGGTGCACCCATTTCAGTTGTGATCAAATCTGGTAATGGATAGTTATTGGCATTGAATCCTGACTGACTAGCAAATTTTCGGTAGTTTGTATAGAAATTTGTAAAGCCTTCATTTCCTGCTTTATCAACGATGTTTGAAAGAATGACTAATTTTTTACGTAAATCTTGACTATTGAATTTTGGATCAGCACTATTGATTGTATTCTTTAATGCATTTTCAATGGATTGTTTGTGTCCATAATCATAAAGCCAAGAATTTTTATCGGCAGCAGTTTTACCCATGTGTTTGTAATTATAAATTACACCATATAGATTATTCCAAACTTCACCGACATCCATTCCTTTGTTCATAAAGCTTCCTTGATAGCCGTGACCAGTTTCATGAAGCACTCCCCAACCATCGCCTAATCAAGCGTCGCCAGACGTACTAGTTTGTGCTGCCCAAAGGCCACCATAATATAGAGCACCCGCACCTGAAGCATCTGCTTTATAGAAATATCTACGTTCTGAAGAACGGTTCAATGGATTTGGGTCATTGTCATAGTTCGAAAGCCGGTGCGCTAGGGCGAATAGCTGCTAAAAGAAATCGTATTGAGCAAGTTTTTTATACACCACATGCGTATTCTTTCTTATCTTCGGAATTTAAGCAATCTAAGAAGACACTATTTATTTGGATAGAGAAGATGCTAAGTAGGTATGCAACGAAGAAGACGTTTAATGTATCTGAAGAAGAACGAATGGCAGGTATAAAATTACACCTTGATAACCCATCCAAATTTATAGTCATCCGCAATGGATTGCCTGCAATCGACTTTCCTTCTAAAAAAACGATCAAAGAATCTCTAGGGTTGAAGGAATCGAATATTGTTATTGGTAACAACGCACGTCTTTCTTTTCAAAAAGACCCTTTTTTATTTATGGAAGTAGCAAAAGAAGTCATTCAACAAGACCCTAATTATCATTTTGTCTGGGCAGGGGATGGACCACTATTCAAAGAAGTCAAAGCATTTTTAATCAAGCACGATTTGACGGGAAATGTCCATTTATTAGGAGAAAGAACGGATAGTGAACGAATCGTTGCAGGGTATGATCATTATTTGATCACTTCGAGATATGAAGGGTTGCCTTATTCTTTGATCGAAGCGATTCGCGCTGGTGTTCCGATTATTGGCAAAAAGGTGACAGGAGTAGAAGAAATTATTGAACAAACAGGTGGTTGCTTATTAAATACAGATAGTCCTCACTCATTTGCACGAGCAATCCTAAATGCAGAGCATAGCTGTGACAAACAACAAATAATAGCGATCTATCAAAAAAATTATTCATTAAATCAAATGATTCGAGAGATTACAAAACAGTACAACGGAGAAAATTGAGAGAAGGCATAGTATGGACAAACGCTTAAAGGATAAAAAAATATTGTTTATTGCATGGAAATTTTACGATTATCCACAGCTGATCATCGAAGAATTAGAAAGAAAAGGCGCAAAAGTGACGTATTATAATGCGATCCCTTCGGACTCACACCTCAAAATGAAACTTTCTACAAAGTTCAATACCTTAAGAGAGAGTTATCTGAAGCAAATTTTATTAGCGATAGGACAAGAAAATTATGATTACTTTTTCGTTATCAATCCAGTACTGTTTCCTGAAAAGTTCATCAAAGAGGTGACCGATATTGTTGGACCGATCCCTAAATTAGCCTATTTGTGGGATTCAATTGCTACATTTTCACAAGTGACTAGATACTTTGATTATTTTAATTATTTATATAGTTTTGATGCGAAAGACTGCAAGAAATACGCAGAATTAAATTTTTTGCCATTATTCTACATAAATTCCGATGAGAAAAACAAAAAAGAGCAACCTATCTTTTTTCTTTTGTGGGATTCGGTCATAGCATGCGTTACTCATTTATCAATCAAGTAAAAGAACTTTGTGAGAAAAAACAATATAGCTACTATTTCAAACTATATCTTCCTTCTATCTGGCATTTTTATTATTACAAATATGGAACTAAGACACTCGCAACAGCCAAAAAAGAAGAATTCATCTATCAACCACTTCCGCAAACACTCGTTAATGAAGTGGTTAAAGAGAGCAAAATTATTTTGGATCTAGAGCTAGCAAATCAATCAGGTCTCACGATGCGTACGATTGAGACACATGGAATGAGAAGAAAACTGATTACAACAAATCCAGAAGTGAAAAATTATGATTTTTACCATCCTGATAATATTTGCGTAGTTGACCGAAAAAAGCCAGTTATTCCACAACGTTTTATTGAGACAGACTACCATTTACTAAATGATCAACTTTACAAAAACTATCAATTATCCACTTGGCTCGATCGGATCTTCAGTGGAAAGGAGTAAGGAAATTGAAGAGAATTAGCGTGATTGTTCCAATCTATAACGGAAGCTTGTATTTAGAAAATACACTCCAAGCATTATTGAATCAGCCCTACAAAAACATCGAGTTGATTTTGATTGATGATGGTTCACAAGATGATAGTTATCAAATTTGCCAAAAATTTGCACAACAAGATGAACGTATATTATTGATTCATCAAACAAACGCGGGGATCTGTGCAGCCCGTAATACAGGTTTAGCTTATGCGACAGGCGAATTTGTTAGTTTTATCGATCAAGACGATGCAATTGATCCCAATATCTATGTCTATTTGTCTAACAAAATCGGAGATGCAGATATGATCGTAGGCGGCAAATCGATGCAGTTGATTGATAAGAAACAACTGCTTTTGTCTGAAATAGATTACTCCTATGAAGAAAAGCAATTAAAGGATCAAAAAGAGATTGCTTATGCTTTGTTTAATTTAGATCATCGAATGACGTTTCTCCATTTATGGAATTGTTTGTACCGAAAAAAAATAATAGATGAGTATGATTTGAAATTCGATGAAAGATTTCGTTATGGGCAAGAAGATACTTTATTCAATTTTAACTATGTTTCTAAATGTCAAACGATTCAGCTGGTCCCCGAAGTAGTTTATCAATATAGTCAACGTGAATTGACGAGTACTTCTTTAAAAAATAATCCCTCAGCTGTGAAAGATTTTCAAATATTTATAGAAACAATTGGAGAAATTGAATGGAATGAACGCGTTTATCCCTACTATCAAAAATATCGCTATACTTATTTTTTACGACATGGGTTGAATATCTATACCCAATTCGGCATGAATACAGCGAATCAAAAAAAGATGCTACAAGATATCCAACAACTATTGTCCAAAGAGAAAATACAGAAACCTTTAATCATAGAATCATCACGGTATTATAGAAACTATTTATGTCTGGTGAGTCGTTTAATGGAAAAACGGAGATATCGAACCTTGAATCAGTTGATTTATGGAACCAGTTTTATAAAAAAAATGTTGAATAGGGTGTCTGCTGGATGATCATCGTTGCTTATTTTGCTGTACTGATACTTAATTTTATTGAAGTTTTCAGAAATAAACGCAATAAATATTTACTCTTATTAAGTGTTTTGATCCTCGGATTGATTTTTGCAGGTGGTACTGAAAATACAGACATGGTCTACTATAAAGCAACTTATTTTGATGATGCACGTATCAAATATAAAGCGACAGAATTCGGCTTTTACTATTTTGCACAGTTTTGCCGACAATTAAATTTAGGACTCTTTGGTATGCGTGGGTTGGTCTTTTTATTTGCAACCCTATTAATCGGTGCGACAGTTAAAAAATATTGCGTAAATACTCATCTATTTATAATTATTTATACGTTATTTTTATTTTTTATTGATGCTATTCAACTAAGGAATTTAGTGGCGATATCTCTTGTGATTTATTCATTTCCATATTTAGTAGAAAATAAAAAAATAAAATATTTTTTTGGCATAATTAGCGCTAGCTTATTTCATACGATCAGTTTATTTTATCTACCGTTTTTATTTTTATCTTCAAAAAACAAAAAGTTTTTTATTCAACTAATGGTTGGTGGTGCAATTTTTCTGGAGTTGATCTATGTAATCTATAGTGGAACTCCTCCCTATTTGAATTATTTAATCGAAGAGTTCTCAACAAATTCTGGAAGAATCCAACAATATACTGAAAAAATAACAAATGGTTCGATACAAGTTATTTTTCTTTTCTTGCTGAATGTGGGGTTAGCATACTGGGCACATTTAGGATTTCCTAAAAGTACAATCAGTCAAAAAAATAAACTATTCTCACAATATGTGTTTTATGCTTCGGTGATTTTATTGATGTTTATTCCTTTGCTTTGGTATTCTGTGGAATTTTACCGTTTAGCCAGAGGTATATTGCCTTTGATTTATATTTCTGTGATCAATGCTAGTTATAAATACAAAAAAGTCACCTATTATCAACTCGTTTTGTGGGGGATGTTAGTTATTCACCTTCTGGCTTGGTTTTATGTTTCTTATTTTTCGATCTCTATACCTGAAAGGATTTTTAATCCGCTATTTTATCAGAATGAATGGCTATAAGAAAGGACAAAATACAATGAGCATCTTATTTTTGAGTGGGATTTCTGCAGAAGAAAATAAAGGTATTTTTAAAAAGAACTGTTCCCAAGCAAAGTATATGAGCAATCATAAAAAGCAATGTTGGTTACTTTATTTTAAAAAACAAGAAATAAGAGTACGTGAGTTTTATGACAAGCAGATGATTCACGACAGTCTATTAACAAAGAGTGATGCAACGAATCACCGTCAAAAAATAAAAGATATCCAAATAGCAACAAAAAAATTATTGTTGTCGAGAGAATAGACTCATTTCTATTTTCGGGATCAATATTATACAAAAATAATGAGTGAACTGTTAAGTATCTCTCAGCAAAAAACAATTCAAACGATTATGGAAATTCCTACTTATCCTTATTATAAAGAACAATTGAATGTAGCACCCAATAAGTTAAAGGGTGGATTGAGTCTAGTATGGAATTACTTAGGTGATCGATTGTATGAAAAAAAATGCAATAAGATTGCAGTAATTGAGGCGAAGACAAGTAATAAAAAAAAGGCGAAGATGGTTTCTTTTTACAATGGTGTAGATCCGGATAATTTGCCAGTCAATTTATATCAGAAAAATGAAGAACAGCCTACACATCGGGTAGTTGCTGTTGGAAATTTTTATCCTTATCATGGGCTGGATCGTTTAATTGAAGGACTTGAATATTATTATCGGACAAAAGATGAGATAGCACCAGAGCTCTTCTTTGACATTGTTGGTGGGGGACCAGCAATTGAAGAGTTAAAACAACTGGTAGCATCTTACCGATTACAAGGATACGTTATATTTCATGGGTATAAAGATCGTCAAGAATTAGAACAGCTTTATGGTGAAGCTTCAATGGCTATCGGTACATTAAAGTTACATCTACGAGGTGCCAATATTGAGACAGCTATCAAAGTATCCGAAGCACTTTATCAAGGAATTCCAGTGATTACATCAGGCGAAACACCATTTTTTAGTGCAGTAAAACAAAATATTTATCAAGTAAAGGATGATGATTCACCGATCTCAATCAACGAAATGCTTCAATTTTTGGGAAAAAAACGTATCCCTGTTGGGGATCAGGTGTTACTCGACCTCTTCTCATGGGAAAAAATAATAGAAAAAATAGTAAATTTTGGGAGTGAGAATTGATGAAAATATTAGTAACTGGAGCAAACGGTTATTTAGGAACTGGAATTGTAGACCAACTGATCAATGATGGAAATGAAGTTATTGCGATAGATATCAGAACGAATCGAATAAATAAAGAAGCCACTATCTATCAAGAAAATCTTTTTGATATTTCTGATCCGTATCATTATTTTGGTGAACCGAACGTATTAGTCCATCTTACATGGCAAGATGGATTTATCCATAATGCAGAAAGTCATATTAGAAACTTATCCGATCATGCACTATTTTTAAAAAAATTTTTCTTATCAGGAATCGATAAAATCGTAGTGATGGGATCGATGCATGAAGTTGGATTTTATGAAGGCTGCATTAACGAATTCACTAGTACACACCCAATGAGTTACTATGGCATTGCAAAAGATTCATTGAGAAATTTCAGTTCGTTTATGGCTAAAGAAACCAATAAAAAATTTCAATGGTTGCGTGCTTATTACATTGTATCGAATCAACCGGGTGGTAGTTCGGTTTTTTCAAAAATCATTGAGAAAGCCAAGGAAGAAGAGGTAAACTTTCCTTTTACAATGGGGGAAAACCAATACGATTTTTTAGACTATGATGATTTTTGTTTTCAAGTAGCAGCAGCTGTTGAACAAGACGAAATCTCAGGAATCATTAATATTTGCTCAGGTTATCCTGTTAAATTAAAAGAACGTGTCGAACAATTCATTGCAGATAATCACTTGAATATTCATTTGGATTATGGTACCTATCCCGATAGAAAATATGATTCTAAGGCTGTATGGGGGGATAATAAAAAAATACAAAAAATTTTAAAACAAGCAAAAAATAAAAAAATAAGTAAGGTGTAAGAAATGAGACTATCTGTTTTCGGTATGGGCTATGTTGGGCTAGCAAATGCATTGTTGCTTGCCCAAAATAATGATGTGGTTGCTTATGATATCGATCAGAAAAAAATCGAGAAACTAATAAAAGGTTGTTCCCCAATCGAAGATAAAGAGATCCAAGAATTTTTGAATAATAGAGAATTGGGAATAACTTTTACACAAGACTTCAAAAGTGCAGCATCATGGGGAGAATTTATTTTGATTGCTACTCCAACCGATTATGATGAAGAAAAAAACCTATTCGATACTTCCTCCATAGAAGAAGTAATCGAAAAGGTAAAGGCAGTACGTACGGATGCTGTATTTATCATTAAGTCAACGATTCCTTTAGGTTATATTAAGTATTTAAAAAAGAAATATCAATCAGAGGATTTTATTTTTTCACCAGAATTTTTGCGGGAAGGAAAAGCATTGTATGATAATCTCTATCCTTCTCGTATCGTTGTAGGCGAAAACACGAAAAGAGGACAAAAAATTGCTTCGATGTTTAAAAAAAATACTCGAATAAAAGATGTTCCTGTTATTTTAACTGATTCAACAGAAGCAGAAGCGATCAAACTGTTTTCTAATACCTATTTAGCATTAAGGATTGCTTATTTCAATGAACTTGATACTTATGCTGAAATGAATGGATTAGATACAGCTCAAATTATCTCGGGGGTTTCAATGGACCCAAGAATAGGGGACTATTATAATAATCCTTCTTTTGGTTATGGCGGATATTGTTTACCGAAGGATACGAAACAATTACTAGCGAATTACCAGCACGTGCCAAATGATCTGATCCAAGCCATCGTTCAGTCAAATGATATAAGAAAAACATTTATTGCAGATCGTATCATGGAAAAAAATCCAGATGTAGTAGGGATTTATCGTTTAACAATGAAGGCGGGCTCTGATAATTTCAGATATTCATCTATTTTAAGTATCATGCGTCTTTTGAAAGATCAAGGCATTAACGTAGTCATTTATGAACCGACAGTGAAGAAGGAGCATTTTTCGACATTTAAAGTAATAAAGGACATTGATGAGTTCAAGAAGCATTCAGATGTGATGTTAGCCAATCGATTTGATCCGTTACTCAAAGATGTAGAAATGAAAGTCTATACGCGAGATATATTTGGAAGGGACTAATAGAATTGAAACATGTGCTTAAAAATTTTGGGTATCAGTCATTATTTCAACTGACAAAGATTATCATGCCAATCATTACAGTCCCAATTGTTTCAAAAGCATTAGGTCCTGGAGGATTAGGGATTTTTAATTACACCAATTCGATTACTCAATATTTTGTGTTAGTCGCTAGTTTAGGGATCTCGATGTATGGGAATCGAGAAATCGCATTAGTTTATAATCGTAAAGAAAATATTTCAAAAACGTTTTGGGAAATCTGTTTATTAAAAGCAGTTTTAACATGTATTACACTTTTAGTTTTTTTGTTATTTACTACTTTTTTAGGTAATAAGATCTATTTCTATATACAAAGTCTCACTATTATAGCTGTTATGTTTGACATTTCGTGGTTTTTTATGGGAATCGAGGATTTCAGAAAAACGAGCATGATCAATCTGGGAATTCAATTTGTTACTTTCATTTTAATTATCTTTTTGATTAAAGATTCTTCTGATACGATTTTATATGTTTTACTACAGTCAGTAGGAACCTTATTATCTCAACTATTGACATGGCTATTTATTCATAAACATATAAATTTTAAAAAGGTAGCATTCTTAGATAGCTTTAGACATATCCGATCATCTTTTGAATTTTTTATCCCACAGGTTGCTATTTTACTTTATACGAATCTAAACAAGACTTTATTGGGTGTTTTTATTGGTAGTACAGCTGTTGGTTATTACACTAATTCATTAACAATCAATACGGTATTTATCACGGTTATTACAACGCTTGATATGGTGCTATTACCGCACATGAGTGGGTTATATGCCAAAGGAAACATTAATAAGATGGTGGACATCATTGATAAGACGATTCATTTACAATTATATTTTAGTGTTCCAGCGATGTTCGGGATGCTTACGGTTTACGATAAATTAGTTCCCTGGTTTTTTGGGAAAGAATTCTTATTCATCAATAAAGTTATTCCACTTTTTTCTATTTTGATCGTTGTGATGCCCTTAGGTATGTCCATTTCTAGACAATATTTGATACCGATTGGCAAAGTAAAAATCTACAATAAATCTGTATTAATTGGTGCGGTTATCAATATTTTATCTAATTTAATCTTGTTACCGTGGATCGGTTTTTTTGGAGTGGTTTTTTCAAACCTTTTAGCAGAAATTTTTGTAACAGTGGTACGTACAAAATCATTCTTGAATCAAACAAATTTTAGCTTTAAGAAAAAAAACTTACTGGTTATTTTTTGTTCATCCATTATTATGTGGTTCGTTACAAGAATAATTACAAATGGCATGTCACCTACCTTTTTGACTAATCTAATCCAAGTTTCTATAGCCGTCCCTATCTATTTTTTACTAACGTCTTTGTTTGGCTATAACCCTATTTTGAGTGGTTTAGGGAAATGGAAAAAAGAAAATTGAACACGAGTAGTTTCCTTGCTCAAAATTTTTAATAATTTCAATAAAGAGTAGATTCGTATTTTTTTTAAGAAAAAATGACGTTGAATAATCCTTTAGAGTAAAGAAGTAAATAGACGCAGTTTGGTTTCAGGTAAAATTTACTATTCTTGTAAACAACCCAATCATTCCTATACACTAACCTTTTATGTGATACCCAATTACCTAGATGCCAACTACTATATTTACAATCAACTTTGGAGGGCGAAATTTATGAGCAAAATTTATGAGGTAGCTACTATTAATACAGGTGGTCGTAGTGGTAAAATTTATTCACAAGAGAAAAAATTTTTGTATGATGTCGCAGCAACTGGAACCCAAAACACGGATGCAACAAATCCCGAAGAGCTCTTTGCAGCAGCTTATAGTGCCTGTTTTAACGGTGCCTTAGAATTAGTTTTATCTAGAAAGAACATCAATCAACCTAGTTCAGTAAAAGCAAACGTTGCCTTGCTGAATCATGGAGAGGCAGATTTTACAATAGAAGTTCTTTTGACAGTCTTTATCAAAGATATGCCGAAAGATGAAGCAATACGTTTTGTTGAAGAAGCAGATCAAGTTTGCCCTTACTCAAAAGCTTTGCGTGGAAATGTAACAGTAAATTTAGAAATCAGTGACACTGACTTCTAAAATCGTTCCTTTCCATCAAAAGTAATGATGAAACATATTAGAAAAGCCATGGGGGAGCTTTTCTAATATTTTTTTTTTTTATTTGTTCATGACTAGATGGTAAAAAAATAAAAAAAATAAGATGAAAGATTTAAGTAGAATAAAGACATAGGGATATATTATTTGCTTTATCTCTTATATTCTCTCAATGAGGCTGGAGGATTCAATTCATCCAGCCTCAAACTCCTAAAAAAAGAACGATTAATCGTTCATTTCAAGAATCTAACAATTGATTGTGAAGGAGCGGAAAAGATGAAGTTGTTTGTATGGTGTTTAACGGTATTAACTAGTTTTAGTTTGGGGATGTTGGTGATGTTTGTTTTTAATTATCCTTATGAAAATTATGGGAATGAAACGAAAGAAATCAAGGTTGCCAATGTTTCTAGTTCGTCCACATCTGCGGATGAAATTGAGGAGCCGGAAAAATTCAATGTATCATTAAAAGAAGCACTTGAAACTTATCAGACTTGTTATCCTAATCAAGCGATTACTTCTGTTAAAGTTAGTCAGACTGTTGGTCCTTACTATTACGAAATTACTGATAGAGATGCAACTGAAGAATGCAGTGTAAGAATTTCAACTAAAACAGCGAACATCAAAAAAAAAAGTACATCGCAGACGAAACAAACACGAACAAGCCACTACCGAGCAATCCGCAGATCTGTTCAATATCAAAAACTTAAAAAGTTTATCGGAAGTTACTAAAGTAGCTGAAAATGTAGCTGAAAAAACGACTGGGACAGGAAAAGCAGTAATGTGGTATCTCGAAAGACAATCAGGAAAATCGTATTGGACAATTACTATTAAAGAAAAAATAAAAAAAGTGACAGTCAAAGTTGATGCGTATACTGGCGAAGTTCTAAAAGCTGAGCAGAAGTGAGCGAAATGAAAAAAGCGACTGCGGCTGAAGCATGTGAAACGACCCTCAAAAGTTAGATTTTTGGTCTAACTTTTGAGGGTCGTTTCATTGGACATTGATTTTTATACGTTTTTTGGCAATTGTTCATAAAAAGCTGCTTTAGTTGCTGTAATATAAGGATTTAACCATAAATAACCAATTCCAGCAGTTAGCATGGCTAAGATATGCCAGCCAATAAAGGATAGATCAAGCCAGAACAATTTACCTTTGTAGCCATCCATTAATTTACGACTAGCAGTGATCGTATTGAGCACTCCTGGTTTTTCCCCTGTTTCAGTGATAACATCATAGTAAATGAAGTAACTTTGGGAATAAGAATAACTTTTGATGATACCAGGAATAACGAATAATAACGCCCATAAAGTAGTAAAGATCGAAATCAAAATAGCTAGTAAAATCACACCACCAAGAAATAATCCTGTAAAACCACGAAAGGCATCTTTAAATGGTTCGATGGTCGATTTGGTTCCACGCAGGATATCTAGATAGGTCCATGAGATCCCACTCATAAATAGTGCGCTGATAATACCAGACACAATACCACCACCGCTAGAAGCAGCACCTCCGTTGGTATTGTTTGCCATATCTTGGACAGCTGCAGGATCATTATAGGTATGAGCCAATAATAAAGCGGTCGGAATAGCTATGATCATAATGAGTGCAATTGTGATTAACGTTGGGACTAAATTCAATAATACAGCTTGTCCCCAGCGTCCTTTTAAACTGTCTTTTGCTTGTTGTTTCAGTTCTTTTGAAGATAGCATGAGTTTCACTCCTTTTTATTTATGCCATAAGTATAACAAAGAAGAAACAATTTGGCTTTCTTTATCTTTTATCTGTTATTATAATTTCTTTAAAAAATGAAGGTTAAATAAACACCTGTCACCCAATGAACCCTTGCAAAAAAGAGTTAGAACGATTATGATGATGGGAGTTGTCAATGCGATTATTATAGAGAAAGTAGGGAATTGAATGACACAACCTGCCATTCGTTATCGTTTAATCAAAAAAGAAAAACATACCGGTGCCCGTCTTGGTGAATTGATTACTCCTCATGGGACATTTCCCACACCAATGTTTATGCCTGTGGGAACACTAGCAACTGTCAAAACCATGTCACCTGAAGAATTAAAAGCAATGGGTGCGGGAGTCATTTTAAGTAATACGTACCATTTATGGTTAAGACCTGGAGAAGACTTGGTAGAAGAAGCAGGCGGCTTACACAAGTTCATGAATTGGGATCAACCGATTTTGACAGATTCAGGTGGTTTTCAAGTGTTCTCGCTAAGCGATATGCGTAACATCGAAGAAGAGGGAGTCCATTTTAAAAATCATTTAAATGGTTCTCGGATGTTTTTATCACCAGAAAAAGCAATTAATATCCAAAATAAATTAGGATCAGACATCATGATGAGCTTCGATGAATGTCCTCCTTTTGATGAAAGCTATGATTATGTCAAAAAATCAGTGGAAAGGACCTCACGTTGGGCTGAGCGAGGCTTAAAAGCCCATCTGAATCCTGATCGTCAAGGATTATTTGGTATCATTCAAGGAGCTGGGTTTGAAGATTTACGTCGCCAAAGTGCAAAAGATTTGATCTCAATGGATTTCCCTGGCTATTCAATCGGTGGTTTGTCTGTTGGCGAACCTAAATCAGAAATGAACCGTGTGTTAGAGTTTACAACACCATTGATCCCTGAGGATAAACCACGTTATTTAATGGGTGTTGGTGCAGCAGATTCATTGATTGATGGCGTGATTAGAGGAGTCGATATGTTTGACTGTGTCTTACCTACACGTATCGCAAGAAATGGTACTTGTATGACTTCACAAGGACGCTTAGTCGTGAAAAATGCACAATACGCACATGACTTCCGCCCAATCGATGAGAAATGTGACTGCTACACATGTAAAAATTATACACGTGCGTATATTCGTCATTTGATCAAATGTGATGAAACATTTGGGATACGGTTAACGTCTTACCATAACTTGTACTTCTTATTAAACTTGATGAAACAAGTGCGTCAAGCGATCATGGATGACAATTTATTAGAATTTCGAGCAGCCTTTTTTGAGGAATATGGGTTTAATAAAGAGAATGCCAAAAGTTTCTAATCTTTTTCACTAAATTTATGTAAAAAACTAGTGTCTCACGCCTTTTTCTGCTAAAGTTGAGTGTGTAGATACATGTTAGTGAGGTGAAAAAAATGGGATCATTACCAATGTTAGTCATGTTCGTTGCTCTTTTAGCAATGTGGTATTTTATGTCACGTTCACAAAAGAAACAACAACAAGAACGACAAAATTTACTAGACAGTATGAAATCAGGCGATGAAGTAGTTACAATCGGCGGATTACATGGTGTTGTTTCAGAGATCGACAATGAAAAACGCACAGTTGTTATAGATTGTGAAGGGATTTTTCTAGAATACGATCGAGCAGCCATCAAAACGGTTAAACCTGGAACTGTCGTAACCAATGATTCGACAGTAAATACGGTAGAAAAAACAGAACCAAAAGTTGCTGAAACAGTAGAAGTGAAAGAAGAAGCTACTGAAACTGTTGAAACACCTGAAGATAGTAAAGAAAACAAATAGGTAAAGCTTAGTAGTTGAGTCTGAGACGGTGTCTCGGGCTCTTTTTTTATCCTAAAACTCTGACTTTGTTAAGTTTTGAATAAACTGTTTTTTTGATAAAATACTTTGGATAATTAGGATAATAAATAAAAACACTGATAAATAAAGGATTTAATCGAAATTTAAAAAACTGTGAAAAAAATCACAATAAAGGTTTACATCTGAAAAGGTTTGTTGTATGATGAGAATGTGAATTAATTAACAAACAACCATGACCCATTAGGAGGAAGACAATGGCTAAAGTAATGGAGAAAGAACAACCAAAAACTATTGATGTTCAAGGAATGATTGATGAATTAGCAACGAAAGCAAATGTCGCATTAAAAGAGATGGAAAACTTTGATCAAGAAAAAGTAGATCATATTGTGCATGAAATGGCAATGGCAGCATTAGATCAACATATGCCGTTAGCTAAAATGGCAGTTGAAGAAACTGGTCGTGGGATCTATGAAGATAAAGCGATCAAAAATATGTATGCTTCTGAATATATTTGGAATAACATCAAGCACGATAAAACAGTTGGTGTCATCAATGAAGATGTTCAAAAAGACTTGATTGAAATTGCTGAACCAGTTGGTGTGGTTTGTGGGGTAACTCCAACAACTAACCCAACATCAACGACAATTTTTAAATCAATGATCGCGTTGAAAACAAGAAACCCAATCGTTTTTGCATTCCATCCAAGTGCTCAAAAATCTTCTGCTGAAGCAGCACGTGTCGTTCGTGATGCAGCGATCGCAGCTGGTGCACCTGAAAATTGTATTCAATGGATTGAACATCCATCGATTGAAGCGACTTCAATGTTGATGAATCATCCAGGGATCGCAATTGTTTTAGCTACTGGTGGGGCAGGAATGGTGAAATCTGCTTATTCAACAGGAAAGCCAGCTTTAGGTGTTGGACCAGGTAATGTACCAGCATATATTGAAAAAACAGCAAAAATCAAACGAGCAGTGAATGACTTGATCGTTTCTAAAACGTTCGATAACGGAATGATTTGTGCTTCTGAGCAAGCAGTAATCGTTGACAAAGAAGTCTATGCTGCAGTTAAAGCAGAATTCCAAGCACATCAAGTCTATTTTGTGAAACCAGCTGAACTTTCAAAATTAGAAGATGCAGTGATGAATGAAGGTAAATACGCAGTAAATCCAGCAATCGTTGGACATTCTGCAATGGACATTGCAAAACTAGCTGGCATCAAAGTTCCAGAAGGAACAAAAATGTTAGTAGCTGAATTAGAAGGTGTCGGAGCGGATTACCCTCTTTCACGTGAAAAACTTTCTCCAGTACTTGCAATGGTTAAAGCAAACAATACAGAACATGCCTTTGAATTATGCGAAGGAATGTTGAACTTAGGCGGGTTAGGCCATACTGCAGTGATTCACTCAGAGGATGAAGAGCTGCATGTGAAGTTTGGTCTACGGATGAAAGCTTGCCGTATCTTAGTAAATACTCCTTCAGCAGAAGGTGGAATCGGAAATATCTATAACGAAATGATCCCTTCACTAACTTTAGGTTGTGGTTCATATGGTAAAAATTCTGTTTCTAGAAATGTAAGTGCCATCAACTTGATCAATGTCAAAACTGTAGCGAAACGGAGAAATAATATGCAATGGTTCAAATTACCACCAAAAATCTTCTTTGAAAAGAACTCTTTGCTTTATTTAGAAAAAATGGAAAACGTAGAGCGTGTCATGATCGTTTGTGATCCTGGTATGGTGCAGTTTGGCTACTGTGATACGGTTCGTGAAGTACTATCAAGACGTAAGAATGATGTGAAAATCGAAGTCTTCTCAGAAGTTGAGCCAAATCCTTCAACAAACACAGTCTATGCAGGAACGAAATTGATGGCTGATTTCAAACCAGACACAGTGATTGCATTAGGTGGCGGTTCTGCAATGGATGCTGCTAAAGGAATGTGGATGTTCTATGAACACCCAGATACTTCATTCTTTGGAGCAAAACAAAAATTCTTAGATATCCGTAAACGGACATATAAGATCGATAAACCAGAAAAAACACAATTTGTGTGTATTCCGACAACTTCAGGAACGGGTTCTGAAGTAACACCTTTTGCCGTTATCACAGATAGTGATACACATGTGAAATATCCATTGGCAGATTATGCATTAACACCAGATGTAGCAATCGTCGACCCACAATTTGTCATGTCAGTACCAGCTTCTGTCACGGCAGATACAGGGATGGACGTATTAACTCATGCGATTGAGTCTTATGTTTCTGTTATGGCTTCTGATTATACAAGAGGATTGAGCTTACAAGCAATCAAATTAGTCTTCGATTACCTAGAAAAATCAGTGAAAACTCCTGATATGGAATCACGAGAAAAAATGCACAACGCTTCTACAATGGCAGGGATGGCATTTGCGAACGCCTTCTTAGGAATTTGTCACTCAGTTGCGCATAAAATTGGTGGAGAATATGGTATCCCACATGGTCGTACAAATGCCATTTTATTACCACATATCATCCGCTATAATGCAAAAGATCCACAAAAACATGCAATGTTCCCTAAATATGATTACTTCCGTGCAGATACAGACTATGCAGATATTGCTAAGTTCTTAGGGTTAAAAGGACAAACAACAGCGGAATTAGTTGAAGCTTTAGCAACAGCAGTTTATGAATTAGGACAATCAGTTGGAATCAATATGAGCTTGAAGGCTCAAGGTGTGACACAAGAAACCTTAGATTCAACGGTTGACCGTATGGCAGAACTTGCTTATGAAGATCAATGTACAACAGCAAATCCAAAAGAGCCATTGATCAGTGAGCTAAAACAAATCATTATTGATGCTTATAATGGTTAATTCAATACAATTATAGTTAATCAAGCCCCTTTTCCAGATAAAGATGATCTGGAAAGAGGGGCTTTTTTTGTCGGAAAGGGGAACAATCTCGTTAGAACTAGCATAGGAATTTCTTTTGTTAGAAAAAAACGATTAATTCGCTTTTTTAGAAAAAATAGTTTTATCAAGACCAATGAACCATGTTACTTTAGATAAGTAAAAATGAAAAAAGGAAGGAAGTTTTTAGGATGACAAAACCAGTATTTGAGAAAACAAAAAATCAAGAAAATATGGGAAAAGAACAATTGATGTCAACCGTTGATTCATTAGAAGTCAAATTGCGGGAAAACTTAGAACCACTTGAAAACGTACACAAATACACTGAGCTATACATAGAGTTGAAACATGAACTAAAGAGAGAAATTGAAGAACGGGCTAAGAAAAGAGAGGATTGGTATAAGAAAAAGCATACTCAAATAAAAAAAAAGGAAGACTGTGAGCAGGAACTTCAAAATGCAGTGAAAGCAAAAAAAAATGCATTATATAAAAGCACCAAGCGAGTACATGGTGAAACGATCAAGAGCAAAAAAAAAGAGCTTAACGAAATAGCAAAAGAAATCAAAAATTGCAAGTCTGAGATAAAAAAACTGACGAAGGAAATGCAGTATTTAACTGGTAGGAGAGGTGAAAAATGGATCGATCATTCTTTATTAAAGTACGTGGTGAACACTAAAGTTGTCGCAGATGAAAAAAATACACCGGAGGATGACAAACTAAAAGAGGAAGCAGCAACAAAAAATAATGTAGTAACAGAAGAGGAAGCAGCAATCGAAAAAAATATAGCAGCAAAAGAAAAAGTAACAACAAAAGAACTAAAACTGGTTACTAAAGAATTGACTGAAAAACAACGAAAGCAACAATTAAAAAATAATCTCAACAATCTTAAGGAGCTAGATCAAACGTTAAAAAAATTAGGGAATGTAAAGAATTCTTGTTTTAATCAAAATAAAATAGACTATTATGTCATAATACGTTTATATCTTAAAAGATCTATGCAGCTAGAAAAAATTATACGATTCAGGATTAACCCTGGCGGAAAAACGCTCAATCTATTTAGTGGTGGTAAAGTGGATAAAAAACGAAAAAAAATAGAACGAGATCTTCAGATGAGTTGGAGAGATATTTATAGTTATCTACTAACCAATCCAGATAACTTTAAGCGTGAAACAGCAGTTCAGGAAAAACAGCAGGGGAAAAAACAATTGACTGATCTAATAAGCAAAGAACTAGGGAAAGTATGTGAAACGAGTAATCCTGAGATAGGGAAGGGGATGGGTATAATAAAACCTAGCGCTCCGCCAATGATGCCAGGAATGGAATTATAGCCGTTTGTCAAAGATACATAGGTTTTATTTTTGTTTATCAGATGCAAAAGAGTTGGTATCCTATTATTTATCGCATGAAAACTAGAACAAACGTATGAGGCGATTGGTGAAGGATAAAATAGAGTCAACGCCATAAGAAAATCTCATTCTTCATTCTAAGGGAACTTTGTATTTTTGTAGACAAAAAAGGTCGTCATTCATCTTTTCGATGATTGGACAACCTTTTTGAGTTGAATCGATTTGTTTATTTCTTTCGTGTGCCATATTTGGTCAGAGGGATTCCTCGGGCTTCGCACCAATCTTTAGTAGTTCCAGATAAAATCAAGGGTTGGTGATGAAGTTCTTGGATAGTTTTAGCTCCTACCATGGTCAATAGCCGTTGAAGTTCTGCTTGCCATTGTTGGACTAGTTGGATCGTTTCTGCCACGCCGTGTGTCATGAGATGCGTTAAGATCGTTCCAGAAACGCCTACTGCATTGGCACCAAGACAAAGTGCTTTGAAGAGGTCGAAGGCATTGCGAATACCACCAGAAGCAAGAATCTCTACTTGATGTTGGGCTTCGTTTGCCTCTAGCAGAGAAGTAACCGTTGATTGTCCCCAATCGACTAAATAATCTAACTCTCTTTTTTTGCGACGAGCATTTTCGATTTGAGTGAAGCTGGTTCCGCTTCGGCCACTGATATCGATTGTCTGAACCCCCAACTCGGCTAGTTCATCAATCGTTTCTCTGGTCATACCAAAACCGACTTCTTTCACGATCAAAGGAACCGAAATGCCTTCGCTGATTTCTTTGATCAATTCTTTCCAATTGGAAAAAACACGATCCCCTTCAGGCATCACCAATTCTTGTGGTGCATTGAGATGGAGTTGTAAAGCATCGGCTTGAAATAGTTCAATCGCCTCTTTTGCTCGTGCTAAAGAGGTGCCGGCTCCTACGTTGGCAAGGATCTTTCCTTCTGGATAAACGTCACGCATGATCGTGTAAGAATCGCTTAAAGCAGGATCTTTTAAAGCTGCACTGACTGAACCCGTGGCAATCATTAAATTTGTTTCTTTTGCGATCATCGCTAGATCATGGTTGATTTTTTTAGTTTTTTCACTTCCACCAGTCATAGCATTGATATATAAAGGATAGTCTAAAGTTAAGCCAGCAACAGTCGTATGTAGATCAATCTCTGACATGGAAACTTCAGGTAAGGGGTTATGAACGATTCGAACCGTATCAAATTCATTTTTTTGTTTACTATGAAAAGCTTTAGCTAATGAGACATGTTCATCTTTTCGATTCATCCTTTTTCCTTTCGTTGGTTACTATAGACGTGTAATGGCAAGGGTGTAATTTCTGCTAATTCCCAAGCGCTCATCAAAGGCAAGATACCGGATTTTTGATCCACGATTACGATACCACAATCGCCACCACCTGCTCCAGATGATTTTGCTGCGCCCTCGTATTCTTCTGCTAAGCTACATAATTTATTTAAAGCAGGCGTTTCGATCAATACGCCCGTAATTGAAGATAGCTCATGGAGTAGTTGTCGATTTTTTCTGATCATAGCTTGGATCAAATCAATGTTATTCTCTTTGAATCCTTTAATCATTTCATGGACGCATAATGTACTATCTTGTAAAAATTTTTGATAGGCTACCATTTTTTCCTTACGTGAGCGATGGACTTGATCGACTAAATCAGAAGTTGATGCAGGACTGCCAGTCCAACCAATCAGTAAACGCAGATCTTTCGGTGTCGGAAGAGACTCAATGGATAAACCAGGCCAATCCATTTCGATGAGTTCAACGATCGTATGTTGTTTTTCTTGTTCTTGGAGCCACTGGTGATCAAAGGTTGAAAAAGCAATCCAACCACCATAACAACTAGCTGCAATATCTCCACAAGAGCCATTATCTTGAACCGTTAAATTTGCTAGTGCAGCAATTTTGAAAATTTCAATCTGTGTAAGATTTAACGCATAAAACATATTCAATGCCTTGACTGTTGCGACAGTTACGGCGCCACTTGAGCCTAGACCGTATTTGCGTCCGTTAGAACTATCCAATTCACTTGTCACTTTTAGGTCATAAAAAGAAAGTAAAATATTTTTTTCTCGTGCGTATTTTTCAGTCAAACGAATGGCAGCAAGGATATAATGAAATGGATTTTCACGAATATCCAAGACAAGTTCACCATCACGCCGAGTCCAACGAATCGGCATGCCACTATATTGCTCAGATTGGATGCTGCCGACTTTTCGTGCGGTTTCAACGGTTACAGTAACAAACTGATCAATGGCTACGATGATAGCCGGATGTCCGGTTTCAACAACTGCGTATTCTCCAGCAATATAAAGTTTTCCTGGTGCAGATACTTCAATCATAAAAATCTCCCTTTATTCAATAATCGTCATTCCTGGACCTGCAAAAGCCGAAATGACTTGTTGGCTACTAAATAAGTCACTAAATGCTGTTTTGACCTTATCTAGATGGTCTTTTTGAACTAGCACTTTCACATTTGGCCCAGCATCCATAGTAAAGTAACAAGGAATCCCTTGGTTTCTTAAATCCCGCACCGCTTGCATGGCTTTTAAACTATCAGGAGACCAGTAGGTAAATGGCGGACGTGCAGCTAATGTCGTTCCATGCATTTTTAACCCATTTTGTTCCATAGTTTCACCTAGAAGTTGAAAGTTCTTAGTTTTGATTGCTTGTTTTAGTTGATAAAGATCGGCTTCGACAGAATCTAACCATCCTTGATAAAAACTTGAAGTTTCAACCGTTCGGCGCATACCATCACGACTTGAGACATCCTTTTTTTGTTCATTCAACAATAGAAAGACCATCGCTAAGTGATCTTCAAAACCGTCTGAGGAAATTGGATGAGCATACGAGCTTTGATCATCGTGTCCTTTTTCCCATTCAACAAATCCACCAAAAATACTCCGACAAGCGGAACCTGATCCTCTACGAGCCAGTCTTGATAAAGCTTGATCATCTAATCCTAATTTCAATGCCTCGTTGCATGCTCCGGCTAAAGCCGCTAAGCCGCTGGCAGAAGAAGCTAAACCCGCAGCAGTCGGAACGAAATTCTGGCTGATCACTTTTGCTTTTTTCGTGGTACCCGCTTTTTCTCTCACAATATCCAAAAAAGTACTGATTTTTTTGGTTGCTTTTTCATCTTGCAATTGATTATCTAAATAAAATTGGTCTTCTGTGTAAGCTTCTGAAAAGCTGACTTCAGTTTCCGTATAAAATGCATCTAATGTGAGTGATAAGCTGTTATTCATCGGGAGAATTAATGATTCATTTTTTTTACCCCAGTACTTGATAAGGGCGATATTCGTATATGCTCGTGCTTTGCCTTTAAACATAGGTATGTACTCCTAATCCTTGAATCCAAGTTGCAGCTGCTCCCGCTTGTAAGAGGGCTTCGCTGATTTCTTGGGCTTTTGTTTTTGTTTGAGCTAGCGCAATCATGCAGCCACCTCGACCACCACCAGTTAGTTTTGCTCCCAAAGCGCCTGAATCTCTAGCGGTTTCGATCAATACATCAAGAAAATCGTTGCTGATCGTTAAATTTTTTAAAATTAGTTGGGCTTCATTCATCGCTTGGGCTAAATGCTCGGGGTTATTTTTAACAATGGCTTTTTTGGCTTGCCTTGTTAAGTATCCTAGTTGTTGGATTTTTTGTCCAACTTTCCGCTGATCTTTTTCAAATAAATGAGCAACGTCTTTGACCACTGCTCGCGTCTGACCTTTGATTCCGGTATCAGCGACAATCAAAAAAGCGTCGATATTTAAAGAGAAATAATCAAACGGGTGTCCTTTCACAAAGTAGATTGGTTCTAAACTGCTTGTTGCCGCAGCATCGATACCACTAGGATTACCATGGGCAATTTTTTCTGAAATTTGAACATTTGTCAAGAGCTGTTCGCGAGAAAGTGGTTGTTCGAGATAATCGTAAAAGGCACGAGTAACTGCCGTAGCTACTGCAGCGCTTGAGCCCATTCCACGTTCGGCAGGGATAGTGCTGTGAATAGTTAACTCTAATGATTGCTCAATTTGCAGTTCCTTTTTTAAGTTGAATACTAACTGCTTGATGTTTTTTAACGAATGTGGGGCATCACGCAGTATTCCTGTATAGTAGGAAGAAACAAGCTGATCTCCTGACGAAGTGATGTGTTCATTCAAGGAAGCAACTACTTTTGCTGCCTGAAAAGGAAAAGCGATTGCCGGTTCGCCGTAGACAACTGCATGTTCGCCCATCAGAATAATTTTACCATTTGATTCCCCTTGGCCATAATTTGCCATAATCTAACTCCTTCTTTTATTCCCATAACTTTTTTGAGCAAAAAATAAAGCGCCTTGGATCCTTTGCGCTAACGAACAGATTGTATAACATAGAAGTTCAAAAAACAATTCATCTTTATTTTACTAAAACCTTCCCAGAAGTAAAATAAAGAATACGTTTTCTGTTGAAAAACCTCTTTTTTCTTAAGATTTTATTGAATTTTATGAATGGAAATATCCTGTTATTCCTAATTGACACCACCAGATATTGGGGGTATATTTAAAAAGAATTGAAAAAAGACACAACATTTAGTGATAAAGTGAGTTGGAGGTTAATGAGTGTGATTGTTTTAGCAGGTACCATTGGCGCTGGAAAATCAAGTTTAACAGAAATGATGGCTGAACACTTTGGAAGTCGAGCTTTTTATGAGTCAATCGAGGATAATGAGGTATTGCCTTTATTTTATGCCAATCCTGAGCAGTATGCGTTTTTGTTACAAATCTATTTTTTGAATAAACGTTTTGAAAGTATCAAGCAGGCAATGAAAGAAGACAACAATGTTTTAGATCGTTCGATCTATGAAGATTCTTTGCTTTTTCATTTGAATGCTGATTTGGGGCGGGCAACTGAAACAGAAGTTCGAGTATACGACGAGCTATTAGCCAATATGATGGAAGAGTTGCCGTATGCCGCACATAAAAAACATCCGGATTTATTGGTTCATATTCGTGTTTCATTTGATACAATGCTTGAACGGATCGAAAAAAGAGGACGATCATATGAACAACTTTCCTTCGATCCAAGCTTATATGATTATTACAAAGAATTGAATCGTCGCTATGATCAATGGTATGACGAGTACAATGAAAGTCCCAAAATCCAAATTGATGGCGATCGATTCAATTTTGTGGAAGATCCCCAAGCAAAAGTAGAAGTGCTGAACATGATTGAAGAAAAGTTGGCAGAAATTCGTCAAGAAGTCTTTGTTTCTTGAGTTCAATAAAAAATGATAGTATAAAGAAGACAGGATCTAACTTCGATAGCTAAGCCGAAGAAATTGAAAATAGGAGAGCTATTTTCGCTTTTCATCGGCTTATTTATTTTTAAGAGCGAGACAGCGGTCGGAAGGGCTAACGATTTGTAAATTCGCCAAGAATACTTAGAAGAATCGTTGTGAGATACCTAATGAATCTATCAGCACAGGAAGAAGGGGACGGTATGAGAGAAAAACATTTTTTTAATTTTGATCAAAATTTTTGGCTGAATGTGCCTAGAGATGATGTAATGGGAATCAAAAATCTTAAGGAAGAGTATGGCATTAGTGATGAGATGCTTACCTATTCTTTAGACAAAAATGAACGTGCTCGTGTGGAATATGATACTCTTGATGATATTTTACTTTTAGTCACCAATGTTCCTCATCAACAAAAAATCGAAAACCACTATGAAACAAGTCCAGTAGCATTTATTCTAAAAGAAAATGGTCTATTTACATTTACGACTCAAAATACAGAATATGTGATTCGCCTGATTCGTTCAATCTTAGATCGAGATTCCGAGATAAATGTATATAGTTTACTTTTCCGTACGCTCTTTCTGATTTCAGATTCCTTCTTCCCGTTGATTGAAGAAGTGAATAGTGAACGACAACGCTTAAACCAAAAGTTGCGAGAAAAAACTACGAACCGCAATTTACTAGCTTTATCTGACCTCGAAGTTGGTTTAGTTTATCTAGTGACTGGTACAAAACAAAATGTCGTATTATTAGAACAAATCAAAGCATTAGCGATTTATCGAAAGCTCACTGAAAAAGAGAAGGAACAATTGGATGATGCATTGATTGAAGCAAAACAGGCAGTGGAAATGACCAATTTGGCCTCCCAGATCCTTGATCAACTTTCGGGAACGTATAATAATTTGTTGAACAACAACTTAAATGACACAATGAAATTTTTGACAGTCTGGTCGTTGATTCTGACTGTTCCTACCATTGTGACAGGCTTTTTCGGTATGAATCTACAATTGCCTTTTACACATTCTGTCTTTGGTTGGGGGATCGCCTTATTCATCAGCCTGATATTGTCAGTTTGGATGCTGATCGCATTGTGGCGTAGGATTCGTTAGTTTCAAGGAAGACGGTCACCAAAAAAGTTGAGTGTCTGATGAAGGGTGTGTTTCGATAGCTAAAAGTTTTTTTATTTAGACAAGTATACAACTAAAGTAATTAAATGATTGGAGAATGTTTCGAGAGTCACTAGTGAAAAAGATTGACAAAGAAATATAGATTTGCTATACTATTGAAGTTGAGAAATAAAAGCAGAAGCACCCGCTTCTCGCCTTAGTTGATTCAGTCACTGGGCTAGATAGTTTTCATCTATTGAATTAGGTGAAGTACGTGCGGGTTCTGGAAGAGAACTCGTTTTTTTATTGCCGAATATTCGGTACGCTTTTCTTTCTCTCATAATATTTGGAGGTGAATGACCATAGCAAAGGATATGATGGTTAACGACGGCATTCGTGCACGTGAGTTACGATTGATCGGTTCAGATGGTGAGCAATTAGGAGTTAAGACAAAAGCAGAAGCATTGAAAATTGCAGAACAAGCAAATTTAGATCTTGTGTTAGTTGCCCCAAGTGCGAAGCCACCAGTTGCGCGAATCATGGACTACGGAAAATACCGTTTCGAGCAACAAAAGAAAGACCGCGAGGCGCGTAAAAAACAAAAAGTGATCAATGTTAAAGAAGTTCGTTTAAGTCCAACAATTGACGTGAATGACTTCAATACAAAACTTCGTAATGCACGTAAGTTCTTAGAGAAGGGCGATAAAGTGAAAGCTTCTATCCGCTTCAAAGGCCGTGCCATTACCCACAAAGAAATTGGTCAAAAAGTCTTGGATCGCTTAGCTGAAGAAACTGCTGATATTGCGACAGTTGAGCAAAAAGCGAAAATGGACGGACGCAGCATGTTCTTGACGCTGGCACCGAAAAACGACAGTAAGTAATTTGAATGACTCACTGACTGTTGGACAGTCGATAGTCGGATAACGAAAGATTTTGAGGAGGAAATATAGTCATGCCAAAACAAAAAACACACCGCGGATCAGCAAAACGTTTCAAACGTACTGGTAAAGGCGGATTAAAACGTTTCCGCGCGTTTACAAGTCACCGTTTCCACGGTAAAACAAAAAAACAACGCCGTCAATTGCGTAAAGCAAGCATGGTTTCTAGTGGCGACTTCAAACGTATTCGCCAACAACTAGCAAAAATGAAATAAAAAAAACAAAAAGATCGAAATTTGAAGATTTATTTTTATTAGGAGGAATTAAACATGGCACGTGTTAAAGGTGGAACAGTCACTCGTAAACGTCGTAAAAGAATGCTAAAATTAGCAAAAGGTTACTACGGTTCAAAACACACTTTATTTAAAACAGCAAAAGAACAAGTAATGAATTCATACAACTACGCATATCGCGATCGTCGTCAAAAGAAACGCGACTTCCGTAAATTGTGGATTGCTCGTATTAACGCAGCGGCTCGTATGAATGGCTTGAGCTACTCAAAATTGATGCACGGTTTGAAATTAGCTGAAATCGACATCAACCGTAAAATGTTAGCCGACTTAGCTGTCCACGATGCAGCAGCATTTACTGCATTAGCTGACCAAGCTAAAGATGCTTTAGCTAAATAATCAAATAAACGTTGTTAAACCAACGTATACCCCGCTTTTATCGAGCGGGGTTTTTCTTTTGTCACAGAATTGACCCAGACTTTTTCAAAAATAGAAGGTCATCTTTTCTTTAGTATCTTTAACAACAGGAGACTGAACCAAAACTTGCCTCAGTCGCTTCTGGTGGCTCTAAAAGTGAATAAACGGCGTTCAAGAAACAACTCCTCAACAATAATCGATGGTTTTCTAAAATATGAGGAGCTATTTAAAAAAATCCTCTCTTATTTGCTCGGAGTTAGTCGTTTCTTTCACAGCCTTTTGCTAAAAGGTGTTCAAACATCAGCTCCTTGAAATAAGCCTGAATTTTTCAAAACATGAGAAGCTGTTTCAAAAAATTCTTTCTTATTGTCATCAGAGCTACCCGATGTTTTCACGACCTCTTGCTAAACGGCGTTCAAGAAACAACTCCTCAACAATAATCGATGATTTTCTAAAATATGAGGAGCTATTTTAAAAAATCCTCTCTTATTCGCTCGGAGCTGAACGCTTCTTTCACAGCCTCTTGTTCACGGTGAGACAAAAGTAGCATCTTCAAAAAACAAGTCCGAAATTTACTGGAAATATGAGAAGCATCAAGTAGTAACAATCAACAGCAAAAGCTAGTGTTTGTGTTTCTTGTCAATTCTCGGAATCTCCTTCTTATTTCTTGTTGCTAAACACTTTTGTCTCAACCTCATAGAATAAAGAGTTCTAACTAAACCGTAGATTGATAATTTATTCACATTTAAACATAGAAATGAATGCGCTCTTATGATGAAATTTATAGGAACGTTTGTTTGTTTTATTGCTTCTAAAGAGATGTTTAGTATACGAAAAAATTATTAAATAATGGGAGGATTGATGAAAAAATAAAGCAGAGCGTTCCTGTGTGGTCTAATTTTCAAGTGAAGGATGGATGTATAACAAGAATAATCCAATACATACAACTGACGAATCGTTAATAAACATTGTAAATTATGAAATCAATCTATAAAGTTTCAATACAAAGTAAAGAATAAAAGAAATAAGATGGAAATATTGACTGGCGGAAAATCGTGTAAATAATTAGATTCTAAGATAAAAATTGGAGATTCAGGAGTTAAGTGACTGGATTTTACAAGCGATTGAATAAAAAATATACCGTTATTTTTTGAAAATTTCTCGAAAAAGAGTATGCCTATGTAGAGAACAGGCTTGCATATGTGAAACCCAAAATATTAATTAAGATATTAAAAGGTTGTGAATATGTTTATGGATAGACAGTATTATAAACAAGTAGCTTCAAATCAATACCAAGCAGAATTAAAAGTAGGTTCTGATAAAAAATTAATGAGCGATATCTCTTTCAGACATTATAAATTGACCAAGCAAGTAGAAAATATGAAGATGAAAGATGGAATAAAATGGTGTTATGGATATTCAAACTATATTAATCATCAAGGAATACCCGTTTTAAAAGGTATTCAGCGACAAAAATTTCAAAGAGGACAAATAGTTTTTGTTGATTTTTTTGGAGGATTCGGGGAAGAATTAACTTTTGTCCATAATGCTGTAGTGTTACAAGCTGGAATTAAAGGATTAGTAGTCGCTCCTATAACCTCATCTCCTAGATATTATCAAGATATAAATAATCCATTGTTAGTAAAAATAAAACAAAAAACTAACAATCAAGGTAATTTATTGTATAACTCTACTATTAGAATAGACCAACTAAGATATATAAGTCGTAGTAGAATATTGAAAAGACACGGACTGATATCTGATGGAGCAAAGTTAGACGAAATATCTTTAAAAATATCTCAGTATCTTACTCCTTTTTTATTGAAACAGATGGAAGAGGATATAGCAGAAAGTAAACAAAAAGCTAAAGAAGATGTGGAGAAGTTGAATGAGCAAATCAAACTCTTACAAGAAGAAAATTTTAGATTAAAAGAATTAAATAGAAGAAGCCAAGAAGGTTTATAAGTGGCTTGACAAAAAAGAATTTAGAAAATACAATTAATTTGTAAATAAGAATTAACCGTATACAAATAATACTATTTTTCGGTGCATCAATTTAATTTTGATGGGACCCTTACACGAATGAAGTGTAAAAGATTTTTTATCCCTTGTGCTTTTAGCATAAGGGATTTATTTATGTTCTAAAAATTTGTGCGCTATGAAAAATGATGTGGGTGAAGAGAAATCTTAGAATAATTTGAACAGAAAGAAGAAAAGATTCTTTCACGATTTCTTGTTCTAGAAGGTGTTTATACATAGGCAAATTGAAATAAACCTTAATGTTTCAAAAAATGAGAAAGTATTTCGAAAAGTATTTTCTTATTTTCCTCGGAGTCCAAAACTCCCCTCAGTCTCTTCGAGTGTCTCTAAAAGTGAATAAACGGCGTTTAAAAAGCAACTCCTCAACAATAATCGATGGTTTTCTAAAATATGAGGAGCTATTTAAAAAAATCCTCTCTTATTTGCTCGGAGTTAGTCGTTTCTTTCACAGCCTTTTGCTAAACGGTGTTCAAACATCAGCTCCTTGAAATAAGCCTGAATTTTTCAAAACATGAGAAGCTGTTTCAAAAAATTCTTTCTTATTGTCATCAGAGCTACCCGATGTTTTCACGACCTCTGATTCACGGCGTTCAAGAAGCAACTCCTCAACAATAAGCGATGATTTTCTAAAATATGAGGAGCTATTTTAAAAAATCCTCTCTTATTCGCTCGGAGCTGAACGCTTCTTTCACGACCTCTTGCTATTACGATAATCTTGCTTATGCTGTCTTTTTTCGAATAACGAACAGGTCAGGTGCTTGGTCTTTATCTCCCTTTTTCAGGGGCGGAGAATAGGGTTAGTCCTTTGATTATTCGTACATAACACGCATTCATGATTACTGATGGTTTTTTCCTTATTTGATCTATGTGGCAGTCGAATACAAAAGTAAGAATGTAAGTTGAATCAAAAAATGCTATAATTTTCTTTGTGAATCACAGGAACCCTTTTTATAGCAAAATTTAAGAAGAAAGTAGGAGCGAAGTGAAACAAATAAAAGAGACTATCCGCAATAATAAAAAAATTTTAGTTCTTATTTCTGCCTATGTTATCATGGTTGTTTTAAACTTTTTGACACCGTTAATTGCGGATGATATTGAGTATATGTATAAAACAAGTAGTTTTTCGTCTATTTTACATGATGAATACACACAATATATGACTTGGACGGGAAGATCCGTTGTCCATATCATTGCACGTTTATTTTTGTTGATGCCTAAAACAGTATTTAATTTGGTCAATCCACTGATCTATGTTTTATTGACATTATTGATTTATAAAATGACCACAAAAGATAATACTACGTTTTATTCCTTCAAATATTTTTTAATTAATGTATTTTTATGGTTATTTGTCCCAGCTTTCGGTCAAACAATTTTATGGGAAACTGGTGCTGCTAACTATTTATGGGGAGGTATCATCGTTGTCAGTTTCCTATTTCTTTACCACCGCTATTATGAGAAAGAGCAAGAATTGTCTTTTAATCCTATAGTAAATAGCATATTGCTACTCATTTTAGGAATCTTAGCTGGCTGGTGTAATGAAAACACTTCTGGTGGGATGATCTTGATCGTTCTTGGCTACCTCTATTTTTATTATCAAAAGAAAAAGCCTTTACGACCATGGATGTTCACAGGATTGTTAGGAGCAATTTTTGGCTTATTCATGATGGTAACAGCCCCTGGAAATGCTGTTCGAGCTACTTATTTTGCTCGTAGCCAGTGGTCTTTACCTCGGAAATTGTATTCGGGCGTTTTTTCAATCACAAAAACGCTATATGAAAATAGTTTAGCTCTTTTTGTGTTGATGGCGGTTCTGATCGTGTTGGGAATTTTCTTTAGTAAACACAAAGAATGGTTGAGACTATCCTATATCTATCTCTTTGCAGGGATAGCCACGATCTATGTATTATCTCTTTCACCAGCTGGACTTGATTGGGGAAGATCATTTTTTGGTGGTGTTTTATTTATCATTATGGCGATGGCGTTTGAATGGCCAGATAAAGTGTTGAAATCTACCCAGGGAGCATTTTATGGGGTGATTAGTGGCGTATTGATTACCCAATTTCTATTTACTTTTGCTTTAGGAGTCAATGACATCGCACTTTCTTATAGAGAGATCAATCAACAATACCATTACGTCAGGGAGCAAAAAAAAACAAGGGAATTTGAATCCGGTGATTGCCAACTTTACGATTTATAATCAAACTGGTCATACTGCTTACTCGGGAGGACTATCCCACGTAAAAACGGATATAACGAAACAAGTCAATCGAGCGAATGCAAAATATTTTGGTTTAGAGTCCATTCATTCAGTACCAAAAGAGGCTTGGGAAACAATCTATCAACAGGGAGATCCAAAATGGATGAGTATTTGGAATGCTAACGCCTATTTTGAAGCATTAAGTCAAACTGATCATTTGGTTGTGATGGCAGGTGCAGGAGACAAGGCACAAATGAACCAGCAGTTAGCTGAAGAGATCCGTAAGCTGTTCCCTGAGTTTAAAAATGGGGATTCAGAAAGTTCTTAGAATTTTTCGGGTATCCGTCTGTTAGGAAAAAATCCTGAATTTTCACAGACAAAGAACTATAATTCTGTTAGCCAAGAAATCAATGGGAAAGAGATCTCAGTATCTTCAAGTTTTACACCGTATGCTGACCAACAGTTTGCTGCGATAAAAGTGGGCGATATAAATGTTGCAAGAAATAAAGCGGGCATAAATATTGCTGTTTTGTCAAAAGAAGGAAAAATAGTAGATGCTGTTAATATTCAATTAACTGGTGACAAACTAACCCTCTCAAGATAGAAGAGAGAAAATAGTAAGAAAAACGAGCCTACCAAAAGGATCACTCTTTTTGGTAAGCTCGTTTTTTAAAGAAATTTTTTGGACAAGCAAAAACCTCAACCATGTTGACTAACTAATGATTGAGGTTTTATTTCAATCAGGGCGTACTTCGTGCAGTTGTTTGACACGCCCTCCGATCGATTTAGCAAAAGCTTCTGATGCTTTTTTTTCTTTGAAAATCAATAAGTTATCTGGATTTTTTTCTCTTGTGCGGCAGCCTGTTTTATCAATGTAACCGTGCAATACTTTCACAACATACATGATGATCACCTGCTTTTTATTTTATTATACGGATGAATCAAGCCAACACAAGAAAAAAGGCAGCTTTTTTGATTTTTTTTAAGAAAATCCGTAATGGAGATCCTAAAAAATACAAGAGGTAAATACTATTCTTCAGCTATCCAACTGTGCATACTCGTGGAATAAGCGATCTAATGCAGGATTTACCCGTTCAAGTTTGGTTAACTTCTGATTGTCAGCGAGTAAAAAACAATGTTTGCTAGAGCCAGTTGTTCGTAATTTTCCGTCATCTAAACCGTAGATTTCATAACTAAAATTTAATCTTGTGCCACTATATTGTTCGATTTTAGGCAAAATACGAACAGTTTCACCATAACGAATCATTTCTTTGTACTGGCAAGTGACTTCTAAAACAGGGATGATCACTCCTAGTTTTTCAATTTTTGTATAGCTGAAACCTAAATGATCCAATAAAGCAACACGAGATTCTTCCATCCAACGGATATAGTTGCTGTGGTGGATGATCCCCATTTGATCGGTTTCATAGTAAAACGGCTCACGCATGTATCCAGTAAATTTTTCCATCATTAGAACTCCTTGTTTCCATCTTTTTTCTGACTAAAATAGTGCATCCATTGAGGGGTTGCTTGACTGATTTGTGTCGGTAAAACAACATATTGTTTTTTTGCCAGTTGATCCCCAATAAAACTATGCAGGTAGACAGCTGCTGCGATTGTTTCATCGTTTTTAGGAAATTGTGCCAAGAATCCAGTGATCATACCAGCTAATGTATCACCAGTACCTCCAGTGGCCATTGCGGCAGAGCCAGTAGTATTTTGATAACATTCTTGTTGCCCGTAGATCGTGGTTCGATGACTTTTTAAAACAATCGTTGCGCCTAATTTGGCTTGCTGCTTGCGGTTGTTCTCAGGTGTTTGTTCCTCAATCTTAAGTGAGCTTACTCTTTGCCATTCCATTTGATGAGGAGTCATGACGGTTTGCTCGGGAAAATGGAGGGTTAGATTTTCTTTAGCGAATAATGTTAATGCTGAACCGTCCATCACTAACCACTGATGGCTTTTTTGATGTGCTAAAGTGAATGCTAATAATTCTAAACTCAATGAGGAGTCCCCTAATCCTGGACCAATCAATAGAACGTCTGCCGTGTCCATCACTGCTAACAGTTGTTCTTTTTCTTGCCAGTCGATGCACATGGCTTCAGGTAAATGGGTGTGAAGCGGTGCTTGATTTCGCTGGTCCGTAGCAACAGTCGTTAATCCTGCGCCACTGTGTACAGTCGCTAGTGCACTCATGATGATCGCACCACCAAATTGATGGTTACCGCCAATCAAGACAGTACGACCGAAAGTTCCTTTATGTGACTTTTCTGGGCGTGGTTGAATTACTTTTTGTAATAAATCGCTATCTATTAACAATTTTTCCGCCTCCTTTCTTTTATTATAACTGAGTATTTTTAAATAAAATACCGTTTGGCTAAGGAACCACAAATTTTTTTGCACGTTTTTTTTGCAGGATTTATGGTATGATGGACAGGTAGACTTAATGAGTGGAGGATTGATTTTATGACAATCGATTGGCAAAAAGAAGTAGAAGCACGTAAAGAAGAACTACTTGAAGATTTAAAAAATCTTTTACGTGTGAACAGTGAACGGGATGATTCAAAAGTAACTCCTGATGCACCTTTTGGACCTGGACCTCGAGATGCGCTAAAACATATGTTGGCTTATGGCGAACGTGATGGGTTTGTCGTAAAAAATGTTGATAACTATGCAGGACATATTGATCTTGGTGAAGGCGATGAAACTTTAGGTATTTTTGGTCATATGGACGTAGTACCAGCAGGTGATGGTTGGGACACAGATCCTTATGAACCAGTAATCAAAGATGGGAAAATCTTTGCTCGTGGTTCTAGTGATGATAAAGGACCAAGCATGGCTGCTTACTATGCCATGAAGATCATCAAAGATCTTGACTTGGAATTATCCAAAAAAGTTCGTTTTGTAGTTGGTAGTGATGAAGAAAGTGGTTGGGCAGACATGGCTTACTACTTTGAACATGAAGAAGAACCTGACTTTGGCTTTTCTCCAGATGCAGAATTTCCAATCATCAATGGTGAAAAAGGAAATGTTTCTTTCGCACTACGTTTCCAAGGAGATAACGCAGGAGATTATGTCTTGAAGACATTTACTTCAGGTTTACGTGAAAACATGGTGCCTGGAACAGCAACAGCGACTCTTGAAGTACCAAGTGCGGAAGCTGCGATCCAAATGGAAGAAGCTTTTTATCGTTTTGTTGAAGCAAACCCAGTAAGTGGTTCGATCGAAGCGGATAATACCTATGTGAAAATCGAATTGATCGGAAAGGGCGCACATGGTGCAAGTCCTCAATCAGGGATCAATGCCGGTTCATTCTTAGCATTATTCTTAGACGATTATGAATTTATCGGTTCTGCTAAACAATTCATTCATGTAGCAGCAGCCTATGTTCATGAAGATTTTTATGGAGAAAAATTAGGGGTTGCCCATGAAGACGAAAAAATGGGTAAATTGACCATGAACGCTGGATTGTTTGCCTTTAAAGAAAATGGGTCAGAAGAAGATAACTATATCAACATGAACTTCCGTTTTCCAAAAGGGGTTACCGTTGATGGCTTAGAAAATGACATTGCAACAACGATGAAAGCAGAAGGAGCAACAGTTACTCGTGGCGCACGTGTCATGGAACCTCACTATGTACCAATGGAAGATCCATTGGTAGCAACTTTATTGCAAGTTTATGAAGACCATACAGGCGAAAAAGGCTATGAACAAATCATTGGCGGCGGAACCTATGGCCGACTATTGAAACGTGGTGTAGCTTACGGCGCAATGTTCCCAGGCTATACAGATACAATGCACCAAGCCAACGAATTTATGAGTCTGGATGACCTTTTCAGAGCAACTGCCATTTATGCAGATGCCATCTACCGTTTGGCGAAGTAAAAGTGAATGAAACTCATGCTGATTCAGCGAATATCCTTGTTCTAAAAGATAATTTTTGAAAAGGATCGTTGGAAAAGTGAATGAAAAAGATGTTCTAACATGATATGGATGTGATTTTTTGCTTGATGAGGCGAAAAATCATATCCTTTTTACTTGCTAAATAATATTCTAAATATTCAACATCGAAGATTGTTCCAAAAAAACAAACGAATGATATTTTTTATGAAGGAAAAAATAATATTTGTAGTTAATGATGAGGAGATAAAGATAAAAAACAGTTATTAGTTCAGCGATTCTCATCAATAAAGAAAGTCGCTAGGAATAAATATCATTAGCATAGAACAAAAAATCTGTTATTTAGAAATTTTTGGCTAAAAAACTCTATATTTGTGTTACATTCAGATTATTAATCAAATAAGAGAAGGGGATCTAATGACAGAAATAGCAGAAGGTAGAGGATTTACAAAATCAGAGATTGATAAGCAAAAAAAAATAGTAGAGAACGCCTATAAAACAATGGATAGTCACGCTACCTATCCTCACGGAGAAAATTATAAAAACGCAGCTCGTATTCATGAAAAAGAAGAGGAAAAGTTAGCAACGATGCTAAGACACCCAATTAAAGCAACAGATAAGGAATATAGTCGTGAAGAATTGAAGGCGCAAAAAAAATTAGTAGCACAGCTCTTCTCAATTTATGACGCTTATTCAACCCATCCTCATAATGATAAAGCAAGAAAAGTAGAGAATGACTACTTAAAAGCAAAGTGGGATTTACATATTATGGAAGAAACAAATGGAGAAATTCAAGATAAAAGAGAACGTGCAAAAATAAAACATTCTCCGAATAATGCAGAAGCGAGGATACCAGAAAGGAAGCAAGAAACTCAATCAATAGTTCAAGAAGGTAGTTTAGCAGTAGATGAAGAACGAGAATTTTTTAAACAAAAAGATTCTTCTCTTTATGAGACAGTAGAAACTGAAGTTATCGACAAATTAAGCCCGTTAGAAAGTAAAAAGGAAGAAGCACATACAAAGTTATCTAAACTAGACGAAGAAACTAAAAATATCTTAAATAGTATAAGAGAACGTGATGAAGCCAAAAAAAATTTTTTGGATAGCTATGTTGAAAAGTTATCTCTACAATCAGATGCTGAACAAATAGAATCGAAAATTAAAGCGATTGATCAGTCGTTCTTTAGAAAAATCATTAATTTTTTTACTAAGGAACAGGCCGAATTACGAACAGAGTTAGATACAAAAAAAGCTACAATTAATACTATGAATTCTAAAATAGAAGAAGCACAAACAGTTTACACAAGAAATGAGAATATCCTTAATGAAGTTTTCTCTAGTAATGAAATATTTGAGGGGTGGAAAGAAAAGTGTGCAAACATAGGAGCCACTTTGAATGATTTAAATCAGAATTATGAAATAGTAAAGGAAAATGTACCAAAAGAGGTAAATAGGGAAGCTTTAACGAAAAAAATAGAAAATTTACAGAAGAATTTAGAAGAAGTTAAAGGTACTGTGGGAGGTATAACACAAAATCTGCAAAAAATAGACGAATACCGTAAGCAAGAACAAAGTAAAGATCAACAAGGATTTATTCGTCTGATAAGCAAAGCGATAGATCAAACAGTAATCGAAACAGTAAATCAAACAAATGAAAGAAGGGAACAAAATGCTAAAAGCAAACATTTGAATGAAAGAGAAAATATCTTTACCAATCAACTTTCGGCTGAATTGGGAAATAAAAATGTACGTATTGAAGAATTAAATGCACCTGGTTTGTATCAATATTTAGTCCATAAAAGCACCGAATTAGATATGAAAGTTCAAAATATCTTTTCCAGTGACTTTAAACAATTATATGACTTAACGATACAAGAACGTGATAAGGCAAGTCATTCTGTGAAAAAAATTATCCAAGAAATTGCGAAGATACATAAGGATTGGGAAAAATCAACGAAAAAAATGATTAATAGCGATCAGCCGAGAGTAAAACGATTTATTAGTCGATTTACTAAAAAACATATAAAAGCTAGAGAAAAGTACACTGCCAAAAAAAGTGTCTTATCGACAACTTTTGAGAATAAAATAAAGGAACTCATTGAGCGAAAAAGGATTGAAACAGAAAAGAATGAGCAGGCTGAGAGAATTTTTATCAAGGCGAGAAAGGAAGTTGATCATGTTAACAATGGATTGGCAGATTTAAAAAGCCAGTTGAAACAGCTGAAAAATAAATATCCAACAGGAGAAGAACATCCAAAGATTAATAATGAACTAGCTGCTCAAATAAAGAAAAGTTTAAAATTTATTAAGGAGCAACAACCAAAGATAAAAGAACAATTGGGTTTTTGGGTGATGTTGGAACTTAAAGATAAGGAACCTTCAAAAAAAGTGGATCAGTCACCGAAAAAATCTGTTGATTATCAAAAGTATAGAATATTGGTAACGAATGCCTGGAATAAGAAGTTGTTAAAAAATAACAAAAATCGCAACCGGAAATCTCAACAAGTACATAACCAAACGAATCAATCAATTGGCAGAGAAGTACATACATTATAGAGAATAAAATTTTGTACTCTCTAATATGTGGCGGTATCTTGCTTGATGTTTTACTAAGATATGATATACGTATCAAGTGATACAAGAGATTTCTGAAGAAAAAAGTGGTCTGTTATTGAAGGAGCATCTTTTGAATCTGTAAATAAGAAAAATATAGGATTGGCATTAAAATCAAGAATGGAGAAGCAAAAATTGCTTTTGATCTTCTTGATTTTTTTGTTTGCTTTCGGAGGTGAAGTCAACGATTGGTAAATGCTGACGAGTAAGTACAGATAGAGGATCCTAAATACTACTTGTTTCAAAAAACGTTAGTTTGATCTCGCAGAATTTTTAAGGGTACGATGAAGTGCCTTTTTATTCTAGAAGAATGAAACTTTATTAAAAATTTCCAAACAAAGAAATTATTAAAAAATAAAGTTTTTATTGTCATGTTACGCTTAATTTATCAATATACGAAGGAGTGAAATAAGAATGGGAAGGCCAGTTTTTCAGGAAGGAATAACTCAGCAATCAGCTGCAGAAGTAGCCGCAGAAGCTGAAAAGAAAAAAGCGATGGATAAAGCTATAAAAGAAATTGACTTACAACAAGAAAAAGTTGATGGTGCATGGCAGATATTGGATCATATGGAAACATATCAACCTTTTTCAGATGAGTTTAAGGTTGCGAAGAGTATCCATGTAGCCGCAGAAAATAAACACGCTGAAATGGTGGATGAATTTTTAAAAGAATATAAAGTGATGCCTTCCAAACCAAAGAAACAGGAAATAAAACAGGAAACAAAACCAAAAAGTGAAATTGACGATAGTAAGCGAGATCCAGAAGTCGAGGAGTTCGGTCCTAACGCACGGAAGCAAAAGGAGGAAATAGATCAACAAATCAAGGAATCAGAGACTAGAGTAAAAAATATTATAAAAGACTTGTTTCCAAATAGAGATGTTATTAAGGAACTAAAAGAAATAAAAAAAGAAACAGAAGAAGACATAAAAGAAGAAATCGAAGAAGAAGTAGAAGAAGAAATCGAAGAAATAAAAGAAATAAAAAAAGAAATAGAAAATGAAAAAAAGAATCAGCTTAGTAAATTGAAGGCATCTTCCTTAAAACGAATCGAACTTCAAGAGGATAATCGGATGGTGAAATGCCAGCAATCATAGATAGTAAAACAGAAAATAATCCATTGATGAAAAGAGCAACGTACATAAATAATTAGATAGCAGTATCTTACTTGGATAATCAATTAAATTTAGGAAAAAAGAGCATAGGTGTTCCCTAAAATTTAACGTTTTTACGTATATTTTTTAGGAAACACCTTATTTTATATCCATCTGTTTTTTGAATCGGTGTATTGGTAGAACAGGTTCGGAATATTTTTTAAGTGAGAGTTCTATCTCAGTCTCTTCTAGTATCTCTAAAAACGAATAAACGGTGTTCAAACATCAGCTCCTTGAAATAAGCCTGAATTTTTCAAAACATGAGAAGCTGTTTCAAAAAATTCTTTCTTATTGTCATCAGAGCTACCCGATGTTTTCACGACCTCTGATTCACGGCGTTCAAAGAGCTGACCTTCGGCGATAAGTCAAAAAATCTCAAACATGAGGAGCTGTTTCGAGATTTTCATCCTTAATGCTCCTGCGATTACTCGTCGCAGTTTTTACTTGGTGAGCGCTCAGGTCAAGACACTCTTTTCACAACCTCATGTCTGAACTAGTTTATTGTCACCGCTGTCCCACTACAGGTGACCATTAGCATTCCGTTATCGCTCCCCAATACTTCATAATCCATTTTCATCCCAATGACTGCATCTGCACCTAATGATCGAGCACGCTCTTGCATTTCTGCTAAGGCCTCTTCACGTGCAGCAAGCAATTCATCCTCGTAGCTTTTTGAACGTCCGCCAAAAACATTGCGAAATCCTGCCCCGATATCTTTTAATACGTTGATTCCAGTAATGACTTCACCAAAAACAATGCCTTTATATGCTGTTACTTCTTTATTTTCCACGTTGTTTGTTGTTGTAATGATCATTCGATCACTCCTTTCTTTAAAAATAGTATATCAAAATTTATTTCTTAAGTCGCAATTGGAATTAGCTAGTCAATTACAGCGCATCATTTCCAAAAAATGGACATTCTATTATATACTGGAACTATGCAAAAGAATGTAGTTGATGATCAAAAGAATGAAAGCGCAAACTTGGCGTGACCACAAAAGGAAGAAGGAGAAATGGCATGAAAAAAAGTATCTTACTTGTCTCCCATAGTCAACAGTTAACGGATGGACTCAAAGAAATGATTGAACAGATGCAACAATCAGAAGATGTGTTACTTTTTTCCTTAGGAGGAGTAGAGGGAAGAATTGGTTCTGATCCGATGAAAATCATCGATGCGATCAACCAATCAGCTGATTCCGCCATGTATTTTGTGTTTGCGGATATCGGGAGTGCGGTTTTGAACGCTGAAATGGCCAAGGAAATGTTGAATGAAGACCAACAAAAGAAATACTATCTTGTGGATGCGCCACTTGTTGAAGGGGCTTTTGCTGGAGCGATCACAGCAGGTATCACGGATGATCCTCAACAAATACTAACGGAAGCACAGAATGCGGGAAAGAAAGGGTGGACGTGAAATGAAAAAAATCATGAATAATCCTAGTACAATCGTAGAAGAAATGTTGTCTGGTTTAGTGATAAGTTATCCAGAAATGATTCACCAAGTAGCTGATTCTCGAGTAGTAGCAAAAAATGATCAAGTAGAACAAGTTGGCTTGGTTTCTGGGGGAGGAAGTGGTCATGAACCAGCGCATGCAGGTTTTGTTGGTGCTGGGATGTTGAGTGCCGCAGTTTTAGGAGATGTTTTTACTTCGCCGACACCTGATCAGATTCAGATAGCTATCAAAGAAGCGGATCAAGGAAAAGGCGTTTTATTGATCATCAAGAATTATACAGGAGATGTACTCAATTTTGACATGGCTAAAGAAATGGCGGCTATGGAAGGGATTGAAGTAGAAAGTGTTGTAGTGGATGATGACATTGCGGTGGAAAATAGCACATATACTGCTGGCAAACGTGGAGTAGCTGGAACAGTTCTTGTGCATAAAATCTTAGGGGATGCCGCTAGGAAAGGTGCATCCTTGCAAGAATTGAAGGAACTAGGAGATAGACTAGTTCCAGCGATCAAGACGATTGGTGTGGCATTGCGTGCGGCCACGGTTCCTGAAGTAGGAAAGCCAGGATTTGAATTAGCCGAAGATGAGATCGAATACGGAGTAGGGATCCATGGCGAGCCTGGTTATCGTAGAGAAAAGTTACAACCTGCTAAAGTATTAGCTGAAGAATTAGTAACAAAAATTTTAGCTGACTACCCAGAGAAACCAAAAGAAGTTGGAGTGCTAGTTAATGGGATGGGTGGCACGCCATTGATGGAACTCTTTGTTTTTATGAATGATGTCCAATCATTACTCGAACAAGAAGCAGTCAAAGTGACATTTCATAAAGTCGGTGATTTTATGACTTCTTTAGACATGCAAGGATTATCTCTGACGATGATTGACCTAACAACTAAGAAATGGCAGGAAGCATTGGAAAGTGAAGTTCACACAATTTCGTGGTAGAAGGTAGGAGAATGATGGAACTAACGGTCAAAGAAATTCAAGCGTGGTTAACGGATTTTACAGAGAAAATCGATGAAAATAAAAGTTATCTGAGTGAGCTCGACACGCCGATCGGTGATGGCGATCATGGCAATAATATGGGGCGAGGGATGACGGCTTATCAAGAAGCGTTTCAAAAAGAACAACCGAAAACGATCAGTGACACGTTCAAGGTTCTTTCGATGGCAATGATCTCAAAAGTTGGAGGTGCTTCTGGACCATTATATGGTTCTGCCTTTATGAATATGATGAAGGCTACAAAAGACATTGATGTGATTACATCACAAGAACAATTAGGGAAAATCATTGAAGAAGGAAAAAATGGGATTCAAGCTAGGGGGAAAGCAGAAGCAGAAGAGAAAACGATGCTAGATGTCTGGTTACCTGTTACTGAAGCCTTGAAGAATAATCGATTAACAGAAGAAGTGATTGAAGAAGCGAAGGAACATACAAAAGATTTAGTAGCCAAAAAAGGACGTGCCTCTTATCTAGGGGAAAGAGCCATTGGCCATATCGATCCCGGAGCAGCTTCTAGTGCTATTTTCTTTGAAACTTTATTAACTAATATAGAATCATAAATAACAAAATATTTATATAGCTGACTTTTTAACCAGTAAAAATGGGAACAAAAGTCAGTTTTTTTCTATTCCAGAACACTTATGAGAATATGCTTTCAAATCAAAAAACAAAGGATAAACAATTTTAAAACAAAAATTTCCAAACTGAGAAAATGTCGGAGAAATAACAGTTGTCGTGCGTGTTATTCTTAACACACTAAAGTAATAAAGGAGATAAGCAGATATGGGGGATTTAAATAACAAAAATAAAAATGCGGCAGTATCTAGTTTAGAAATGGAACAGGAAGATAAATTTAAGAAATATAAAAAGGAATGTATAGCAGCGTATGTCACTAACGACCAAGCTAAAATTGCGTCAATTGAACAAAACAAACAAAAACTGTTGAAAAAACACGAAAAATCAGATCTACGTCTAATGAGCGAATATTCTTTTGGTTCATATAAGGAATCATTAGTTGTTCCTAAAAAAGAAGTACAAAAGTGTTTTGAACTAAATAAAGACATGAGTTCAGTAATTAGTATGCAAAATAAGTTAGAGCGTGATGAAGACGACATGAAAATAAAAATTCAGTCGTTGGAAGAAGAGATAGGCGTAGAATTGACTAGCTACACTAATGAAAAAAACAACATGGATAACAAATTGAATCGGTTAAATGCAATACCAGTACTAATCAAGGAGAAGACTGATGAAATCGATAAGATCAAAGCTTCACCGTTTAGAAGATTTTTAAGTTATTTTACAGGTGAAATAGGAGCTTTGGAAAAAGAGAAGCGTTCATTGGAAAATGAACAAAAGCTTATAAAAGGTAAACTGGAGTCTGATCTATCATCACTTTATGGGAAAGGCTATAGTTTGAGTGGGGAGGTTGATAGTAAAAAGATAAAGAAGAAATGGATAAATAAAATAACGAAAGAATATTCTGATTTGAATATGAATGAACAATTTAGTATGGTGAAGAAAGGTTTTATAGATTTAAATAATAAAGTATCAGCCAGTCTATTTCCGTACGTGGCACCGCTATTAGGCGAACTTGCTCGCTCAATTTATACGACCGAAAAAAATTTCTTAGAGACACAGCAGAGATTTGAAAATATCAAGAATCATCGCCCACAAGTACTAAATGCGGAGTTACATGAATATCAGAATAAAGTACAAGCCGAAATGGAAAGAAATGATGAGCAAGAAACAAATGAAGTGCATGAAACAATAAAAATAAATGATGTGCAAAAAACAAATGGTCCACGTGAATTATATACTCTGATAGAAGGAGTTACGCAGCCACAAAGCCAACCAGGGAAACAACAAAGCCAACCAGAGAAACAACAAAGATCAACGCCTGAACACGATTCACGTAATTAGTAATATGTTTGGAAAGTTTCGTTTGTCCAAATGCGTTTCGTCTAAGTTTAGGCACAATGCATTCGTTTTCGAAATATCTCGATTACTAAATGATAAGGAGTAAAAAAATGTCAATACTACCAAAAGCAAAAGAGGTTAAAACAAAAGAAAAAATTTATCAGCTTGTTGAACAAGAAGTAGTATCTAAAAAAAATGCCAAGATTTACCAATTAACTGAGGTAAATGGAAATAAAAAAAAGAGTATAAAGATGGAAATTCCCATGCTATTGGATAAGGAATTTTTACATACATATAAAACGATCCTAGAGTTAGATAAGCAAAGACAGAAGCAGTATGCTCGAGTTTCTTATTTGAAAAAAGAACGGATGAATCGATTAAATTATTTAAATCATGCAAAAAAATTAGACGTAGAACCACGAGATCAGGAAAATATGAAGGTTCATTTGACTCAACGAATCGATAAATTGCAGGATAGTATGAACAAAAACGAAGAAAAATTAGCAAAAGGTGTGAATTGGTTACAAAAATATATGTTGAAAAAAGAAATTGACGCTCAAAAAGCTGAGTTAGCATTAGGGAAAAAACTTCTAGGAACAAAAAGTCTTGAAAAGTTAAAGAAAGATGTGAGCAAGGAAAGAGAGCGTTTTTTAAATTTGAATGTTCAACTGGAAAACACTACTCAGAGTCAATCACAACTTCTGGTTGCCAAAATGATGCCTTTGATTAATAGTTTTAAAGGATTGGTAAAACAAGATATAGAATATACAGATAAGCTGATCGCCTCTCTGGAAAAGCATATGGAATTAGAACAAGGGAATGGACAGCGACAAAAAGCTCAATTAAAAGACAAAGTACAGGAAACTACAACAAAGCAGAATCCAGTTAATAGACAACCAATTACACAAGCAAAACAAGATCTAAATGATAAAGGAAGATGATTATCGAGTATTTTCACCGAAATAATTCCATGCTCACTCTTTTCTTGCTATTTTTGTTGTTTCTCTCATTGATAGTCTTTACAATGTAGGATAGGGAAATCGTTAAGAAAGAAGTGGCGGAATGGATTTATTAACTAGTGATTATGAATTGTTTGATCGTTCGATGTATACCTTTAAGCAGCTAAAAGAAAGTTATACTACTGAAGAATTAGTACAGCTTAAGGTGAGGTATCAAACACACTGGCAAAAGTGGAAAAAAATGAATGAACAAGTGGCAAAAGCAACCCCCTTGCAATGGCAGATGAGAAAACCAAAAATCGAAAGTTGGACGAATGGTTGGAATCTCAGAAGCCATTTTTGGTGTGCTTACCGTAGTGAAGGACGCCAACAGGAAAATGCTTGTTTAGCTACTTTGCTGAATAAAAAACAATTCCAAATCTATTTGATGTTTCAACACTATAAAAGTGAAGAACGCCAAGGAAGCATTTCGTCCTTCAATCATCTACTAACGTTTTTAGAGGAATGGAGTAAGCACATTCCGGTTGAAGAGTATTATATTTGGCCACAACCAGAACATGAACTGGTGGATCACCTACCGTTAGCCACCTATTTGACGGATAAGCAAAAGCAAATCGAATTAAAACAAGCAATGGAGGATAAAACCTTCCAACTTGGTAAGCTTTATTTTTATCCGAATGAATTAAAAGATGCTGAAAAGTTGATTTTAGATGGTATGCAGGAATTGATGCCTTTATACCTTCGATTGAATGGGAAATAATAACATTAAGTAGGGCGAGAGAAAGGGGTATTTGATCGCTTAGATGATCGAAAACGTTAAAATAATAAAATAAAAGAAGTAAATTTGTCGTTGATAAATACTAGTTTATAAAATTTTCTTAAGCTTCAAAAAGTTTAAAAATTTTCATTTGATGGTTAAATGAGCGCCATTGAATGGATCATTCATCTTAGAAAAAACGGATGAAATAAAGGGATCAATGAGTTATTTTAGGTAATTGGATGCAAATAATTTAAAAAAAAGAATGTTCGGATTTTACTGTTTTATTCCATTGTTGAAGAAGTATAGAAAGAAATTTTTATCTTTTTTATTGACAAAGAAAAAATAGCGTTCTATGATAGACACATATTAACTTGATAACAGGCAATGATCAAAACGCAGTAGTTATTAAAGCCAATGTTTCAGAGAGCTAGTGGTTGCTGAGAACTAGTACAAGCTTTAAGACGAATTACATTTTAGGAGCCTTTGGCATTGATTTGTCACGTGACAGCGTTAAATGTTTGAGTGATATGTTTTGAATGAAACATATAAAATGGGTGGTACCGCGAGATTTCGTCCCTTGGTTAGTTAACCAAGGGATTTTTTTTATTGATTTTAATTAGTATGAATGATAGCAGGTTCCTGCTTTCACAATAAAATGATACGGAGGGATTTAACATGAATATTATCGACGAATTAACTTGGCGTGATGCCATTAACCAACAAACGAATGAAGAAAGACTTCGTGAACTTGTTGACGAAAAGAGTATTTCACTATATTGCGGAGTTGACCCAACTGGGGATTCTATGCACATCGGACATTTGATTCCATTTATGATGATGAAAAGATTTCAATTGGCAGGACATCATCCATACATTCTGATCGGTGGCGGAACAGGTACAATTGGAGACCCAAGTGGCCGTAAGACAGAACGTGTCTTACAAACAATGGAACAAGTCCAACATAATGTTGATGCTTTATCTAACCAAATGAGAAAATTATTTGGGAAAGATGCAAACATCACGTTTGTGAATAACTACGATTGGTTATCAAAAATCTCGTTACTTGAATTTTTACGTGATTACGGTAAAAACTTCAACATTAACACGATGTTAGCGAAAGATATCGTAGCAAGTCGTTTGGAAGTCGGTATCTCATTTACAGAATTTACTTACCAAATCTTGCAATCAATTGACTTCTTGCACTTACACAAAACATATGATGTTCAACTACAAATCGGTGGTGCTGATCAATGGGGGAACATCACAGCTGGATTAGACTTAATCCGTAAATTAGAAGGACCAGAAGCAGAAGCATTCGGTTTAACGATCCCATTGATGTTAAAAGCGGATGGGACAAAATTTGGTAAAACTGCCGGTGGCGCTATCTGGTTAGATCCTGAGAAAACATCACCATTTGAGTTCTACCAATTCTGGTTGAACCAAGATGACCGAGATGTTGTGAAATACTTGAAATTCTTTACTTTCTTATCACAAGAAGAAATTGAAGATTTGGCGAAAAAAGTTGAAACTGAACCTGAAAAACGTGAAGCACAACGACGTTTAGCAGAAGAAGTGACGAGATTCGTTCATAGTGAAGAAGACTTGAAAGAAGCACAAAAAATAACAGAAGCATTGTTCTCTGGAAACATCAAAGAATTAAATGCAGCTGAGATCGCTCAAGGATTTGGTAAAATGCCAAACGTTGAAATTTCAAGTAAACCTGAAAATATCGTGGAATTATTGGTTTCCACAAAAATTGAACCATCAAAACGTCAAGCGCGTGAAGATGTTTCAAACGGAGCTATAAGTATTAACGGTGACCGTGTTACCGATTTAAATTTTGTCATAGATCCATCGAAGGAATTTGATGGTAAGTTTGTGGTTATTCGAAAGGGTAAGAAAAATTACTTTTTGGCCAAAGTAGTTGATTAGAATTTAGTAATTTTTTGGCTTGAAAATGGTCAACTCTATTACAAGATTCCAATTTTGAAACCCAACCTAAAAGGGTGACGTGGGATCTAGTTAATACAATCTTTACGAGGGAATTTACTTTTGTAAATTCCCTCGTTTTTTTTAATTTTTTTAAATGTGCAAACAATTTGCACAATTGATAATTATTATAAAATGATTAAAAAACCACTTGTGATTTAGTTTACAGAAATAAAAAACAGGTGTAATGTAGGGCTCGACAAAATTTAAATATTTTTTAGGAGGGTTTCACATGGAATCATTGTCAAATGAATTAAACCTAAATGCACTATTTATCGGAGACAAAGCGGAGAACGGCCAACTCTATAAAGATTTGTTGAACGATTTAGTAGATGAACATTTAGGCTGGCGACAAAATTACATGCCACAAGACATGCCAGTTATTACACCAGAAGAACAAAGTAGTGCAAGTTTTGAGCACACAGTCAATAAAACAAAAGATGTTTTATCTGAAATCTCAGCTCGTATGCGTACTCACTCAGTACCATGGCATACAGCTGGACGTTATTGGGGTCATATGAACTCTGAAACATTAATGCCATCTTTACTAGCATATAATTTCGCAATGCTATGGAATGGTAACAACGTTGCTTACGAATCTTCTCCAGCAACAAGTCAAATGGAAGAAGAAGTAGGACTAGAGTTTGCGAAATTAATGGGCTATAAAGATGGCTGGGGACACATCGTTGCTGATGGTTCTTTAGCTAACTTAGAAGGTCTTTGGTATGCACGTAACATCAAATCACTTCCACTTGCAATGAAAGAAGTTGCACCTGAATTAGTCTCAGGAAAAAGTGACTGGGAATTGATGAACATGTCTACAAAAGAAATCATGGACTTGTTAGATAGTGTTCCAGAAAAAATTGATGACATCAAAGCACATTCTGCACGTAGCGGAAAACATTTACAACAATTAGGAAAATGGTTAGTACCACAAACGAAACATTACTCATGGCTAAAAGCAGCTGATATCATCGGTATCGGGTTAGATCAAGTAATCCCTGTACCAGTTGATCACAACTATCGAATGGATATCAACGAACTTGAAAAAATCGTTCGTCAACTAGCAGCTGAAAAAACACCAATCTTGGGTGTAGTCGGTGTTGTTGGTTCGACAGAAGAAGGAGCCATTGACGGTATCGATAAAATCGTTGCATTACGTCGAGTATTAGAAAAAGATGGTATTTACTTCTACTTGCATGTTGATGCTGCTTACGGCGGTTATGGTCGTTCCATTTTCTTAGACGAAGAAAATAACTTTATTCCATTTGAAGAATTAAAAGATGTTCATGCAAAACATCATGTATTTACAGAAAACAAAGATTATATCTTAGAAGATGTACACAGTGCCTTCAAAGCAATTGAAGAAGCAGAATCTGTAACAATTGATCCACATAAAATGGGTTATGTTCCTTACTCAGCTGGTGGGATCGTCATCAAAGACGTACGTATGCGCGACGTTATTTCTTACTTTGCTACTTACGTGTTTGAAAAAGGCGCAGATATCCCAGCATTACTTGGTGCATACATTTTAGAAGGTTCAAAAGCAGGAGCAACTGCTGCTAGTGTTTGGGCTGCACATCATGTCTTACCACTTAATGTAACTGGTTATGGTAAATTGATGGGAGCTTCAATCGAAGGAGCACATCGTTTCTATAACTTCTTACAAGATTTATCATTTAAAGTTGGCGATAAAGAAATCGAAGTACATCCATTAACTTACCCAGATTTCAATATGGTTGACTATGTATTTAAAGAAAAAGGCAACGACGATCTAGTTGCAATGAACAAATTGAATCATGACGTTTATGACTACTCTTCATACGTTAAAGGTAGCATCTATGGTAATGAATTCTTGACATCACACACTGACTTTGCTATTCCAGATTATGGCAACAGCCCATTACAATTTGTGAACCAATTAGGTTTCTCAGATGAAGAATGGAACCGTGCAGGAAAAGTAACTGTTTTACGTGCAAGTGTAATGACACCATACATGAATAAAGCAGAAAACTTCGAAGAATATGCTGGAAAAATCAAAGCAGCTCTTCAAGAAAAATTAGAAAAAATCTACGCAAATCAATTACTAGCAAGCGAAGAAAAATAATAAAATAAAAAACATTCTGAGTATAAGAAGTAGAAGTCACTTTTATTGTATGCTATAAAACCGAATAAACGGTGGTAGCTCAATCGAAAAATACAGTTGAAGGATCTTTAAAATACAAAAAGTTATTTTTTAGATTCTTCTGCTGGTTTTTCTGAGCTCAGCACTTCTGTTATCTGCTCAGGTGTTTTTTGTTTTACAGGTTGTCTTTGAAGCGATACAAGTAATCCGTTCAAAACAGCCGAGGTTGTAATGAAATAGCTTGCGCTCTTTTAGGTATTTGGTATGAATGAAGAGAAAGATCGAAAAGCTTCAATACAAATACAGCGAATGGAACACAAGACTATTTCAGATTTTTCTTTTTTAGCAAATAATAACTAATAAAATCCAGTCACTAAGCATCGTTTTTATACTAAAAAAGTTGTGGGGAACAACCTCTTGGCTTTTGTCTTGCGACTTGGGATTACTTTGAAGACAACGTTTTTTTATTCAAAAAAAAACAAGGAGCGTGTCAACAGTGAGTAAATCACAAGTAAGTAAAATGGGTCTTGGGACCTTTGTCGGTCTGACGATGGCTTTGTGTGCGACAGTTCGGAGTATTCCGACTTTAGCAGCCGTTGGTTGGACATTGATTTTTTATTCAATTTTTGCCGTACTGTTTTTTGCCGGTCCTATTTCGATGGTTTCTGGTGAGCTTTCTACGATGCTTCCACAAGAAGGTGGACCACAATTATGGGTCAAAACTGCCTTAGGAAGTAAATGGGGATTTGTTGTTGCCTGGTTGCTTTGGGTTCAAATGTTCCCAGGGATGGTTATGGTTGCATCAACATTAGGTCCATTATTAGGAAATACATTCGGGAACGTAGAATTAGGCAATAATCATTTATTTGTATTAGGTTGTATTTTAGTTATTTATTGGATCATTACAATTTTGAACTTGAAATTTGATATGGCCAAAGTTGGTGGGAACATCGGCGTTTGGTTAGGTGTGTATATCCCAGTGGTTATCATGTTTGTCCTTGGTTTATTCGCCGCATTCAAAGTGGGTCTAGTATCTAATGGTTACTTAGGAGATTTTTCTTGGTCAAAAGCTTTCCCAGATTTACAACATAGTGAATCATTGAAATATCTTGCAGGTATCACATTTATTTTTGTTGGTATCGAAATGAGTTCTGTTTACATGCCTCGTTTAAAAGATGCAACGAAAAACTACACTAAAGGGGTCTTTATTGCGTTGATTGGTCTTGTTTTATTGAACGTGATCAATGCAATGTTAGTTGCCAATGTTGTACCAAATGGAAAAATGGAATTAGCAAACATTACGCAACCAATCTTGATTTATTGCCAAATCCTTGGCTTACCAACAATTATTGGGAACATCTTCAGCTTTATGGTGTTTATCGGTGTGTTACTTCAATTATCTGCATGGGTAACTGGACCATCTAAAACGATTATCCAAGTAGCACGTGAAGGTTTCTTACCACCTAAATTTGGATTCCATAAAGAAAATGAATATGGTGTTTCTCGTAATGTCGTATTAACTCAATCAATCGTTATTTCATTATTCGCTTTACTTTACGGCGTAATGGATGACGTCAGTGCTGTATTCTTAACATTAACAAATGCTACAACTGTTATTTATTGTATCGTCTATATTTTGATTGCTGTTTCATTGATCAAAATGAGAAAAAGCCATCCAGATTTAGAACGTCCTTATCGAATTGGTAAAAAAGGAAATGGAATGGCTTGGGTAGTTAGCTGCATGTTGATTTTCTCTATCATTGCAGTAGTTGTATCCACTTTAGGAACATCTACCTTGACGGATGCATTATTGGTAGCAGTTATTGCAATCGTTATGTTTGTCATTCCTTTGATCATCAATCGTTTTAAAAATGATTCTTGGGGAAGCGAAGTAGAAAAGAGTTTAAAAGAATAGAACAAATAAGAAGCAAGTAAAAAATGTAAATAGGGAAGGGGGCTATGACAAAAATCTTGTCACAGTCCCTTATTCCTAACAAACGGTGTTCCAGAAGTAGCTCATGTCTGTTACAGCATGGTTTGCCAAATGTATGCTTTTTAATCAGGGAACCTTTGCGAAAATAACGCTAATCATAAGGTTCAGCGGATTTGAGAAAATAATCGTCATTAGCATCGTCTATCCGCTAAAACAAAAAAATGATGCTATGACCAGTTGTCCTACCAAAAGAACGCTTTTTTTAGGTAGGGCTTTTTTTGTAAAAAAAATAGGAGAAGATACGATGAATAAAAAAATATCTGTGAAAGAAAGTATGGCAGTTTTATTCATATTGTTGGCGATATTAGGAATACTGATTATTGGATTTCAATTGTCTCCGCATATTCCTATACTAATCGCTTTCATGTGTTTGTTATTTTACGGACGATTTAGAGGTTTCTCATGGGATGAGATTCATGATGGGATTGTCAAAGGAATTACTCCAGGGATCATACCAATTTTGATTTTTCTGTTGATTGGTGTTTTGGTAGCTTCGTGGATTTTATCTGGAACGATTCCAACGATCATGGTTTATGGTTTCCAATTGATCTCGGTTCGCTTTTTCTTACCGACTTCTTTTCTTGTTTGTGCAATCGTCGGGATTACTGTTGGAAGCTCATTTACAACGATTTCAACGATCGGTATTGCTTTTTTAGGAATCGGTCATATTTTAGGTTTTAGTGATGCGATGACGACAGGAGCAGTTGTTTCGGGGGCTTTTTTAGGAAATAATTGTTCGCCGTTATCTGATACTACGAACCTGGCGGCCGGGATCGGAGAAGTAAACTTATTTGAGCATATCGCTCAAATGCGTTACACTGATTTGCCAGCATTTTTAATTGCTATGTTATTTTATGTTTTTCTTGGGAATGGGAGTCACACAGCGGATCTACAAGCGATCACGGACATGATCCAAAACATGAAAGCAGGTTTCTGGATCTCTCCATGGACGTTGATCCCATTAGTGATCTTGTTTGGTGGAGCGATTAAAAAAATTCCAGCGATTCCAACACTACTAGTTGGTTCAACTGCTGCGATCATTCTTTCCTTCATCAATCAACCACATTTAACGATGTCAAAAGTAGCTAATATTTTAATGAACGGCTATGTTGCCCATACAGCAGACCCTAAAATCAATGAATTGCTTTCAAGAGGGGGAATTGTTAGTATGCTTGGTTCAGCAAGCTTGATTCTTCTAGCTTTAGCTTTGGGTGGCTTATTGATCAAATATACGATTGTGGAAACGATTGTTCAGGAATTGCGAGAAAAAATGGATCGGCCTTCTCGCTTGGTTGGCTTTACAGCATTAAGCTGTATCGGGATCAATTTGATCGTAGGCGAACAGTACTTGTCGATCATTTTACCAGGCGAAACCTTTAAGCGATCGTTCGATCGTGCGGGCGTTAATAAAAAGTATCTTACCAGAACTTTGGCAGATGCTGGAGCAACCGTTAATTCACTCGTTCCGTGGGGAGTTAGTGGTACCTTTATTATGGGCACGATGAAAGTCAGTGCATTACAATATCTACCATTTACTTTCTTCTCGATCTTAGCACCGATTTTTACGATTTTGAGTGGTTTCTGGCTAAATCAAAAGATGAAAAAACGTACCAGTGTATAGTCTAGGCACCATCAAGGTTTGAGAACGAGAATCGAAATAGCTTTTTATACTCAGTTTCTTTTTCATGAAAAAGTTATTTGAAGAGTGTAGATTCTTAAAAAATGAACCTGTATAGTAAAAAAACAACTGAAGACACTACAAATAGTTTATTTGTGTGTTCAACAGTTGTTTTATTTTTTTTCTTGTAAGCGAGGAACGACGGTTTCTCGTTTGACGAGTTGATGAGGAATGACTAAACGAACACCGCTGCTGATTTCATCGTGGATCAATTCGTATAATTTTTGCATCGCAACCCTTCCTAATTCAGAAATATCGATATCGATACTGGTTAAATAAGGGTGAGTCAATGTAGCGAAAATAGAGTTATTGAAGCTGATGATCGATAGGGTATCAGGAATTCGATAGCCATACATCTGTGCTAGTTGCATCGTTCGTAAGGCAAAAATATCGTCAATGACTACCAGCGCTGTTGATTGTGACTTTTTCAAAATGGCATCAAAAGCTAAATAATCTTCGGGTTGTTCGATCACTACACTAGGATGAACTGTAAGTCCAGCTAGCATCAAGGCTTTTTGGTAGCCAAAATAACGTTCGAAGTAAAGGCTCTCGTGGGTTGTATTGGTTACGAAAAGAATGTTTTCATGACCGTTTTGAATCAAGAAATCCGTGGCTTGTTTACCTAATAATTGGTTATCATTATCGACATAAATGATTTCATTCTCATGTCGGTAAGGCTGACCAATCAAAGTGAAAGGAATCTCATTCGTATAGAGATAATCTATGACAGGATCTTCACTGTCGGAATAAACTAAAATAAACCCATCGACTTGTTTTTGCAGATGCATCCGTTGCACGTTTTCTAATAAAGTATCAAAATTTTTGGCTGTTGCTATAGCAGTTGTCAGATCATAACGGCGTGCTTCTTCATTGATTGCTTCCATGATCTCAAGATAAAAAGGATTCCCAATCCGTTCTTTTGAATCAAGGGGTGGGAGAATGACGCCAATTGCGCTAGAAATTCTTTTCCCTAGATTTCTAGCAGTGATATTTGGTACATAGCCTAGTTCATCCATGACTTTTCGTACTTTCTTTTTGGTTGCCTCTGAGATGCTTGGATGGTCATTGATGACCCGTGAAACGGTCGAGGTCGCAACACCAGCTTTTTTGGCTACATCCTTCACTGTGATCGCCATAAACGATACACCTCTTTTCTAGACTTGCTTTTCATTTAAACGATGAAATTGATAAGTGGTAGAGCAAACTTTTTCTTGTCCCGGATATAATGCGATTGACCCAAATTCAGGGAAATGAACGGCATCAGGAAGTTCTTGTGGTTCAATTGCCAACCCATAATTTGAGTGCATTTTTTGGCCATTGATTAAAAAATCTGCTTCAAATCCAGTCGTAGAAAATAATACCATACTTTTGCTCGTCGTTGCTATAGACAACTGGCGACCAGCTTGCTTTTCGGTCAAGGTAAGTATTTTCTTCGTTCGTTTAGGCGTACTTAAAACAAAAGCATCATCTAGTCCGTTTGGATCATTCGTTAAAATTTCCATTAGCGAATGTGGGTGTTTAAAATTAAGCGGTAAGTCGCTGAGAGCGATCACTTCACCAGTTGGTATTTTTTCGTGATCTAAGGCTAATATTCCATCTGTTTGGATCGTTAGTTCATGATCGTAGATATCTCGTTTGCCATTGCCAGAAAGATTGAAATACGCATGATTCGTTGGGTTGCAGATGGTTTCAGTCGAGCTGCTTGTCTTGGTGATCATTTCTAATTTATTTTGGGTTATCTGATACGTAACGGTTGCGGTGATCGGACCGGGATAACTGGAAAAAGTATCCTGCAAATAAAAAACAACACCGATCGCTGTAGGAGTCTCAAAAACTTCTACCTCCCAATACTGAAATGCCCAACCGTTTGAACCACCATGGATATGGTGATTTCCTTCGTTTTTTTCTAGCTGATGATCAGCCCAAGAGCCATTTTTAATTCTGCCAGCGACTGGTCCAATCGTTGCCCCAAAATAGCTTTGATCTTTTAAAACGTCTTCTAAGGAATCATAAGATAATAAGACATTTTCTAAGTGACCATTTTTATCTGGAGCTAGAATTTGATGAAGCCTTGCCCCGTAGTTGAGAAGAACGACTGTGAGTTCGTCGTTCTTCAATGTGATTTGCTTCAAGTTGGTGTTGGGAATGGGGATCACAGTGATGGAAGGTTTAGACATACTGTGTCCACTCATTTTTTAAATAGTCTAGTGTAAGGCAAGTCGTATCAGGTACGACTGGGATATCTTTTCCAAGATCTTCTATTCGTCCAACACCAATTGGAAATGCCCCGCTAGCACGGATTGCTTTGATCCCAGATTGTGCATCTTCGATCCCGATGCATTCTTGTGGGGATAAGCCAATTTCTTTTGCGGCCAATAAGAAAATATCGGGAGCCGGCTTACCCAGTTTGATCGTTGCAGGATCGGCAATTGCATCGAAAAATGGCGTTAATGCCATTTTAGCAAGGAGGAAAGGTCCGTTTTTACTAGCTGAAGCAAGGGCAATCTTGATCTTGTTTGCTTTCAATTCTTCAAGTAATGGCAATATCCCTGGAAAAACATCTGTAGGCGTGATCGCTTGAATCATTTCAAGATAGTACTCATTTTTTCTGTGCGCTAATTCTTGAAATTCTTGTGGGGAAAACTCACTTTCTTTTTGTCCGTAGGAAAGCAATAAGCGAAGTGAATCTTCTCGACTAACCCCTTTCAATTGTTCGTTGAATGTTCGATCAATGGGAACACCGATTTCCTGACCTAATTTTTTCCAAGCACGATAATGGAACTCCGCAGTATCTGTAATCACCCCATCTAAGTCAAACAAAACTCCTTTAAACATCTAATTCCTCCTTACGCAAAGGTACCTTTAACTGGTCTTCTAAAAGATACGTTTTTTCGTACACCTTTAATGGGCAACTTTCGCCTGATACTAAGGTCAATTGCACCTGTTCACTAGACACCGAAACAAATAATAAACGACCACGATAATTCACATGGAAGGAGTAGGCTTTCCACGTGTTTGGTAAGAAAGGAGCAAAGCGTAACTGTTCGTGATCTGTTTTCATTTGAGCGAATCCTTGGACGATTGCGAGCCAACTACCAGTCATCGACGTGATGTGTAATCCGTCTTCGGTATCGTTATTATAATTATCTAAATCAAGGCGGGCTGTCCGTTGATACATTTCCACTGCCTTATCCTCCATACCTAATTCAGCAGCTAAAATGGCATGGATACTTGGTGAAAGGGAAGACTCATGAACGGTCATTGGTTCGTAAAAATCAAAGTTTCTTTGTTTTTCTTCTTTGCTAAACGAGTCGTTGAAGAAATAGATTCCTTGTAGAACATCCGCCTGCTTAATGAAACAAGAACGCAAAATTTTGTCCCAAGACCAATGTTGGTTTAATGGAAGCTCGCTAGGAGATAGCTCTGATACCGGCAATAATTCTTTATCTAAAAATGTATCATGTTGGACAAAAATACCTAATTCTTCATCTTTAGGAAAATACATATTTTCTGCAATGGTTTGCCAATTCGTTAGTTCTTCGTCAGTGATCGTTACAGTAGTTTCTGTTTGGAATTTTAAATAGTTTTCCCGGGTATACGTTAATACCCAGCAAGCTATCGTATTGGTATACCAGTTGTTATTGATGTTGTTTTCATATTCATTCGGACCAGTCACACCATGGATCATATATTTGTTATGACGTTTTGAAAAATGAACTCGATCTGCCCAAAAACGAGCAATCTCAACTAATACTTCTAACCCTTCTTTTTTCAAATAATCGGTGTCACCTGTATAGTTCGTATAGTTGTAAATCGCATAAGCGATCGCACCGTTACGATGGATCTCTTCAAAGGTAATTTCCCATTCGTTGTGGCATTCGACCCCTGTAAAAGTAACCATTGGGTACAAGGCGCCTTTTAACCCTTGTTGTTGGGCATTATGAATAGCTTGAGGCAATTGATTATGGCGATATTTAAGGAGATTTTTTGTCACTTCAGGTTTTGCCAAAGCAAGATATAAGGGGACAGCGTAAGCTTCCGTATCCCAATAAGTAGCACCTCCGTATTTTTCTCCTGTAAAACCTTTGGGTCCAATATTCAAACGTTCATCTTCGCCGTAATAAGTAGAAAATAGTTGGAAAAGATTGAAACGAATCCCTTGCTGTGCTTCCTCGTCACCTTCGATCACCACATCAGCCAGTGCCCAGCGTTTGCTCCAAGCAGTGGTTTGTTCTGCTTTTGCTTGCAGATAATGACTTTGTAAGTCACTAAATTCTTGGAGAATCTGTTGGACTTGCTGTGCTTCGGGGATGTCACGGCTCGTCAACACAAGTACTTCTTTATCAAGTGTCACGGATTGATTCGTTGTTAAGTCGAAAGAAAATTCCCCAAGGACGGCTAATGTATCTTCGTGGTAAATTGGTTGCGCTAATTCTTCATTAACGAAATGTCTCATGGCAGCCGTTACGGTAAATTGTTCGATCGCAAAATTATTTGGAATCGTTTTGGTCATTAAGTAGGCTGTTTCATCAGAAGTACCTCGACCGATTTCATTCCAAAAATGTTCATCATAGTTACTATCTTCATTTTGAACGTTACTATCCAATTTAGAGATGACTTTGACCGTGCCATTTCCTTCGAGCATCGTAACTGTTAAACGAATATAAGCAGCTTCGCTTTTGACGATACTTAAAAAACGTTCAAAGGTGATCTTTAGTTTGTTAGTTGCAGTCGTTACTGTGTAACTACGTGATAACACGCCGTTTTTCATATTCAATTCCCAATAAAAGTCTTCTGGTTCGATTGTAGCAAGGTCTAATAATTGCTCATCGATATAGATATCCATGGCAATAAAATTGATTGCATTAATCACTTTGCCAAAATATTCGGGATAGCCATTTTTCCACCAGCCAACACGAGTCTTATCGGGGTACCAAACCCCAGCTAAATAAGTTCCTTGATGATGATCACCTGAATAGGCTTCTTCAAAATTCCCTCGCATGCCCATGTATCCGTTACCAATACTAGTTAAAGATTCCTGTAAACGGAGATTTTCCCGATCTAATGTGTTGGTGCTGATCTTCCAAGGATCAATTTGAAATAGGCGCTTGATTTGTTTCATTGTACTCCTCCTAGATAATTTCATTGATACGTTTATAATAAACGCAACCGATTGCGCAAGTCAATATAAATAAAGCAGAATTTTTTAGCGGGGATTTAAAACAAAGAAATGAAAAGATAATTTTCCTGGAAAACATTCACTGTTTTGATAATAAGTTACTACTAAATGCGAAAAGAAAATGATTCTTCTGATAGCGACTGTTTGGGTAGAAAGTGAATAAAATCAAAAATAAAGCATTTACAAAAAAAGAAACAAAGGCTATAATAACTAACAACGAAACCGATTGCATAAAGGAGAGTAGGAGTTATGAAGAAATTATTTAATTTTGAGTTTTGGCAAAAATTTGGGAAAGCTTTAATGGTTGTTGTGGCAGTGATGCCAGCTGCGGGTTTGATGATCAGTATCGGGAAATCTATTCCATTGATTGATCCCGATTTAGCTTTTTTAGTAACAACGGGTGGTGTCATTGAAAATATTGGTTGGGCGATCATCGGGAATTTACATCTGTTGTTTGCTTTAGCAATAGGTGGAAGTTGGGCAAAAGAGCGTGCGGGTGGTGCTTTTGCAGCAGGGATCTCATTTGTTTTGATCAACCGGATCACGGGAGCGATTTTCGGAGTGACGAGTGAGATGCTAGCAAAAGAAGATGCCTTTACCCATACATTATTTGGCACGAAGATCATGGTCAAAGGATTTTTTACTAGTGTATTAGAGGCACCTGCGTTGAATATGGGCGTGTTTGTAGGGATTATTGCTGGTTTTGTTGGTGCAATGGCCTATAATAAATATTACAATTATCGTAAATTACCTGATGCGTTATCTTTCTTTAATGGAAAACGATTTGTTCCTTTTGTAGTGATTCTTTGGTCAACGATTGTAGCTTTAGTATTGGCTGTTGTCTGGCCAAATGTCCAAGCAGGTATCAATAATTTTGGTCTTTGGATCGCTCAGTCACAAGAAAGTGCACCGGTTTTAGCGCCATTTCTTTATGGTACCTTAGAAAGATTATTGTTGCCTTTTGGTTTGCATCATATGTTGACGATTCCGATCAATTATACGCAATTAGGGGGCACGTATGAAATCTTATCTGGTGCACAAGCAGGAACGCAAGTCTTTGGGCAAGATCCTTTATGGTTAGCTTGGGCTACTGATTTGGTGAATTTAAAAGGTGCGGGGGATTTGTCACAGTATGAATTTGTGTTGAACAACTGGACACCAGCTCGTTTTAAAGTGGGGCAAATGATTGGTTCTTCTGGTATTTTGATGGGGTTAGCTTTAGCGATGTATCGAAATGTTGATCTTGATAAAAAAGCACGCTATCGTTCCATGTATTTCTCAGCTGCATTAGCTGTTTTTCTAACAGGGGTTACTGAACCATTAGAATTTATGTTTATGTTTGCTGCAGTTCCACTTTATATTGTTTATTCTGTGATCCAAGGGGCAGCATTTGCAATGGCAGATTTATTACCGTTACGTGTTCATTCCTTTGGAAACATCGAATTGTTAACTAGAACTCCTCTAGCGATGAAAGCTGGACTTGGTGGCGATTTGCTTAACTTCGTCATTTGCGTCATTTTGTTTGGAGTTGTTACGTACTTTGTGGCAAACTTCATGATCAAAAAATTCAATTTTGCTACACCAGGGCGTAATGGTAATTATGATAGTGACAGTAACGATAGCAATGGGAATGGAGAACAAACGACAGTCCAAGCTGGCACGTCAGACCCACAAATCATCAAAATCATTCACTTATTAGGCGGGAAAGATAATATCAAAGATGTAGATGCATGTATGACACGGTTACGTGTGAGTGTAGCTGATCGTGAGAAAGTAGGTTCAGAAGAAGAATGGAAACGTGCAGGCGCTATGGGGCTAATCGTCAAAGATAATGGTGTACAAGCTGTCTATGGTCCAAAAGCCGATGTATTAAAATCAGATATCGAAGATTTGCTTCAATCGGGGGCGCCTATCCCAGCTCCAGTAGAAGAAGTTGTTGTTGAAAAAGAAACAGCTAATAATCAAACGTTAGGTATACGAAAAGAGTTGCAGACTGTAGCAGCTGGTGAAGTGATAGACTTGGCAACAGTCAATGATCCTGTTTTTTCAAAGAAAATGATGGGGGATGGCTTTGCTGTTATTCCGACGACTGGTGAAGTTGTGGCACCTGTTACTGGGAAAGTAGTTAGTATTTTTCCAACCAAACATGCTATTGGAATGGAAACAGAAGAAGGTGCAGAAGTACTAATCCATATGGGAATCGACACAGTCCAAATGGATCAACCAGCTTTTGAAATCCTGGTAACAGAAGGTCAAACCGTTGAAGCAGGAGCAAAACTGGCACAAATGAATCTAACCGAAATCAAAAATGAAGGAAAAGATATAACGATTATGGTGGTATTTACGGATGGGAAAGTCAATGAAATGATTCTCAAACATTTAGGACCAACGGAATTAGGAACAGTAATTGGCGAAATAAAACTGTGATCATTATAAAAGACACCCAACAATAATGAGTAAGATGACCAGTACCAAATTTAATTCCTTATTTGGTTTCCGATAGTCAGTTTTTCTGTTTCTCAAATAAGTCTGAAAACACGAAAACGCTATACTTCGTTTTTGAGTTCTCAGACTTATTTTTAAATGTTTGCGAGCAGGTAAACAATCACAGCTAATGATCCATGGCTATCCTATCATAAAAGAAATGAAGTAAGTTTTAATCAATAAGGAGAATTGAAGATGAAGATGATGACTTTGAATACACATAGCTGGTTAGAAGAATCACCAGAAGAAAAGATGCGCCAGATCGTAGATAAAATCTGTCAAGCAGATTATGATGTGATTGCTTTACAAGAAGTCAATCAATTAATCACTTCCGAAAGTATCGTGAATGAAGAATTAAACAAATTTTGTCCAGTTATAGAACAAACACCGGTCCATGTCGATAATTTTGCTTATTGTTTGGTGCGCTACTTAGCCAAACAAGGGAAAGACTATTATTGGAGTTGGGAAATGAGTCATGTCGGTTATGGGATTTATGAAGAGGGGAATGCGCTGCTTTCTAAGACACCACTAACCAGTGAAGCAATCTATGTTTCTGAAACAAAGCAAAAAGAGGATTACCACACTCGGAAAATTTTGATCTGTCAGACGATGATCGATGACCAAACAATCACTCTAGCAAGCTGTCATTTTTCTTGGTGGATAGATGAAACGAAGGGCTTTGCTTTTGAATGGCATTGCTTGATGGAACACTTAGCTAATCTCTCAAATCCGCTGTTTTTAATGGGGGATTTTAACAACCCAGCAGGAGAGGCAGGCTATCGCTTGGTTGAAAAAAGCCCTCTTGCGATTGTCGATTCCTATACTGTTGCCCAAGAAGTTCATGGTCAGGCAACCATTGAACAGAAAATCGATGGATGGGAAATGAATACAGAGCAGTTACGAATCGATTATATCTATGTACCACAGGAATTCTCAGTTCCTTCTTATCGTAGTATTTTTGATGGAAAACAAGAAATCATTGTAAGTGACCATTATGGAGTAGAGATAACGGTCAGCCCCATTCAATAAAATAATCAAAAAGTCCCATAGAAAGAAAAATGGATACATCCTTTCTATGGGACTTTTTGTTTGCAGCAGCTTCAGCTACGTGCAGAAATTTGATTAGATAATGAAATGACTGTTAGTGCGATGGGAAGCACCAAGGAGGAAGGCAATAAAATTCTCTGTTTCTTTGGTCTCTGCATTGTTTTTTTAACTCGGCTGGACTTTTTTTCCGATTGGCAGAAATGAATTCTCGGACATTTTTCAAGGAGTCGGACTCTTTAGTTACCGGTGTATTTTTTTGTAAATTGGTATTATGTAGTACTTCCTCATGTAAAATATCAAAATGGTCTATAAATCGATCTTTATCGGAATCGGTTAGAATTGGCAAGTTATCTAAAAGATTCAAAAGTACAACGAGGGAATCTTTGATTTTAGGCTCATGAGGTTGCAGAACTTCACCGCTAGGCTCACGATGTGGCAGTTCATTAATTAACTGCTCTATGATGTTTGTCAGCTCTTTTACCTCTTCAGGAGAGTTTGCAGTTTTTTTTAAAATGTCTAAAATGGTATTTCTTTTAGAATAATCTTGGTCATTAATACAAGTTGATTCACTCGTTGACCGAACATTTGAAATGGGCGTAGGTGATCGATCACCAATTACAGTTACATATAGCGGCTCAGTCTTACTATTTGGCAGCTCATACAGCTGTTCATTAGTTGATTCTTTAATTGATAGCGAATCCTCAGGTAGATCTTTAAGTATCATTTCAAGGTGAGACTCAGTATTAAGGGTAGTATTCGTAGATTGATGAACAAAAGCATGTCCGATTTTTTTTTCAAAGTCAATTGTCGATTCGTTGTTTGAGGCATATGTATCACTCCTTCTTTTCTGTATTCTAGTATAGTTTATAAAAGAAGAGAGTAAATAAATATTTTTTCTTATGTTTAGAAAAAAAAAGTAGCTACTAACACGATTCGTTTATTAGGACTACTATATTTGACGATTTGTTTGCTATTTTATAAAAAGGTATAAAAAAGAGACAGCTTCCGTGTTGAGAATTTCTCTTTTTGATCCACAGAAGCAAGTCCCTTATTTTTTAGTTATCCTCCCAACCTGGTAACGATTTTTGACAAAGAGTCCGATCAAAACGAACCAACCAATCAGGAAGAATGCCATCACAAAGTAAAAGAAAATTGGTAAATCATAATAGAGAGTGATCTCATTGATTCCATTGTGCTGTTTGACGATAGGAGTACCGATATCTGTTAATTGATAATCTGTCAATTTTTTGCCGTGTTGCAGTAACACTGTGCGGTCATAGACAATGACTGGTAAATGGACAGTTTCTTCCCCAGTGTTTTTCCATTTGATCGTTAAACGTCCTCCAGGATGAGATTTAATGAACGTGGTTTCTCCTTCCAGGATTTCTTCATTATAGCGATCATATTTATTTGCTTTAGTTTCATGATAGATTGGTAGATAATCGGGTGTTGTCTTTTGAAAAACGAATAAACTAGTAGACATATCATGGTCATAAAATGTTTTTCTTGCCTCTGCTGGTGTATCAAAGAGATACGTGTGACGGCTGACAAATGTTTCGTCTTGCCATTTATCCAGATGCTGATAGAGGTTTTGGATCGTTTGTGCAGAAGCGACAAAGAGAAATAGGACACTAAACGCACGATACCAATTTTTCTTTTCCCATTGATTTAGCGCAAGTGCTAAAAAGAGTAGAAAGAGCAAGGTAAATGGGACAAAGAAACGAAAAGGAAACTGGATCAAGCTTACGAAAGGTACCTCTTTTTCCACTAGTGTTGTCCAAGGGATCAAACTGGTTGAAAGTAGGAAGAATCCAAGACTTGTGCGTAAAAGTAACTTTGTAAAAATGTCGTAGTGACGGCGGAAAAGAAGATACAGTATTAGTCCGATCAATAAAAAAATTGGAAAAATCTTGGGATACGCTAGCCAATAGCTGCCATCCAGATTGATTGCTTTTTGGCTCATTTCTCGGTTGACAAAAGGTGGCAAAATCTTATTTCCACCATAGACGATAGCTAATCCTGCCCAAATATTTGCTGTTAGTACAAAATAAAAGAGGACAGATTTGATCAGTTGCCCGATTGCTTTGCCTTTTTCTGTCTGAGTAAAGAAATAATAAAGATAAAAAGGGATATACATCAGTACCAACATAACGGTGGACAGTAAGTGGATCTGAGTCATCAGTGCAATTGAAAAGGTAACTTTCAAGACAGGAAATTTTTTATGAACAACAAAGTCCACTAATGGAATCATGCATAAGGGATAAAAACAGGTGCCCCAACTGGTAAAGCCCTGATTGATTGCCCAATATTGAATGGAATAAGTCGTCATAAATAATACCGAGATTGGTATGCTGACCCATTTTTTCACCTGTACATAATTCAATAGTGTCAACATCGACCAACCAGAAATCACAAAGAGAATAAAGTTTGATAAGATTTGATAGTGGAACCAACTGCCTGAAACTAAAACGATCAAGCCTTGAAAATAAGCAAACAACGGACCATAGATCGCATTGACGATACGCCCGCTTTGCTGAAATCCATACATGGAAGGGAAATAATGGAAATCCCAATTAGCGAATTGTTCAGCGGCATCGTAAAAACGGTTATAATGAAATGGTGCATCTGCTCCAATGATAAGGTCATGTGTTAGGATATTTGGCATAACAAATAAGAATGCAAATAGTAAAATTGTCAAATACGGAACATATTTTTTCAATTGTCATACTCCTTTTTTGATAATGTAACTTATTTAATCATAAAGCTTACCTAAAAGAGTGGCAAGAAATTCGAAAAAATATGAAAAAAATTATCATTATTACAGGAAATTTTCAAAATACATCCTTTGTTGCTCGCTTTATTTAGATCAATAGTTAATTAAAAAAACAGCCATAGTATGAGATGCTATGGTTGTTTTTCCCTATTCGTATAAGACTAATAGTCAAATCTACGAATGATTCTTATTTTATCCGTTTATAGTTTTTATCAAAATAACGACCTTCTCGGATATCACTAGGCATTCCTTCATAAGGAGCTTCACTAATGACATCTTCATTATTGAGACCAGCAGCGCCCATATAAGTAATGTTAGCGAACTCTGGTACTAACAATTTTGGATAAGTTTCATATTTTTCACGTGCTGCTTCCATCTCAGCTATATGTTCATTTTGGAAAGTAACTGTGATCTCAGGATGTTCTTCAACCCATTTAGGAAAGAAAATCGTTCCATGTAATTTTTTTTCATTGGGCATGAAATCCAAGGCCACGTCAGTACCAGTTGGTTCAGTCCAAGTAATTTTGAAGACGCCATCTGTTAACTTAACGATATCTGCTTCTTGATCTTTGACCCAACGGCCTTTGACCATTCCGCCGTGAATTCGATAGTCGACAGTATGGTCATTTTTAGCATACCATTCATATTCCCAACCATTATCGTACGTATAAATAAAGTGTGTACCGATAAAATCTTCTAGTTCTTTAAATTCTTTCATGAAACAACAGCTCCTTTTAAATTAAAATATGTAATAAAGTACATGTTTTTGATTACGTGATTATGATAGAATGAATAAAAGGATTTGTCAAGGAGGAGAGAGCATGGCGAGAAAAAATACGCTACGCTATATTTTGTTAGGATTGTTGAGTAAAAAAAAGATGACAGGCTATGAATTAAACCAATCGTTCAAAAATGAAATCGGTGAGTTTTGGCAAGCGAAGCATAGTCAAATTTATCCTGAATTAGCAAGAATGGAAGAACGAGGGATCATCAAACATGAAGTTGAAATTACAGGGATGAAATTGGAGAAGAAAGTCTATCAATTAACGGATGAAGGAAAGGCATTGTTAAACGAATGGATTCGGACGCCAACGAATGAATTACCAGTCAATCGAGACGAGTTTGTGTTGAAATTATATTTTGTGAAAGATGTGAATGATCCGATGTTGAGAGAGATCATTGAGCAGCAACGGGATCTCCATGAAGAAAAGCGAGCACATCTATTGGCACGTCAAGAGAGGATATTTCCAACAAGAAAAGAACAAGAAGAAAATTATGGACACTATTTGATTTTATCCCATGCGATCAATCGAGAAACAGAATATGCGAATTGGTTGACGGGCGTATTAGAAGAGCAAAAAAGATAGAAATAATAAATGGAATAGAGAATATAAGATAAACTTAATTGAATAACTTCATTTAATGATAGTAGTGAATTGAAAAAGATAGAAAAGAAGCAAAAAATGTAGTCGGTTATCGTCAATTTCTTAAATTGTTTTGGTAAAACACATGAGAAATTGGGATATTTGACTACATTTTATTTTCCATTGCTTAAAGATTTTTCAATAATTGTTCGAAATCAATTTTTTCGCTTACGGGGACAATTTTATACGTGAGTTCATCTGTTGCTTCATCGTGGATGATATAAAGTTTTGAGTCTTCAGTTGTCTCTTTGAAATCACCGATCAATAAAACAGTATATCTTTCATCAATCAATTCGATTTCTTTGATTGCTTTGGAAAAAACTTTGCGGACATGCTTCATTTTTTTTAGACGTTCTTCGGCTTTTTCAGCTGATTTGTTCAACGTATAGCCTTCATCTAAATATTTTTTGATAATCTCAACCTTGATAACAGTAGGTAATTGATATTTTCGAGGACAATTCACACCAGTAGAAACGGAACGAATGAATTCTTTTTGTTCCCAATATCGTAACTGACGTGGAGACACACCGACAATTTCACTTAGTTCACTGATTCCTACCAGTAAATGATCATTTTCTAATAAACGTTTCAGGGATGCTCCTACCATTTTTGTCCCTCCTTTTGTTGTCTAACTTTCCTTAATTATACTTGGGATAACTTATGTGTCAAGTAGGTTGACAAATGAACGAAATAGGACTAAAGTATTCAAGTGGTTTCAGAAAGAATTCAGAAAGAAGGAGAAATATGAATAAAAATCAACCCGTAGATATTTACGGCAAACCATATAATCGGACACTATTAGTTGTCGTTTTATTGATTGGTACCTTTTGTACGGTATTAAATCAAACCTTATTAACTACAGCTTTTCCTACGCTGATGAAAGATTTTGATATCTCTGCATCAAGTGTTCAATGGCTAACAACAGGGTTCTTATTGGTTAACGGAATCATGATCCCGATTACTGCTTGGCTGATCAATAAATTTAGTTCAAGAAGTTTATATTTATCAGCAATGTCAGTCTTTTTAATCGGAACAATTACCTGTTTTGTTGCCCCTAACTTTAGTACTTTATTGATTGGACGTTTGATCCAAGCCTGTGGTGTGGGTGTTTCAATGCCTTTATTACAAAATATTATGTTATCGATTTTCCCACCAGAAAAAAGAGGATCTGCCATGGGGATGTCAGGAATCGTTATTGGATTGGCTCCAGCTTTAGGACCAACATTATCAGGTTATATTATTGATAACTATCATTGGCGTGATCTATTTGGTATGGTCTTACCAATTGTCGTCTTAGTTTTGGTCTTAGCCTTTTTCTTGATGCGAAGCGTTATTCCGTTATCAAATCCAAGTATCGATATTCTATCTGCTATCCTTTCAACAATTGGATTTGGTAGTTTGCTTTATGGCTTTTCAAGTGTCGGTGATGCTGGATGGGGCAGTGCGAAAGTGATCGGCTTCTTGATCGTAGGGGTAATATTTATTGCCTTATTTGCATGGCGCCAACTTCGTTTGGAAAATCCATTCTTGGAACTGCGTGTATTTAAATCATCAACCTTTACGATTGCAGCAGTTTTAGCTGGTGTAACGAATATGGCGATGGTCGGTGCTGAAATGGTTGTTCCTCTATATATCCAAAATATCCGTGGCGAATCAGCTTTTCATTCTGGCTTGATGTTACTACCCGGTGCCTTGATTATGGGGGCGATGATGCCGATCACAGGTGCGATCTTTGATAAACACGGTGCAAAACGTTTAGCGATTGTCGGGATGTTCGTGCTAACCGCTGCAACAGCACCATTTGCTTTCTTAACAAAAACAACGCCTATTTTATATATTGTTGTTCTCTATGCGATTCGGATGTTTGGGATCTCTATGGTTATGATGCCAGTAACAACATCTGGTATGAATGCTTTACCAAACAAACTGATCAGTCATGGGACTGCAGTAAACAATACCTTCCGACAAATTGCTAGTTCGATTGGGACAGCTATTTTGATCAGTGTATTGACCAATGTAACAAAAGATAATCTACCTGCAAAATCAGTCTTAGAAAGCACGCCTTTAACTTATAAAGACCAAGCGATCAATGCGACATTATCTGGTTACCACGCAGCATTCTTTGTAGCAATCGTCTTTGGTGTGATTGGTTTTGTGATTGCCTTCTTATTGAAGAGAAAAGAACCTGTTCTAGCGAAAGCGGGGGATAAAGCATGATTATTTTCGTATTGATCATTAGTTTAGTGGCTTTTGCCCTAATGAATATCTTTGCAAAAAAAGCTTGGCAAACAATTGTATCATTACTTTTTGGGTTAGTCTTTGTGGCATCCTTAGGATTGATCGTGGCTAATTTATCCAACCATTTTGGTATGGAAAAAGTAACTGAAACGAAAACCACTAACATCGTATCAAGTGCTGATTCAGATAGTGCAAATATGCTTTTATATCAAGCATTAGGTGACGGGACTGAAAAAGTCTACCTTTACCGTACGAATGAAGACCAAAAGAAACCAAAAGCTACCGGTACTGATAATGAAACCAATAAAGTAGAACGTACGACTGGTCAAGCGCAAAAAGTAGCAAAAACAACTTATTGGGTCTATAAAAATGATATGTATAAATTCTGGTTCAATCTAGCGGACAATAACCACGAGTATGCAAGTCGTGTGAACACCTTTAAAATTCCAGCTGATTGGATCGAATTAAGTACGGATCAAGCAAAAACATTAGCGCAACGAGTAAAAGAACAACAAAGTACGATGGAAAGCGACGCAAAGGCTTTTGTACAAGAAGGTCTGATGAAAGCTATGACTGAAAATCCAGCCATGACTCCAGAAGAACAAGCAACATTGTCAAAAGAATTAGCAACGCAATTCCAACAACAAGCATTAACGAAATTAGTTGAAGAAGTCAAAGCAAATAAATAGTCAGCTAATCAAGTAAGTGCAAGAATCAGTTAATTTCAAGAAGGGCTCCTCCATACAGTTGAACGATCAGCTGTGGAGAGTCCTTTTTTTTGTTATACTGAACAAAAAAGGGGTGGGGAAATGCAAAAAAAATATTCTTTCCAGTCAAAAATTTATGCTTCTGAAATAGGTAAGGGTGGCGCATATATCATTTTTCCTTATGATCTCAGAGAAGAGTTTGGTGTAGGCCGAGTCAAAGTTCAAGCGACATTTGATGGAGTAGCATATGAGGGAAGTATTGTGAATATGGGGGTAAAAAACGAAGATGGAACAATTTGCTACATCTTAGGGATACGTAAAGATATTCGTAAAAAAATTGAGAAAGACATCGGTGATATCGTTTCTGTAGAAGTGATTCCAAAAAATTAAACAAGAAACAACTTCACTTTTGGAATAATTAATTAGCAGCCCATTTTTTGTAATTAATAAGAGAAAGATGTTGATTGAAATAATAAGAAAATTATTTTTTTTTAAAAGAATTAAAATAGAAGAAAACAAAATCTTAAATTAGTAGATAGTAGAAAAAAGAGAGAGGCACAAGCCCCCCTCTTCAATCAATATCAATCGTTTATTCTGCACGCAGAGCAATCGCTGCATCTTTTTTAGCAGCCATTCTTGCTGGGATGTGCCCACCTAACATCGTTAAGATCGTAGAGACGATCACGAGGATCAGTGCATGGAGTGGGTTCAGTTGAGCCACATTTTTTAGATCAGTCATTTGATAGAGTAAATGATTGATTGGGAACGTTGCTAACCAAGCAATCAAAACACCTAATAAGCCCGAAGAGATTCCTAAGATACAAGTTTCTGCGTCAAAAACACGAGTGATATCTTTTTTACGAGCCCCTAATGCTTTTAACACCCCGATTTCTTTGGTACGTTCGATGACTGAAGTATACGTGATAATACTGATCATGATCATACTTGTCACTAGTGAGATACCAGCAAAAGCAACCAATACATAAGTGATGGCATCCATCAAACCACCAGTCAATTCAGTCATTGTTCCTGCTAAGTCAGAGTAAATGATTTTATCTTCTTCTGCTTTTCCTTTGTTGTAAGCATCTAAGTAATCAAGGATTTTTTCTTTGTCACCAAAGTTATTTGGATAGATCATGATGCTAGTTGGAATGCTGTCACCGCCTAAATAGCTGATCAGTGATTGTTTAGCTGTCTCATCCACTTTTTCGTTGGACATCACATTCGTATCACTATCTTTTTGCGCTTTTACAATTTCAGAATCTTTATTTTCGTTAACGATTTGTGTCGTTAATTGATCACTATATGCAATTCCAGGGGAAAGAAGATTCATTGTTGAAGAAGATTTTACTCGTAAAATCCCTGCAATCTTTACTTCGTTCGTTGAATTAGCATACAACGTATCGTAATCAGTATTTGGAATAAAGTTGCCAGTAGGTAATTTCGTGTAGTAATCATTGTTGTTGATCACTTTGAAAGTTGTCCCAACAATGCGATCAAAGTCTAATTTTTGACCGTCTTTTACATCAAAGCCCAGGTTTTTCAAGGCATTGATATTTGTATTGTTGTTACCATCTACGATTAAGACCACGTCATTCGCAGAAGCAGGATAACTGCCTGAAAGCAGTGAATAGTTCGCTTTTAAAAAGTTTTCTTTTTGATTGTCTAACTGTGTTGGAAAACTGGAAACACCGACACCCGTCATAGCAGACATCGTGCTTGATAATGATAATGATTCGTTTTCAGGGTTTTGGTTAGAGAAACTTACTGGTTGCACTTTACCATCAACTTGGCGAAGCATATTGATACCAGTAGCACGAGTAAAGCCAATATTATTACTTAAATTAGGATCGATATCTTTGACATAATCTACATAAGATTGGTCGATTTTATTGGTGTGCTGTGCTTTATCTTCATCACTGATTTTAGCAGTTACCTGCTTTGTATTTGGATAATCCGCTTTACTAGTACCCAATGAAGCAGAATCTGTTGAACGATTAGTTGTCACTTTTGAGATAGTGATCGGGAATTTTGCCATCGTTTCAGACTGTGTTTTATCAATTTGTTTTTGGAAGCCTGAAGATAATGCCAAGACGATCGCAATCCCGATGATCCCAATACTTGAAGCAAAGGACGTCAAAAATGTTCGCCCCTTTTTCGTGCGGATATTATTAAATGAAAGTTTCAAGGCTGTCCAGAAACTCATTTTTGTCCGACGTAAATTGAATTGATCATCTTTTGGTCGTTCGATATGAGGATGTGAATCTGCCAAGATTTTACCATCTGAAAATTCAATGATTCGATCTGCATATTGATGAGCAAGATCAGGGTTATGGGTAACCATGATTACTAGCTTCTCATTAGATAGTTCTTGGATCAATTCCATGATTTGGATACTTGTTTCGGTATCTAGTGCTCCAGTTGGTTCATCGCATAAGAGGATATCTGGATCGTTGGCTAAAGCACGAGCAATTGCGACCCGTTGCATTTGTCCGCCAGATAATTGGTTTGGTTTTTTGTGCATATGGTCCGTTAAACCGACACGGCGTAAGGCTTCCTCAGCCTTTTGGCGTTTTTCTTCTTTTGCCACACCGCTAAGTGTCATCCCTAATTCAACATTTTCGATGATTCCTAAATGTCCAATCAAGTTATAACTTTGAAAAATAAAACCAATCGAATTATTTCGGTAAGCATCCCAATCGCTATCTTTAAAGTCTTTTGTGGACTTTCCGTTGATCACCATATCTCCGGAATCATAGTTGTCTAAGCCACCGATGACATTCAACATCGTTGTTTTTCCTGAACCACTTGGACCAAGAATGGCAACAAATTCTTTTTTTCTAAAGGCAACAGATACGCCATCTAATGCTTTAGTCGTTGTTTCGCCAACTTTATAATATTTCTTTATATCTTTAAGTTGTAGCATATTCGTCCTTCTTTCTTATTAGAATATTCGGTATACTTAAAAGTATATCAGAACAATAAACGCAGTATAATCAATGAATGTTAACTCAATATGAACAATCAGAAAGAAACAAGAAATTTTTCAAAAAATCGAGGGAATAAAATGAACCGTATATTAGTAGTAGAAGATGATGAAAATTTACAATTGCTTTATCGTTCAGTATTAGAACATGCTGGTTTTTCGGTAGTCACAGCTAGTAGTGGAACAGAAGCACTAGCACGATTGGAAAATTTTCATGTAGAATTGATTATTACCGATATCATGATGCCTGAGATGGATGGTTATGAATTGTTGGAAAGTTTACAAGATGGAAAAATAGAGCTTCCTGTGCTGATGATCACGGCTAAAGCCGATTTTGAAGATAAAAAACGTGGTTTCCAGTTAGGAACGGATGATTACATGACGAAACCCGTAGATGTCAATGAAATGGTTTTACGTGTGGAAGCGTTATTAAGGCGAGCAAAAATCAATCATAGTAATCAATTGAATATTGGAAATACTACCTTAGATCAGGAAACGTATGAAGTGAGACAAAATGAAAAGGTCAGTGTGCTGCCTCAGAAAGAATTTCTTTTGCTTTACAAACTGTTAGCTTATCCGAATAAGATTTTTACGAGACAACAATTGATGGACGATATTTGGGGGCTGGATACAAATACAGAAGAACGAACGATCGATGTACATATCAAACGATTAAGGACACGTTTTGAAGCAAGTGAAGATTTCCAGCTCATCACCGTTAGAGGACTCGGGTATAAAGCGGAGGTCAAAAGATGAAAAAGAAATTATACTCTCAACTGTGGATCTACTTTGCTAGCATTGTGTTTGTTTCAATATTAGTGACTCTACTGTGCTTCTTAGGCTTTATTTTTTTGCTTTCTCATCAAAACGTTACGCCATCTGAACGACCAACACTCTATCCGTTATTCGTTTTTGCTTTTTTTAGCATGATCGTCGGCACGGTAATCTCTGGCTTTGTCGGTCATAGGATCTTGAAGCCAATCAGTGAACTACGTAAAAATATGAGTAAAGTAGCTACAGGTGATTTTTCTATTCGAATGGAGGAACCTCCCAAAGTCGCAGAAGTCCAACAGTTATATAAAGATTTCAACGTGATGGTCCAAGAACTCAATAGCATCGAAACGCTAAGAAATGATTTTGTTTCGAGTGTTTCACATGAGTTTAAAACACCACTAGCGACGATCCAAGGCTATGTCCAATTGTTACAAGCACCAGATATTCCAGAAGAAGAGAAGCAAGTGTTTTTGCAACGATTGATTGAAAATATTACTCAGCTCTCACAGTTGACTGAAAATATCTTGAAACTAAATAAGTTAGAAAACCAAAGTGTCAAAATCGAAAAGCATAAATTTCGTTTAGATGAACAAATACGAGAAGTCATCGTGTTTTTGCAACCTAAATGGGAAGGGTTGAAGTTGCATATCGATTTGGATACGGTCTTTTATGAGGGAAACGAAGAGTTTTTATACCAAGTGTGGTTGAATATCATGGATAATGCGATCAAGTATAATCAACCTGATGGCAAGATCGAAATTCGTTTGACTCAAAATGCTACAGATATTTTATTGGAAGTAACGGATTCAGGTTTAGGGATGAACGAAGAAACTCAAAATCGCATTTTTGAAAAATTTTATCAAGGAGACACAAGCCGTCAGATGGCTGGCAATGGCTTGGGATTGTCTTTGGTAAAAAAAATCCTTGAATTGCATGAGGGTACGATACGCTATAATAGCATTCCTGAAATAGGAACCACAGCTGTGATCAGCTTAAAAAAATAAAAAGCTAAACTTTAATAATGAAGTAGTTGCTCTATTCAATTGTTTTATTATGAACTAAAACCAGATCAATTACGTTATAAAAGAAACATACTAAGATGAGTGGGTAAGGTATTCCGTCGACTAATCTTAGTATGTTTTTGTCTTTCTCAAATGGCTCAACTCTAATAATCTGAAGCAGCAATTGATTTCGGAGCGTTATTTATAGATTTTAGATCTAAGTATTATGCTGTTTTATTTAAAAATAATCAACATTTATATTTTAAAACAATATTATATGTAGTATAATATGTTGTGAAAGAAGATATTGTATAAAAGAAGGTGAAGGAATGCACATCCAAGTTCCAACGATATTACTTGATGGCACGGTATTAGCTGCATTGAGTAAAGAAGATATGTATGGCTATGCGTTGACTAAAATCGTACAGGAAAGCCTGTCGGTAAGTGAGTCAACGATGTATCCCGTCTTAAGAAGGTTAAAAACAGAAGGATTTTTAGATACTTATGATGAACCCTTTGAAGGAAGAAATCGTCGATATTATCAATTAACACCAGCGGGGTATAATCGGTTAGAAGATATTATTGATGAGTGGATCGTCTTTCGAGATTCCTTAAATCGATTATTGGAGGATAATAAACATGAATGAATATTTAGATGAGGTAATAGAGGAAATCCAAGAGATTCCTGAAGATGACCGATTCGATTTGATTCAATATTATGAAGAATATTTTTTAGATTCTGGCAAAACAATTGATCAAATCATTGAAGAATATGGTACGCCTAAACAGTTTGCGCTTAAATTGAAAATCAATTATTTCTCTGAACAAGATGATTCAGCAACAGATGAAGTCAACCCAAGAAGTTCTAAACGACAAATTCGGTTGATTTGGATGATCGTGATTGGCTTATGTGCCTCCCCTCTGTTGATTCCTTTGGCGATTGGTTTTGTTGCAGTGATCGTGGGGTTATTATGTCTATTAGTCGCTTTGCTGGTAGGTGGTTATGTCGGTTGTATTACTGTTTTAGGGCTTGGATTATTTTCAGTTGTTTCGGGTATTGGTGTGTTGGGGCAGTCGATAGAAAGTGGATTATTTTACGTTGGATTAGGGCTATTCGCTACCGGAACTGTCGTCTTCTGTGCGCCGCTCCTTCTGAAAATGACAAAATGGATATTTAAAATGATGATGAATTTTGTGAAGTGGGTTGGACGTCGTTTTGTAACGAGACGTGCGATTCATTCGTCGAAGTTATAAGAAAAAGAGGTGTGAAGATGAAATTAAAATATTTTTTAATGGCTGGTCTAGGCTTGATGGTTAGTGGTGGCTTACTTGCCGGGACAACCTATGCGTTTGGGACGCACCGAAGCCTTGCTTGGGAAAATGGCCCTCAATTGGTCGAAATGAACCATGACTCACAAATGATATCGACAAAAGAAAAAATCAACAAAATAGTGGTCAATGCACAATACCAACAAGTTGAGATCAAACGTGGCAAAAATTTTGAAGTTAACTCTACGTATGAAAAAGCAAGTAAACCTCAAGTCACTACTAAAGGAGATACTTTGACGATTAACGGAAATGGTCGTGAACAAAACGTCTTGTTTCATGTAATGAATAACACATCCAAAATCACCCTGACAGTTCCTAGCGAACTTCCTTTAGATCAACTTGTGTTAGAAGGAGAGCAAGGACAACTTTTATTAAATGACGTAGTGAGTGAGAATGTTTCCGTTACAAATAATGGTGGATACATTACATTTAATAAAGTTGATGGAAAAAAAGTTAAAGTAAATTCTGTGCAAAGTTATGTAAATATTGATAATTCAGATATTTCAAACATCGAATTGAATGCCAAGTATGGGAATCTATTCTTAAATGGATTCAAAAATACCCAAGGAACAGTTATGTTAGAAAATTGCTATGTAGACTTTCTTGATAATGGAGAGATTGGATTAGATATTGATCTATTAGGGATGTCAACTGTCACAAAAAATAATGAAGAATTACCAATCAAAACAGTGATCAAAGGAGAAAACAATATAAAAATCACTGGTTATGATAGCAGTGTGGTGATAGCTGACGAAAACCATCAATATGATGTTTAAAAAGGATAAAGTCTGTCATTAAGAGGAAGTAAAGAGAAATAAATCGAAGAGGTTCAAAGATAGGTGCAACTATTTTTGGAACTTTTCGATTTTTTGATTAAGCGATTTTTTTCAAAAGATTTTGAATGACGGTCGTTGATTATGGATGATGATCCACGTAAAATTTTTTTCGAATAACGGTTTATTCACATTTAGATAACGATTTTACATCTTTTATCTCGGATAGGTGTTTGATAGATAGTTTCTCAGATAGGTTAGCTAATATAACAGATATGACTGTTAGGATGTTAAGACATCGGGCAGTATCATGGGGAATAACGATTTTTTTCATCGCTTAACTTACAAATCTGTAGTAAAATAAGAGAAAATAGAGAAAACACAGCTGAGATAATAAGGTGGAAAAATAGATGAGAATAGATGAAGCGAAACGAGAAGAGCTACAGTTAGAAATAACAAAATTACATAATTATCTCACGGAACTTAATCATAAATATTATGATACAAAAAAAGAACGTGTGATGATCGATTACCCGAATAACTCAGAAGGTCGGCAATTAGAACAAGTTTACAATGAAGTATTCCATCATTTATTGAAAGTAAAGAGGGAATTAGACTATTACTCTTTGCCGATTTTAGATACAGGGATCTTAAAGTACGACGAAGAAAAAGAGCGTTTTGTGTTCAAATCAGTTCGAGAGAATTTGATTCTTTCTGCAGGAATTGATTTAGAGATTTTAGTGGAAGATTATTTTACCGAAGAAAAACATTGGGTACGCACAAGGTTAGAATATCTACCCCAAACTTCCGGAGGACCACAAGTGAGCGGTTGGTATATCACAGAAGATAAGGAATTAGAATTAGAGGGAGTGATGGCTCGTATTAGAAAGAAACCAATCATGTAGGAATGGTCTAAGAAAGGAACTAAGTGATGAGTGAAAAGAAAGCGGTTTATGTAAATGGGTATATTGGATTGATCGGTTTGGTGTTATTAGTTGGTATCGGCGGCTTCTTATTCTATTTTGGCATGACAAGTGGAGCGATCTTCCAGACGGTCATGGGTTTCGTTTGTTGGTTGATTGCTATTGCACTACTAAGCTCCGCAACGGTTGTTAGTCCCAACCAGGCAAAAGTTATTTTGTTTTTTGGACAGTACATTGGGACGATACGAGAAAGTGGTTTTTTCTTAACGGTTCCGTTTGCACAAAAAATCAACTTATCTTTAAAAGTACGAAATTTTAACAGTTCGGTTTTAAAGGTGAACGATCTAGACGGCAATCCCATCGAAATATCTGCCGTCGTAGTCTTTAAAGTTGTTGACACGGCTAAGGCGTTGTTCGATGTGGCGTATTACCAAGACTTTGTTGAGATTCAAAGTGAGACAGCGATTCGTCATATTGCCAGCCAATACCCTTATGATACTTTCAATGAAGAAGATTTGACTTTGCGAGGCAATACGACTGCCATTTCTGATGAATTAGCCAACGAGCTTCAGGAGCGGTTATCTGTTGCTGGGGTCGAGGTGATTGAAACGAGATTGAATCATCTAGCGTATGCGACTGAAATTGCTAGTGCAATGTTACAAAGACAACAAGCAAAAGCTATTTTATCTGCTCGGCAAACGATCGTTGAAGGAGCAGTTACGATGACACAAATGGCATTGGAACAAATTGAAACAGGACAAGAGATCAATTTTACAGATGATCGGAAAGTCCAATTGATCAATAACCTACTTGTTTCGATTATTACAGATAAAGGAACACAACCGGTCATTAATACAGGGACAGTGAAAGAAAAATAACCATTATTGAGTAAATATCGTATGATTGTAACGAATTTTTCAACTGTATTTTTTCTATAATAGAACAGTAGAGTAGTCAGAGACTGAGCCAAAACTCAGTCTTTTTTAGTATTTCTAAAAACGAATAAACGGCGTTCAAGAAGCAACTCCTCAACAATAAGCGATGATTTTCTAAAATATGAGGAGCTATTTAAAAAAATCCTCTCTTATTCGCTCGGAGTTGAACGCTTCTTTCACAGCCTCTTGCTTTAAACGGTGTTCAAACATCAGCTCCTTGAAATAAGCCTGAATTTTTCAAAACATGAGAAGCTGTTTCAAAAAAATTCTTTCTTATTGTCATCAGAGCTACCCGATATTTTCACGACCTCTGATTCACGGCGTTCATAGAGCTGACCTCTTGTTCACGGTAAGATCAAAGCAGCATCTTAAAAAAATATGAGAAGCAGTTTTCGGAAATTCCTTCTTATTTCTTGATGCTAAACACTTTTATCTCAACGTCTTTTTATAAAATTCATCAAACTATTATCTAAATAAAAAACGATTCGATTCAAGCTTGCGGATCACTCTTTTGCTTTGTGATAGATAAATGACAATATTGAAAGATATTTGACAGCTAAATCAAAGGTAAAATACGGACTTTTTTTTTATAATTGCCCTATCATATGTGAAAGAAGGAGAGGAAATGAAGAAACTACTGGTCGGGATTGGCATTTCCATTGCAGCGTTGGTATTAGGTTCGGTAGTTTTTATCTTTGGGGGCCTAAAAATTGCGGATCGAATGATCATGGGTGGCGATAGCTACTATGTCAAAATTACGACAGATGGAGAAAAAGAGGAAATAAAAGATAATCGTAATGAAATAACCATCCAATATAAATATACTCTTCCCGGATATGATGAAAAGGGAAGTGAAAAAATATTAACATTTAATGGACAAAAACCTCGTCCTTTAAGAAAAGGAGCCTATTTAGAGATTACATGGAATGAAAAAAAAGGTGTCACTTCTTATGAAGAAGTCAAACAAAACGATATACCTAAGTTAGCACAAGAAAAACTAAGTAAAGGATAGATGAAAATGGAAAAAATTGTTGAGGTTCAAAATGTAACAAAAATCTACGGTAAGAATAATGAGAAGAAGACACAAGCCTTAAGTGGGATCAGCTTTACAGTAGAAAAAGGAGAATTTATCGGAATCATGGGGGCTTCTGGATCTGGTAAATCAACGTTGTTAAATATTTTATCTACATTAGATAAACCCACAGACGGAAATATCCGAATCAATCAAAACGATGTAACAAAGTTAAAAGGAAACCAATTAGCAGACTTTCGTGCGAAAGAGATTGGCTTTATTTTCCAAGATTTTAATTTACTAGAAAACTTAACTGCACAAGAAAACATTGCAGTACCACTTTCCTTACAAGGTGTTAAACCTAAAGAAATCAAGCGACGGGTCAAAGCAGTAGCAGAACGTTTATCGATTTCTCATATCATGGGAAGTTATCCTTCTGAGATTTCAGGTGGTCAAAAACAACGGATAGCAGCAGCTCGTGCCTTGGTTACACAACCAACGATCTTATTAGGTGATGAACCGACTGGAGCTTTAGATTCTAAGAGTGCGCGTGATTTGCTAGATACGATGAAAGAATTGAATCAAAAAGATGATGTTTCAATTCTATTAGTAACACATGATCCGTTTTCTGCCAGCTACTGTGAACGAATCTTATTTATCAAAGATGGCGGTATCCACGAAGAAGTCAAACGTGGCGAACAAAGCCGTGATGAGTTTTATCGTCATATTCTAACGATCTTAGGAAATCTAGAACAGTAAGGGGAGGAAAAAACATGCTTTGGAAATTATCGCTTACTGGGATTAAAGGGCGTTTAAGAGATTATATTGTTTTATTTTCAGGTTTGGTTATGACTTCAGCTATTTTTTATATGTTCGAGTCAATCGCAAGCAATGAAGCGTTTTTAGAAAGTAATTCTACCGTTGGATCAACTGTTTTAATTTTTCATTTTGGCTCGGTATTATTAGCAATCATTACTTTTGTATACATCCTTTATGCTAATTCATTTTTAATGGCAATGCGTCAGAAAGATTATGCAATGTTTATGATGTTAGGGGCTAAGGGCAGAAAAATTGCACAAATGATTTTTACCGAAACATTTGTTGTGGGTGCAACAGCTACCGTCGTTGGCTCTGCGATTGGTGTAGGGCTAACAAGTATTGTGGAACGAGTACTCGTTGAACAATTAAACATTTCAATTACACATTTTACACCATTTAGTGTAAAGGGTATTCTGATCACTCTTTTCTTTTTTGCTGTTTTGTTTTTATTAGCAGCAATCACCAATGCTTTTTCAATTGTGAAAAAGCCAATTCTTACATTGATTCGTGCGGAAGCTACACCAACACGAATGAAACAAAATAAATTTTTATTTTTACTTGAAGTTGTATTAGGGGTTGTTTTATTAGGCGTTGGTTATTACGTTCTATCAGAAATTGCACGTATTGGATTGTCTGGTTTAGGGATTTCTCTCGTAACGATTTGTCTGGGAACCTATTTCATTTTCCATTCAGTGATTATTTTCTTCTTGTCTTTACTGAAAAAATCAGAAGGTATCTCATTGAAAAAGTTGAACAACTTTACCTTATCACAATTAAGCTTTAGGATTCGTGACTATACGCAAATGCTTTCAATGGTAGCGATCTTATTTGCTTTAGCTTTAGGAGCGTTAACGGTTGGTTTAGGATTCAGAAATCAAATCTCCGCATTGACCAATTCATCGAACGCTTATGATTTAGTTCTAAACAATGCACAAAAGATTGACCAAGGAAAAGTCAGAGAACTAAATCCAACGTCAAATAACATCTATGCTCAAAAAGAAGATGAACAATACGTTTATTACAATTATGATGAATGGGAAAAAGAGCCGCTTAGATATATTGCATATAGTGGGAACACTTTTGCGGATAACAAAGTAAAGACAGCAACTGCTGAAGAAATCGCAAAATCAAGTGAGTTGCAAGAGACATTAAGACAAAACGAATTACCTACGCAACAAGCGAAGGGAATAAAATTAGTTCGTGCGAGTGAATTCGATCAATTAGCGTTGCCAGAAACAACGTTACAATTAATTACAGTTAGAGATTTTGAAGCAAGTTTACCAGGTATCGAAACATTAGTAAAAGAAAATAATCAAGTCAATCCAGAGTTGAAAGATTACCAAGCCATGAGTGGACAAAAATATGAAATGTATCAACAAGTGAATGGTATTTTCTCAGGGATGGAATTTATGGGCTTCTTCCTAGGAATTGCGTTCTTAGCGATGTTAGCAAGTTGCTTGATGTTTAAGATTCTTTCAGGTAGTAAGAGCGATATTGGTCGATATACGATGTTAGAAAAAATCGGTGCGACTCGTGGCTTATTAAGACAATCGATTCGACGAGAAATTGGTGTTTTATTCTTAGCACCTGGTATTTTAGGAGCGATCCATGTCTTATTTGGTTTAAGACTATTTGAATTTTTAATGAATGATCCATATCGTGATGTGTTGATACCATTCGGAATTTTCTTTGTCATGTACTTTATTTACTATGTATTGACTGTTTGGTTATATACAAGTATTGTTTTGAAAAGAGAGAAATAAAAATACTCTAAATAGGTGAAATTGGTTGGTTTCATCGATAGCACTTGTTAAAGAGACGAAAAAGAAGCATTGGTTCATCTGAGGTATTGACTAGGTAATATCAGCTTCTGGAATAAATTGTTCCATATGGGTTACTGAAGTGGTTTGATGGACGATCCAATAGTTTAACAAAAGGCACACTCCTTTGATTTTTGTTCGTTACTTGAATCTTACAAGGTTGTGTGCTTTTTGTGTACGCTAAAACAAGAAACATCTGAGACATCACACGTTCACTCTAAACATGAATAAGCCGGAGAAGAGACTGAGACAAAACTTGTCTCAACCTCTTCTCCGGCTTGTTTTCAGAGCTAGACACTTCTGTCATAGCTTTTTTTAAGTTAATCTACTCCACGATGGATGGATGATCGCTAAGTTTTTCAATAAAGGAATGGTATCGGCTTTGACTTTAATGACAGTCGTTTTTGGAATTTCTCTGGCAGATAGTTGCAAGTACAATTCCCAGTAATTTGGTGTTTTCATTGTAGAAAGATATTCTGGTTTTTTCCTAATTGTTTTTAAAGACCAAGTGTCTACATCAACTAGCGACATCTCATTTTTATCCCAAGACACAGGTACTACCAAAGGTTTTGAAACATTTTTAACTTTGGTTTCTTTATTATCTTCTTTTTTCGGTTCATCGTATTTAGTTAAATCATACGATTCAATGATCGCATTCAATTTTTTGGCGTATTGTTTATCTGTAGCATAGCGGCCTTCCAGATACTTCGTTGCCTCTTTATAACTTTTGGCTTCAGATTTCCAAGTTGGTTTGTAGAAATCTTTGTTATTGGACAACCCGCCTTTGATCAATTTCGCATAGTCTTCTAAGCTTTCTTTATAAGAAGGGTATTTACGGAAGGTTGCATGGATTTGGTAATTTGCACCGTTGCTGTCTTGTTCCAAAGTATTGAACAAAACACTTTTTCCTTCATAAGTTCCTTTTATGCCAAACAGATTATAGTTTGGTTCACTTGCCAACAAACTATTGCCAGAACCACTTTCTAAAATCGCTTGAGCCATCATAACAGAAGCGTAAATGCCTTCTTTTTGACCAATTTCTTGCGCGCTTGTAGCAATTTTTTTCAAAAACTGATCCGTTGTTTGATTTTTTGTAAAGTTGAATGAATCATTTAAACCATCTAAAATCGACTGGTTTTTCAGTTGGTCAGTCACGCTTGGTAGACCTGCGATATTGACACGTACTGCAAAATCTGGTCTGAAATCAGCAATTGAAGTAATCCGAACTTTGTCACCTGGTTGAGGGGCATGAATAAATTGTCCATTACCAATATAAATCCCAACGTGATGAGTGACACCTGAGGAAGGTCCCCAGAATACTAAGTCACCTGGTTGTGCTTGATCTACTGGAATCTGTGTTCCAGCGTATTGTTGTTCACCTGTCCATCCACCGATATAATGACCAGTGGCCTTCATGTAAACATAATAAGCTAAACCCGAACAGTCAAATGTACTTGGTCCTTTTGCTCCCCAAACGTAGGGTCTGCCTAAATATTTATAGGCTTCTTTCACGATTTCTTTTTGAACTGCTGTCGTGTTTGTTGGTAAAGTTGTTTCAATCGGTGTTTTGCTGACAAAATCGGAGGACCCGTCTACAGGATTTTCAATTCCTGCCTGTTGACCTTTATTTTTGTCATTTGTTTGGTGATTGGAAGAATTATTGGTATTTGCTGAAACAACTGAATCGTTACTGGTTGACGTTGACGGTTTCGATTGTTCTTTTGAACTATCAGTTGGTTTATTTTTATCTGTGCTAGGTTTCGTTGTATCATTAGGTTTTGTCGTTTGAGAAGAATCTTGCGTATTTCCAGCTGAATTAGTCGTATCCTGAGTAGAAGAGTCTTCAGATGGAACAGTTGGTGTGTTGAATGAAGCAGTCAATGATAGATCCATTACACCAACGACAAAGAATCTTTTTTGATAATTCACTTCTTGGGCACCATTTACTTGGAAAGAAAGTAATTTTTCACCTTTAGGAGGGGTGATTTCATAGAACACTTTCGTTCCTTCTTTCAACCCACTGACCGTGCCATTAGGTTGGATGGTCAACTCTTTTTCTTCTCGAGGGGCGTTACTGATAACAGACAGCTTAATTTTCCCCAGTAATTCGGGATTAACTGTCAGTGTATGTGTCGCAACTTCTTCCGCAGGTTTCTCAGTTGATTCACCTGTTTCAGTCGTTGATGAATCAGTGGTTGATGATTCACCCGTTGAGCCAGTTGTGGCTGATGAATCTGTGGTGGACGATTCAGTTGTGTCTGTACTTGAGGCTGTTGAAGTTACAGAATCACTTCCCGAAACAAGTGAGCTACTTGTAGTTGTTGGTTGGTTTTCTGTTGCAAAAACAGCTTGAGTCGATAAAATCGTTGGAGCAATCAGCCAAGATGCAGCAAGTAGGCGTATTGCTTTATTTTTGTTCATATGCGGTACTCCTTTTCTTTTTGCTTGTGACGAGTCTCTATGCTCATGCAACTGTTGTTAATACATAACAAAGATCTGATTTTTTTGATTAATAAGCTACGATTCTTTTTTCTAATAAGTCGCTTCGCTTTAACATTTTAATTATTCTGCATGCCATTAATTTGTTGGGGGAGAACAAATTTGGGGGAAATGGTCATACTACTTAAATTGTACCAAAGGAGATAGATTTCTACAAAATATTTGTAAAAATAACGACCGTAAAAAACAAAAAAAAATAAAACACAAAAATACTTCATCATGTTTTATTTTTTTCTTCATAATTTATTCACAAATGCTACTTACACGCTTAGTTGAAGCTCTTTTTTTCAATTCTACTGGTAATAATTTTTCGCTCCATTCTTTTTCAGGCGACTGGATACGGGCTAATAATAATTGAGCAGCAGATTGTCCTAATTCAAAAATTGGTTGAGCGATCGTCGTTAATTTTGGTTTGACATATTCACACATATCCACATTATCGTATCCAATCACACTATAATCTTCGGGGATTTTCTTTCCATGTTCTTCCAACCCACGATAAATACCAAAAGCGAGCTCGTCGTTTAAGGCAAAGATTGCGGTCGCAGAGGAATTAAGAATCGTTGGAACGACCTGGTACCCACCATTTTTAGAAAAATGAGTAGGTAGTAACAATAAATTGTCGTGCGAGAGCTGATAAAAATCTAGTGCATGTTTAAAACCCTCGATCCTACGATAGACGTTTTCAGGGGGATTTTGTGGATAAACGAGCGCAATGGATTGGTGACCTAAATGAAGTAAGTGTGTACCAGCCAAGTATCCTCCACGAAAATCATCTGTGCTGATCGCATCACTAAATCCTTCAGCCTTTTTTTGATCCAACACAATAAAAGGTCGATTTTGTTTCTTGAGATTTTCATTGATTGCTGTAGTCGAAACAGCGGAAGTAGCTATGATAAACCCATCGACGCCTCGTCGTGCTAATTCGGCTAAATACTCAATTTCTTTTTGATGGTCAGAATCAGCGTTACATAAAATCGTCACGAAGTTTTGTTTGTATAACACATCTTCAATTCCACGCATTAGCGTGTTAAAAAAAGGGTTGGTGATATCCGGCACGAGGACACCGATCGTTTTTGTTTCTTTCGTAATCATTTGGCGAGCGACATAGTCAGGTTGATAGCCGAGAATGTCTTTTGAAGCAAGCACTTTTTCAACTGTTTTAGCGCTGAATTTTTCTTCATTACCATTTAAAATCAATGAAACAGTGGCAATGGAAACACCAGAATGTTTTGCCACGTCTTTAATCGTTATTTTCTTTTTTTTCATTCTGATACTCCTATCTAACGGTTACTTTTATTTTCCCATGGAAAACCAGCAATGTAAATGAAAAACAAGGCGTGTTTGGTTCCTTTATCTGGCTTCTTCGATTGCTTGAAGGATTTCTTTGGTTGTACGCACTCGTGCTGTTTTTGGAAACATTTTTTCAAAAAAGAGAGTATGAAGTTCTAGATCTCGATCACTACAACCATCTTCGATAACAATAACATGGTAACCATGTTGAAAAGCATCTAAAGCGGTGGCATAGACACCGTTTGAAGTTGCTACACCTGAAAGAATGAGCGTATCGATCTTTCTTCGACGAAGTTGGGCATCTAAAGACGTTCCAAAAAAAGCACTTGGATTATGTTTAGTGATCGTGAGTGTGTTTTGTGTTCCTTTGGTGGTAGGTTCAAGTAATAAATCAGTAAATTCTTTAGGGGGGGTATAAAAAGCACCTGCTTGTGCTCGGTCATTTTTAGCACTCAAATACTGAAAGCTGGTAATATCGACATTGACTAGTATATTCCAAGCAGGTGTATGCTTTAAATGCTCAGCAATCAGTTGATTGTTTGAGAGGATGGTGGTTGCATCATAAGGGAATAATTGCCCAGAATTCACAATTCCTTTTTGGAGATCGATCGGTAAAAAAGCTGTTTTTGCTAATTCGAGTGGAATAGGTGATTTTGTAGTAGTCATGGGTTTTCCTTCTTTCAATAAATAGATCGTTTTCCATGTAAGTAAAACATAATTTCTGTATTTGTCAATGAATCGTCTATCAAATCTTTAGTCTGATTCATTTCAATGGTAAAATAAAAAGTAGCGACTTTATTCGTAAAGAGATGGAGATGAGAGAAGAAGGATGAGCTATGTAGAAGTAATCAACGAATGTAAACGGTACAAAATGGGAGAAACAACGATTACCGCAAATGATAATATTTCATTTGCGATCAAAAAAGGAGAACTAGTCATTATACTTGGTCCAAGTGGTGCAGGGAAGTCAACAGTTCTTAATATATTAGGCGGGATGGATAAGCCAGATGAAGGGCAAATCATCATTGATCAGACAGACATCGCTCAGTTCAACGATAAACAATTGACCGCCTATCGTCGAACAGATGTCGGATTTGTATTTCAATTTTATAATTTGGTACCGAATTTAACAGCAAAAGAAAATGTCGAGTTGGCAACAGAAGTTTCACCAGATGCGTTAGATCCAGTGGAGGTATTGACACAAGTAGGTCTGGCACATCGGCTGGACAATTTTCCTTCACAGCTTTCAGGAGGAGAACAGCAGCGTGTTTCCATTGCTCGAGCATTAGCAAAAAATCCGAAATTACTTCTATGTGATGAACCAACAGGTGCGTTGGATTTTGAAACAGGGAAACAGGTGTTGAAGTTATTACAAAATGCGAGTAGAGAACATGGAAATACGGTGTTGATCATTACTCATAATTCTGCCTTAGCACCGATTGCTGATCGTGTCATCCATATCAACGATGCGAAAGTCCGTTCGATTGAAACAAACGATCATCCTTCAACCATTGATGAGATTGTGTGGTAAGGAGGGGCTATGAAAACAAAAACATATCTTAAAGCAAGTGCTAGAGAAATCAAACAATCGAAAGGCAGATTTATTGCCATTGTATTGATCATTTTGCTAGGGACCTTGTTATTCGTAGGCGTTAAAACAGCGGGACCGGTTATGCAAAAAACGATGGATCACTATGTTGAAAAAGCTAATCTATCGGATTTACAAATCATTTCAACTGGTGGTTTAACGGAACAAGACGTAACTAGAGCCGAAAAAATCCCTGATGCACAACTGGAAACGGGAAAACAATTTTATTATTCCAGCTCAAGTAAAAACGAAGTTGTGCAAGTTTTTTCTTATAAAAAATCAAATAAACAAAACCTTTTAGAAGTAGTAGATGGGCATTTACCAAAGAATAAAGACGAACTCGTACTAGATGAAAAAGCAAAAAGTCTAGGCTATAAAATAGGCGAAACGTATACGATCGATTCTGACAACGTGAAAAAGAAAGACTATCAAATTGTTGGATTTGTACGATCGCCACTTTTCATCAATAATTTAGAACGTGGTTTTGCCAATGTCGGGAACGGCACAATCGATTATTTTGTTTATTTACCTGAAACAGAATTTAACACAGACATTCAATCGGTTATTTACTTAACGTTTAAAAATGTTTCATCCTTTGATACTTATAGTAAAGAATATCGGGACAAAATGGCACAAAACCAAAAAAGCGTGGAGAAACTTTTTCAAGATCGACCAGCTGCACGTTTAACTGAACTAAGGGAACAAGCTAAGGAGTCTTTACAACCAGAAAAAGAAAAGGTGAGTGCTGGTCAAGAACAAATTAGTCTGGCACAAAGTCAATTGGCAGCTGCCAGATCCCAACTAGAGCAACAACGTTCAATGATCGAACAATTGCCTGAAGTACAACGAACAGTAGCAACTAATGAACTAGCTACGCAAGAAGCACAGCTAGCTGAGCAAGAAAAGCAAGTCGCTGAACAACAAGAAAAACTGAATGATGCACAGGCCCAAATTACCGAAAATGAAGAAAAAATCAATCGTTTGGAAAAACCAACCTATCGTTTCCAAGAGCGTTCCGATAATGTGGGCTTTCAAGAATTTGGTGATTTAGCTGAACGGATCGCAGCCATTGCTAATGTTTTTCCTGTTTTCTTCTTCTTTATTGCAGCATTGATCACTTTTACGACGATGACACGGATGGTCGAAGAAAACCGACGAGAAATCGGTACGTTGAAAGCATTAGGCTATACTAAATTTGAAATTGCAAAAAAATATGCTATTTATGCAAGTTTAGCTTCTGGTCTAGGAATTATTTTAGGAACCGTCTTAGGAACCAATCTATTACCAAGAATTATTTTTGAACTATCGAATGAACGCTATGATATCGGATCAGCAGTCATTTTTTATGATTGGTCTCCGATTTTACAAGCGGCAGTGGCGTTTTTTATCGCTGCATTTGGTGCAGCGATGATTGTCTTATTCAAAGATTTAAGAGAAAGACCGGCAGCTTTATTACAACCCAAAGCGCCAAAACCAGGCAAAAGAATATTATTGGAATATATCACACCACTGTGGTCAAGATTAAGCTTTAATCAGAAAATCAGTTATCGAAATCTGTTCCGTTATAAATCCAGAATGTTTATGGCAATCGTTGGGATTGCTGGTTGTGCTGGTTTAATGGTAGCAGGTGTAGGGTTGAAAGACTCTTTAAGCTCTGTTTCTGATAAACAATTTGGCCCAATTACGAATTACCAAGCAATTGTCACTTTAGATGGGGAAACAGAAAACAGTGAAACAAAAGCAAAGGAACAGTTAGAATCCGATCCGAAAATTACTGATTTGCTAGCAGTAAACATGCAAACGATCGAGCTTCGTCAACAAGGACAAGCGACTCAAAGCGTAACGATGATCATACCGGAAACGTCAAAAGGTCTATCACCGTTTATTCACTTGATCTCATTAAAAGGACGTAACATGGAGTTGAATGATTCAGGAATCGTCCTCACACAAAAAGCTGCCGAACTGTTTGATGTATCTGAAGGAGACCGCCTTTCATTGTACACGGATGACCAAAAAGAGTTACAGGTTACGGTGAAAGCCATTTCTCAAAACTATTTAGGAAACTTTGTTTATATGAGCCCTGTCTATTATCAAAAAGTATCAGGAAACGAAGCTTCTACAAATGCTTATTTAATTCAAGCTGACCCAATGTCTAAAAAACAAGAGAATGCTTTGTCAGAAAAGCTATTGGGAACCAATGCAGTAACAAATACATCATTTGTTTCGAAACAAATGGAAACCCAAGAAGAATCACTTGCGAACCTCGATTCAATCGTTGTGATTTTTGTCGTTTTATCAGGGCTGTTAGCGTTTATCGTGTTGTATAATTTAACCAATATCAATATTTCTGAACGAGTGCGGGAATTATCAACGATCAAAGTACTAGGCTTTTTTGATAAAGAAGTAACGATGTATATTGTGAGGGAGAATATTATTTTTACTTTAGTTGGTATTGTAGGTGGATTTGGCATCGGCTACGTCCTAACTGACTTTATTTTACAACAGGCTTCAATGGAGACGGTGATCTTCCCCTTAGTGATCACTTGGAAAGCATATGCTCTTTCTGCTGTTTTGACTATTGAATTTACAGTTATCGTTATGATAGCGACTCACTTCAAGCTGAAAAATATCAATATGATTGATGCTTTGAAATCAAACGAATAAAAAAAGCTTCTTGCTAAAAGTTGAGTAGACTTTTGCAAGAAGTTTTTTTATTAAGTAACTGGTTGATGAAAAGAAAATTTGGTATAGGGAAAATAATACGCAGGTTTTGTTATGCCAATTTGTTGGATGTGCGACAGTTTATAATGGGTGAGGTCTTCCTATTAGAGGACTTAGCTCTGTCCTTGATAAACGCTTCCTTTTCCTTTATAATAGGATTTGTAAACTTGTATATATAAGTTGGAATAATAGCTGATTGGAGGCGAATGAGGATGTCGTTTAATGAGAAAGTAGTTTATCAAATTTATCCTAAATCTTATCGTGATAGTAATGGTGACGGGATTGGCGATTTAAAAGGGATCAAAGAAAAATTACCTTATCTGCATGAACTAGGGGTCGATATGATTTGGTTGAACCCCATTTATCCGAGTCCACAAAAAGATAATGGCTATGATATTTCTGATTATGTAGCGATTGATCCACTATTTGGAACGATGGAAGAATTTGAAGAACTAGTCACACAAGCAAAGAGCTATAATATAGAGATTATGCTTGATATGGTTTTAAACCATGTCTCAATAGAACACGAATGGTTTCAAAAAGCTTTAGCTGGCGATCGTTTTTACCAAGATTTTTTTATTCTAAGAGATGAGCCAACCGATTGGGTATCTAAATTTGGTGGTAATGCATGGGCGCCTTTTGGAGATACGGGTAAGTATTATTTACATCTCTATGATCAAACACAAGCAGATTTAAATTGGCGAAATGAAGCAGTGCAAACAGAGTTGTTCAAAGTTGTTCGTTTTTGGATGTCTAAAGGGGTCAAAGGCTTTCGCTTTGATGTAATCAACGTGATCGGGAAAGATGAAGAACTCAAAAATAATGCAGAGAACCAAGGAAAAGCAGAATATACTGACAAGCCGATTACTCATACGTATCTTCAACGATTAAATCGGGAAACTTTTGGTCAAGATCCAGAAATCATCACAGTTGGAGAAATGAGTTCAACGACGATTGAAAATTGTATTTTGTATACGGAACCAAGTCGGAATGAGCTTTCGATGGTGTTCAATTTTCATCATTTGAAGGTTGATTACGAAAATGGAAACAAATGGAGTACGCCACCTTTTGATTTTGAAGCTTTAAAAAGTCTGTTTCATACATGGGGCGAAGCGATGAGTAAAGGAAATGGCTGGAATGCGTTGTTCTTAAATAACCACGACCAGCCAAGAGCCCTCAACCGCTTTGTAGCAATTGATAAATACCGCACAGAAGGGGCTAAAATGTTAGCGACGATGATCCATTTGAATCGTGGGACGCCTTATATTTATATGGGGGAAGAAATTGGGATGATCGATCCAGACTTTCAGCATATCGATGATTACGTCGATGTAGAAAGTTTAAATGCTTACCAAGAAATGCTGAACCAATCCTTCTCGGAAGAAGAAGCTTTTCGGCGAATCAAGGCGAAATCCAGAGATAACGCTCGGACACCGATGCAATGGACAAGCGATGAAACAGCTGGCTTTACCACAGGAACACCTTGGTTAGGTTTAGCAGCAAATCATGAGGTCATCAATGTAGAACAAGAACGTACATCTGAACAATCGATTTTCGCATACTACAAAAAATTGATTCAATTGCGAAAACAATATCCTGTAATCGCATCAGGGGACTATCAAGCTTATGAACCCGATCATCCTCAAGTATACGGTTATTTAAGACAATTAGACGGACAAAAATTATTGGTTTTAACTAATTTTTACGAAAATGAAACGACCATAACGATCCCAGAAGAATTTGTTAGTGCCCAACCGCTTATCAGCAATTATGCCAATACTCTTATCCAAGAGGAAGTGACCCTAAGGCCTTATCAAGCGATCGCACTGTTGATCCAGTAAATAAAAGATCAAGAGCAAAAAATTGGTAAACGATGAGCCAATAGTAACTGAGCATGATCTTTGTTTCTAAAGTAAAAAAACTTTCATGAGTTTGACAAATTACTGATGTCCTTATGAGCAACTGTTTTGAAAAAAACGATGAATCGGTTGCAGATAAAATTTTACACGAGATATTTCGAAAGAAAATTGTATTTTTAATGAACCATCAGCTGGTGGTAAAACATTCGACGCTTAATCCATGATTTATTGGATTAAGGTCGTTTTTATTTTGTCTAAAAACAAATGTGAGATAAGAAAAAAGAATTATGAAAAAATCAATTGAGTAATGATAAAATTGAGTATCGCAAATCAAAGAATATGATGGAAGCAATAACAATTTAATGTATGCTCTCATCTAAGAAAAAAGAGGATACAATATCATTAATATACCTAGTGTAAGATGGACTATAAATCTTTTATTTGTATTTTGCATAAAACTTGCCTGAAGTTTTTCTGAAACCCAAACAAATTGTAATTCGTTTTTTGGATGGTCTATTAAATACTGTTTAAATATTTCGCGTTCCTTTTTTTTGGATTTAATTAAGTGAAAACCTGTAACAGCACTGATGGTAAGGGCTATTCCCAAATAGGGAATTATATAATTCAAATTTTTAGGAACGTCTTCAATAGGGAAAAAGCAGCGAATAACACGTTCCAAAATAAAAAAGACAATAACATAAATGATAAATGAAAATTTTCTTTTTAGAGCAAAAGAAGGGTCCTTTTTTTCATAATATTGTGAGATTGCTTTTTTTCGTTTCTTTTGTTCTTGTTCAGTTAGGTTTGGAAAAGTACGCTCTCTTTCTTGTTTATATAGAGCCATGATATCTGAATACTCCTGTTGGATCTGCCTGACTTTGTAGACTGTATAGATAAAACTACCATAATATATTAAAGTAAGCATAAATTTAATTAAAAGCATTATTTAGTTCTCCTTAAAGGCCTTTTTTTAATTATAGCAAACAACATTTGAAAGTAGCTTTAAAAATGTAATAAAAAAGAGAGCGGGGCAATAATCAGATTTTTTTCTGACTATTGTCTCACTCTCTTTTTCTTTTACCCATTAACTTTTACATAAAGCGTAACATGTAGGTGAAATATTTCTTCAGATGATAAGTAGTAGAAGAAGCTTGATTGATTTCCTCGATCAATGAAAGAAATATATACAAAAAAAGTTATGGTAAACGATCAAAATTCAAGAATATTAATTGGGAATATTGAGCGTTTATGCTTAATTAGAACAAGTAAAATAAATGTTGCAGGGGAGATGATCCATACGATTTTGTCAGCTTCGGTAACAAAATGGACATTGGAAAGAGACATCAATTGAAAACAGGGGAAACACCTAAAGCTGATGAAGTGGTATTGACGAGAAAATAATGATCAAAAATAAGAGCAAAAAAGGAGTAAATATGAGTAAGAAAAAATTAACAGCAAAACGTAAAAAACAGCTATTAACGATGTTTGCGGTGGCTGGTGTGATGGGAAATACCGGGATCGCACCAACGATGGCATTAGCGGATACTTTGTCACCAACAGCTGAAACTGCTACTGAACAAACACAGGCGAATGAAGCAAAAGAAGTCATCGATCAAACGATACAAAACGTCACAGATCCGTTAGTAAACCCAACGGATTCAACCACTACAACTAGTGATTCATTAGCAACAACTGATGAAGCAACAGATGACACCCAAGACCAAGCAAAAGAACAAGAGCAAGCAACAGCAGCGACTGCCGAAAGTGAAGGGGATGCAACTAATCCAACAGCGGAAGCGCCAAAAGTAGCGCAAAAAGCAAATGTGGCAGCTACCTCCGAGATAACAGGCACGTGGGGTACCAGTCCGTATACTTTTGATGAAAATACAGGGGTATTGACGATCGAAGCAGGTGAGTTAAGTGGCTATAAAGAATCACCATGGGAAAGTAAAACAGTGGATAGTACAGCCATCAAGAAAATTGTCTTGTCTGGAAAAGTAGTTGCTCCAGAAACTGCTAATTTATTATTTACTGGAAGTAGCATTAACCTTACGAATGTAACTGAAATCGAAGGGTTAAGTCAACTGGATACCAGCAACGTAACAGATATGAGTTCTATGTTTTATGGTATGAGCAGTGTAACAAGCCTAGATATAAGTAGCTTTAATACCAGTAACGTAACAGATATGAGTTTTATGTTTTATGGTATGAGCAGTGTAACAAGTCTAGATTTAAGTAGCTTTGATACCAGTAACGTAACATCTATGCCTTATATGTTTACTAATACTTCACTTAAGAAATTAACACTAGGAGACACATTTAAATTTGTAGAATCAAACAAAAAAAACGCAGGTCTTACTTCCGCTTGGAAGCGAGAAGATGGCAAAGGAAAGGTTTATACAGCAGAAGATTTCATGAAAAACTATGGCACTGGTGATTTGACTGCTGGCACGTATCTTTCTGCTCAAGGATGGTGGGGTACCAGTCCGTATAATTTTGATGAAAACACAGGGACATTGACGATCGAAGCTGGCGAATTAAGTGGCTATGCAGAATCACCATGGAACAGCGGGGCAGTCGATATTGAAGCAATCAAAAAAATTGTCTTGTCTGGAAAAGTAGTTGCTCCAGAAACTGCTAATTTATTATTTACTGGAGATAACACTAAAGGTGACCTTAAGAATGTAACTGAAATCGATGGGCTGAGTCAACTGGATACCAGCAACGTAACATCTATGCAATCTATGTTTTATGGTATGAGTAGCGTAACAAGTTTAGATGTAAGTAACTTTAATACTAGTAACGTAACAGATATGCTTTCTATGTTTAGAGGTATAGGTAGCGTAACAAGTTTAGATGTAAGCAACTTTGACACTAGCAAAGTAACATCTATGAGAAATATGTTTGCTGATACTCCACTTAAGAAATTAACACTAGGAGACACATTTAAATTTGTTAATGGACAAGGAGGTCTTACTTCTGCTTGGATGAGAGAAGATGGCAAAGGGACGTTTTATTCAGCAGCAGATTTCATGAAAAACTATGGCACTGGTGATTTGACTGCTGGCACGTATGTTTCCGTTGAAACAGACACGTGGGGTACTAGTCCGTATATGTTTGATGAAGATACAGGAACGTTAACAATCGGAGCAGGTGAGTTAAGTGGCTATAAAGAATCACCATGGAACAGTGGAAAAGTGGATTATGAAGCAATCAAAAAAATTGTCTTGGCTGGGAAAGTAGTTGCTCCGGAAGATTCTAGATACTTATTTAGTACAAGTACCGTTGGAAAGGATCTTACGAATGTAACTGAAATCGAAGGGTTAAGTCAACTGGATACCAGTAAAGTAACAGATATGAGTTATATGTTTTATGGTATGAGCAGTGTAACAAGTTTAGATGTAAGTAGCTTTGATACTAGTAAAGCAACAAATATGGGTTATATGTTTCGCAATATTAGCAGTGTAACAAGTTTAGATGTAAGTAGCTTTGATACCAGTAACGTAAAAAATATGGGTTATATGTTTAGAGGTATGGGTAGCGTAACAAGTCTAGATTTAAGCAACTTTGACACTAGCAAAGTAACAACGATGGAAAGTATGTTTAAGAATACACCTCTTGCTAAATTAACACTAGGTGATCACTTTAAGGCGGTTGAAGACACTGGTTTATCAGCACCGAAAGCATTGAACGATGGAGATCAGCTGACAGGAAATTGGATTCGTGAAGATGGTCAGTCCAAAGGCTATTCACCGGCTGACTTTATGGCAAATTACGGCACGGGTGATTTAACGGCAGGAACTTATGTGGCAGAACTAGTGAAAAGTGAGTTGGAACCACAAGAATATCATGTAGGAGATGTCAATATTACTGGAACTTACACAGGGGATATGTCTCTCGGCCGATTAACCGTTAATGGCAAAGTTGTTAGCTGGGGCGGTAGCTTCAAAGATGGTCAATTCAGCTATTATGTCGGTGCTGGCAAATTAAAAGTCGGCGACAAAGTCGTATTAGATGGCTACAACAAAGAGAAGAAATTGATGGATTCCAAAGAGATTGAAGTGATTTCCGAATCTTCAGGATCAATTGATCAAGTGGACGCGTATCAGTTGGGTGATTCAACCATTACTGGAACTTACACGGGGGATATCCATAAAGGAAAACTAGTAGTGAACGGAGAAGTCGTTAGCTGGGGAGGAACCTATAAAGATGGCAAGTTTAGCTATTATGTGAACTCTCAAATCATCAAAGCAGGGGATCAAGCAACGATTCAAGGCTATGATAAATTCGATACACCACTAGGGGACCCACAACCGGTAACTATAGGAGAACAACTGGGTCAATTAACAGAAGCCCATCGTGTGGGAATCAGTACAGTGATCGAAGGAAGCTACACAGGCGATGTTTACCAAGGAATCTTGTTGGTCAATGGCGAAAAAGTTAGTCAAGGCGGTAGCTTCAAAGATGGCAAGTTCAGTTATTATGTAGGAAACCTCAAAGTGTCAGAAGATGATCAGGTAGTCTTGATGGGTGCCAACAATCGAGGACAACAAATTCCAGGATCAGAGATTGATGTCACTATTCAAACACCAACAGCTGAAATCAACGAACTGACTTATAAAATCGGCACACAAACGATCAAAGGAGCCTATGGTTCTGATACCCAAGTCCACCAAGGACACTTGTTTGTCAATGGCAAACTGATCAGTAAAGGTGGGAGCTTTAAGGATGGGGCAATCAGTTATTATGTGAAGCCAGATCTAATCAAAGCTGATGATCAAGTAACAATGAATTTCTATGATGGAAGTGGCAACTTATTGGCTGAAAACCAAACAGTTTCTGTTAATTAAGGAAAAAACAAATTAATGTAAGTCTAAAAACTGGGGCATTGATTAGAAAAAATCTGATCAATGTCTCAGTTTTCTTGATTTAAGATACGCTCAAAATTGAAACAGGTTGAGCTAAATGATGAATACCGTAATGTGTACAGAGGTTTATATTTTGTGTCAAATAAAATTAAAAATTTATGCCATTTAAAAAGAAAAGTGACAGATAAATGTTTAAAAATTAAATATCAATGAACAAAAACGCAGTCATTTTGAATGAGTATAATTCAGTATATAAGCTAAATTATCTAACTGGGGCAGTGATGAATAATAATTTGTCTTTTTTAAGAGATTCTTTTGGTATAAACTGAATAAGTGGCTTCTTGAACCAAAAGTAATGAATTACAAGAATAGATAGAAGGAAGTGAAAAACAAAATGAAAAATGTATTACTTACGATTAGTTTAATTGCAAATATAGTGTTAGCAGGGGTACTATTTTATACCGTTACAGAGATGAATAAGATTGATGATAAACGAGAGAGTTTAGCAATTGATAATGAGCAATATAAAAAAAATCTAGCTGAATTGAATAGTACAACCGAGAACAATCAAGAAGTACTAGAATCTTCCAGAAACGTTTATGGTAATGAATCTCAAAGCAAGTCAGAAAATAGCATAGTGTCAGAAGAATCTACAGAAATTGAACCTCAAAACGCTACAATAACTATAGGAACAAGAGTATTCAACTTTGTAGCAAACGGTTTGACAATTGAGCAAGACCTTAGCAAGCAAGGGAAAATGACCGAGCTTTCTCATGAGTACCCAGTGATTGTTACTACGCCTAGTGCTACACTTGATGGTGTATTGGTGCAAGATAACAACGATAATAATTGCTATATCATGATAGACGGACAAACAATATATAGCGGAACATATCAATAAGTGGAGTAAGATGTGAATATAATTCAGCAGTACGAATGCGGATATATTACTTATGAGGAATTATTAGATGAGATTGGGGGTTACACCCAACGATTGATTAATGAGGTTGGCGTTGACTACTTTAGTTTCCATGTTGCTGCGGCTTTTGGTTATCATACCTATTCGTATTATATTAATAGGTATAGTATTTAGTTATTCTTTTTGTATAGTGATTAAGGCATTGCTACAATGCTGTTCAAATATAATTATTAGTTAAAAAAGGGAATGGGATAATAGTTCTTTCTCAAAAAGAAAATAAGTCCGATTTTGATGTTTATTGTCAAAATCGAACTTATTTTTTCTGTTTATTTTGAACGATTTTCTTAACAATTAAATATTTATATTTGTGTCAAATAAAATTAAAAATTTATGCCATTTAAAAAGAAAAGTGACACACAAAAAATACATTATATCAGGGGTTTCTTTTTTTTTAAACTTGTGAACTGAGCTGTTTTTTCCCTTTCTATTCTTACTTTTTAGTTTAAAAATATCTATTGTCATTGTGTCGCTCAAATCTCCATTTTCTGGACATTAATATCTAAAAATAAATATGATGTGAAATTATGCGTTACTTAGTGTTGTGTAGTAATCACACTGATCAACCTGCCACGAGTCCAATCACAACCACCTTTGAACAACATGAAACAACGATGACTAATAACAATGGATTTAACGCTTCACAAAATCCATTTGATGGACAATGATATTAGCAATGATGATTTCCCATTCTGATTGTAAAAGATCAATAAAGTTGATATAATGAATACGAAAAGAGGAGTTGCGCTAACAACTCCCTTAACAGCACCGTTTAAGACGGTGACCAGTTTAATATTATTTTTGAAAAATAATCGTCGACCGGCTAAAGCTGACGGTTATTTTTTTTGATTGTTGTTTACAAATGTCAAGATTCCAAAAATGATTGTTGCGATTAAAGAACAGAAACCAATCATTAATCCTAACGCCGTTTCAACAGGCAAAAGGCTTCTCCTTTCTGTAAGATTTTGGAAGTACGCACATACGCACCACCTCACTTTCAATCGGATAGCCACCGTCACAAACTTTACTGTCTTGATTATTATTAGCATATCTAAAATCGATTAAAAATTCTCGATTTTAGTTGTTTTTTCTATAATTTTAGTGAGGTGATCGTGATGGAATAATCTATTGTTTTACTCGGTAAAATTCAGGAAATCAAGACATAGCCATTGCTTGTGCGATTTACATTACCAATGAGCCCTGAACCAATCAATCAGTGGTCAATATAGAAATAACGGATAAATTGCTTATTTTGGAAGAAGGCAATTATACTATTTCAGTAACAGGTCACTTCAATAAACGGAATCACTTAGTCATTGAATCGATGTAAATTAAAAACCCCAATCATTTTATGCGATTGATGAGCATAAAAAAGAAGAGCTGCACTCCTAAATGTGGATTGCAGCTCTTGTTGTTTTACATAGAAACAGGAACAAAGGTCTGTTTAGTAGAGACTGGGACAATAGTCTTCTTCAGTAAGAAAAATAAGCTTGATCGTCCTAGTCCCTCGTTTTTTTGAGAGATGTTCCAGACTTTCTTTACTCTTTTTCAAAGTAGTCTTTTTCCGAAAATTCTGCTTTTTGGTAGACACCCTGATCGCCATAATACTTGTTGTAGCGTTGTTTGAACTTTTTAAAAGTAAAGACAACCAATAATTTGATCAATGTGTAGATGGGGATCCCAAAAATTACACCCATGAGTCCTAGTAAATCACCCATCACTAATAAAACAATCAAAATAGTGATTGGATGGACTTGAAGGCGATTGCCCATAACTCGAGGGATAACTAAGTCCCCATGAAGTAATTGGACGATGAACCAGACCAAAACAAACTTAATTGCCATGAATGTCGAATCTTGGAAAGCAATAAACAATCCAGGAAAGAAGGCAATAAATGGTCCAATGTAAGGAATGATACATAAAATCCCAGCTGCGATTGCTAGTATGCTTGCAAATTCTAAGCCGATCAATAAAAATGTGACCCAATAAACAGCTCCTAAGATGAAAGAAGCAATGATTTGCCCTTTTAAGAAATCACCTAATTGTTGATTGGCGATTTTAGTCAATGTCCGAAAATCTGTACGGAACTTGGGTGGTACGATCCCTAACACAGCTTGATAAAATTTCTGAGGATCTCTTAATAAGAAGAACGCAATGATTGGACCAGTAAACAATGTAATAAAGGTAGATGTTACTGCTGAAAAGATATTCCCGATACTTTGTGCGCCACTTTCCCAATAATCGCCAATAAACGAGGCAAAATTAGACGTCCAATCATCAATCGATGAAAAGAATTGATCGAATGTGTCCGCAAAAGGTGTTTGCGCTAGGAAGTTTTTCAAAGTTTGTATAAAATCGTTGAACAAATCAGGAAAACTAGTCATCAGTGTTTTGGCTTGTTGCTCCAAGAAAGGAACTAACCAAACACTCCCTAAGCCGATCAAAAATAAAATAATGACATAAACGATAGTAACAGATAAATTTCTAGATAGTTTTTGGCTCAAACGTTTGATCAACGGGTCTAGTAAATAATATAAAACTAACGCAAATAGTACTGGGGCGAGTGTCGTCGCAAAAATCACGAAAAATGGTTTAAAAATAAAACCGATCTGCTGAAAAAAGTAGATCACTAAAGCTAACATAATCAACAACCCTAATACATAATAGGAAGTCGTTCCTCCTAGAAAACGTATCAGACGAGACTGATCTTTAGAATTATTCTTCAATTTATTACTCCTTTCAATGTACTAAATCGCTCTAAGTTCAAGATAAAAGTAAAAGGAAATTGTTTTTTACCTATCGGGAACGTCAAGCTGATTTATCTTATTATAGTCGGAACTAGTGACAAAAAGAAAATGATACTGTTCAGAAATGGCTAGAAAATAAAAAGAAATAGTTTTAAGAAAACGCTTGACTATTTATTTAGCGATATGATAAATTAAATCCTGTTGCCAAAGCGTAAAGGTTACGATTTAGAAACTTTAATCGTAAAATGAAAGAAGATGAAGGAGTGTCGTCAAATGAAGCGTTTGGTTTATTTATTAGGGATAGTAGCTACTGTTTGTATACTTGCCAGTTGTGGCAATCAACAAGAAGCCGCGAACAAAAAAGAAAAATTGCAGGTGATGACGACTTTTTATCCAATGTATGATTTCACGAAAGAAGTAGTGGGAGATGAAGGAGAAGTTGAGTTATTGATTCCTGCTGGGACAGATTCACACGACTATGAGCCGTCAGCAAAAGATATGGCAAAAATTCAAAATGCGGATGTCTTTGTCTATAACAACGAAAATATGGAAACCTGGGTACCAGCAATCCAAAACACATTGAAAGAGGGGAATGTGTTAGCAGTCAAAGCGACTGAAGGGATGTTGTTGTTACCGGGTAGTGAAGAAGGACATGACCATAGTCATGGCGAAGCAGGGCATTCTCATGAATTAGACCCGCATGTTTGGTTAGCTCCAAGTTTAGCAGTGAAACAAGTAAAAAGTATAAGGGATCAACTGATCACAAAATACCCCGATAAAAAAGAAGCCTTTACTAAAAATGCGGAGAATTATTTAGAAAAATTACAAGAACTTCATCAGAGTTATCAGGATACCTTAAGTAAAGCAAAACAAAAATCTTTTGTTACCCAACATGCCGCATTCAACTATTTGGCGTTAGAGTATGGACTGAATCAAGTGTCAATAGCTGGCTTATCCTCAAGTGAGGAGCCTTCAGCCGCAAGAATTGCTGAATTAAAACAGTTTGTAAAAGATCATGGGATCAAATATATTTATTTCGAAGAAAATGCTAAAGACAGTATCGCTAGAACTCTAGCAAATGAAGCCGGCGTTTCTTTGGCTGTCTTGAATCCTCTAGAAGGTTTAACGAAAGAACAACTTGCAAATGGTGAAAATTACGTAACCATAATGAAAGAAAACCTCAAGTCGTTACAAAAAACGATAGATACAGTGAATCCACTGGAAGCCACACTGACACCAGAAAAAGAAAAAAATGTATATAATGGTTACTTTGAAGATTCAGCTGTGAAAGACCGCAAATTGTCCGATTGGAAAGGGCAATGGCAAACGGTCGATAACTATTTAGCTGATGGAACCTTAGATCCCGTATTTGAGTATAAGGCAAAAATCGATCCAAAAAAATCAGCAAAAGAGTACAAGGATTATTATACCGTCGGATACCAGACGGATGTCGAAAAGATCAAGATTGACGGAGATCGAATGGCATTTACTTTTAAAAATGGTGAGACGAAGCAATCATCTTACCGATATGCAGGTAAAAGAGTTTTGAATTACGCTGCAGGAAATCGAGGCGTACGCTACTTATTTGAAGCAGTAGAGCCAGAAAGTGGCGCTTATCGATATGTACAATTTAGTGATCATTCGATTGCACCAACAGATTCGGAACATTTTCATATCTATTTAGGGAATGAAAGTCAAGAAAGTTTACTGGCAGAAATGGATCATTGGCCAACTTTTTATCCAGTGGAGATGAGTGGGCAAGAAATTGCGCAAGAAATGCTGTTACATTAAACTACAAAATAGGAACAAGAAAAGATAAATAAGAAAAAATGAGCAAGACAAACAGACGAGTTTTGCTCATTTTTTTTGTTTGTTTTTGGGGAGAAGTCTGAGATTTATGAGATCAATTTTTTTAAACCACGTACAGAAGCCGGAATCACTTCGCCATTTGCTAACGTGATTTCACGAGTTTTTTTGTTGATCGTACGGACATTTTGAGTATTGATCACGTATGATTTATGGCAGCGGATAAAATGACGGTTCATTTTCTCTATTTCTTTGATTTTATCATAGAACTGCATTTGCGCATGAGTCAAATGAACCTCTAATTTATGTGGCGTTCCTGGGGAAGTAGAGAAATACTGGATATCTTTGATCGGAAGAAATTTTATTTCATCGTTAAATTCGATTTTAAAAATATCTTTTTGTAAAGGAGTCGCTTTGACATCTTCAAAGATCTTACTTAAAATACGTTCCACATTTTCTTTTAAATCAAAAATATCTTCTTTGATAATATAATCAGTCGGTTCAATATTACTCTTTAAGATAGACATTGAAAGATCCGTATGAGAAGTAACATAAATAATTTTTCCTAAAGGATCTAGATCTCTTACGCGTTTTCCGATCATAATACCATCTAGATCGCTATCTTTTAATTCAATGTCTAAAAAATAAATACCAAAAGATGAGGTTCGTACTCTAGCTGCTTGAAGAAGTTCAATTGGATCAGAAGTGGCGATATGGACATAACTATCCAAATTCTCAATCATAATTCGATTTTTGATCACTGCTGAAATTACTTCCAACTGTTTCGTGTCATCTTCGCAAATATAAATTGGAATCATACGAATACTCCTTTATTTTGTTTGTATATAGATTGTCTGAGAAAAACGTTGATTCTCAATAGATGTCTCTAAAAAGATATAAGGATTGGCCTTTGACAGCTCATCCAAAATGAATAAACCGAGTCCTTCGTTTTTAGGATCTTTTTTTGTTGAAAAACCTTTTTGTTTTAATTGATTTAACGGAAGTGTATTCATCGTTGTATTGATGACACGAATAATCACTGAGTTTTTCTTTTTTAAAACAAAGAGTTCAGTTTTCTTCTTTTTAGTAATTAAAGCTCCTTCAATCGCATTATCTAAAATAATACCTAACATTCGGACGATGTTTACTGTGTGTTTTTTCTTTAAAGTGATCTCTTCTGGAATAACAAGATGCACGGATAATCCTTTTTCTTGTGCCATCATTAATTTCAAAGACAATAAGCTTCTTATTTCAGGAATTTTTATGTTATCTAACAGACTAAGGTTTGCTGGGAAAAGATCCATCATTTGACGAGTGGGTAAGATATTTTGATTGTAGTACTTACGTAATCCCTCCAGGTCACCTTCAGCAAGATAACTATTCATTGAAAAAAGCAAGTTTTGATAATCATGCTTGAATTCTCTAAGGTCTTGATAGTTTTTTTCTAGATCACGGATGTAATCTTGTTGCATTTGCATACGCTGTTCTAACAATTGGTCTGCCATTTTTCTCTTTGAAATTTTCCAATAATAAATGAGGATAAACAGCCCGCCACAGAGATAAAGAATGAAAAAGCCAGTGTTGATAGTTAAAATTTGGGGAGTCTCGCCAGAAAAACGTGTATAAAAGATAACGATATAATAGGTAAATAACATCAACGCGCCAACGGTTCCAATCATTCGGCGATCCAAACCATGAAAATTTTCTAAGGCTTTTTTAAAGGCTAAAGCAAGTAAGATCGATAACGTCGCAGAAATGACGATATGAATATACTGCAAGGAATCTCCTGGTTCAATGACAGCAGATTTCAAAATAAAAAAATCGCTGATGCTCGTCAAATGGTCTCCTAAAAGCGAAGTAAGCAATCCCCAAGGAAGAGCATAAACCAGTTTTTGCGGGGAAGTAGAAAAGAAGAAGAATGTTAGCATCAGCATACCTATAGCAAATAAAGCAGTAAATATCCCTAATAAAGGATACATAAAACCTAACAAGACACAAGAGATTAAAATAGTGGTAACGAATAAGTATTTCTTTTTAATTTGGTGTTCAATGAGTAATACACAAATTGTGTAAATTAAATATTGCAAGGCTATGGACCACAAAAACATAAAGTACAGCTCCCATTGATTTTTACCAAATTATAGCATATTTATTGAATTATTTTTTTAATTTTTCAGGGATTTTAAACTCTGAACTCATACCAAAGCAGCATCCAGACACAAAGAAGTCAGACAAATTAGTAAGTTGTTTAATGATTGTTTTTTTCATAGAAAATTCCTCCAAGATTCATTATATAATTCGTAATTGGAAGCAGCGTAGCTATTTCTAAAATAATCCCGAGAAGCAAGTAAGTAGAAAAGTAAGAATTAGCGAAAAATAAAATAGTTATTGCAAATAGAAGAAACATGAAAATTGCTTTTTTTAACAGTGGTGGGCGTTTTTCAGGTTCAATGGGATTGATTGCTGTACCTTTTGATCCATAGCGAAGCAACAATAAGAAACAGATGATCAATGAAATGACCTTCAGTGGGGAAGAGATGGTCACATCAAAGTGTTTCATTAAGAGGGGAACGCCCCACAAATAAAGCAAAGTCCATAGTAAACAAACAAATTCAGAATCAGAATGAAGTCCGTAAGCATAGCGACGGATACAAATATAAGAAAGAAAGGTCAATCCTGTTTCGACCCAAGAACCGGTTATTAAAGAAAATACTAAAATAACGGCCAATTTGCCAAGGTTATTCATTAATACATCAAGGGCAAATTTTACTTGGAGATAAACCATTTCATCTTCTATTTTTTCACCACTGAATAATGTGTCTAATATTCTATTTACAACTTTATTTTTCATCCAACGTACCTCCAATAACGATTTTATTCTAAAATTGTTAAAAATAGTGTTTCGATTCATAAAAGGTTGTTTTGACATCAAAACCGTAAAAAAAAGATCAAAAAATTCAGTTAGATCTTTCTTTTTTGAGTATTTTATAAATGGCAGATAAAAAAAGTGAACGGTTTTGACATGAAAAGGGCTTTTTATGATTTTTATGTGTTCTCTGCCTAGAAGTGTGTTAAAAATTGATTGACTTAAAAAATATTGGAGGAACTATCATGGGGAATGAACAAGTAATGGAGAAAATGGATGAGCAATTATTTGAAGTTGGTGAAACAGGTGCTTTTGTTTCAGATTTATTTGAAGCACCTATCAAAGGAGAAATTGAAAAAGTTTATGAAAACAGCGTGATGATCCGGGTCATCAAATGTGCAGTAGAAGATAATGAAACTGCCGACAGTTTACATTGGCAGCTTGTTGTTCGAAAATCAAGTGCGATAATGGAATGAATAAAAATAAACATAAACACAACAAATAGGCTGAGGTACTGTCCGAGTATCCTGTAAATCAGCCTATTTGTTGTGTTTTGAAGTACAGTGATTTTTTTAGTTGGCTATTAAAGTGAACACGCTTGTCCTTATTTTTTGGATAAGACTATATGACGTTGGTAAAATTTCCATACTTGAATGCTTTGAACAATTGCTATGATTAAAAATAAAACAGCCACTAATAAAATAGCAAAATGCCCAAATAAATGGTGGCAAAAAACGAGAACGCCTGCACCACTGATGAAAGCCAGAACAACTGTCAGAAAATGGAAAAAACGATCGAACGCTGCTTTTTCTTTTGTGACAAGAGAATCGTATAAGTTAGTAGCAACTCCTTTTAGATTCCCCGTAGTAAAAAGATTAGTATAAGCTCGTCCATCGATTTTATCAAAAGCGACCCATTGAATAGCTGCTGTAAATGCAATCATGATGGTTACGATGGCTGGGTGGATACTGATTGGAGTCAGACTGACTAAGAAAAAGATAATTGCTTCGTAGTAAAGAACATACAAACGCCAATAGTGTTTTTCTTTCTTTTTGAAATAATCAATCAAAAATTTTGTCAGTAAAATCCCTAAAAAAAAGAAGACAGTAGAAAGAATTTTTTTTCCAACGCTAATCCATTCACCATCGAAAGCTTGGATGATTGCTAAGACAATATTACCCGTTTGTGCTGAAGCAAATGCGTTATATTGAATATATGTATAACTGTCCATTGCGCCACCGATAAAGGATAATAAAAGTCCGATTGTCCGTCCTTCATGAAATGAAGTACTCATTTATATTCACCTTCAAATTAATATATTTGTCTTTTTTATTCTATCATATTGGTTATATGTTTTTGATATTTTATAGATAATTTTCAGAAAAGGTCAGTGTTTGCTAAAGTCATTTTAATTTTTAGAAAGGTCTGTTAGTATAAAAGAAAAATATTGACCATTTATATATAGAAAGATGTGAAAACAATCAATCAAGGGAATGAAAAAGAAATACTTCGCTTACAAAGAGAAATCAGTCATTTGGAAAAAAGATATGAGAAGCTCCAACAAATTTTCCGGATGCAAGAAGAGATCATTGCAAGCTATGAAGCAGCTTATGGTGAAGCACCTGGGCTGATTGAGGAAGAAAAAGAAACGAATAATAGTCATTCATTTTTCGATATGATGGAAAAGCGCTCCTACAATCGTTTTAATTACGAGCAAAAAGCAGCGATTACTTACAATATGGAAAAAAATCTAAGGATCATTGCAGGAGCGGGAAGTGGGAAGACCCAAACAATTTGTGCAAAAGCTGTCTATTTAATGACTGAAAATCAGGTAGATGAGCAACGGATATTGATGATCACTTTTACGAGAAATGCTGCGAATGAATTGAAAAAGCGAGTAGATAATTTTAGCCAACGGAAGACCAATGTTCATATAGGAACTTTTCATAGTATCTTTTTTCGTTTGTACAATGATATTTGTCGCCAATTCCCAGAAGTAGTCGCTGAAGGGATACAGGGAGAATTTTCAAAAGAGACCTCATACAAAGTCAGTGGACTAATACAACAACTTATTCGTAAGTATAATTTATATGCTTTTGATCAATATGGAGAAAAAAATTTGGCGGCACGTCTTGATTATTGGCAGAATATGAACTTATCAATAGAAGAAACGCGAGTATTGATAAAAGAAAACTTTGACTTTATTGAACCGAATGCAACTATGCCGATTTCCGAAAGAATGACCCACTTCATGCGAGAACTGCAAGCACAAAAGAAAGAGCAACATCTTTTTGAATTCAATGATGTTCTAAGTAATTTAAAACAAGCCTTGCAGAACGAAGAAATCAGAAACTTCGTGGGACAAAAATATGATTATTTATTTATTGATGAATTTCAAGACACGAATCCTTTACAGTGGGAAATTGTTCGCCTGATTACGAAGGAAACACCAATGAAACTTATTGTGGTCGGTGACGATGATCAAAGTATCTATGGGTTTCGAGGTTCGGAACCTTCTTATATTAAAAATTTTGACCAAGAGTACGCAACGAAGACGATTTTTTTATTAACCAACTATCGTTCACGTGCCACCATTGTTCAAGGAGCGAATCGCTTAATTACATTTAATAAAAATGATCGTATCCAAAAAGCAATGATTCCAGCTAAGAAAGAGGCGGGGATTATGCAGGCGCTAGCTTTTGATGATATACAAGCTGAAAGTCGCTGGATCATTGAACAAATCAAAACATTGATTAAACATAAAGGGAAATACAAAGAATCAATCGTTTTATATCGGTCGTTAACGCAAACCCAGCAATTAGTCCAAGACTTGTTACAGACGGATATCCCCTTTGTGCTAGAAGCAGATGGCCCATACGAAGGGATATTTGGGATAAAACTATTTCAACAGTTCTATCAAAGGATTCTTTACTGGCAAAATGCAACTACTTATCAAAAAAAGACACAGGGTTATCAACAAGTACTCTATCAGTTAATGATTAATTGCTATTTCAAGAAGGCTGAATGTGAGGACTATTTTTCTAAACGAAATAAAGTAACAGATATTGTGGAATATATCCTTTCTGTAAAGCCGCATTTAAAAACAAAAGAAAAAGAGATTCATCGGTTTGTAAAGGACCTTCATACTTTTGATAAAAATGGCGGAAAAGGTTTTGATCGTTTAATTCAAAGCTACCTTAAATTAAGTCGACCAACTAAAGAAATAGACGGTAGTGAGCGTGAATGGTTGTTAGGAACGCTCAAACAATTTCCAACATTAGAAAAAATCAACCATTTAGAAAAAGACATCCAAGCAGTTGCGAAACAACTAAAAACTCGTTTAATCGCTTACCGACAAGGAAAACTTGATGCTTTATGCATTCAAAGTATTCATAGAAGTAAAGGCTTAAGCTATCGCAATGTTTTTTTAGTTGGTTGTAATGAAGGAGCTATTCCTTACAATGGTGCCTCTGATAAAGCAGCCATTAGTTTGGATAAGGTCAAGGCAGAGCATGTGACAACAGTCGAAGAAGAACGCCGTCTTTTTTATGTAGCAATGACCCGAGCAAGGAATCGTCTCTATTTGTGTATACCTTTGATGAAGGGGACGAGAAAATTGAAAACTTCTAGATTTATTAGAGAAACAGGTTGTAAAATTAAAAAAATACATGTTTGATCACATAAAAAACGATATTATTAGGTAAAAAATACTAATAATATCGTTTTTTTTATGTGTTTTTCTTCTTTTTTTTATACAAAATAAATTAATTTTTTTCATATAAACACAGGATTAAAAGGGTTTAATAGCAAAGAAGAATAAATTTTCTGAATTTTAATAGCTAATAATTGGTGTTTTTTATAACTTTCAGTTAGAATGGGATTATAATTAAAAAGGAGTGAGAGAATGATAAAAGTATATACTTTCCCTAGCTGTACTTCTTGTAGAAAGGCAAGAGCATGGTTGCAAGAAAATCGTTTAGATTTTGAAGAAAAAAATATTTTTGCAGAGCCGATATCAGAAAATGAAATACGTGAAATTTTAGCAGCCACTAACGGAGGCGTTGAAGACATTATCTCTACTCGCTCAAAAATATACGAAAAATTAGCTATTGACTTCAACGAGCTCACATTAAAGCAAATGATCGTCCTTTTTAAACAATATCCTTCTTTACTAAGACGTCCGATCTTAATTGATGAAAAAAGAATATTGATCGGTTTTAATGAAGATGAAATACGTTCGTTTGTTCCAAGAGAAATTCGTTCAGTTGCAAGAAGAATGATTTATATGCAAAACAGTATCTTCAGTTAAATTTAAAAAAGGAGGAATCTTGTGAAAGTATACGGGTCGGCGCATTGTGTGACGTGTCTAAAAGCAAAGCAGTGGTTAGAAGAACATCATCTCTCTTATCAGTTTATTGATTTAGATCAGAGAGAGCTAACCGTTAAGGAAGCAAAAGAATTGTGTGGGTTTGAGAATGTTCACGCGGAACGACTGTTCGCCACTTGGTCACAAGGTTTCAAAAATCTGGAAATTGATTTATCTACTATTAATGAACAACAATTGATTGTTTTGTGTAGAACACATGGAGAACTAATCAGACGTCCGCTGATTATTTTTGATAATGTTTTATTTGTTGGGTTTAATGAGGAATTAATGGAGAAATTAATTGCAAGCCAATAAATACAGGATGACTTCAGTGGCAAAAAAACGAAATAGTCGGTTAGAGGAGATGGATGGCTATTCATTTCCTTTTTTTGTGAGTGATCTTTTCTAAAAAAGAAACTTGTCTCGGTCTCTTCTATTATCTCTAAAAACGAATAAACGGTGTTCAAAGAGCTGACCTTCGGCGATAAGTCAAAAAATCTCAAAACATGAGGAGCTGTTTCGAGATTTTCCTCCTTAACGCTTAGGTCAAGACACTCTTTTCACAACCTCTTGCTAAACGGCGTTCAAGAAGCAACTCCTCAACAATAAGCGATGGTTTTCTAAAATATGAGGAGCTATTTTAAAAAATCCTCGCTTATTCGCTCGGAGCTAAACGCTTCTTTCACAGCCTCTTGCTAAACGGTGTTCAAACATCAGCTCCTTGAAATAAGCCTGAATTTTTCAAAACATGAGGAGCTGTTTCAAAAAATTCTTTCTTATTGTCAACAGAGCTACCCGATGTTTTCACGACCTCTGATTCACGGTGAGACAAAAGCAGCATCAAGAAATAAGAAGAAATTTCCGAAGATGCTGCTTTTGTCTCAACCTCATTGATCAACGGGAAAACGATGAACGTTTATCAATGGGGGCAACCGTGTGGAGTAACCAAAGATGTCATAAATGGACAACAGCTGAAAGAAGTCTTACAGTTCGATTATCTGGATAGCCAGAATCAGTAGAATGACTATGGCTTATTTAATATAGAAAAGCTGAAACCAAGAGTGATAACCTATACCAAAGGTTTAAATACTTATTGACATGTGTAAAATTACATGGTATATTCTTTTTTGTTGTTTTTAGTTACTCGTTTTAAAAAAATGAAGTAATAAAAAAGATTCAAAAAGTTCTTGACGTGTGAGTTATCACATGATAAGATAACTGAGTCGTTAAAAATAGACAGCTTATGAAGCTTGATTTCATCGAAAAAAACTTCAAAAAAGTTGTTGACAAATAACAAACGGTGAGTTATGATAAATGAGTTGCTGAAGCGTTTCTGAAAAACGAAGTGAAAAAACTTTTAAAAAATAGTTGACAAACAAATGTCGATCTGTTATGATATAAAAGTTGCTACGGCAATATCGAATGATTAATCGCTAGCTCGTTAAGAAGTTTCAACTTTAAATCAAGTAGCATTAATCAAGTAGACCTTTGAAAACTGAACAAAGCAAAGACAAACCAAATGTGTAGGGCGTCTTGATTGATTCAAGACAACAAACATTTTTAACAAGCAAGCAATATGCTAGCAAACAATTGAGCTTAACAATCGTAAGATTGTTCGAACTTTTTATGAGAGTTTGATCCTGGCTCAGGACGAACGCTGGCGGCGTGCCTAATACATGCAAGTCGAACGCTTCTTTTTCCACCGGAGCTTGCTCCACCGGAAAAAGAGGAGTGGCGAACGGGTGAGTAACACGTGGGTAACCTGCCCATCAGAAGGGGATAACACTTGGAAACAGGTGCTAATACCGTATAACAATCGAAACCGCATGGTTTTGATTTGAAAGGCGCTTTCGGGTGTCGCTGATGGATGGACCCGCGGTGCATTAGCTAGTTGGTGAGGTAACGGCTCACCAAGGCGACGATGCATAGCCGACCTGAGAGGGTGATCGGCCACATTGGGACTGAGACACGGCCCAAACTCCTACGGGAGGCAGCAGTAGGGAATCTTCGGCAATGGACGAAAGTCTGACCGAGCAACGCCGCGTGAGTGAAGAAGGTTTTCGGATCGTAAAACTCTGTTGTTAGAGAAGAACAAGGATGAGAGTAACTGTTCATCCCTTGACGGTATCTAACCAGAAAGCCACGGCTAACTACGTGCCAGCAGCCGCGGTAATACGTAGGTGGCAAGCGTTGTCCGGATTTATTGGGCGTAAAGCGAGCGCAGGCGGTTTCTTAAGTCTGATGTGAAAGCCCCCGGCTCAACCGGGGAGGGTCATTGGAAACTGGGAGACTTGAGTGCAGAAGAGGAGAGTGGAATTCCATGTGTAGCGGTGAAATGCGTAGATATATGGAGGAACACCAGTGGCGAAGGCGGCTCTCTGGTCTGTAACTGACGCTGAGGCTCGAAAGCGTGGGGAGCAAACAGGATTAGATACCCTGGTAGTCCACGCCGTAAACGATGAGTGCTAAGTGTTGGAGGGTTTCCGCCCTTCAGTGCTGCAGCTAACGCATTAAGCACTCCGCCTGGGGAGTACGACCGCAAGGTTGAAACTCAAAGGAATTGACGGGGGCCCGCACAAGCGGTGGAGCATGTGGTTTAATTCGAAGCAACGCGAAGAACCTTACCAGGTCTTGACATCCTTTGACCACTCTAGAGATAGAGCTTCCCCTTCGGGGGCAAAGTGACAGGTGGTGCATGGTTGTCGTCAGCTCGTGTCGTGAGATGTTGGGTTAAGTCCCGCAACGAGCGCAACCCTTATTGTTAGTTGCCATCATTTAGTTGGGCACTCTAGCAAGACTGCCGGTGACAAACCGGAGGAAGGTGGGGATGACGTCAAATCATCATGCCCCTTATGACCTGGGCTACACACGTGCTACAATGGGAAGTACAACGAGTCGCAAAGTCGCGAGGCTAAGCTAATCTCTTAAAGCTTCTCTCAGTTCGGATTGTAGGCTGCAACTCGCCTACATGAAGCCGGAATCGCTAGTAATCGCGGATCAGCACGCCGCGGTGAATACGTTCCCGGGCCTTGTACACACCGCCCGTCACACCACGAGAGTTTGTAACACCCGAAGTCGGTGAGGTAACCTTTTGGAGCCAGCCGCCTAAGGTGGGATAGATGATTGGGGTGAAGTCGTAACAAGGTAGCCGTATCGGAAGGTGCGGCTGGATCACCTCCTTTCTAAGGAATATTACGGAGACTACACTGTTTGTTTTTCACTTTGTTCAGTTTTGAGAGGTTTACTCTCAAAGATATATTTTTGTTCATTGAAAACTGGATATTTGAAGTAAATTAGTAATACAAACCGAGAACACCGCGTTGAATGAGTTTTTTAATAAGTTCAATTGCTTATTTTCTTGATCGGACTTCTATCGCTAGAAGAAAGATCAAAACCCAACCGCAAGGTTGATAAGGTTAAGTGAATAAGGGCGCACGGTGAATGCCTTGGCACTAGGAGCCGATGAAGGACGGGACTAACACCGATATGCTTTGGGGAGCTGTACGTAAGCTATGATCCAGAGATTTCCGAATGGGGGAACCCAGCATCTTTTATAGGATGTTACGTTTGCGTGAATACATAGCGCATTCGAGGTAGACGCAGAGAACTGAAACATCTAAGTACCTGCAGGAAGAGAAAGAAAATTCGATTCCCTGAGTAGCGGCGAGCGAAACGGGAAAAGCCCAAACCAATGAGCTTGCTCATTGGGGTTGTAGGACTCCAATATGGTAGTTCTTTCAGATAGTCGAATGACTTGGAAAAGTCAGTCAAAGAGGGTAAAAACCCCGTAGATGAAATTTGGAAGGCACCTAGGAGGATCCTGAGTACGGCGGAACACGAGGAATTCCGTCGGAATCCGGGAGGACCATCTCCCAAGGCTAAATACTCCCTAGTGACCGATAGTGAACCAGTACCGTGAGGGAAAGGTGAAAAGCACCCCGGAAGGGGAGTGAAATAGAACCTGAAACCGTGTGCCTACAACAAGTCAAAGCCCGTTAATGGGTGATGGCGTGCCTTTTGTAGAATGAACCGGCGAGTTACGATTGCATGCGAGGTTAAGTTGAAGAGACGGAGCCGCAGCGAAAGCGAGTCTGAATAGGGCGTTTGAGTATGTAGTCGTAGACCCGAAACCATGTGATCTACCCATGTCCAGGTTGAAGGTGCGGTAAAACGCACTGGAGGACCGAACCCACGTACGTTGAAAAGTGCGGGGATGAGGTGTGGGTAGCGGAGAAATTCCAAACGAACTTGGAGATAGCTGGTTCTCTCCGAAATAGCTTTAGGGCTAGCCTCGGAATTGAG
>NZ_CP172888.1:317500-870000 GCF_050530965.1 Enterococcus sp. DIV1089c
TAACGCCATAGGTATTTCGACAGGCTTGAGCGGCATCGCTGGCAGAAGCAACTTCTTGTTTGAATTGGTTAGAAGGAAAACCTAATATAATTAATCCTTGAGATTGATAACGCTCATAAAGTTCTTCTAATTGCTCGAATTGCGGAGCTAACCCACATTTCGTTGCGGTATTCACGATGATCATCGGTTGATTCTTGTACTTATCTAATGAATAAGAGGTTCCATCTTCTAAAGTAACCATAAAATTATAAATACTCATCATCTTTCCTCCTCAGGATAGTTTAAAAGCTCCAAACATCAAACAAAATCATTTGTTTTCGTTTAGAGCTTAGCTAAAAATTATCTTCTACTGATAAATATGGTTATTTTGTAACTATTTGTCAAAAGTTTCGCTTATCGCTTATAAGGAAACGATTTGTTATAGAACATTGAAATGACATATCTGAGAATATATGGATTTCTCAATAGCTATGTCAATTATGCTTCTACTTGAGACCATTCATCACGTTTTTCTAAGAATTCACGAGCGAGTGCTTGCGCACCTTCCAATGTATGGCTAGCTGCCCAGCCACATTGCGTCTCGTTGCTTGCAGGGACTTCCGTCGCTTCAAGTACATCTTTCATTGTTTGTTCTAAAACATCTAAAATATCTTCGTAACTTTCATGGTTCAAAACAGTTAAGTAAAAACCTGTTTGGCAACCCATTGGTGACCAGTCAACAATATAATCAGCATGGTTACGGATCAATTCTGCAGTTAAATGCTCTAAAGAATGTAAACTTGGCATATCCATATGCTCTTTATTAGGTTGTTTGAAGCGAACATCATATTTGATAATGACATCGCCGTGTTCCCCAGTTTTTTTATCAGCTACTCTGATATAAGGTGCTTTTACTTTTGTGTGATCAAGATTAAAACTTTCTACGTTCATTTTCATGACTTAAGGCTCCTAACTATTGGTAATCATTTTTGTTTATCGGAATCAAGTACACATCTACTAGAAGAAACTTCGATAAACACAGTGCTTCCAATTAGATTCTAACACTTATTGCTTTGTAGGTGTAGCAATCTGAAATGAAATTTATCTTTTCTTTCATTCGCTAATTTTCTTTTAATTGCTGAAATGCTTGAGTTAAATCTTCAATAAGATCATCCTCATACTCAATTCCCAGGGATAAGCGGATCAATCCATCTTTGATACCTGCTTTTTCCCTTTTTTCTTTAGGAACGGAAGCATGAGTCATCACTGCGGGAAGTTCGACTAAACTTTCCACACCACCTAAGCTTTCTGCCAAAATAAACAATCGGAGAGATTCAACGAAAGGAATCGCAGCCTGTTCATTTTTTAGTGTAAAAGAAACCATGCCACTATAACCACTCATTTGTGCTTGCGCAATTTCATGATTTTTATGAGCGACCAAACCAGGATAAAAGACTTGTTCAACTTCAGGGCGTTCTTTTAAGAAGTGTGCGACCGCAAAAGCATTTTTTTGATGTTCTGCCATTCGTACACTTAATGTTTTGATTCCTCTTTGAAGTAGCCAGCTGTCTTGTGGCCCTAATACACCGCCAATGGCATTTTGATAATAGCCGATAGCATCCGCTAAGGTTTCATTATTTGTAGTAACCAAACCTGCTACGAGATCACTGTGTCCTCCGAGATATTTTGTCCCGCTGTGCAAGACGATATCTGCCCCTAAGTCAAGTGGTCTCTGGAAATAAGGGGTGGCAAAAGTATTATCAACAATTGTTATCAGTTGGTGTTTTTTTGCTAGTTGACTATTTTTTTGGAGATCAGTGATTTTTAATAACGGGTTACTTGGAGTTTCTAAATAAAGTGCTTTTGTATTGGGTTGAATGGCTTGCTCTACTTGTGCCAAATCACTCGTATCGACAATTGTATATTCCAGACCACTTTTGGTTAGGACTTGATCAAAGAGTCGAAAAGTACCACCATAAACATCATCACCTAATAAAATGTGGTCTCCTGATTGAAAAAGAGAGAAGACTGCATGAATACCGGCTAATCCAGAGGCAAAAGCAAATCCTTTGATTCCACCTTCCAACTCAGCAATCAATTCTTCAAGGGCAAAACGTGTGGGATTCCCAGAACGAGAATATTCATATTGCTTGGGATTTCCCACGCTATTTTGTCGATAAGTGGATGTTTGATAGATCGGAACACTAACTGCTCCAGTAGTAGGGTCTTCACTGATTCCGCCATGTATTAGTTTTGTTTGAATATGCATTATTTGTTCCTCCTAATTTTTTATATCTGTATTTCGGTCAAAACGACTATTTGTTTTATGAATAGATTCCTTTTGATAAATAACGGTCTGCTCCATCTGGGAAAATAGTTACCACTGAACTTCCTAAAGGTAATCGTTGGACTTCATGTAAGGCTGCCGCAAAAGCAGCGCCGCTAGAACTGCCAACTAGTATTCCTTGTTGCTTGGCTAGTTGCTTCGTGTAAGCAAAGCCTTCTTGATCAGAAATCGTTTCAAAACCATCTATGGTGATTCCAGAAAGAAATGGTGGGGTAAATTCAACGCCAATTCCCTCGATCTTGTGACTATGAGCAGTACCACCATTCAAAATTGAGCCTTCTGGTTCGACACCAATTAAACGAATGTCTGCATTTTGTTCCTTTAAATATTTAGCGGTGCCCGCAAACGTACCGCCACTACCAATCCCCGCTACAAAGCTAGTGATTGGTTTTGTAAGTTCTTGACTAATTTCCGGTCCGATCGTCTGATAATAGGCCATGGGATTCGCCCAATTCTCAAATTGCATTGGTAGAAAGCTGTGAGGAATGGTTTTCGCTAATTCTTTACTTTTTTCAATCGCACCAACGATGCCCAGTTCACTTGGTGTGTGGATGATTGTTGCGCCTAATGCTTTCATCACTTGTTGTTTTTCCATACTGAATTTTTCAGGAACAACAAAGATTGTTTTGATAGAATAACTTAAAGCAGTTAATGCTAAACCAATTCCAGTATTACCAGCAGTAGGTTCAATAATTGTTGTCTCTTTTGTGATCTGTCCGGTTTGAATCCCTTGTTGGATCAGATAATGACCGAGTCGATCTTTGATACTTCCGCCGGGGTTCAAATACTCTAATTTCGCATAAATAGCTGAATGTTGGGGCATAGGATAATCTTTAGCAGTAAATTTAAAAAACGGGGTGGATCCAATTGCTTCGGTGATTGTTGTAATGATCATAATTCCCTCCTAAAAAAATAGAATATAAAAAGGAGCTGACTATTAAATCAGCTCCTTGAAAAAATCATGAAATAAGTATTGGAAAACGGAAGAAGGCAATACCAATTTATGAAGGGCTATTAATAGACATGACAAATCGTATGCTGCTTTTATGCACCATACAACAACAAATATTCATTTGTTTTGATTTGCTGTTTGTCATGTGAAGTCCCTCCAAAAATGAATTTCATTAAAAATAGCATGATTAAACGAGAAAGTCAAAGAGTAAAACTTAAAAATAGATAATTCCCTAGTTTTCTAAGCGGTTGTCTGATACAATAAAGTTGATTATGATTAAGTTAAGAAGGAGCAAAAATAATGATCTCAGCAAGTGATTTAAGAGCCGGTATGACATTTGTTCAAGACGGTAAATTAATTAAAGTTTTAGACGCAAGCCACCACAAACCTGGTAAAGGAAACACTGTGATGCGTATGAAACTAAAAGATGTTCGTTCAGGAGCAACATATGACACAACTTTCCGACCAGAAGAAAAGTTTGAAAAAGCACATATTGATACGAAACCAGTACAATATTTATATACAATGGACGACACAGCATTCTTTATGGATCTTGAAACATATGAACAATATGAAATTCCAGTAGAGACTGTAGAAGAAGAAATGAAATATATTTTAGAAAATATGGAAGTAAAAATTCAATTCTTCGGCAGCGAAGTGATTGGTGTTCAACTTCCAACAACGGTTGTTTTGCGTGTTGTTGAAACACAACCTTCAATTAAAGGAGCAACCGTGACTGGTTCTGGTAAACCAGCTACAATGGAAACAGGTTTAGTCGTTAACGTTCCAGACTTCATCGAAACAGATGAACTACTTGAAATCAATACAACAGAAGGCACATACGTAAAACGTGCATCAAAATAACAATAAAGGCTTTTGTTCAAGATCCAGTAGGATACTTGAGCAAAAGCCTTTATTTATAGCTGTTTTTTTAATTTTTCATGGTGGGCATGTGAAAGTCGTTGATACAATGCCGTTTCAAAATCATTGTAACGACAAAAATCAATGACCGCATATTTTGCTGGGTCTAGCTCTGGAGGAATAAACAAGGGTGAACCAATAATAAAAAAATCATACTGTTTCGTGAGTGGCAGATGGGCTTTTTCAATCTCGATAAAAGGAATCTTTTCACCTAGATTAAATATCTCATAAGTGATCAAGTATTCTGAAACGTTGATAAAGCCAACTTTCAATTTATAGTCTTCTTCCATCTTGGTATAATACGGATAAAGTAAACAAGCTTGGATGAAAGCTAATTCACTACTACAATTTTTTAACCAAAGGAAGTTTTTACGATTCGCAATCTTTTTCCAATAACTTTCGATTTTAGTAGCTAAAATTTGGATCATAGGATATTTCTTTTGGATATACGTAGAAATAAAAAAGGTTGTTAAAGGGATTTTTTGTTTGAATACAGTAAAATTCAACAATGAAAGGTAGATATTCGCATGAAGGGAAGGCTCTTCATGAAAGTTGAAATTACTAATATATTTTTGACAATGCGTTTCAAACTCTTCCAAGACTTTTTTTAAATGGTTGTTCGCCTGCAGATAAGAATGTTCCACGATTGGTAATTGGACATCTGATTTGGAATTTAGAAAAGGCCAATAATAGAACAAATAAAAAAGGGAATTGATTTCTAAAATATCGAGCTTCAAATTAGCAAGTTGAAAGAAATCATAAAAAAATTCAAGATCTGTTCCACTAGGGATAAAAGAAGTGGGAGTTAATTCATAAATATCAGTGAAATGACCCTCTTTAATTCGTAAAAGATTGATTTTACAATGGAGCATAGCTTGCTTCTTGCCGATTGCATATTTATCTTTCAGGTGTTCCGCTTCGTATAACTCAAATAGTGCTTTTAAATCATCGCTAAAATAGAGATCATCTAGACTTTCACCTAATGAAACAAACCAAAAAAAGTTAAAAAACATAATCCGGATCAGCATTTCCGAACCTGTTAGTGTTAAGTTCGTTAAGTTCAAAGTGATATGATAGTCTTTAAAATACTGCGCTAATTTTTTGGTTTGGCGAAAACAAGTGGAACGGCTAATATAGTTGCGTTGACAAAAAGAAGCAAGATCTTCATCTTGCTTCTTGATGATACTAAGCAATAACTGATAAGGGATACTTTGTGTGGTTAAAAAATTTTGATATTGATTGTAATGGATCATTCTTTCACGAATGATCAACTTATTTTTAGCCGTTAATAATTGTTTATTACTTATCTTTGCCAAGTCTTCTTGAATAGAAACAAGGATTTTTTTTAGTTTAACCATACTGATTGTTGTTTCTAAGTTTTCTCTTAGGTTATCGATCAAGTGCTCTCCTGGAGATAACGTCAATAGTTGACCATAAACAGCTAATTTTCCTCGCGAATGATCATCTAACAATAATTGCTCGATCAATAAATCACCATCTTTTCTAATTTAGTATTATTATTATTAACTCATTTTTATCATCTTGTAAATATGTATCTCAGATTTTTATATTTTTTCAGTAATTGTAGAAATGAGAAGAAAGTCAGTGTTTCAAAACCAAGTCTATTCGATCAGTTATTTTGAAAATATAAACTACATCATTATATAAAAATAACAGAACGTTTATAGATATATTTTTTACTTACATATCTTCTATAGATTTAATATAACTAAAAAATCCACTTAAAAATTGAATGAGAATAAAAAGAGAAAAAATAGAGGTTTTTTCTCTTTTTTTATATTATCTAACTGAATTTTAAATAATTTTTAAGGAGGATATCTATGAGAAAGAAACAATTATTCTTTTTGTTAGGGTCTTTAGGAATCATTGTTGTACTCAATTTTTTCTTTCAGAATAGGAAACTTGTCGAAGCAAGTAATGAGGCTACTATGGAAATAATGGCTAATGAATATGGCCAAGTCCAAGCTCATCAATCTGCGGAACAATTGACCATCGAATTAGGGCTTTCTGAGAATGACCAAGGACATAGATACTTGGTACGGGTTATTGATTCAGAAACAAAAGAAATGCTTCTACCAATTCCAACAACTGAATATACGGAATACCTTAATGAAACTAGTGGAAAATGGCTCACAACTAGCCAATTTTTCAAGCAAGAGTATCACGAGAAGTGGATTTTTGCAGGCATCAAGCAGAATCAGTCAGTTGACGTAGAAGTTTTAGTGGAACAACAAACGGCAGAAAATGAGCAAGGAAAAGCACTCACGCCGATTGTGAAGGAATCATTTAAGTTTCTGGAAAATAATACATTAGAGCAACAAAGTAATAAGGAAACTTCGCTGGAAACAACGGAGCAATCGACTAAATCTAACGAAGCAGACACAAAGGAATCAACAGAAAGAGGAAATGAAGAACAGCAAGCAAAGGAACAAGATCTTGAAGAAGAGACAAAAGAAGAGGTTGTACGTCCGTTTGAATTTCCCGCTTTCTTTTCTGCTGGAAATAATAAACAAATTGTCACACCTATCGTACCAAATTATACCAACGATTCTACTGGGGTCTACCCACAAGCAGCGTGGCAGCCGACAGGAAACGAAACGGTTCTCAATCATCAAGGAAATCAAAATGGTCAGTGGGATGGTGTGACGTCATGGAATGGCGACCCATCTAATCGGTCAAATTCTTATATTGAATACGGGGGAACAGGAGAAGAATCCTCTTATGCTATTCGTAAATATGCACGAGAAACGGCTACACCAGGATTATACGATGTTTTTTTAAATGTACGTGGGAACGTTCAAAAAGAGTTTTCACCTGTAGACGTTGTATTAGTAGTTGATTGGTCAGGCAGTATGAATGAAGACAATCGTTTGGCAGAAGTGAAACGAGGGGTCAATAGTTTTGTAGATACCCTTGACCATAGTGGTATAGCTGAAAAAATCAATCTTGGCTATATTGGGTATTCTAGTGTGGGTTATAACAACGGTTCAATCCCACTAAGTTCATTCAATTCTGTAAAAAATCAGATTAAAGCGATCACTCCTTCAACGACACAAGGGGGAACCTTTACTCAAAAAGCGTTGAGAGAAGCTGGTGAGATGTTGGCTGAACAAAATAATCATGAAAAAGTGATTGTGTTATTAACGGATGGTGTGCCAACCTACTCCTATCACGTGAACAAAGTGTTTACAGAACAAGATGGTAGTTATTATGGAACTGAATTTAGCGATGTACGAGAAGGAGCCGGAAATACTTCTCTTTTGAGTAGATATTACGATGTTCCCGATCAAAACAATCGAGAGAAGCAAATTCGGAGTACGTTTATAGCGACGATTGGCGAAGCATTAGCGTTGAAAGAACGAGGAATCAAGATCCATGGCTTAGGAATCCAATTGCAATCAGATATTCCAGCTGGCTTATCAAAAGCTGATGTGGAAATAAATATGAAGAAAATGGTATCAACGGATGAATCTGGTCAATTCTATTACGAATCGGCTGATCGTGCCACAGATATTTCTGATTATTTAGCGAAAAAAGCGGTCCATATTGCTGGAACCATCAGTAATGGAAAAGTGATTGATCCGATTGCTCAACCCTTTGTTTACGAAGAAAATACCCTCACGATCAAAGATGTAGGGAAAAATGCTGTCGCAGTAATGCCTACGATTGGTATTTCTGGTTCAACGATCCAAAGCAATCAACTATATTTAGGGAAAGATCAGGAAATCCAAATCCATTATCAGGTACGAATCCAAACTGAAAGTAAAACGTTTAAACCCGATGTATGGTACCAAATGAATGAAAAAACAACCTTGCAACCGACGGCGGATGCTTCAACAATTGTTGAATTTGGCGTTCCTTCCGCAAAAGCACCAGGCGTAACATTGTCTTTCACAAAAGAATGGGAAGAATATGATCATGATACTAGCCTACGACCAGATCACATCACTTATGAAATAAAACGAACGCCAACAACAGATAAAAATAGTTGGCAAACTGGATTTATCCAGTTAAATAAACCAACTAATGATACCGAGGGAACTTGGAGACGTGAAAACATCAAGTTACTCTCAGCAAGTAATGGCACTGACTATCAAGAAAACATGATGTTGCCAAAATTTAATAACCAAGGACAAGCGTTTAACTATCAAGCAAGTAACGAAATGACCGTTGAAGGCTATGAGGCTGCTAAAGTCAACGATACGACTTGGAAAAACACTAAAAAGTTTACACCATTTGATTTGAACATCACCAAACATTCTTCATCTGGAGCAAAAAATCTTGTAGGAGCAGTTTTCGAATTAACTGGTCAATCTAAAACGATCCGCTTGATCGATAACAAAGATGGCAGTTATCACTTGCCTGCTGATGTTCGACTAATGAAAGGGGAAACCTATACGCTTACAGAGGTACAGGCACCAGACGGACATGAACTTGCTCAAAAAAACACCTGGAAGATTGCGGTATCAGCCGAAGGAAAGGTAACGATCGACGGACAATCCGCAAAAATCGAGGAACAGGCGATTCTTCTAACGATCGAAAATCCTTTCAAAAAAATTCCTTTGGCGATTCACAAATATACGCTTCATAGGTCAGAAAAAGTCCACTTAGCAGGGGCTACTTTTGAATTACAGAAAAAAGATGCTGCTGATAGTTATCGAACAGTAGCGACAAAAGTATCGGAACTAACGGGACTGGCTCAATTTACAGTAGAGGAACCAGGAGAATATCGAATGGTAGAGACGAAAGGACCCGTTGGCTATGATACGATTGCCGGGAATTATGAATGGACGATTGATCAATATGGCACGATCCACTATGAACATGAAAATGTTGAGGTAGATCCGCAGTGGACATTACAGCATCAAAACCATCTCAAACCTTTTAATCTTACGGTCTATAAAAAACAAGATAACGGGCAATCATTAAAAGGGGCTAGCTTTAAACTAGAGGGAGAAGGGTCAAGTGTCGAACTACCTCAAGCAGGTGAATCAACGGATACATTTACATTTGAAAACCTTCAACCTGGTTCTTACACGTTAACAGAAACCAAAACACCAGATGGGTATCAAGGATTGAAAAAGCCAGTCTTGATCGTTGTGAAGGAAGATGGAACAGTGACCGTGGATGGGTCCAAACAAGAAAGTGGATTAGTAGCTGGAGCCGAAAATAATCAAATTACGTTAACGATTACCAATCAAGTCAAAGTTCCTTTACCTGAGACTGGCGGAATGGGTCGTATCTGGTTCTATTTAGCTGGTTTCCTTGCGATAAGCAGCACATGTTTCGTTGCCTTTTTCAAAAAACAAAGAAAGGGCGTGGCGTAATGAAAAAAAGAATCTGGTATATCTTGTTCCTCATTCCGCTGTTGTTGACGATTGGATCGCAAAGAAGTGCGGCTCAAAATATTCCGAACCAATCTTCGAATGAGCAGGTACAGATTATCTTGCATAAACTTCTGTTTACGGAAGGGAATTTACCTGATCCACAAAAAAATACGGGTGAAGAGCAAGTATTCTTCCAAGAAGCTCAGGGGCTAAATGAGGTGAGTTTTTCGGTTTATGATGTCACAGCTTCTTTCTATCAATTGAGAGAACAAGGGATCGATGTCACAACAGCGCAACAACAGTTAGCAAAAAAGGGACAAGAGATCGGAACGTTTGTAACAGAACAAATCACCAAAACCGTTGGTAACGAAGCTGGTATCGCTCAATTTCAATTACCAAAGCAAGATGCACAAGGAAGAGATCAAGTGTATCTTTTTCAAGAAACGAAGACACCAGTAAACGTCAAAGAAAAATCAGCCAATTTAGTTGTGGTACTCCCAATTAATAATGAGCAAGGTCAAGAATTGAAGACGATTCATTTATATCCTAAGAACGAAGAAACGACTCCACTTTCTTTTTTGGAAAAAAAGATCCAAGGAGATTCCAGTGTTTCGTTTGGTGAAATCGTCACTTATACAGTAGATACCATTGTTTCTGACTGTCAAAGCTATCAACTCATTGATGAAGCTGATGATCATTTGTTCTTCTTACCTGATACATGGAAACTCAAAATTGGCGGACAAGAAATACATTCCGGGTATAAGATGGTTTCTCATCAAAATGGCTTTGAATTGACATTGGCCAAAGAGACACTCCAAAAAATGGTTGGACAACCACTTTCGATTACCTATCAGATGCAAGTATCAGCGACAGCAATTCCAGACGAGGAATTGAAGAATAACGTCACGGTCACTACAGAACGTGAGTACCTCCAACGATCAACTGCCATCCGTACGGGAGGAAAGCATTTTTTGAAAATTGATAGTCGAAATCAAAGACCTCTACAAGGCGCTGTATTTCTAGTAAGAAATCAAAGAGGTAAATACCTTCATCAAACGAAGGAAGGCGTTACTTGGCGAATGAGTAGTGAAGGAGCGTATAGACTAACTTCCGACCAATCAGGGAATTTTTCAGTTCGAGGGTTGACCGACGGGAATTATTACCTTGAAGAGATCCAGTCACCGAAAGGTTATATCAAAAGTGAAGAGCTAATTCCTTTTGTAGTTGAAAAAAATTCGTTTCAGCAAAACGGACAACAGGCGGATCCTTTGAAGGTAAAGAATCGTAAAGCAGATTTCGGTTTGCTGCCTAAAACAAATGAAAAAAATAGCCAGTTTTATGTCATCGTTGGGCTAATACTAGTTAGTATCAGTCTGTGGAAATGGAGAAAGAAAGGTGAAAATAAATGAAAAAAGAGTGGAAAGCAATCGACATTTGTTGGGGAATATTATTCGTGTTATCAGCTGTTTTAGGTAGCTGGGTAGGGCAATCGCCTGTCTTTGCAGCTACCGATCAAGAAGTTGCACAAGTGATCTTGCATAAGAAAAAAGCACTTTCTTTACCCAATGTTATTCAAAACAGTGGGAAAGAGATGACAGAGTTTGACCAATATCAAGGTCTAGGAGATGTATCATTTACTGTTTATAATGTAACGAATCAATTTTATGAACAACGAAATAATGGTAAATCAGTCGAAGAAGCGCAACAAGCAGTTCAAGAACTGACTCCTGGAGAACCAATCACGTCGGGAACGACAGATGCACAAGGAAGCGTAACACTGGAATTGCCAAAATCTCAAAATGGAAAAGATGCGGTTTATGTCATCAAAGAAGAACCGAAAGCAGGGGTAGTCTCAGCTGGCAATATGGTATTGGCTTTTCCTGTTTATGAAATGATCAAACAACCAGACGGCTCTTATCAGTATGGTACAGAAGAATTAGACATGATTCATTTATATCCTAAAAATCTTGTTTCTAATAATGGGGTATTGCAAGTCAAAAAAGTGGGGACAGCCGAAAATGAACCATTGAATGGCGCAGTCTTTAACATTTCAAAAACCGAAGGAGCAGTAAAAAAATACCTTCATAGTGTGAAAGACGGGCTTTATACTTGGACAACTGATCAAACCGCTGCTAAATCTTTTTTGACTGGGAAAACGTATCATATCGGAACAGCTGACTTCATTGAAGAAAACAGTGAAAAAGGTCAGATGGAAATTTACGGGTTAGAAGTTGGCCACTACCTTTTGGAAGAAGTGAAGGCACCAGATAACGCCGCATTGATTGAGAGTCAAACGAAAACAGCATTTGAAATTACCGAAAATAATCAAACGCCTGTCGAAAAAACGATTAAAAATGATACATCAAAAGTTGAAAAAAGTACGCCAAAATTAAATGGCAAAGATGTAGCAATTGGCGAAATGATCCAGTATGAAATCAAGGTCAATCTTCCCGAAGGAATTGCTGATAAAGAAGGTTCAATGAACAAATACACGAAATTCAATTTAATCGATCAACACGATGCAGCATTGACTTTTCATCATGCAGTCAATGGCGCCAATGGCTATGCACTTTACGATGGAGAAACAACAATCGATCCAAGTCATTATACAGTGATTGAGCAAGAAAATGGCTTTACGGTGGCAGTTGATCCAGCGTATATTCCTTCTTTAACGCCTGGAGGAACATTGAAATTTATTTATTATATGTATTTGAATGACCAAGCAAATCCAACTACAGGATACCAAAATGAAGCAAATGTAGAAAACGACTATACGAAAGACCAAACACCACCAACTGTTGAAGTAGTTACAGGTGGTAAGCAGTTTATCAAAGTTGATGGAGCGGTTTCAACAAACCAACCGTTAGCAGGTGCTAGCTTTGTCGTTCGAGACCAAGATTCAAGTGAGGCGAACTATTTGTTGATTGATCCTCAAACGAAAGCCGTTAATTGGACGAAAGAGCAAGGAAAAGCGACTGTTTTTACTACTGAAAAAGATGGGTTGATTACCATCATTGGATTAGCTCATGGAACCTACTATTTAGAAGAAATCAAGGCACCAGAAAGTTATGTACAGTTGACCAACCGCCTTTCATTTGTAGTCGATGAACAATCTTATCATTTGTCTGGACAAGTCATTTCACCAGAAAAGGTACCAAACAAGCATAAAGGAACATTACCTTCTACAGGTGGCAAAGGGATTTACCTTTACCTAACAATTGGTACGATCTTATTAATCATGGGAATTGGTTATTTTGTAAAAGTAAAAAAATCCCATCATTAAAAGGAAAAACTAGTCAAAAAAGGATGACGATCAATGAGTAACAAAAAGCGGCGATATTTGGATAGTTTCATGACCTTGTTATTCATCACAGGAATCGTAATTTTTATGTATCCTTTTGTTAGTGATCGTATCAATGATTACCTGGATCAGCAAATCATTAGAAAATACCAACAACAAGCACAACAACAAAAGACAGAAGAGTTAGAGAAAATCCAACAAGAATATCTAGAAAAAAATCGAGAACTTGCAAAAAGTAATTCTTCCCCAGGCTCTGACCCATTCGCCGAAGAAGAACCGGAGAAGGTAACACAATCAACGATCCAAAAACATACCATTGGTGTGTTATCAATCCCGAAAATCAATGTGCGACTACCGATTTTTGACCAAACGACTTCTTTTTTTCTGGAAAAAGGTGCCTCTTTATTGGCAGGAACCTCTTATCCAGTTGGGGGTGAAAGTACTCATGCCGTTCTTTCTAGTCATCGTGGATTACCCAAAGCCAAACTATTTACGGATTTAGATCAACTAGAGAAAAACGATTTGTTTTTTATCGAAAGTCAGAATGGTAAATTAGCGTATCAAGTGGATCAAATCAAAATTATTGAGCCTACAGCTCTTGATGATCTGATGATTGAAAAAGGGCAGGATTTAGTTACATTATTAACATGTACCCCTTATATGGTCAATAGTCACCGGTTGCTGGTACGAGGACACCGTATTCCCTATGAAGATCAAGACATTGAAAAAGAAGACAAGAAAATCGATAGCCAAAAAAAACGATCTCTTTTGATTCTTGGATTCGTATTGATTGGATTGCTAGTGGTCGGGATAGTGTGTTTCATTTGCTATTTTAAACATTAAGTTTTAATATAGTTTTGAAAACTAGATGTAAAAGTCTTACAAACAGTATATAATAGGTTTATAAGAAGAAGGCATCAATGATTGGAGGAAATACAAAAATGGAAGTAGAATTTAGTCGGAAGTATCAAATAGTGAATGAAGTGTTGAATGCCGTCACCCATGGAATTGCAGCGTTTTTAAGTCTCATTTGTTTTGACTTGCTGATGGAACAAGCCCATTCAACCCTCGATTATGTTGCGTTTATCATTTATGGCAGTTCGCTGTTTTTGCTTTTTTTCAGTTCTACGTTGTTCCATAGCTTGATTTTTACAAAAGCAAAAAAAGTGTTTCAAATATTCGATCATTGTTCGATCTATTTACTGATTGCCGGGACCTATACGCCTTTTTGCCTGTTAATCGTTCAGGGACTTTCTGGTGTACTATTACTTAGTGTAATCTGGGCAACAGCAGTTATCGGGATCATTTACAAGTGTTTGACTTTAGCGAAAGCCAGTCAGGTTTCTAAAGTATCAACGATTATTTATAATGTGATGGGCTGGGGAATCGTGATCGTTTTACCGAAACTTTATCAAAACATCAATTTGACCGGTTTACTTTTATTGGTCGCTGGTGGGTTAGCTTACTCGATCGGCTCAATTTTTTATAGCATGAAAAGTAAGAGATTCACACATGTTATTTGGCACTTATTTGTGATGTTAGGTGCATCATTGATGTTTTTAGCCGTTTACTTTGGGTATGTGGTTTAAAAAAAATCAATTTAAGAATGAATTTTCTGATGAACAAAGGAATAGCTCTCCTTTTTACAACGAAGGATTAAATTAAAAAATACGTTTGGTTTCGATGGAATGATCGCAACCAAACGTATTTTTATTTGAGCGAGTAGTTGCTTTCACTAGATTGTATGATTGAAATAGTGAGATTTATGAGCATATCCATTGTTTTTTAATCTTTTATTCGCTAGTTTTGTATTTATACAAAAAAATGTATGAATGCACTTTTTTTTATTAAATTTATGAATATAGTAGACAATCACTGAGAATTTGTTTAATATTATTCAAATAAAATTCAAATCTTAATGAGAGAAATTTTAAAAAACATTGCGGAAAAGAGGTAGTCTCGAATGTCAGAATTAATGATCGGTGAAATTCCTGTTAGTCAATTAGTAAAACAATATCAAACACCCCTTTATGTTTACGATGAGAAGCAAATGGTGGAGAACATCAAGGCATTTAAACAAGGATTTCAATCAGATCATTTTAAGACAAAGATTTTATATGCATCAAAAGCATTTCAGACCGTTGCCATGTTAAAACTGATTCAATCACAAGGATTAGGTTTAGATGTAGTTAGTGGCGGCGAGATTTATACAGCTGTGTGTGCTGACTTTCCAATGGAAGAGGTCTATTTTCATGGAAACAATAAAACACCTGCGGAAATCCGTTATGCTATCGAAAATGGACTTGTTCATTTTGTAGCAGATAATCTCATGGAAGTTGAATTGTTAGTCGCACTTAGCCAAGAATATCAAAAAGAACTCCAGGTAATGATCCGGTTGAATGTAGGGATCGAAGCACATACGCATGAATATGTCGTTACCGCTCATATTGATTCAAAATTTGGTCTACTCTATGAAAGTGAAGAGTGTCAAAAAGCGATCCAATTTATTCAGGGTAGTGAATTTTTACAGTTAGAAGGCTTTCATGCCCATATTGGTTCGCAGATTTTTGAATTATCAGCCTGGATAGCAGAAATCCATAAACTGATTGGTTATCTTAAAGATTTTGATGAAGTACTTTCGCTAAATCTTGGGGGAGGATTCGGTATTCGTTATACCGAAAGTGATCAGCCATTGCCCATTGAAGAATCTGTTCGAGAATTAGTACGTTTTACGGAAGAAGCTTTAAAAAAACAAGGATTAGTAATCAATGAATTGTTGATCGAACCCGGAAGAAGTATCGTTGGGGAAGCAGGAATGACGCTTTATACGGTAGGATTTATTAAGCAAACGCCAAATAAAAAATATTATTTTGTCGATGGGGGAATGACCGATAATATCCGTCCAGCACTCTATCAAGCGAGCTATCAATGTGATCTGGCAACCAAATTAAGGGAAAAGAAAACCGAAAAAGTCACGATCGCTGGGAAAATGTGTGAGTCAGGTGATGTGGTTATTCAAGAAGCTCTTTTGCCTATCGCTGAACCCGGAGATATATTAGCGGTATATGCCACAGGCGCTTATGGTTATTCAATGAGTAGCAACTATAACCGAGCCTTGACGCCTGCTGTGGTATTCGTCAACGGTGAAACTGCTCGATTAGTGGTACGTAGGCAAGAATATGAGGATTTATTGCGAGGTGAAGTTCAATGATCCTGCATAAATATAATGGTTGCGGCAATGATTTTATCTTAATGGACTATGAAGAAGGTATCGATTATCACCAATTAGCCAGCAAGTGGTGTGGACAGGATCGTTTTGATACAGATGGGTTGATTGTCGTTCGAGAGCAACCTTTAACGATGCTTTATTTCAACAAAGATGGCAGTCAGGCGCCGATGTGTGGGAATGGGATTCGTTGTTTTGCTCGGCATGTATGGGATAAAGCTATGGTAGAAACTTCACCTTTCGACGTACACACATTAGCGGGTGTGATTTCCATTGAAATTTTGACAGAAGAACCTTTTTATTGTACCGCTCAGATGGGACAACCCGATTATTCGACAGAAAAGTTAGCGGTCAATCAAACAGAACCCATCGTGGATCAAATAGTACGTATTGGACAAGTGGATGTCCAGCTAACTAGTTTGTTTATGGGCACGATCCATACTGTTGTTTTTGTAGAGGATGCAAAAGCGCAACAAATGAAAGCGTTAGGGGAACAGATTTGTCACCATCCATTATTCTCAGAAAAAACCAATGTTAATTTTGTCCAACGAGTCAATGAACAGGAACTGATCGTACGCACGTATGAACGTGGCGTTGGTTGGACATTGGCTTGTGGTACTGGCTGTTGCGCGGCTTATGTCGTAGCTAGAGATCATGGATACTTAGCAAGTGCTAAGGCCATGATTCACTTAGAGCAAGGAGAGTTAATGATTACTGGGGAGACACAAATACAAATGACGGGACCAGCTGTTCATGAATGGTCACAAAAGGAGATGTCGTATGATTAAAGGTTCGATCGTTGCATTGATTACACCGATGGATGCGCTTGGCGAAATTGACTATCAAGGATTAGAGAAACTAATTGAGTTTCATCTTTCAGAAGGTACAGATGGCCTGTTAGTGTTAGGAACAACTGGGGAATCTTCGACGTTAACGCCAGAAGAAGAAGAGGAGATTCTACGTTTTACAGTAGCAAAAGTAAATAAAAGAATCCCAGTCATCGCAGGCGCAGGAACAAACGATACGAAAAAAACAATTGAAAGAGTCCAACGTTTAGCAGCGATTGGGGCGGATCAATTGTTAGTGATCACGCCTTATTATAATAAGACAAGTGATGCAGGTTTGTTGGCGCATTTTACTGCAATTGCTGACCAATCACCACGACCGATCATTTTATACAATGTACCATCTAGAACTGGAATGACGATCCCAATCCCAGTCCTGGAAAAATTAGCGACACATCCACGAATCAGCGGGATCAAAGAAGCATCAGGTGATCTTGCTTATGTGATGGCAGTTGGTCGTCTTTTGACAGACTCGTTTGTCCTTTATAGTGGCAACGATGATGCTATTTTGCCGATATTAAGTGTGGGTGGAAGTGGGGTTATCAGTGTTTGGGCCAATATTCAGCCTAGATTAGTCCATGAATTAGTCGCAACGTTTGAGCAAGGGAATCTTCGACGAGCGCAACAAATCCAATTAACTGCCTTACCATTAATCCATGCCTTGTTTAGTGAAACAAATCCGATCCCAATAAAAGCCGCAATGGAGATGATGGCTCTTCCTTCAGGTGCGTTACGGCTACCACTTGTTCCTCTGTCTGAGGACAAGCGAGGAGTATTACAGGAATTATTACCTATGAAAGGACGAGAACAGGTATGAAAATTGGTGTAGTCGGACATGGACGAATGGGCAAAAAAATCCAAGAAGTCATTGAATCTTATGAACATGAGGTCGTTTTTCCAAAGGTCTCCCTTAAAGAAGCGACTACTTTATCTTTTCCGAGTAATATCTCACTCCTTATTGATTTTTCTCACGCAGATAATTTGGAAAAAGTGCTAGATTATGGAGCAGCACACCAACTTCCAGTCGTGATCGGAACGACTGGCTATAGTGAGGAACAATTCCAGGCAATCGAAGCGTTTGGGCAACGTTTCCCCATTTTATACAGTGCGAACTTTTCTTTAGGGATTTTTGTCATGAATCAATTAGTGAAGCAGGCTGCTGAATTATTGAAAACATGGCAAATCGAATTGATTGAAAAACATCATGACCAAAAAAAAGATGCGCCTTCTGGAACGGCTCAATCACTACTCGCTAGTATGCAAGAAGTCCGCAAACTATCTCCTGTTTTCCAATGGAAAGATCAACCTAGAAAAACCGATGAAATCGGAGTACACAGTTTACGTATTGGTTCTGTACCTGGAGAGCACGAAGTTTTATTTGCATCTACGGATGAAGTATTATCAATCAAACATGAGTCGTTTTCCAATCAGATTTTTGCAGAAGGAGCAGTAAGTGCAGCTTTTTGGTTAAGCAATCAACCAGCTGGATACTATCAATTAGCAGATACTTTAGGTGGATAAAGGAGAGAAAGCAAATGGACGCACAAGCAATTATACGTTTGATTCAAACAGCTGATAAAAAAACACCGGTTAAAGTGTATTTAAATGTCACTGAACCAATTAAATTTGAAAAGTGTAAAGTATTTGGTCAGGGGAATAGCCAAATTATTTTCGGTGATTACCAAGAAATCGCACCAATCCTCGCAAAAGAATCCGCTAAAATCATTGAGATCGAAATAGAAGAAACAGCTAGAAATAGTGCCATACCTCTGCTTGATTTAAAAGAAATCAATGCTCGGATCGAGCCAGGAGCAATTATTCGGGATCAAGTAACGATCGGTGATCATGCGGTCATCATGATGGGAGCGATCATCAATATCGGTGCGGAGATTGGGGAAAACTCGATGATCGACATGGGGGCAATCTTAGGCGGAAGAGCGATTGTCGGCAAAAATTGTCACATTGGTGCGGGTGCAGTGTTGGCGGGTGTGATCGAACCGGCTTCCGCTCAACCAGTGGTGGTTGAAGACGGTGTCTTGGTGGGGGCGAATGCTGTCATTGTTGAAGGTGTCCGTATTGGCAAAAATGCAGTCGTAGCGGCTGGAGCAGTTGTTTTAGAAGATGTAGCCGCTGATACCGTAGTAGGTGGAACGCCTGCCCGAGTATTAAAAATCAAAGACGAACAAACGAGGGAAAACACCGCATTGATTGCTGCATTACGGGAATTATAGAGAGGATGAAAAAGATGCGCAAAATAGATACCTGTATCGTTGGAGCAACTGGTTTAGTTGGTCAAACGATGTTGAACGTGTTAGCAGAATATGATTTTCCGGTAGGTCGTTTGAAATTATTAGCATCCAAGCGTTCAGCTGGAAAAGTCTGTGTGTTTAAGGGGAAAGAATACACAGTAGAAGAATTAACAAAGACATCATTTGACGGGTATGATTTAGCGCTTTTTTCAGCCGGAGCAGAAATTTCACTTGAATTTGCGCCACTTGCTAGAGAACATGGGTTGGTCGTCATTGATAATTCTTCTGCTTGGCGAGAAGATCCGTCGATTCCGTTGATCGTTCCAGAAGTCAATCTAGCAGATCATGAAATGAACCGATTGATTGCCAATCCAAACTGTTCCACGATCCAAGCCGTTTTACCGTTAAAGGCATTGCAACAGACATTTGGTGTCAATCTCGTGAACTATTCCACCTATCAAGCGGTCTCTGGTTCGGGGCAACAAGGGCTAACTGATCTTCACGCCACTCAAAAAGGGCAGGAACCTTCGCTTTATCCGCATGATATCAGTCAAACAGTCATCCCCGAAATTGATGCACCGTTGGACGATGGGTATACGAAAGAAGAACACAAAATGATGGCTGAGACAAGGAAAATCCTGCATTTGCCTAACTTACCTGTCTCGGCTACTTGTGTACGTGTCCCCATCGAAGTTGGTCATGGTGTTTTAATCGCAGTCCAGTTGGCGCAGCCATTTTCACTTGCAGCAGTCCGTCAATGTTTGCAACATTTTCCGGGAATAACAGTCGTGGATGATTTGCCCAACCATAGTTATCCGACCAGTATCCTTGCTAAAGGAACAGATGAGGTATACGTCGGCAGACTCCGGCATGATCCTACATTGGAAAATGGGCTGTTGCTGTATACCGTAGCGGATAATATCCGTAAAGGCGCAGCTGCGAATGCTGTACAAATCGCCTCTGCCTTGTTATCACCAATCAGGGAGGTGATCCAATGAAAGTCGCAAAATTTGGTGGCTCATCGATGGCTCATGAAGAACAATTCAAAAAAGTAAAATCCATTATTTTAGCTGCTCCTGAACGAAGTGTGATCGTTGTTTCCGCTTTAGGAAAACGAACAAAAGAAGATGACAAAGTCACGGATCTCTTGTATTTGATCCATGCCTATCTTCATCATGGAGTCGATTGGACACCTTTGTGGGAAAGGATCTGTGAACGATTCATTCAAGTGAGAGATGTCTTGTCGTTGACTTTTCCGATTGAAGATGAATTGTTAGAGATCCAAAAAAAATTACAGCGAGAAAAAGTCTCACAGGATTTTTTGGTCAGTCGGGGAGAATATCTCACTGCGAAGTTATTAGCTGAATATGTTGGTTATACGTTTATAGATGCGAAAGAACTGATTTTCTTTGATTATACGGGTGAGATCGATGAAGAACGGACGAAACAAGTAATAATAACTATTTATCAAGAAAAAGGCCCACTAGTAGTCCCAGGATTCTATGGTGCTAATCCAGTTGGAAAAGAAAAATTGATGGGGCGAGGTGGGAGCGACATCACTGGCGCAATATTAGCCAAACTATTGAATGCCGACTGTTATGAGAATTGGACGGATGTTTCCGGGATTATGATGGCTGATCCACGAATCATTGACACGCCAAAAATCATCAAAGAAATTTCATTTAGAGAATTACGAGAGATGGCGTATATGGGGGCAAATGTTCTCCATGAATCAGCTATTTTCCCAGTACAAGAAGCAGGTATCCCGATTCAAATAAAAAATACGAACGATCCAGAGGCGCAAGGCACTAGAATTTCCAGCAAAGAAGTCGAAAAAGAAAATGGCTTAACAGGGATTGCTGGAAAAAAAGATTTTCTTTCGCTAACACTATTTAAACGACATATGTCTGATGAAATCGGGTTTATTTGGAAAGCAATGAGTGTCTTTGCGAATCATGGTATCTCGATCGAACACATTCCTTCGGGGATCGACAATATTGGAGTAGTCGTTTCAGCAGAAGCCATTGCAGATCAATTATTTTTGATTACCAAAGAGTTAAAAGAAAATTTGGGTGTCGAGGAAGTCGAAATTATCGAGAATCTGGCGTTGATCTCAGTTGTTGGCGGACCACATAAAGAATTGATTGGACTTTCTGGCAAAGTCTTATCCATCTTAAATCAATTAGAGATTCGGACATCGATCTTATCCCAAGGAGCACAAGAATTAAACTTGATCATTGGGGTAAAAAATGAAGAATATGAAACAGTCGTTAAAGGGCTCTATGAAGGGATGGTGAATGTCGATGTTAGCAAAACATCGCATGGCGTTACATCAAATTCCTGAAATCGGCTTTCATGAATTTAAAACCAAAGCGTATTTGCATGAACAAATCAAGGATCTTGGGGGAGTCCTGCATGAAATCGGCGAGACTGGTTTATTGCTTTATTTTGATTATCAACAAAACGAAACGATTGCTTTTCGGACAGATATTGACGCCTTACCGATCCAAGAAGAAACAAATCTTCCCTTTGCTTCTACTCATGAAGGGATGATGCATGCGTGTGGTCACGATGGACATATGGCAATGTTATTAGGGTTAACGGAATATATCGCAGATCATAAAGAACAGTTAATGTACAACGTTGTTCTGATTTTTCAACCTTCGGAAGAAATATCTGGCGGAGCGGAAAGTGTTATTCAAACAGGTTTGTTAGAGGACTATCAAGTCCAAGCGATTTTCGGGTTTCATTTATGGCCAGGTCTTCCCAAAGGCGAGATCTATTCACGATCGGGCGCCTTTATGGCACAAAGTAGTGAGACAGATATCATTGTCAAAGGGAGATCTGCCCATATTGCCTCTAGTGAACAAGGGATCGACAGTATCCGAGGAGCCATTGGTTTTATGGATGAAGTATACGAGTTGGAACAATCTTTACCTAAAGAATGGCGACGTTTAATAAAGTTTGGACAGATCACTGGTGGTACGATTCGAAATGTTTTAGCAAATGAAGTAACTATTTCAGGCAGCATCCGTTCTTATGATCAGCAAATCCAAGATTCGATCAAAGCACAACTGGCTGATTTAGCAGAGAAATTTCAAAAAAATTCGCAGGTATCGATCCAATTCCGTTATAATGATGGATATCCAGCGGTCATCAATGATCCTCACATATATACAGCCTTGAAGCAATCAGAAAAATTACATGAGCTTGAACAACCGGTCTTGCAAGCAGAGGATTTCGGTGTTTATACCCAGAAGTATCCATGTGTTTTTTTCTTTCTCGGTGTCGGTGATACACCAGCACTTCATGATGCACGATTTGATTTTGATATGGCTGTGTTAGAAAAGGGTGTCGCTTGGTATCAAACGATCCTTCATACAAAAGGACTTTTGCTAAAAAAGGATCAGTGACAAAGAAGTGATAAAAAGGAGAAAACCACATGAATTTAACCAATCGTTTTAATCACAGGCTTGCAAAAATAGCAGTGTCACAAATCAGAAGTTTTGACCAACAAATTTCTGCTATCCCCGATGTCATCAAGTTAACCTTAGGAGAGCCTGATTTTCCAACACCCGAACATGTTAAACAGGCGGGGATCACTGCTATTGAAGAAAATTATTCCCATTATACGGGGATGAGGGGACTACCCGAACTTTGTGAGGCTGCTTGTTTATTTCAAAAAGAACGTTATGGGTTGGTATACGATCCTCAAACTGAAGTACTAACGACAGTTGGTGCCACAGAAGCAATCGCTGCTTCTTTACTAGCGATTTTAGAAGAAGGCGACAAAGTATTGATTCCTGCGCCTGCTTATCCTGGCTATCAGCCGATAGTGGATCTTGCTGGAGCGGAATTGATCACGATCGATACGTCAGAAACAGGCTTTATCTGCCAACCAGAACAGTTAGAAGCAGCCTTTGCTATTTATGGCGACTCGATCAAAGCAATTATCTTGAACTATCCAAGCAATCCAACAGGAACACTGTTAACTTCAGAACAAATGGCAAAATTAGCTGAAGTCATCAAACAACGATCGGTCTTCGTGATCAGTGATGAAGTCTATGCAGAGTTGAATTATGTCGGAGACCATGTCTCGCCAGCGTCTTATCTTCCGGAGCAAACAATCGTGATTAGCGGTTTATCCAAATCTCATGCGATGACCGGCTGGCGGATCGGCTTTATTTTTGCTCAAAAATATGTGATTGATGAAATCATCAAAGTCCATCAATATTTAGTCACTTCAGCCACCACAATGGCTCAAAAAGCTGCGGTTGAGGCACTTACTACCGGAATGTATGATGGGGAAAAAATGAAAGAACAGTATGCGAAGAGAAGAGATTATCTTTTAGGTCAATTAAGTGAGTTAGGGTTTGAAGTCATACCACCTGATGGCGCCTTTTACCTGTTTTGTAAACTGCCAAAAGAAGTTACCCTAAATTCTTGGGAGTTTTGCTTACAGTTAGCAGAACAAGGCAGAGTCGCCTGTATCCCTGGTTCAGCTTTTGGACCAGAGGGTGAAGGCTATATTCGGATTTCTTATGCAAGTAGTTTGGCAGAACTTACGGAAGCTTGCCAACGGATTCGCCTTTTTTTAGCTGATATGTAATCAAAAAAAATGAAAAGCTACGTTCATTTTATTGAACGAAGTTTTTCATTTTTTGTTTGCTTTGTTGATTGAAAGAGGAACATTTGTCATTTTTCTTTTTTAATGGTGTACATTTTTTAGTTTTATTTGGCATAACGAAAGATTATGATCCAATTTAAGGTGCTTAAAATATATACTGGATAATCTGATCAATTTTAGCCATATCTTGTAAAGGTAAATTTTCGACCTTTTTGAGTTTTCTTTCCTTGAAATCAAGTGATTTTAATTGAGAAATAAGTACTTGTCCCTTTGTATCTAAATCTTTGGGAAGCGAATAGCGTGTCGGTCGATTTTTTATAGTAGAAGTAATTGGATAGATTATTGCAAACATTGTTGTGCAATTAAATTCATAACAAGATACAAACAATCCTGGTCTTTTCTTTTTGAATTTCTTTGCCTGTGGATGGATCAAAATCGATCCAAACAATATCCCCTTTTTTAGGAATATAATTTCTAGCTTTAGGCACTATAAAATTTCTCTCCCTTTAGGAGTTAAGTCTTTCCATTCATCTTTTTCGTAATACTCAGCTTCTTGTCCAGCACTAAATGGATCTTCGATTTTAGGAACTAATGTGATTGTCCCATCTTCAGAGTAGACAACAATATATTCTTGATTTTCTGAAGGTTTTTTACCATTGTCAGACGGTAGAGTAATTACTACAGAACCACCTTGTAATCTAGATTTTGTAATGAGCACATATACCACCTCTTTACTCTTATAGTACTATACAACATTAAGTAACGAAAATTTTTTCCTATATTTATTTGTAAATGTTAAGTGTCCTGAAACGATCTTTTTTGTACAATTATTATTTTTGGTATGTTTTTTTGTTTTTTTTCTAATTTCATGGTTGAGGAGGTCTATAGTACCAACTAACTTTATTAGTATGGAAAATGTCTTTTATATAAATTTTACAAGTTAAGTCAAGTGATATAATTGACAAATAATAGCATAACCGTTTTATTTTTCTGTACAGTTATTTCTTACTAAAAAATATTGCCATCTAAAAAGAGAGTTGATAAACATTTAAGTCAAAAAACTTAATAGAGAAAGTCTTATTTTTTCTGTCCAATGTTTGGGCATTTCTTTTGATTTATAAAAAATCGAGTGTTATGTTTGAATTGTTTAGAGTTATTCTAAATAATTGAACAAGGAGGTTTCATCAATGGAGAAAACAAAGGTTATTATTGTCGGCGCATCTCATGGCGGACATCAATCGATTTTAGAATTGCTATCTAGATATGGTGAAAATGTCGATATCACCTTATTTGAAGCAGGGGATTATGTTTCGTTCATGTCATGTGGCATGGAATTATATTTAGAGGACCAAGTGACAGATGTTAATGATGTACGAAATTTCAGACCAGAAAACTTTCCACAACCCAATGTTCACATTTTAAACAATCATGAAGTAAAAGCGATTCATGCAGACCAAAAGACAGTAACGGTGACTAGTATCTTAGATAAGAGTACCAAAGAGTATGAATATGATAAATTGATCCTAAGCTCAGGAGTAAAACCAAATTCATTGCCAGTACCAGGAACAGATTTAGAGAACGTTTATTTGATGCGTGGGTACGATTGGGCTACTAGAATCAAAGATAAATTAACTGATCCAGCAATCAAAAATGTAGCTGTTATCGGTGCAGGCTATATCGGGATCGAAGCCGCTGAAGCTTTTCAAAAAGCAGGGAAAGAAGTGACATTATTAGACGTGATTGAACGACCATTAGGCACTTATTTAGATCCGGAAATGACGGATATTTTAACCGAACATTTAAAAGAAAAGGGTATCAAAGTCGTGACGGGTGCGAAAATCACTGCTTTCACTGGTGAGCAACAAGTCGCTGCGATTCAAACAGCAGATGAAGAAATCGCGACAGATCTTGTGATTCAAGCAGCTGGAGTCAAAGCGAATACGGAATGGCTAAAAGGAGTCGTAGATTTAGATGATCGTGGTTGGATCGTTACCGATGAATATTTGCAAACCAATTTACCTGATGTGTATGCAGTAGGGGATGCAACCCTTGCTTATTCGATACCTGCCCGCTCAAAAATGCCGATTGCACTAGCAACAGTGGCAAGAAGAGAAGCACGATATGTAGTCAAACATCTATTTGAGGATACACCAAGCCAACCATTTGGAGGCGTTGTAGGTTCTTCGGCATTAAGTGTTTTTGATTATCACTTTGCAGCTAGTGGTTTGAATAGCTTTACCGCAGGAAAAGCAGGCGTAGCCATTCGCACAGCTTATTATGAAGATACTATTCGTCCTAAATATGTACCTGAAGAATATGGGAACACGAAAGTTTCAATCCAATTATTCTTTGACCCAATGACACATCAAGTCCTTGGCGGAGCTGTTTTATCTACTTATGATGTGACTGCTCAAGGCAACGTACTAGCGCTAGCGATCCAACAAAAACTGACGATTGAAGATTTAGCAGAAGCTGACTTTTTCTTCCAACCAGGTTTTGATCGCCAATGGAATATGATCAATCTAGCCGCGCAACAAGCATTGGGAGAAGAACCATTTGTAGAATAAAATCAAACAATTAGAGACATTCGTTAGACATGTTGTATTTTACGTAAAATATAAATGAACCGCCTGAAACACTTCAATTGTTTCAGGCGGTTTTTGTTATTTTTTTGTATTAATAACTTTTCGCCACTGTTTTACAGTTGGAATTAGTAAGATGCACCATTCATGTTTAAACTACTCTTTTTACATCCGTTTTTTTCGGAAATAATCAGGTGTTTTTCCGGTTTCTTTTTGGAAAAGTTTGAAAATCGAAGGGACACTTTTATAGCCGATTTTTAAGGCAATCGTACTTAAACTATCGTTTGTTTCTAGCATGAGTCGCTTTGCTTCAGATAAGCGTTTTTGATCGATCAACTCTTGGAAACTACTACCGGTTTTATTTTTTAACAAGTTGCTTAAATAGTTTTTGTTATAGCCAAAAGTTTCTCCTAATTGCTGTAAGGTGATTTCTGCATAGTGATCATTGATATAATCTAAGATTTGAATCAGCGGCTCATTACGAATCGTTTTTTTATTCGTGATAATCACTGGTGCTTGGGCGCTTTCTACCATCAGTGAAGAAAATAATAAATTCAGCAAAAGTTGCTTATGCACAGACTCTTTTTGATAAGTGGTCATCATCAGACTTTTAATTAGCTGATACGCTAAGGGACTCATTGATAAGTCTAGTAGGATATAACTAGTATGTTCAGTAGGCGAACGGGTTGCTTGAAAGAAAAAATCTGTGATTAGATTATTGGATTTTGGTAGATTAGGCAATAGAATATTTTGAATAGCTGGAATATCAAGGAGGAAATTGATCAAGATATCCTCTGCTCCTACATAATCGATTTGTTGGATAACCTTACTATCTAACAGAAGTAACTGTCCTTTTTCTAAATGAAAAACGTCACCGTTCAAACGCTGAGTGCACTGCCCATTGAATAAAAAATTCAACTCAATAAAATGATGGGTATGCGCGGGTGTGTAAGAAAATCTTGGATGTTTGTTAATTGCGATTGATCCAAACTCAAAGAACTTACTTTTAGGAATTTCTGGAACGATCGAACGATGATAGTTGAGGTTCATCGTATTAATATTTTTACCTGATTTTTTTTGCAATTTTTCGATTTCCGTTTCTTTGAATAACTCTGCGATCCATTTCTCCATGAACTTCACCTCTTAATGATCATCTTACCTTGCTATTAATGTAACACAACTTCTTAACCAAAAAACCTGTAGATTTGATATAAACATTCTGGATTTTGGAAATTGTTCCCTGAATATGAAAGCGGTTAATATGTAGAGGGAGAAAAAGCATAAGTGTTTAGGAAGGAGAACTTAAATCTTTTAGCTGTTGATTGATAACGGCTGTTCCTGTTTTTTTAAGTGATGGAAAGTACAAAATGGAAATCTCTAACTTTATTTTTGAAGTAGAGTGAGCTATCAAAATGACTAAACAAATGTGTTCATTTGGCTTAACTTTCGCTAGTTTGGGTGAGACGTACGGGGCTGTTTCATTTGTTATTAATCAATGTGTTCAAAAGGCTTAGACTATCAGTTATTGACAATGAGAAAAAAGAATCGTGCATGATTACCATTGCTACGATCCAAAACCAAGGAGTGTGGAAGATGAATAGTGAAAAACAAACAAGATGGTTATGGTACCCAGGAGATTTTGAAATCAGACAAGGATTATTACAAAATTTTTCAAGAGAAGAAAGAGGTTATGACTGGCCTGCTTATTGGAACGTTGATGATTGTCATAAAAATGTGAAATTCAAACGTTACTACGAACTGACAGAACCAACTTCTTTTATTGTTTATGCAACAGGGATTGGCTATGTGGAAGTGAATGGGAAAAAGTATCCACTTAAAGAAACAATCAATTGTCAGCCTGGAAAGAATAAAATCAGGATTTTTGTAGGCAACGCAACTGGATTACCCGCTGTCTTTGTCGAAGGAGAGGTTATTAAGAGTGATTTAGGTTGGCGAGCAAGTAACTTTATTGAAGAACTACCAGCTGGTTGGAGCTCACTTTATTTGGATAAAGCAAACGATCCAAATCATGTCTATTTTGAAAAAAAAGTGGTTACACCTGTTTCAATCAACGAACAGAATGATGGGGTATTGATTGATTATGGTCGTGCGGTTTACGGAACACTGGCGATCAAAAAAATGACACATGGGCAACCGATCATGATTTGCTATGGTGAATCTGCATCAGAAGCATTGGATGTGGAGATGTGCTATTACAAAGAAAAAGCAGCTACTGTTGAAACAATCCCAAGAAAGCGTGCTTTTCGGTATTTGTTTGTTCCAGATGTTGCGAAGGAAGAAATTGAGATCGAGGCGATCCATGAATCCCTTCCTTTAACCAATCATGCTGCTTTTTCTTCAGACAATGTCCTTTTAAACAAGATTTGGGAAGTTTCTGTGGAAACATTTACCCTATGTAGCGGATTGTTCTTTATCGATGGGATCAAGCGAGATCGGTGGATCTGGTCAGGCGATGCTTACCAAAGCTATTTTATCAACCAATATCTCTTTTTCGATGAAGAAATCAATACCCGAACGATGTTAGCGCTTCGTGGGCAAAATGAAATCAAGCAACATATGAATACGATCGTTGACTACTCGATTTTATGGATCATCGCTGTTGAGAATCACTATTTAATGACGGGTGACACGGTTTTCTTGAAACAAATCTATCCTAAGATGAAGACGATGATGGACTATCTCCAAGCACAAACGAATGAACTTGGCTTTATTTATGGGCGAGAAAAAGATTGGTTGTTTATTGATTGGACGGAGATGGATCGAGAAGGAACCTTGGCAGCAGAACAAATTCTATTGCTTAAAGCTTACCAAACGATGATGACTTGTGGAGCTGTTTTGGGTGAGGTAGATGACTACGAACAGAAGTATCAACAACTAAAAGAAAATGTCATGAGCTATTTCTGGGACGAAGAAAAGCAGGCATTTATTGATTCCTATGAATCGAAAAAGCGCCACGTAACTCGTCATGCCAATATCTTTGCCATTTTATTCGATTTAGTGGAACAAGAAAAGAAAGAACAGATTTTAACCCATGTATTGTTAAACCCTGAAATTACCCAGATCACGACACCTTATTTCAAATTTTTCGAGCAAGATGCTCTATGTAAAATGGGTCAAACAGACCAAGTGTATCAAATCATCTGTGATTACTGGGGCGGAATGGTTGAAAGAGGGGCAGTGACATTCTGGGAAGAATATATCCCTGAGGAAACGGGCGAACAAGTGTATGAAATGTATGGGGATCCTTTTGGCAAAAGCTTATGCCATGCTTGGGGAGCAAGCCCAATCTATCTATTAGGCAGATATTTCGCAGGTGTCCGACCACTTTCACCAGGATATCAAACTTTCGTTGTTGAACCTAATCTAGCTGCTTTTGAAAGTCTAAACATGCAAATACCGATCAAAAATGGTCTGGTCACAATCAACAAAGAGCAAGAACAGTTACGCATTTCAACGACGCGAGAAGGAGGAATTCTCCGAATCAACCAACAAGAGGTTCATTTAGAACCAGGAAAAAATTATGATATCTCCCTTGAAACAACTAAGAGCAAACAACTGATTTGAAAAAGGAGAGGATTGGAATGCAACAAACACGAATCAGTGTAAAGGAAAAAATTGGTTTTGCTTTAACAAATCTCGGAAATATTCCAGTGATGACGTTGTTGAATACGTACCTTTTGATTTTTTATACCGACGTAATTGGCATTAATCCTGCTGTAGTTAGTACGCTTTTTCTAGTCTCCAGACTACTTGATGGTTTCAGTGATCCTTTATTAGGTTTTTTGATCGATCGTTTCCCAGTGACGCGCTTTGGGAAATATCGCCCGATTTTGGTGCTGGGAACAGTGATTTGTTGTATCAACTATTTACTTGTTTGGTTTGCGCCGTTACTTTTTACTAGTCAAAAAATCGTCGTTATCTATATTTCTTATATTTTGTTAGGTATCACTTTTGATTTAATGGATATCCCATTAAATAGTTTGATCCCAGTATTAACCAATCAAGAAGCCGATCGAAACATCTTGTCGTCCATAAAAGGCGTGGCGTATACAGTAGGACCTACTTGTTTGAATATTTTGGCACCGTTGATCCTTTCCGCTTACAATAATGGACTTTCTGGGTATACCTTGTTGATTATCGGAACGGTACTAGTCGTCTTGTTCTTCACGATTTTTGGTACATTAGCACTGAAAGAAAGAGGGAATGAAGAGCCCGCTGAATTATCGCAAGAGCGCGGCTATTCTTATAAAGAAGCGCTTGCTATCTTAAAAATTCGTCCAGTGATGACCCTATTTATCAGTATGCTTTTTATTACCGCCGCAAGCAATATCTTTAGTGGATCGCTTTTGTATTATTTGAACTATATTTTGAATGACACAAAATTGCTTAGTTTCGCTAGTTTTTTAGGACTGTTTGGTGCTTTAGGAGCAGGTGTGTTGGTCCCTAGTTTATCTAAGCGATGGGGGAAGAAAAAAGTATATGTTGGCGCATTATCTTTACTCTGTTTAGCGATGATCGTGATGATCGGCGTGCATCAATCGAAAATGATTTTCTTAGGGGCTTATCTTGCTGTCCAAGTTGGCTTAGGGCTAACCAATACTTTGCAGTATAGTTTATCTGCTGATAATGTGGATCAAATAAAACACGAGTTGGGAATTGAAACAGCAGCGCTGATCGCTTCGTTGAATTCTTTTATCATGAAATTTGCGATGCGATTGGTGGAGCTATCCCAGGATTTGTTTTGAGCTATACAGGCTATGTAGCGAATCAGGCGCAATTATCTAGCGCGTCATTTGGCATTATTTTCTCTACTTTTGTAGTACCACTTGTTTTTTATCTAATCACGCTCGGTGTTTTCCAAATCGGTTATCCAGCGAACTATTTATTTGTTACGACTAAGGAAAAACCTTCCATTGGTTGATTTGCTGCTTTTTCGTTCGTTAGACTGAAAGATAGTTACCTAATTACCTAAAAGCTCTGGTTGCTATTGACGAAAAGCTAACTGAAAATGAAGAAAAAGGGGAGGATGCTAGTGTTTACCTTTGAGCAACTAAAAACATTTTTGATGGAAAATAACGAAATTGAATGTCGACAACAAATTGATGGTCAAAATATCAATGACCAACAGTTGCCCTATGAGACAGTCGCAGTACCTAAAATGCCCAAAAACCAATTTTTCAAAGAGGGTAATATCTTTATCAATAAACATCATCGTTACGCTGAAATGCCTGCACATACGCATGAATTTGTTGAATTTAACTATATGTTGTCTGGTTCATGTGTCCAATATGTCAACGATAAGAAAATTCACTTGAAAGAAGGTGAATTGCTGTTATTAGACAAAGAAATCGTTCAGCGTATCGATCCTTTAGAAGAGGAAGACCTTTTGATCAATATTTTATTGAAAGGGGAATCGATTACGACTGACATCGTGATCAATATGGTGAAGTCACGTGGATTGGTCAATGAATTTCTATTAAATGCTTCGCAGGAAAAAGGAAAACATGATGAATTTATCCATTTTCATTGTGGTGATAACTTAGAAGTGCAAGGGTTATTGCACAAAATGATTTTGGAATATTACAACAAACAAGACTATTATATGCGGGCACTGAATCTGAGATTGTCTTTACTATTGATCGAACTTACCCGTGATTTAGAAGAATATGTTACGCAACGTGAGAATCAGGAATTATTAGAGATTTTACGATATATCGATCTTCATTTTCGAAAACTGACACTGAAAAATCTAGCGAAACATTTTGGTTATAATGCAAATTATTTAAGTAATAAATTGAAAAAAGAAACAGGGAGTTCTTTCCAAGAATTGATCAATTCTTTGCGGTATAAAACGATGATCGAGTTGATGAGAGAAACGAATAAAACTTTTGAAGAAATCTCGTATGAACTTGGTTTTGAAACTCTTGCTTCTTTGTATAAATTAGTCGGAAAATACACAGAACTGACACCTAAAGAACTCAAAGATAGTCTGTTAAAAAAATAGAATAGGCAGTTGTGATGCAACGAGTCCTTTTTCTCAGGTGATCTGTAAAAAAGATTTGACCAATCATGAACTGGCAATGAAAAGCGAAGATTAACGAAAGCGTATTCCAAATGTATTGGATAAGTGTGAACCTTCTTTTCATTTCCTGAATGTTCGAAAAAGAATCGCTTGTTTGATTCGCTGAAGCATACGAATGTGATTTGGATAAAAAGAACACTTTTTTTGCTATAGTCCTGAGTAATTCATACGTTTACAATTCTAACTGTTCGAACTTATAAAACTTATTTTAAAGAGTGTTTTTTATGAAGAAACAACAGGCATCAACTACTATCACAGTCAAAGAGTATTCGCCTCTAGCTGTCGCTGCTGGAATTGGCTCCATGCTTGGATCTGGCTGTATTGTTGGACTCTCAGCGACGATTCCCGTTTGGCAAAAGGGACTAGAGCTGACAACTGGACAAGTCGGGATCGTTTCTGGCGGGCTAACTTTTGCAATCGCTTTCGGATCGCTGTTTACTGGACAGATATCAAAAGCATTTGGCTTGATCCGTTCATTTAACTGGATCAATTTGTTTTACGCGATCGGAGCTGCGGTCTGTATTCTAGCCACAAGTTTCCCAATGCTCTTATTAGGCGTGATTATCATGGGCGTAGCATCTGGAGCAGACTTACCATTAAGTTTGACCGTTGTTTCTCATGATGCACCTGATGAGCATACTTCTGCTCGTTTGATTTCTTCCACACAGATTTTTTGGCAAGTGGGGATATTCATTTCTTACATCTGTTCATTTCTTTTATCGGGAATCGAAGGTGTGTTAGGAGCAAGAATTGTTTTTGCCATCTTATTTACGTTTGCAGTGATCACTTGGTTATGGCGGACACTTTCACCTAAGTTTAGACAATTTCATGAAGCCGGAGCTGCTCGACAAGCAATGACTAAAGTGACAAGCGACTCGAAAGAAGTTTCTTTCAAGACAGTACTATTTGGGGAAAACAAACAAAAATACCTTGGCTTTTTCGCCGCTATCTTGATTTTTTATGTGTGTTGGAACCTCTTAGCGAATACTTGGGGACAATTTCAAACCTATGCTTTGACAAATGCCGGAGCTAGTCAAGCACAAGCTACAGGATTAGGGATCGGGTTGAATGTGATTTCTTTAGCAACAACGATTGCATTTGCCTCTGTTGCAGGTGGTAAATTTAGAAACAAAGCTTTCTTTATTGGGGCAGTCGTTCAATTTGGCGCAATGTTAGGTATGGCATTGATCGGTGGTGGTGCAGGATTTATTGCATTAGCGATCACAATTGCTTTTTATAATTTTGGGAATCCACTAGCCGGAGAAGCAATCTACAAAGTGTGGACACAAGAATCTTTCCCAGCAGAAACACGAGCTTCACTTCAAGGGTTCATCAATGGTTTTTCAAGAATGTGTTGTGGGTTATTTGCTTTTGTTACCCCTTACTTAGTTGCTCCTGATCGTATCCAGACATCTATGTTTGGCTTTGCGGGAATCGTTTTAGTAGCAACAATTGCTGGAGTAATCATGATGCGTCTACAGAAAAAATACCCAGTGATTGATCCGGTGGATAAAGAGCTGGCTGAAGGAAAAATGACTGCATCGTTCACCAAGTAAAGAAGAGGAGAAAGCAAGATGGCATTTACTTTTCAAATCAATCAAGATGTGCGTTGGAAGAAAGACGAGACACTGCTGGCCAAAGCACAACAACATGTACCAAAGCTTTTGAAAACGAAGATCGAACCAGTAGCAATCACTGAAGTCGTTGAAGACCCACATGGTTTGAATGGGTATTCAGCAATTAACAGTGACAAAGAAATCAAACAACTAGCTGATTATACCTTAAAAAGGGATGAAGCGATTATCTTAGATTTAGGGGATCATTATGTTGGGCATTTTAGTCTGTCCATTGACTCGGTTGGTTCGCCAATGGATGCGCCCTTATATTTACAACTGAAATTTGCGGAAGTACCCGCTGAACTTGCGGCAGATTCTAGTGTATATGATGGTTGGTTGTCAAAGTCTTGGATTCAAGAAGAATTTATCCATCTAGATGTTTTACCGGCACGTTTAGAATTACCAAGAAGATATAGCTGTCGTTATATTGAGCTAAAGGTGTTAGATACTTCACCCAAGTGGCAAGCTAGTTTTTCTGATCCGCTTTTTATCGCAGAAAGTTGTGTGTCACTCGACCAATTACCAAAGCCTGTGATTACTGATGAAGAACTTGCTTCCATCTACCAAGTTTCTGTTAAAACATTATTTGATTGCATGCAAGAAGTCTTTGAAGATGGGCCCAAACGAGATCGCCGATTATGGATTGGTGATTTACGTTTACAAGCGTTAGCGAATTATGCGACTTTCGGTGATTTAGCTTTAACGAAACGTTGTCTTTATTTATTTGGTGGGATGACGACCAGTGAAGGAAAGATTCCAGCCAATGTTTTCATAGCCCCGCAATTGACACCAGATGATACGTTTTTATTCGACTATAGTTTGTTTTTTGCAGTGATCTTAGCTGATTTTTACCATCAGACGAAAGATTCAGTTGTCTTGCAGGATTTATATCCAGTAGCGAAAAAGCAGATGGAACTAGCACTGACATGTGTCGATGAAGAGGGACGCCTGAATTTGTTAGAAGAGTGGCCAGTATTTATCGACTGGTCGAATGAGTTTGAAAAGAGTACAGCAGGGCAAGCAGTGTTGATCTATGCGATGAAACGATTCAACCAGTTGGCAGAACAAGTGAAAGATCCACAACTGAGTCATTACCAAGAAACAACAGAGAAACTGATTGCGTTTGCGAAGCAACAATTATTTGATGAAGAACAAAAGCAGTTTATTATTGAAACAACCGGAGAAATCAATGTGGCGAGTCAAGTTTGGATGGTTTTAGCAGAGGTCTTTGATCAACCAATGAATCGAGAAATTTTGGAGACGATGATTGCGCATCATTTTCCGATCACAGGGATTGCTACACCTTATATGTATCATCATGTAGTCGAAGCGCTATTTGTAGCTGGACTTCAAGAAGAAGCTATCCAGTTAATGAAAAACTATTGGGGCAAAATGATTCAGCTGGGAGCAGACACTTTTTGGGAAGCTTTTAAACCAGAAGAACCAGATTTTTCTCCTTATGGCAGCCCGATCATCAGTAGTTATTGCCATGCGTGGAGCTGTACGCCAGCGTACTTGATCGAAAAATATCTAAATTGAAAAAGCAGTCAGTTACTTTACATTGTCAACTGAAAAAAAGACAGTTGGATCGTTAAGTAATGATTCATCCTAGACATAAGCAAAAAATCTCAAAACCATTTTTGCGGTTTTGAGATTTTTTGCTGTAGTATGAAACGGACGAGCAGTTTATCCGTATAATCAAAGGTTTATCGCTTACGAGAAGACTTGTACGTTTTTTGGGGGGAGTCCATGCGTTCCATATAATAGGATTAGGTGTTCCAATTATATGGCTTTGTTAGGATGTCGGTTCCTTTAGATGTAAAATATCTTCCCAAAAGTGAAAGTATTGATCGGTCAATTGGATTTCAACGATGTCCACCCAATGAATCAATTGCTCATCTAAGGAAAATCCTTTTTCTGTCATGTCTCGTTGGACAAATCCTCGATAAGTGTTGTTATCCTTACAGCGGACAATGATTTCTTGTTTGGCAATAAACGCAGTGATAGCGATCGTTTCAAAATGTTGATGGACTGTTTTCAAAAAATCACTTCTTTCTAGTTTAATGAAATAGGCATTTTATGCTGATCAATGACAAAACGCTACTCTTCTTCAGGAAAACTTTGGTAAAATTCATCTTTGATCGGAACGATCTCTTCGTTAAGACTTCGGTTACTTAACGTTTCATGTTGTGTGACTGACTGGGGAAAATAGGAAACATCAAACCACTTATCTTCCTGTTTTATTTGAACATGTCGGACGTCACACCAGTGAACGGTCTGTTCTTCAAGGATAAAATAGTCGTGATAAGCTTCACCAGTAAAGAAACCCTCGATGCTTTCTAAGTAGCGGCCAAATTCATCCTTGGTATTTAATTGCAGACTTACTTTTTTATGGTAAAGAAAAGCCTCTAATAAAACACTATCCATTTCTTCTCGAGACATTTGTTCCAACGGACGAATCTCTTTCACTGCCCACGCTTCATTTTTTTTGATCCCAGTGACTAGCTCTTCCATAGCGAATGCGGTGCCCCATTTTAATCCGAATGGGCGATCTCGGTATTCATTGTAGTCGAGAAATTCTTTTTTTGTTCGACGCATAGCCCTCACCTTCAATACCGGCATGACCACCAGCGTGTCCGCCAACGAGTGAACTCCTTGCGATCGCACGGCCACCTTCTAATAAGCTATGGGCATGGACAATTGCACTGAACCCATATTTTTGGCGAATACGATCAACGACAAAATCGATTTTGGCATCGTTGACTTGTTCATCGGGATCTGCAAATAGATTCAATTGCAGACTGTCTGTGTAAATTAGTTTGGAGCAGTTGACACCGACACTGCGAATGTCTTGATGCTGGTAATGTTTACGAAAAAGATTCAATAAAATGAGACTGAGTTCATGACTAGAATTTGTCGGCTCAACTTTTAGTTGTTGATGAAATCCAGTTTTCCCTAGACGATCTCGATAACCTAAAGAGTAGCCCATCCACAAGCTAACAACTTGCGCTTTCGCATGTTCACGCCGCAGACGAGTTCCGACTTGATCAGCCATTTCTTTAAGAACGATTTCAAGTTCTTCACGCCTTGTATAATCACGATTCAAAATTTGACTATTCCCAATACTTTTTGATTTGGGGGTATAATCTTCTCCCAAAAAGCTTCGATCAATTCCCCAAGCATGAGCAAAAAGCTGGGTGCCAATCACTCCAAATTTTTCTTTTAGTTGGTAATAATCCGCATGAGCTAAATCATGAACAGAATGAATCCCCAGTCGTTTGAGTCGTTTGGCTGTCCGATGACCAATTCCCCAAAAATCGGTGAGAGAAGGAATACGCCAAACGTTGTCTGCCACATCTGCATAGCGCCATTCGGCCTTTCGCTCTTTTCCTTTAGAACCGTTATCCAACGCTAACTTAGCTAGTAGTGGATTATCACCAATCCCAATAGTTGTATGGATTCCTGTTTGTTGGTAGACATCCTGATAGATGATTTCAGCTAGATCCCAAGCACTTTTGACTTTAAAAAGTTTCAAACTGTTGGTGACATCAAGAAAGCTTTCATCGACAGAATAGACATGGTGATTCTCTTCATCCACGTACTTTTTATAAATAGCATTGATCTCGGTATTTTTTTTCATGTAGTAAGCCATTCGTGGAGGGACCATATAAAGATCGTCGGGATAGGGAAAGGGTAAATCTCTTGCTCGACTGATATTTGTAATATGATAGGCTTTTTTTGCGGCTGGACTAGCAGCTAAGATCAAGCCACTCCCACGTTCATCGGTTTTCCCTGACGGATAGGACATGACGACGAGTTTGGTTGTTAGAGGATCTAAATGACGTTCGGCACACTCAACAGAAGCATAAAACGACTTACAATCGATGCAAAGAATATCTCTCGAAGGTTCTTTTGTGTAATCAAAGACTGGATTTTGATTTCGAATCATATTCGTCACCTCTTCTTATTGATTAGAACACATGTTCGCATTTTATGTCAACGAAAAAAACGTGATGGAAGGGGTAAAAAAACAGTGGAGAAGAAGATTATTGTCTTTTTATCGTTTAGAGAAATGGGTAGTATCTGAAGCAAAATCAATTGAAAGAAAAAACAGCTGGATGACCTCATTAGTTAATAAAAAAAGTTATTTTATTTTTTGCTGATCAGAAAGTCAATAGGAAGTTTTACACTGAAAAAAGAATGAGCCTAGATATACTCATCATTAGAATGGTAAAAAAGATTTGCTTTGAAATTATCGTGTAAAAGTGCACAAAATCGTTTATAATGAATCCGATCAAATGAGAACGATTCTCAATGAAGGAGGAAGCAAAATGAGAGAGATCGATTTTTCCAAAACATTATTTGAATTAGTTACTGAGTATCCAGAAGTCAAACAAATCATGGCAGAGCTAGGATTTAATGCCATCAATCAGCCTGGGATGTTGCAAACTGCTGGTCGCTATATGACAATTCCTAAAGGGGCTCAAATGAAAAAAATCCCTTTAGAACAAATTGTTACGGTCTTTGAAACATCAGGATTTATTGTGAAAGGATTGGTAAAATGAAACCCACGAATCAACGACAAGAACGGATTGTTGAAATCCTGTCACTTTTACATAAAGGTGGTTCTTTTGAAGAAGCAAAACGATTGTTCAATGAAGAATTTGAGGGAGTCGATGTTACAGAAATCACTGCTGCGGAAAAAGCATTGATCCAAAACGGTCTTGATCCGTCAGAAATCCAAAAGTTATGTAATATCCATGTAGCTGTTTTTAAAGGAGCGATCAATGAGATCCATCATTCCAATTATGAACATGCACAACCAGGACACCCGATCCATACCTTAAAGTTAGAAAACCAAGTGTTGCAGTCGTTACTGACGGATGAAATTGACGGATTATTGGCAAAAATGGCTAAAGGAGATTGGTCACAAAAGGAACGATTGCAACACGCTTTGACTGATTTATTGCAGATCGACAAGCATTATGCACGAAAAGAAACGTTGATCTTTTCTTATATGGAAAAATACGGAATCTCAGCCCCACCTAAAGTGATGTGGGGTGTAGATGATGATATCCGTGAAATGATCAAAGCGCTGAATGCTTATTTAGCTACAGACAAAGCGGCTTATAATCCGCTATCCGAAAAATGGGAAGCAGTAAAAACAGAAATTGAAGAGATGATTTTTAAGGAAGAGGAGATCATGGTACCCATGACCTTAGATGTGTTTAGCCTTAAAGATTGGGAACAAATCGCTCATGACAGCTTTGATATCGGTTTTGCGTTTATCCCTGAACCACTTCCATGGAAGCCAAGCCAAGAATCACTCGAAAAAGAAAGTGAACGGGAACCAGCTCGTCAATTAGCCATTAAAAAAGCTAAAGAAACGACCGATGGTATTGCTGCTGGTCTTGGGATCGAAGAGTTTACGTCAGAGGCAGTTCAAGACGAAACAGCACCTATGACTGATTTAGTTGTGCAATTTCCGACAGGAGCGTTACAGTTGGAGCAATTAGTTGCCTTGTTTCAAGTGTTGCCTGTGGATTTGACATTTGTTGATCATGAGGATCGGGTTCGTTTCTTCTCAGAAGGAAAGAAACGGGTCTTTCCAAGAACTACTTCTGTCATTGGTCGTGAAGTCGTCAACTGTCATCCACCAAAAAGCATGCATCTTGTCCAACAAATACTTGACGATTTCCGTACAGGAACAAGGGATTCAGCAGAATTTTGGATTGATATGAGAGGACGGAAAATTTATATTCGCTACTTTGCTTTAAAAAATGAGACAGGTGATTATCTTGGGTGCTTAGAAGTCACGCAAGATATTACTGAGATCCAAAAGTTAGACGGACAAAAACGATTGTAAGAGCGGGCAAATTTCCAAATAAAGAACAATTTCAGCTCACTTTTGGGCTCGTTTGATTATAGAAGTAGAAGCCGGACATGCTGTTGATACTTTTCTATGGTATTTTCAGCATTCTCCTGCGACTATTTAGTGGGTAAATTGGAGTTTTTATCAGGTAAAAGCCCTTTTTTCATACTCTTTGATCATTTTATTCAAGAAATTGTTTGACTTCTTTCAAAAACATCTCTATACTTAAACTCAATCTTATATCAGTTTGGAGCGATTATTATGAAAATCACACATAGTTCACAACTGAATAATTATTACTTTAGCTATTTTAGATAAGTTTGTATTCATACGATTATGGGTGCAAACATCAGCGTTTGTTTGTATCTATGATGGCTAAGGATGTTTGAGATGACTTGCTCGCCGCATAGATGAAAAATCTATAGTGGCTTTTTTATTTGATTGATTCAGGGGCTCACTGTAGATGGATTTTCTACGGTGGGCTTTTTTTGTTACATAAAGGGGGAACTAAACGCATTCAAACAAGGTATAAGCAAAGTAACGATTGATTTGCAAGAATTTATGTAATCCAATCAAACAGCGAGGAAATCGATGAAGCGAAACACAAAATAAAAAACAAAGGGAGTTATTGTATGATTCTAATCATTAAACCAGGTATCCAAGAAAGTGAGTTAACACAAGTAATTGAACGTATTAAAGAAGAAGGGCTAGATGTACAGATCAACCATGGTAAAGATCGTTTTGTCTTAGGGCTTTTAGGAGATCCAAAGGTAATTCGGGATGTTCCGTTTGAACGCTACGATATCGTAGAACGTGCCGTACCGATTACCAATACGTACAAATTGACGTCACGAGAATTTCATCCTCAAGATACGATCGTTGATGTAGCTGGAGTGAAAATCGGTGATGGGAGTTTTGTGACAATGGCTGGTCCTTGTTCTGTCGAAGGGGAAGAACAAATCATGGAGACAGCACGAATGGCTAAGGCTGGTGGTGCTAAAATCTTACGTGGTGGTGCCTACAAACCAAGAACGTCACCATACGCTTTCCAAGGATTAGGTGAAGAAGGGTTGAAAATGATGCGTAAAGCTGCGGATCATTATGACTTGAAAGTGATTACCGAAGTAATGGATGAAGCGCATATCGATGTGGTCAGTGAATACGCAGATATCATTCAAATCGGCGCACGAAATATGCAAAATTTCCGTTTATTAGAAGCTGTAGGACGAACAGGAAAACCAATTGGCTTAAAACGTGGCATCTCAGGTACGATCGAAGAGTGGTTAAATGCCGCTGAATACATTGCAGTTCAAAACAATTCAAACATCATCTTCATTGAACGCGGAATCCGCACTTACGAAACAGCTACTAGAAATACATTCGATCTAAGTGCCGTACCACTGATCAAAAAATTAAGTCATTTCCCGATCATCGTTGACCCAAGTCATGGAACGGGTGTCTGGGACTTAGTGACACCAATGGCACGAGCAGGTGTTGCTAGTGGGGCAGATGGAATGATTGTAGAGATCCATCCTGATCCGATTCATGCTTGGTCTGATGGACAGCAGTCATTGAATGAGAAAAACTACCTGAAAATGATGAATGAAGTGGACATCTTAGTAGAAGCGATGAAGAAAATCAACGCTTTATAGAGAGGAGAAACACGGATGTTAGAAGTTGTCTTACCCGAAAAAAGCTATGAGATCATCATCCAGCGAAACGCACTAGATCAAGTCGCAGATTGGCTTTCCGGTTTATGGCAAGAAAAGAAAATTGCGATCATTAGTGATGAAAATGTCTTTCCGCTTTATGGTCAAAAGATACAACAACAATTAGCCGATCGGTATGAGGTTGTGAATTATGTTATTCCGGCTGGCGAAGAAAGTAAATCACTGTCGATGGCTGCTAAATTATATGATTTTCTAGCCACTGAACAATTGACGAGAAGTGATGGCATTATTGCTCTAGGTGGCGGTGTTGTAGGCGATTTAGCTGGTTTTGTGGCATCAACTTACATGAGAGGAATTTCTTTTGTACAGATTCCTACCTCCTTATTGGCACAAGTAGACTCAAGCATAGGTGGCAAAACAGCAGTCAATGCACCAAACGCCAAAAATATGATTGGCACATTTGCACAGCCAGACGGTGTGTTGATTGATCCAGAAACGCTGACGACATTACCAGTAAAAAGGATCCAAGAAGGAATTGCAGAAATCATCAAGTGTGGTGCGATCAAGGATGAAAGTCTTTGGAGAGAGTTAGCTCGTTTTATTGATGTAGCTGATTTAGTAGCACATAGCGAGCTAGTGATCGAAAAAGCTTTACGTGTAAAAAAAGAAGTGGTAGAAGAAGATCAATTTGATCAAGGCAGTCGTTTGTTCCTCAACTTTGGTCACACGATCGGACACGCTATCGAGCAAACAGCGGGATATGGACAGATTAGTCATGGAGAAGCAGTGGCGATCGGCATGGTACAAATCAGTCGGAATGCTGAAAAAAGGAAAGAAACACCTGAAGGAACGACGCAACAACTTATCAAGATGATCCAAAAGTATCAGTTGCCCATTTCTTACGAACCATGGGATGAACAGGCGTTGTTCCAGGCAATCACTCATGATAAAAAAGCCCGGGGAAAACAGTTGAAAATTATTTTATTAGAAAAAATCGGTCAGGCAAAAATCCAATCGATCCCAATCGAAGCAATCAAAAATTATTTAGAAGCAGGTGAGTAAATGCGTTACTTAACAGCAGGAGAATCACATGGGCCTAATTTGACAGCGATTATTGAAGGAGTTCCAGCAGGCTTAACCTTATCGATTGAGGCAATCAATCAAGAATTAGCTAGACGACAAGGTGGTTATGGTCGAGGTGGGCGCATGAAGATTGAAAAAGATCAAGTGACAATCACGTCGGGTATTCGTCACGGCAAAACATTAGGCTCACCGATCACAATGACTGTCACGAACAAAGATTGGAAGAACTGGCAAACGGTGATGTCAGTTACTCCAGTTTCTGAAAAAGAAGAAAATCTACGACGAGTGGCTAAACCAAGACCAGGTCATGCCGATTTAGTTGGTGGCATAAAGTATCAACACCATGATCTTAGAAATGTATTAGAGCGTTCTTCCGCAAGAGAAACGACGATGCGAGTAGCAATCGGGGCACTAGCAAAACAGATTTTAGCTGCTTTAGATATAGAGATTGCTAGTCATGTAGCGATCCTTGGAGGAATCAAAGCGAATGTGCCAGAGAATTTGACCGTGACAGAAATCAAAGAAAAGACGACTATCTCCGAAGTGAACATGGTAGATCTAATGATTGAAGAGGAAGTAAAAGCCTTGATCGATGCTACTAAAAAAGCAGGAGACACTTTGGGAGGTGTAGTGGAAGTTCGGGTCGAAAATGTGCCAGCAGGGTTAGGGAGCTATGTACAGTGGGATAAAAAATTAGACGGTAAGTTAGCTCAAGCGATGTTAAGCATCAATGCTTTTAAGGGAGTCGAATTTGGAATTGGGTTTGAAGCTGCTTCGTTACCAGGATCACAGGTGATGGATGAAATCACTTGGGACGAAAGCGGCTATCACCGAGCAAGTAATCATTTAGGTGGCTTTGAAGGTGGAATGACCAACGGAGAACAGATTATTGTTCGGGGCGTGATGAAACCAATTCCTACTTTATATAAACCTCTCATGAGCGTGAACATCGATACTAAAGAACCTTATAAAGCTAGTGTGGAACGTTCCGATAGTACGGCAGTTCCAGCAGCTTCAGTCGTCGCAGAGCATGTGATTGCGACCACTCTTGTTCGCGAGATACTTGAGCATTTTCCAGCAGATAATATGCAAGAATTAAAAAAAGCCGTTGCAAATCACCGCCAAATGACCAAAGAATTCTAATCGGAGGTAGCGATGAAAAAAAAGGTGTTTGTCATAGGATTGGGTCTGATTGGCGCTTCCTTATGCCGAGCGATCAAAGGGTCAGCAATTACCCTTTATGGCTGGGATCATTCAGAAGAAACAAGAGAAATAGCGGAAAAAACACAGTTAGTCGATCAGGTTGTCACAGGGATCGAGGCAGCTAGTCAAATGGATGTGATTATCCTTGCCGTTCCAGTTCAAGTTAGCTTGGAGTATCTCAACTGTTTGGCGACACTTCCCTTGAAAGAAACAGTATTAGTAAGTGATACCGGAAGTACGAAAGCGACGATAATGGCGCTAGCGAAGCAACTCCCATTTGATTTTATTGGTGGGCATCCGATGGCTGGTTCACATAAATCAGGAGTAAAAGCAGGCAATCCGTATTTATTTGAAGAAGCGTATTATATCGTAACGGATGACTGTCAAAGTGAACGTACAGAAGAACTGATCGCTTTACTACGTCCTACTCGAGCAAAGTTTGTTCGCTTAACTGCCAAAGATCACGATGAGATCGTTGGGGTGCTAAGTCATTTGCCACATATTGTTGCATCAGGATTAGTACAAATCAGTGAGCAGCTGAATCAAAAATATCCACGTGCCTCACAATTAGCTGCTGGCGGATTTCGGGATATCACACGGATTGCTTCATCAGATCCCCAAATGTGGACGGATATTTTAATGACGAACCAAGAAATGATGATTCAGTTGATGGAAGACTGGCAAGGCGCAATGGAAACGTTAAAACAGGAACTGATTGATCAAAACCAATCGGCAATTCAAGAGTTCTTTGTGCAGGCAAAACAAACACGGGATCAGTTGCCCCGGAAAAAACAAGGAGCGATTCCAGCTTTTTATGATTTATATGTCGATATTCCCGATATCGCTGGTGCAGTCGCAAAAGTTACTAACGTACTAAGTCAGGCAAATCTTTCCATTATTAATTTGAGCATCCAAGAAACAAGAGAAGATATTTTTGGTGTGTTAGAGTTGTCTTTTAAAAATCAAGCGGATTTACTTAAAGGACAGAAGCTGATCGAAGCCGAAAAATTTCATTGTTGGATAAGGAGTTGAAGTCATGAAACTATTGACAGCTAAAAATGGGATCAATGGAGAATTAGTGATTCCTGCTGATAAATCGATTTCCCATCGCAGCATCATGTTTGGTGCGATCAGCAAAGGAACTACGATCGTCAACAATTTTTTAAAAGCTGAAGATTGTTTAAGTACGATTGCAGTTTTTAAGCAATTAGGGGTACGTATTACCGAAAAAAATGAACAAATCATGATTGAAGGAAAAGGATTTGAAGGATTAACAGCACCATTTTCCAGGCTAGATGCAGGAAATTCTGGCACAACGATGCGCTTAGTATTAGGGATTTTAGCAGGCTGTCCATTTACTTCTGAGATTGCAGGGGATGCTTCTTTGAATCGCCGTCCGATGGAACGTGTGATGAAGCCATTGCGTGAGATGGGTGCTGATTTACAAGGAACGGCCGAAGCTGAATTTCCTCCACTAAAAGTAACTGGAAATACATTGCACGGGATCGAGTATCACATGCCCATTGCTAGTGCGCAAGTGAAGTCTGCTATCCTTTTTGCAGCTTTACAAGCCGAAGGAACCACTAAAATCATCGAGAAAGAACAGTCAAGGAACCATACCGAAGAGATGATCAAACAATTCGGTGGGAAGATCCAAGTGGAAGGAAAAGAAATTATAGTCACTGGACCACAGCAGTTGATCGGCCAAGAAGTCACTGTCCCAGGGGATATTTCTTCGGCTGCGTTTTATCTCGTCGCAGCAAGTATTTTAGCAAACAGTGAAGTCCTCTTAAAACAAGTAGGAATCAATCCGACACGGACAGGGATTCTCGATGTGCTGATGCAAATGGGTGCTAATATTGAAGAAAGACAGTTGGATGAGCAAAATCAAGCAGCAGATTTGATTGTCCGTTCTGCGCAACTCCATGCTTGTGAGATCCAAGGAGAAATCATCCCACGCTTGATTGATGAGTTACCGATCATTGCATTAGCTGCTACTCAAGCAACAGGCACAACCATCATTCGTGATGCTCAGGAATTAAAAGTCAAAGAAACAAATCGGATTGATGCAACTGCGGAAGAATTAACGAAAATGGGTGCGAACATTGAACCGACAGAAGATGGTTTGATTATTCACGGACCAACACCTTTACATGGAGCGACAGTGGATAGCCATGGGGACCATCGAATTGGGATGATGTTACAAATCGCCGCTTTACTAACCGCAGAACCTGTCGAATTACTCAATCCTGAAGCAGTCAATATTTCATATCCTGAATTTTTTACGGATCTAGCCAAATTGGTTCAGGAGGACCCATCATGACGTCACTTGTATTGATCGGTTTTATGGGCGCTGGTAAGACGACGATCAGTAAAAAATTAGCGGCTCGATTGGATCAACCAGTCATCGATATGGATGACTATTTAGTTAAACAATTAGGCTGTTCCATTGAGCAATACTTTGCTACCTTCGGAGAAGCCGCGTTTCGCGACCACGAAACCGCTCTTTTAAAAACAATTTTACAAAAAAAGGCAGTGATCGCTACTGGTGGCGGGGTTGTCTTACAGAAAGAAAATCAGGAACTATTAAAACAGCAACAAGTCATTTATTTAAAAGGAGAAGCCGATATCTTGATCGAACGGATACGACAAGATCAAACAAATATTCGACCGTTAGCGTTAAAGAATAGTGACACAAAACTACGTGAGATCATGTGGGAACGGGAAAAAATATACAAAAGTTTAGCAAAAATCACGATAGATACGTCTAAGAAATCGCCAGACGAAATTATCACAGAAATCATAAAGTGGGTAGAAAATAATGATGAAAATTGGGTATCTAGGTCCTAAAGGTTCCTTTACTTATAGTGCAGCCACACGTTATTTCAAACAAGGTACTTTTCTTTCTTATGATTCCTTGATTGATTTGATCGATGCACAATTAGAAAAAGAGATTACTTATGCAATGGTGCCGATCGAAAATACGATTGAAGGTTCTGTTTTGCCAACACTTGATCATGTGTATGAGACATTACCTTCTATTCAAGGAGAAATCGTTCTGCCTATCCGACAACAATTGATGGTCCATCCGACCCAACAAGCCAACTGGCGAAATATCACAAAGATTTGTAGTCATCCGCAAGCATTAGCCCAATCACAACTTTTTCTACGGGCAAATTTTCCAAAGGTCGAGATTGAACAAGTAGGTTCCACTGCCCAAGGAGCCCAGCAAGTAGCAACCCATCCAGAAGAATGTCTAGGTGCGATCGGCTCCAAAGAAGCTGCAAACGAATTTGGGTTGACCATCGTGCAATCAGATATCCAGTCCATTGCAACTAATGAGACCCGTTTTTGGGTTCTAAGTGCCGCGCCTGTTGATGCAAAATTACAAAAAAACAGTCATAAAGCGACATTCTTTGTGGATTTGCCAGAAAATAAACCTGGGGCGCTTTATCAAGTTCTTTCGGTCTTTGCTAATAATCAAGTGAATTTAACAAAAATCGAATCACGCCCACAAAAAACGCGGTTAGGCGAATACTTTTTTGTTATCGATGTTGCTATCGATGACAAGATCGACAAGGTGAATGAGCTAATTGAAGTGCTACAAGAGCAAGGCTATCCTACGCATTTGGTTGGTTGTTATCCGGTTTATCACATCGATGAATGACTAAAAGCAACAAGATGGACGGAGACAAAAACCGCTCTTTAGTCCAAACAGATGATTTGCACACTTGAATAAATTCCTTTAGGCTTGAATTAAGCGATAAGAAAGGAAGAGAACAAATGGCAAAAAAAGTTGCAGCAATCGTTACAGATTTAGTTGAAGATGTGGAACTAACGTCACCGAAAGAAGCACTAGAAAAAGCTGGACATACAGTGACTTTGATTGGGTTTGAAGGAAATCAAACAATCAAAGGAAAAAAAGGCGCAGAATTCACAGTCGAACAAAGTATTGCAGATGTTTCTCCTGAAGACTTCGATGCGCTATTGATACCAGGGGGATTTTCACCGGATCAATTACGAGCAGATCAACGATTCGTTGATTTTGTTTCTTACTTTTTAAAAAATGATCAACCGTTATTTGCAATTTGTCACGGTCCACAATTATTTATTCAAACAGGTTTAACTGAAGGACGGACAATGACAGCTTATGATACGGTACGTCCAGATATCGAATATGCCGGTGCCGTCGTGAAGGATGAGCCAGTGGTAATTGATCGAGGCTTGATTACTAGCCGAAATCCTGATGATATTCCAGCATTTAACGAAGCAATCGTTGAAGCACTAGCAAACTAATCTGAAAGAGGTTGAGAGAATAGTGTGTAGCATCAAGAAATAAGAAGGAATTTCCGAAAATTGACAAGAAACACAAAAACTAGTTTTTGATGTTGATTGTTACCTACTTGGTGCTTCTCAAATTTTTGGTAAATTTCGGCAAATTTTCCGAAGATGTTGCTTTTGTCTCACCGTGAACAAAAGGTCGTGAAAAGAGTGACTTGACCTGAGCGCTCACCAAGTAAAAACTGCGACGAGTAATCGCAGGAGCATTAAGGATGGAAATCTCGAAACAGCTTCCCATATTTTGAGATTTTTTGACTTATCGCCGAAGGTCAGCTCTTTGAACACCGTGAATCAGAGGTCGTGAAAACATCGGGTAGCTCTGATGACAATAAGAAAGAATTTTTTGAAACAGCTCCTCATGTTTTGAAAAATTCAGGCTTATTTCAAGGAGCTGATGTTTGAACACCGTTTAGCAAGAGGCTGCGAAAGAAGCGTTCAGCTCCGAGCGAATAAGAGAGGATTTTTTAAAATAGCTCCTCATATTTTAGAAAATCATCGCTTATTGTTGAGGAGTTGCTTCTTGAACACCGTTTATTCGTTTTTAGAGATACTAGTAGAGACTGAGACAAGTTTTGTCCCAGTCTCATTAAAAAAAGCAGTCGTATCGGTCGAAAATGGCATCAGCTATTTTCTGAAGGATGCGATTGCTTTTTGTCGTTTTTCGAAAAACTCTTTCTTATTTCTTGATGCTACACACTTTTATCTCAACCTCAGACGATGTGCTATTAGTCCATGTTGGTAAAGATTCCCATATTTTTCTACAAGCACCAAATAACCGTTTTTCGAATACTTAGTGATCTAAGTACTTGAAAAACGGTTAGTTAGTGAAACGAATGGTTCTTGACATCATTAGTTAGAGAGTAAATATAAATGGCTACTTCCTGGTTGTAAGCGAGAATCATTTGTATGTAAATGTTCACCATCAAAAATTTGATAAGAATCATTTTTAGTCTTACAAAGTTCTTTTATTTTTCGGACTGTATTTGTGCCTTCAATTAAGACACCAAAGTCTTGTTCACAGGAGTAGTTATACACTACAGCAGAAGGATGTTTGGTGATGCCCATTTCTCGAGCAATTTTTTGATCAGAGAAAAAAACTTCTTTAACAAACTCGGATTGACGATCTTCTTTGAACATCTCGATATCGCCGCCGACTTCTGCAAAAAGTGATTCAGCAAGTTCTGGAGAATACGGTACTTTATTACAACCTACAGCTTCTTGCATTTTGATCAAAAATTGACGTCCTTTTTTCTTACCTTGAAACTGTGCCGCTTTACAGTCTAACGCAGCAGAATAGGTAGTTGAAAATAAGTGGTTACGCGTAACGAGGTCGTTTTGAGAAATTCCGTTACGTTGCATGACATCCCCAATTGTCTGCAAATTAACTAAAGGCAGTAAACGAAATTGCATCTTTTCTTTGGATGTTTTTCCGTACTCTTCTTCAATAAATTGTAATAACTGTTGTTCTAGTGTAAAACAATGTTTCCCCAAAGGATTAACAAATAAATAAATTTCGATCATATGAATCTCCCCCAAAATAGATTCTATACAACTCGTGAATTCTTTTATTCACAACGTATAACTTAACAGAAAAACGATAAAAAATGAACTCAAGTGCCTTGTGAAAATGATAGAACTTTAATTTTTCGCTGCTAGCATCCGTTGAATTTTATTTTTAGCTGGTCGATAAGGGAAAGAATGTCTTTCCAAAAACGCTAAAAAGGCAGATTTACCAAGAGTAGCATCAGATACTTCTAACTCCAGTTCAAAATCATGTAATTGTTCTCCAAAACTTTCATCAATCGCTAAAAGACCTTCCTCAATGTGAAATTCCGCACGTTTGGTAGTAATGTCTCCAATTTTACCCAATTCATCCGAAGGAACAGCCAATTCTAACAATTTTTGAAAAACAGCACCCTGACGTGGTAATTGACGTTGCTCAATGAAAGAGAGTGCTTCCTCTTTGCTTAAAGTATCAGTGGTTTCAAGTTTTCCTTCTTTTGCAGGTGTTTTTAGTGTATATTCTGCCCGATCTTCAAGTAATCGGATGCGTAATCCACAATTTTTTTGTGCTAGCTGTCCATCTGGTGTATCAAAATAGATATTCGTTTGAACCGTAAAATCTTCTGGTTTTAGTTGATAATACTGGATCAATTGACTATATTCTTGTTGCGTCAGCATGGACTTGTATTCAATTTCTAACATTTCAGACATAATGATCGCCCCTTTCATTCATTCTGCCTAATTTTTCCTTTTTGGTCAATACAAAAAGCCGAGAGGTACAAAAAAACTTCATTTATATGTTAAAATAGAAAAGAATGTTAACGAAGTAGAGGGATCAGCGATGGAACGAGATTGGGAAGAGTTTTTAGCACCGTATGAACAAACAGTATCAGAATTAAAAGTAAAGTTACGCGGGATCCGTAAGCAATTCAGAGAACAAAACCGACATGTTCCGATTGAGTTTGTTACTGGACGAGTCAAACCAGTCGATAGCATTGTGACAAAATCACAGCTGCGTCATATTCCGATGAGCCGTTTAGAAGAAGAAATGTCTGATATTGCTGGATTACGAATCATGTGTCAGTTTGTAGAAGATATCCACCAAGTAGTAGATATCATTCGTAAAAGAAAAGATATGAAAGTGATTCAAGAAAGAGATTATATTACAAATAAAAAAGCCAGTGGGTATCGTTCGTATCATTTAGTGATTGAGTATCCTGTTCAGTTGATCAGTGGCGAAAAGAAAATTTTAGCTGAAATTCAAATCCGGACGTTAGCTATGAACTTTTGGGCGACAATCGAACACTCATTGAACTATAAATATCAAGGCGTGTTTCCTGAAGAAATGAGTGAAAGACTCCAACGTGCGGCAGAAGCGGCTTATCAATTGGACGAAGAAATGTCCAATATTCGGGAAGAAATCCAAGAAGCTCAACGTCTATTTTCCCATGGAAGAGGAAAACGAGATGACGTTTACTATCGTACCGTATTAAATCGAGAGAAAAAAGAGGAGGTCACGGATGAAAGTAGCGATCGTTCATAACCAAGAAGCGAAAACAATTGAAGTTACCGAACGATTGAAAGCTCTTTTGACACAATCGGCTATTCAAATCGACGGACAACGCCCCGATTTAGTGATTTCCGTAGGTGGCGATGGGACGTTATTGTCCGCTTTTCACAAGTATAGCCATCTATTAAATGAAGTTCGTTTTTTAGGGGTCCATACAGGGCACTTAGGTTTTTATACGGATTGGCGTGACTATGAATTGGAAAAATTAGTCAATAGCTTACAGACCAATCAAGAACAAAGTGTAAGTTATCCTTTGCTCGATATAAAGATCAGTTATTTAGATGATAAGCCGGCAAAACATTTCTTGGCTTTGAATGAATCCACGATTAAACGATCAAATCGGACGATGGTTGCCGATGTATATATCAAAAATGAATTGTTTGAAAGTTTCAGAGGGGACGGATTGGCTGTGTCTACGCCAACAGGTTCAACCGCTTATAATAAAAGTATCGGCGGGGCAGTTATTCATCCGAGTATCAATGCCTTTCAGTTAACTGAAATTGCTTCATTAAATAATCGAGTCTTTCGTACACTCGGTTCGCCTATGGTCATCGCACAAGACGAATGGCTGGAAATCAAATTAGAAAATACAGAGGATTATCTTGTTACAGTCGACCAATTGGATATTAAGGAATCGAATATTCGTTCCATCTATTATCGCATTGCAAAAGAGCGAATTCATTTTGCTTCTTATCGCCATATGCATTTTTGGCATCGTGTAAAAGATTCCTTTATTGGTGAGGGATAACATGGAATTTGTGTGGACGTATGAAAAAAATCATCCGCAGCAGATAAAATATTTTTTAAAAGAAAAAGGAATTTCTAAAGGTTTGTTAGCGAAAATCAAATTTCAAGGTGGCGAGATCAAAGTAAATGGTCAAACTGAAAATGTCTTGTTTTCTCTATCGTACAATGATAAGGTAACGATTGTCATTCCGGCAGAAGGCGAACATGAAACGGTGCTTTTAGATGAAACACCGATCGAGATCGTTTACGAAGATGAACATCTTTTAGTTGTGAATAAACCAGCTGGCGTCTCTTCGATTCCAGCACAATATCATCCAAACTATACGATGGCTAATCGAGTAAAAGCTTATTACAAACGACAAGGTTACGAAAATCAAGTCATTCATGTGGTGACAAGACTAGATCGGGATACTTCTGGGTTGATGTTGTTTGCCAAACATGGCTTTGCTCATGCAAAGTTAGATGTACAGCTTCGAGAAAAACGATTTGTGAAGAAATACCAAGCACTTGTGAGTGGCGAAATAACTAAATTGGCACCCCACGGCTGGATTGACCTTCCAATTGCGAGAGACCAATCTTCTTTACTGAAACGGATGGTTTCGACAGCTGGGCGAAGCGCACAAACCGAATATTGGTTAACGAAAAACACCGCAGAGGTTGCTTTGGTAGATATCCAACTGCATACGGGGAGAACCCATCAAATCAGAGTTCATTTTTCAGAAATTGGCTGTGCGCTATTAGGAGATGAAATGTATGGTGGGCGTATGGATCTTGGAATAGCAAGACAAGCTTTACATTGTTACGACCTGCGTTTTGATCATCCTTTTACACAGGAACGATTGGAATTTAAACAGCCTTTGGCTAAAGATATGGCGACTGTTCTCCAGCATTTTGAAAGTTAGGGTGAGGTGAGATAGAGTTGGATGAAAATCAAGAACTAGAGGAACGATTTGCCCAGTTACTACAGGATTTAAGAGAAAATAACCTACAGGAATTTAGAAACAGTTTCCTGGAAATGCATATTTACGAGCAGGGGCAATTCTATCAATCTCTGAACGAAGAGGATCGTCAACTGATCTATTCCTACTTATCTCCTAAAGAATTGGCAGATATGTTTGATGTGATTGAAGAAGACAATGAATATATGAAAGAGTATTTAGCTGAAATGCGTCCGAGTTATGCTGCAGAAATGCTTTCAGAGATGTATACCGATAATGCGGTAGATTTGCTAAATACCTTAGATAAAAAACAAGTCGCTAAATATTTAAGTTTAATGACTACTGACGATGCTAGTGAAATCAAAGAGTTATTACACTATGAAGATGAAACAGCTGGCGCGATCATGACGACAGAATTTGTTTCGATCGTGGCGAATCAAACGGTTCGTTCTGCGATGTATGTCTTAAAAAACGAAGCAGATGTAGCTGAAACCATTTACTATATCTATGTCGTCAATCAAGAAGAACAATTGGTTGGAGTTATTTCATTGCGGGATTTGATCGTTAATGATGATGATGCAATGATCTCTGATTTGATGAGCGAACGTGTGTTATCCGTCCATGTGGGAGATGACCAAGAAGATGTCGCGCAAACCTTTCGTGATTATGACTTTCTAGCATTACCCGTAACAGATTACGATGACCATCTACTGGGGATCGTAACAGTTGATGATATTATTGATGTTATTGATGATGAGGCTGCAAGTGATTATTCTGGTTTGGCAGGGGTCAATGTTGAGGAAATCAATGAAAATCCCGTGAAGTCAGCTGCTAGACGTCTTCCTTGGTTGATCACCTTATTATTTTTAGGGATGTCTACGGCTTCGTTGATCAGCCATTACGAAGAACTGGTGAGTGAAGCAAGTATTTTAGCCGTCTTCATTTCGTTGATCACCGGAACTGCGGGGAATGCTGGCACCCAATCATTGGCGGTTGCAGTTCGCCGTTTGGCTGTTTCTGACGACAAAGATGCTGGTTTTGTCCGTTTGATTCTAGCTGAAGTACTCACAGGACTTGTGACAGGGGCAATCACTGGCTTGACGATCTTTTTGATTGTAGGAATTTGGAAGCATAACTTTATTTTAGGCTTTGTAATTGGGATTGCCATGTTATTTGCGATTACTGTAGCCAACTTGGCAGGAAGCTTGATTCCGATGTTGATGGATCGCTTAGGGTTTGATCCTGCCGTGGCTAGTGGTCCTTTTATTACCACCTTGAGTGATTTGACTAGTGTCTTGATCTATTTCAACATCGCTTCATTGTTTATGGGGTATTTTATGTAGCCATTCCTTTTGAGATGGTGCAACAAGTCTGTGATAAAAATAAAAAACGTAAGGAGCAAAGTAATCAACTTGCTTCTTACGTTTTTATTATTACTAGAAAAAATTTAGTCGAATGAAACGATCTTTGTTCCATGAACTTCATTCACGCCTAGTTCTTTGGCAACATGTTCTGCATTTTTGTAATCGACCTTGCCACCAGGTAAGATGATCAGACGTCCGTCAGCATAAGCAATCAATTTTTTTAAATGGTCAAAATTGGCTTCAATTGGTGCGTTCGCATCTCCACCATGAGTTAAAATACGGTCTACACCGTGTTCAACCAGCCAATCAATTGCTTCAAATTGCCGTTCTTGCGGGATACAATCAAAAGCCATGTGGAACGTGATTTGTAGACCTTCTGAGGTTTCGATCAATAATTCCATTGCCTCTTCATCAATCCAATTTGAAGGAGTCAAACAGCCTATAACTACGCCATCTGTACCTAATTTCTTTGCTTCGATTAAATCAGTATGCATGATCTTTAATTCAATATCATTGTAGACAAAATCGCCACCTCGTGGTCGGATAATTGTCATTACAGGTACTTCTTTTTCATTGGCATAGCTTAAAACTTCTTCGATCACTCCGGTGCTAGGTGTGGTTCCGCCAGCAGCTAAGTTATCGCATAATTCGATCCGGTTCGCTCCCTTAGCAATTGCTAGAGGGATGGAAGTATAATTTTCTGCACAAAATTCTTTGATCATTTGCCTGCTCCTTTATCATTCGCCTTCTTCTTCTAAAATTGTACCATATTTTTTGTAGTTGCTAAAGTTTTCTTCTAACGGTAAGATGAAAAGGGAATAAAGCAATATTCAACGATTAAAACAAGAAATGAGCAAAAAAAATGTTAAAAAAAATTGATCAAGGTCGCCAATTTTTAAAGGGAAATCAACAGTTGTTCCGATGCCCACTTTGCCATGCTGGAGTAGCAGTCACTGAGAACGGTTTGGTTTGTCATCAGAACCATCGCTTCGACTTATCCAAAAAAGGCACGCTTTACTTTTTATCTCATGGGGTAAAAACGGAATATGATCAGAGTATGTTTGATCCCAGACGTAGAATGATCCAAGCAGGGATGTATCAGCCTGTCATCGACTTGTTAGCACAACAAGTATCGCAGGGATCAGAGGTTTTAGATGTTGGCTGTGGCGAAGGAAGCTTTTTAAATGAATTAGCACGACTGCAACCATTGAAAAAGGCCGTAGGTTTTGATCTTTCTAAAGAAGGTGTTTATGCGGCTACTGCTCAGCCGGTCGAGGCGTTTTGGTGTGTAGCAGATTTAACCAATCTTCCTTTTGAAGACCAAACATTTACTACGATTCTAAATATTTTTTCGCCTTCTCACTATAAAGAATTTCAACGTGTGCTAACCGATGATGGGGAAGTCTTGAAAATCGTTCCGCAACAAGATTATTTAAAAGAATTACGCCAAGCGTTTTATCCAGACCAGCCTGAGAAACAACAGTATTCAAATGAACGAGTGGTGGCTAAGTTTGCGGAGTCCCTAGAATTGACTGAACGTCGGCGTGTTACTTACGAATTTGATATCCCAGAAAAAAATCGGCAAGATTTGTTAGCGATGTCTCCGCTCGAATGGCAAGTCAATCAAGACGTCAAAGAGCGTGTGTACCAGAATCCTTTGAAAAAGATTACAATTGACGTAGAATTATTAAAAGGAAATAAGAGAAAACGATTGCAATGAAATTATTCATTTCTAAAGGTTGCAAAAAGAGTTTGTTGATGATATAGTAACGACAAGTTGTTTTTTCATTGGTTTTTATCAGGTTCCTGTTCTGATAAAAGTTAGTGAGAAGAGCTTCACTAACGTAACGACTCGCAGTGACTGACACCGAGTTGATACGTTTTTTTTTATGCCAAAATCACTACTAGTTAGTTAACATATAGATGAGAGGATGGATCTTAATGAACCATATCGTTTTATTTGAACCATTGATTCCAGCAAATACTGGAAACATTGCCCGAACTTGTGCAGCAACCAATACGCCCTTGCACTTGATTGAACCGTTAGGATTTTCAACAGATGATAAACATCTAAAACGTGCAGGATTGGATTATTGGAACGATGTCAATATTACCTATCATCAAAATTTAGATGCTTTTATGGCTTATTTAGGGGAACGTAAACTTCATTTGGTATCGAAGTTTGCCCATAAAGTATATAGTGACGAAAATTTCGCTGATGGAGAAGACCATTTCTTTTTATTCGGCAAGGAAACAACAGGATTACCTGAAGAATTTATGCGTGAAAATGAAGAAAAATGTTTAAGAATCCCAATGAATGACGAACATGTCCGTTCATTGAATCTCTCAAATACGGCTGCAATGATCGTCTATGAAGCATTGCGCCAACAAGGATTTCCTAATTTAGAGTTAACGCACCATTATGAAAATGATAAACTAGACTAGAGGTCATCTTTCAAGTGCTCTGATTTAAGCATTAAGGAGAAACAAAGAAAAACAGCTTTTCATGTTTTACTTGGTTTGGACTTAATGCACAGAATCAACTTGGAAAATACCGTTTATCAAGAGGTCATTTTCAAAGTATTCTGATTCAATACGAATAATCACAAGGACTTTTTATTGAAGGAGTTCTTTGTTTTTAAGGAACAAATTTTATAAAATAGTAGCATCATCTTTGTCTAAATGAGCCTATAAGGAGTCCGATATAAATGGAATTATATTTTACCCGACATGGAAAAACACAATGGAATCTCGAACGCCGTTTTCAAGGAAGCCAAGGCGACTCACCACTTTTACCTGAAAGCTATGAGGAAATCAAAGCATTTGGTAAAAAAGTGAAGTATGTACCATTTAAAGCAATCTATTCAAGTACCGCTAAGCGTGCCCGTGACACAGCCGAAGGGATCAACCAAGAATTAGCGCATCCAGTCGAAATTATTTATACTGATAAATTAAGAGAATTGGGTTTAGGAGAATTAGAAGGTCAATCAATTGATGAAATGTACGAACGATATCCGGAAAACCTTCCCAATCTACGTAACCACTTAGATCGTTATGATCCGACACCTTTTAAAGGAGAAGCGATCGAATGTGCCATTACTCGTATTGAAACAGTTGTGGCTGATGCCGTTGCTTTACATGATGGACCGATCTTGTTTGTTGGGCATGGGGCATCATTAACTGCGGCGATCCAATGGTTGACAGGAAAAAAACTGAGTCAACTAAGAGAAATGGGTGGCTTATATAATAGTAGTTTGACGATTTTAGAAACAGGAGAACCCAACAATCTGTTGCCTTATGAACTAAAAGTTTGGAACGAAATTGACTTTTTAGGAAAAGAGACAAAACCAGAACCATTACTCTAATTGGAAAGGAGGCGGCAAGATGCAGCCAGAAGAAATGCCTTATTTTGTTGGTACAGTTGCCGCAATCTTTTTTCAAAATCCAAGTAATTTTTATAAAGTACTGTTGGTTCGGCTCACTGAAACAACAGCTGACTATCGTGAAAAAGAAATTGTGGTCACTGGAAGCTTTGGTGAGATCCAAGAAAATGAGCTTTATCGTTTTTACGGCGAATTAGTCGATCATCCTAAATATGGGCGACAGTTAAAGGTTGAACGCTATGAGCAGGAGAAACCAACAACAGTCAACGGGATCGTGGGTTATCTATCCAGTGAAAAATTTCCTGGGATTGGCAAGAAAACAGCTGAGAAGATCGTGGAGCAACTAGGTGAAGAAGCGATTGAAAAAATCATCGAAGAGCCGTCCGTATTAGAACAAATCGCAGGCTTGAATCAGGCCAAAAGAGATATGATCGTTGAGACGATTCGTTTGAACCATGGGATGGATCAAGTGATCATGGGCTTGAATCGTTATGGCTTTGGTAGTCAGTTAGCTTTTAGTATCTATCAAGCATATAAAAATGAAGCTTTAGATATCATCCAGGAAAATCCCTATCAGTTAGTCGAAGATGTGGAAGGGATCGGCTTTAAAAGAGCAGATAATCTTGCAGAACAATTAGGGATCGCGGCTGATTCACCAAGACGGATTCGAGCTGCAGTTTTACATCAGATTTTTCAACATGCTGTTCAAACTGGCGATACATATGTACCAGCTGAAACGCTTCTTCATCAAACAATCAAAATTTTGGAAACCAGTCGACCAATTGAGATCCAACCTGATCAAGTGGCGACGGTCATTATTCAACTTGTGGAAGAAGGTAAGATCCAACAAGAAGAAACCAATCTCTATGAAAATAGTCTGTATTTCTCAGAATGGGGGATCGGTAACTCGATTCAACGGTTACTTAGTCGAAAAAAAGAAATCAACTATGACGAAAAAGAAGTGCAGAAAAACATTCGGCGAATTGAAAAAATATTTGGTATCCAATATGGAGAATCGCAAGAAAAAGCAATTTCGGAAGCAATCCGATCACCTTTATTTATTTTAACTGGGGGTCCCGGCACAGGGAAAACAACAGTTATCAATGGGATCGTCAATTTGTTTGCGGAATTAAATGGCTTAGAATTAGATCCAAACAAATATACCCAAGAAATTTTTCCGATCCTACTGGCTGCACCAACTGGTCGAGCAGCCAAACGAATGAACGAGACGACAGGATTACCTGCCAGTACGATCCATCGACTACTAGGTTTGAATGGTCGAGAAAAATCTCCTTCAGTAAGTACGAAAGAATTAGAAGGTGGGTTGTTGATCATCGATGAAATGTCGATGGTCGATACATGGCTAGCTAATACGCTATTTAAAGCCATCCCTACCAACATGCAAGTGATTTTAGTAGGAGATAAAGATCAATTACCATCTGTCGGACCGGGACAAGTCTTGCATGATTTATTAGGAATTGACCAAATCCCGAAAGTGGAATTGAATCAAATTTATCGGCAGGGAGACGGATCAAGTATTATCCCCCTTGCTCATGAAATCAAAGAAGGTCATTTACCAAGTGATTTTTTGCAAAATCAAAAAGATCGTTCTTTCTTTCGAAGCGATGCCTATAGTATCGAACCTTTAATCGCAAAGATTGTTGAAAAAGCCAAAAATAAAGGCTTCACTGCACAAGATATCCAAGTCTTGGCGCCAATGTACCGTGGACCAGCTGGTATTGATGCGTTAAACAAAATGATGCAGTCGATTTTTAACCCTGGAGGTGCGGGGCGGAAAGAAGTCCACTGGAATGAGACTGTTTATCGAATCGGTGATAAAGTATTACAATTAGTGAACACACCTGAACTCAATGTGTTTAATGGTGATATGGGTGAGATCACGGGGATCGTATTAGCGAAAGATTCAGAAGATAAAGTGGATGAATTAGTGATTCAATTTGATGCGAATGAAGTGACTTACAAACGCAATGAATGGAATAAAATCACCCTTTCTTATTGTTGCTCGATCCATAAATCTCAAGGAAGCGAATTTAAGATGGTCATTTTACCGATGGTTCATCAGTACCAACGGATGTTGCAACGGAATCTTCTCTACACGGCTGTCACAAGAAGTAAAGAACTATTGATTCTACTAGGGGAAGAACAAGCGTACGTTACTTGCGTTGCGAATGAATCGGCTAGTCGAATGACGACATTGAAGAAACGGATCGAAGAAAATGACAGTATGAGTCTTGTTACACGGACGAAGCTTGTCGCTTATGAAGATTCCCTCGTAGGTAATGATCCTTTTGAAGAAGGAAATTATACCAAGGCAGGAGAAACTGCTCATCCCGTAAAAACAGAGACAACTCAACAAGCCGCTCAAGAAAATGTCGTAGATTCAACGGAGGGAAATGTTGGCGATGATCTCTTTACTTTATCAGTAGAACAAGACACAACCGAAACGGCTGTCGAATCAAAAGTGATGGAAGAAGCACCAACAGAGCAACTACCAAAAACATATATTTTAACAACCGAAGCGATTGAAAAACAGTGGATTGATCCAATGATTGGGATGGAGCAAGAGGCTGTGAAAGAAGCGTTTAGCTCCGAATAAGTGAGGATTTTTTTTAATAGCTCCTCATATTTTAGAAAATCATCGCTTATTGTTGAGGAGTTGCTTTTTGAACGCCGTTTAGCAAGAGGTCGTGAAAACATCGGGTAGCTCTGATGACAATAAGAAAGAATTTTTTGAAACAGCTTCTCATGTTTTGAAAAATTCAGGCTTATTTCAAGGAGCTGATGTTTGAACACCGTTTATCCGTTTTTAGAGATAGGTAGAAGAGCCTGAGGCAAGTTTTGGCTCAGGCTCACTTGAATCGCTCCTAATGAGAATGTTACTTATTTTTTAAGAGCCAAGAGATAGATAAAGACCGCAAAAGTTAGCCCAACAAGTCTGACTTTTGCGGTCTCTTCAATATCTCCAGCTCTTTTTATGGAGTTATCTTACCCATGGAAGAAAATTTATATAAAATAGGCAAAATCAATGTGACACGTTACACCAAAACAGTTGCTTTTTGGTAGCTAATTGCAAATCAAAAGGTTGTTTTTGGCTATCTTCACCATCTTCTTGACCATACTGAGGAACAGTTGATAGTATGCGCAATTTGCTAGTAGTAAAATGATGGAAATTTTTTGATTTCATTTGCTTTTTCTGTAGTAATAAGAAGATGATTCCCAAGATTTTGAATAAATTCACTCGTTCAACAACAACTAGATCGATCGTTGGTTTGGCAATTTCTGCTGTCGGCGCAATCGCTACACCGCCACCAAAATAAGGATGGTTCGTTGCAGTACATAAAAAAGCTTTGTCAAAACTGATTTGTTTTCCGCCAATGTCCACTAAGATTGGAAACCCTTTTTGCCAAAAAAAGACACGTAGGATAGAGAACAGGTAAGCGAAAGAACCTAAATTATATTTATTTAATTTTGTTTTTGAAGTAGAGTGGTTTGTAGCATGGACGATTGCCGCATCTAAGCCAATGCCAAAATTGTTTACTACTACACCTTGTTTGTCACTCACTTTTTCCTCGTAAGTTAAGAGGTTGATTTCTTGAGGTTTGTTCGTCTTTAGGATATTTTCTAATGCTTTCTCGGCATTTCTAGGTAACCCAATCCCTCGAGCAAAATCATTGCCAGAGCCTGCGGGAATATAGGCTACTGGAAATGCCACATCTAGTTGATAAAAGGTATTTAACACTTGATGCAGTGTGCCATCACCACCGATGATCACGAGTAGGGAAAATTCAGACTCGCTTTCTTGTGGTTCGTCTGTCCATTCAACTAATATTTCTTTCGCTAACTCTTCGGCAATTTTAGCATCATGCCCTGGATACTCACTGTATTGGATCGAATAGTGAAGCTTTTTTTCGGCAAATAGCGGAATCATTTTTTCTGCTACTTTTTTACCAGCACCACTTCCAGCAGCTGGATTGATCAATAAGTAATAATGGAAATTCATTTTTACCTCCTGCATCTGATTCAGAAGATGAGTAAATCTCACTCATTCCACTCATTCATTAAAATAGAAAAAATGATCAAACTATTTTTTGCTTAGTCATTTAGTGAACAAGCAACTGAAACTTCTATCGTTAATTTTACATGGTTTGTGTCTTAGCGATACTAAGAAAACAAACATTATTTTTTATCCTTGGCTATTATAGCAGAGAAGAGGAATTTTGAAAAAGCACCGTGCATAAATAAGAGGTAAAGTTCACCCTGATTTGAATAAATAGCATGGAAGCAAAAGACTTATATTTAGATAACGTTTTTTGTAGGAGCAGTTTCAAATCGCGGGGATATCTGCTATAATGAATCCTTGCTTATGACAGCTGCGGTTCATCAACCATCCCGCATTAAAAAAACTAGGAGAAATGAGGAATATTTTATGCAAAAAACGGTGGAACGCCAACGATTGATGGTCGTTGTAGTAAATGGAATTATTATGGCTTTGTATTTGGCACTTACGATTTTAGTGGCACCAGTCTCTTCTGGACCTATTCAATTTCGTATTTCTGAAAGCTTGAATCACTTAGTAGTCTTCAACCGGAAATTACTTTGGGGCGTGTTAGGTGGCGTCATTGTCTATAACGCATTTTTTGGTTTTGGTATATTAGATGTGGTCTATGGTGGGGGACAAACCTTGATTTCATTGGGGTTGACTGCTTTGCTACAAAATAAAGTAAAGAATGTCAAAATAAGATTAGCATTAAATACGCTTTTCTTTACAATTAGTATGGGATTGATTGCGTACATGTTGGTACCAACTGGTGGACAAGCATTTTGGACAACTTATGGTACGCTAGCTTTGAGTGAGTTCATCATTATGGCTATTTCTGCACCATTGATGTATTACTTGGATCGTTCCCTAGACTTTGAAAAAAGAGTATAGCGATCAATAGGTAGATAGAGGAAAACCTGTTAATCAGTTAAAATATATTTATAAAAAGGGATAACAGTAGTTAAAAGAAATTCATCTTTAGCTACTGTTTTTATTTACGCAAAATTAGAGGTTGTGAAAGAAGCGTTTAGCTCCGAGCGAATAAGAGAGGATTTTTTAAAATAGCTCCTCATATTTTAGAAAATCATCGCTTATTGTTGAGGAGTTGCTTCTTGAACACCGTGAATCAGAGGTCGTGAAAACATCGGGTAGCTCTGATGACAATAAGAAAGAATTTTTTGAAACAGCTTCTCATGTTTTGAAAAATTCAGGCTTATTTCAAGGAGCTGATGTTTGAACACCGTTTATTCGTTTTTAGAGATACTAGAAGAGACTGAGACAAGTTTTGTCCCAGTCTCTAATCTTAGTATGTTTTTTTCTATCGTAAAGTCGTAAAGTTGACTGATCCTTTACACATTTATTCAGGGTTTTGTAAATTTTCGATTTCGATCACTTTGTAATTTTTCTTTTCAAGATGGTTCACGATCGTGTCGCAAACTTTTTGATCTGTATGTGCAGGTAACGTGATCAGTGTACGACGGATGTATTCTTCTTTTTCAATATCTAAAGTGATGCAACTTGCGATACTACTATGTTTTGCGATAATTTTAGCGATCGTAGCTAAATCTCCTTGTTTTCCAGTAGAAGCAATCGTTAAAACATAGCTGCCTTGTTCTACGCTCCAAGATTGTGAAAGCATGTTTAGCAATGTACTGTGGGTCAAAATACCGTAGAAATGATTGTCATTGTCAAGAACAGCAATATAAGGCAACTCTTTGATCGTAAAAAATATTTTAAAGAATGAAGTATCTAAATAAATGAATTTTGTTGCATTTTTCAAGAGGTGGGTGACGGGTAAAGTCATATCTCCACCATTCGCTTTGTGACGATAAATGTGCATTTTGTAAATATTTCCACGGAAAATATTTCCTGAAGCATCTAAAATTGGCACACAACGATAACCAGAGGATTCTAGAATCGCTAAGGCTTCTTCCAAGGTACTAGTTTCTGTGACAGTTGTTAAATCTTTTTTCTTATATACGAGTGTTTTTAGTAGCATAAAGTTACCTCCATATATCTCATTTTTACTTAATTTCAAATTAATCATATCATAATTAATTATAAAACAATAGGTTATTCAATCTCGAATTGACAGAAAATCTTTTCCATGATACTGTAAATGAGTATAATTTTGATTTTCAGTGAGGAGGTAGGAGCGGATGGCAAAGAAGAAAGCAGCATTAGCTTGTTCCGTTTGTGGTTCTAGAAACTATACCAAATCGGTTAGTGAAGGAAAAAGTGGCGAACGTTTGGAAATCAATAAATTTTGTAAATATTGTAATCAATACACATTACATAAAGAAACAAAATAGAGGACAGGAGGGCCCGCAATGAAATTCATTAAAAGTGTAAAAGATGAAATGAAACAAGTGACTTGGCCTAGTGGCAAACAATTACGCAAAGACACACTAGTTGTCATTGAAACATCAATTATCTTTGGTGTGATGTTTTTCGTAATGGACACAGCGATCCAAAGCTTATTTGCTTACTTACTAAAATAAGTCGCTAGTAAAAGCAAGGATATCGTGCTATAATCAACGTGAAGAAAAACTTCGGGAAACTGGGGTTTTTTTATTTTACAACGAAATGAGGAGCCTTTAATGGAATCTTTTGAAAAAAATTGGTATGTACTACATACATACTCTGGTTATGAAAACAAAGTAAAAGCAAATATCGAATCACGTGCGCAAAGTATGAAAATGGCTGACTTTATTTTTCGTGTAGTTGTTCCTGAAGAAACTGAGAAAGAAGTAAAGAACGGAAAAGAAAAAGAAATCGTTCATAAAACATTTCCTGGTTATGTCTTAGTAGAAATGATTATGACAGATGCTTCTTGGTATGTTGTACGTAATACACCTGGTGTAACAGGATTTGTAGGGTCACATGGTGCAGGTAGTAAGCCAGCTCCATTATTGCCAGAAGAAGTAAGTCACATCTTACGTTCAATCGGTATGAGTCTTCGTCAAACAGATCTAGAGATCGAAGTTGGCGAAGTAATCAAGATCATCGAAGGTGCTTTTGCAGGCTTAGAAGGTCAAGTAACTGAAGTAGATGAAGAAAAAGAAAAACTAAAAGTTAATATTGATATGTTTGGTCGTGAAACAAGTACTGAACTTGATTTTGAACAAGTAGATAAAATCGACTAAGTATTCAACTATCTGAGGATGGATTTTTAAATAGAAATCCATGCGACGATCAGATAGCATCACGACTAAAAGATTGAAACCGAGATTTGCAAAAATTGTTTAACCTATTTTTGCAATATTTCGGTTTATTTTTTCAAGTCGTTCACGAATAACCACTAATATAGGTTGGGAATTTGAGCCGATTTGTCAGTGGAAAATTGAGAATGCTAGTCAGAGAATCGATCAAATTAGAAAGGAGAAACAATGAAAAATTGGAGAAAGTCTGGAATCGTCGGCTTTTTATTGATGGTCAGTGTTCTTTTTATAAGTGGCTGTCAGACAAAAGAAACAAGTCAGTCGTCTGAAGCTGCTAAAACAGTTGAAACAACGCAAGCAACGAAAGAAAAGGAAACGCAATCGACTACCCCTACTTTGTTTTTCCATGGATATAGTGGGACAGTTAATTCATTCAAAGGAATGATCCAGCGCCTGGAATCATCAGAGAGTGGGAAAAAAGAATTAACATTGACGGTTGATGTCAATGGCAATGTACAGGCAGAAGGAGAACTTTCAAAAGAAGCAGATAATCCAATGATCCAAGTTCTATTTGTAGATAATAAAAATAATGAATGGAACCAAACAGAATGGATCAAAGACTGCTTAAGTTATTTGCAACAGACGTATGGAATCAATCAAGTGAATCTGGTAGGGCATTCGATGGGGGGCGTCAGTGGTCTTCGGTATTTAGCTACTTATGGACAAGATCAAACGTTGCCTAAAGTGGATAAATTCGTGGCAATTGCCGCACCATTCAATGACTTTGAAGAAAATAATGGGCAAAGTATCAGCGATGAATTAGCTAATGGTCCAGCGATAGCTTCTAGTCGTTATCAAGACTACCAACGACTTATTGGCAATGTGCCAACTACTACACAAATCCTGCTGATTGCAGGACAAGTGAGTGAGACGGATTTAAGTGATGGGACGGTGCCATTAAGCAGCGCTTTAGCAGTGTATGCGTTATTGAAGCAACATGGAAATCAAGTGGAAGAAAAAGTGATCACAGGGGAGAACGTAACGCATAGTATGCTTCATGAGAATAAAGAAGTTGATGCCCTCACGCGCCAGTTTCTTTGGAACATGAAGTAGAGGGCATTAAAAAGTGTTTCATTCTGAGAAGAGATTAAGAAAAAGAAGGACGAAAATCGAAGATGAACGATTCAGAGCATCAATCAGTGTGAGATACGACGTAAAGGTGCAGCTAAGATGAAAATAGAGACTGGGACAAAAATTGTCTCAGTCTCTTCTACATATCTCTAAAAGCGAATAAACACTTTTGTCTCAACCTCTAAAATATAGTTGTATTCATGGGGAGTAAAGGATCATAAACCCAAGTAATGGTTATCGATTCAATATATCTTCAGTCAAACGCTTTGCTGTTGGTGTCACCGCCAAGCCACCTTCAGCTGTTTCTTTAAAGATGGCTGGCATTTGACGACCTACTTGATACATCGCTGCGACGACTTCATCTGGTGGGATGACACTTTCGATTCCTGCTAATGCCATATCTGCCGAAATGAACGCCTGAGAAGAGCCAAGGGCGTTTCTTTTAACACAAGGGACTTCAACAAGGCCTGCGACAGGATCACAAATCAGACCCATCATGTTTTTCAGCGTAATTGCGATAGCTTGGGCTGCTTGATGGGGCGTACCATTTTTTGCACAGACAAGAGCGGCAGCGGCCATTGCACTTGCTGAACCTACTTCTGCTTGGCATCCGCCTTCTGCACCACTGATGGAGGCGTTATTGGCAATGACTAATCCAAAGGCGCCAGCGGTAAAAAGAAACTCAATCTGTTGTTCGTGGGTCAACGACAATCGGTCACGGACAGCCATGAGGACGCCGGGTACAACACCAGCGCTTCCCGCTGTAGGTGTGGCACAAATCAATCCCATTTTTGCATTTACTTCGTTGACAGCGATAGCGTTGCGGACTGCTGACAAAATGGTTTCACCACTTAAAAAGTCGGCTTCTTTTAAGTAACGAGCTAGTTTTTGGGCATCGCCGCCAGTGATTCCAGTCACAGACGTTACACCTTCGTTTCCTTCAGCGATGGATTGTTCCATGACACTGAGGTTTTTTTCCATGATTGCAATGATTTGTTCTCGTGGACGACCACTCATATCCATTTCAACAGCAATCATTAATTCTGCGACACTAGGATAATTTTCTGCTTGGCGAACCAACTCTTCAATAGAGAAAAACATCTTTCTTCCTCCTTTAATCAAAATAATTAACGCTGTCGATCTTCGGTAATTGCGTTAGTTTACTTATAGTGTCATCTACTTGTGGATCATCTACTTCGATAATCATAATGGCATTTTCACCCTTTGATTCTCGTGTAACAGTCATTGTACCGATATTTGTATTTGTTTCTGAAAGGATATTCGTTACTTTAGCAATCATCCCAGGTACATCTTGATGAACGATGATAAAGGTCGGTGTTCCCATGCTTAATGAGATTTTGAAGCCGTTTAATTCCGAGATTTGGATATTTCCGCCACCAATCGAGATACCAGTGACTGAAAGTTTCCGTTTTCCTTTTTTCAACAATAGTTTAACGGAGTTAGGATGCTCTGCTTTTTCACCCTTAGGCACAAAGAGAACTTCCATTCCTGCTTCATAAGCTAACTGCAGTGAATCTGCCAGACGCTCATCATCTGGTTCCATGCCTAACAAACCACCAACTAAGGCGATGTCTGTTCCGTGTCCCCGATAGGTTTTTGCAAATGATTCATAAAGATAGATATCTACAGAATCTGGTTGTTCCCCAAAAATACTACGGACGATTTTGCCGATTCGAGCAGCTCCAGCAGTGTGAGAGCTGCTTGGACCGATCATGACTGGACCAATAATGTCAAAAACACTACGATATCTTAATTCTTTCATTTTTCCACCTCTTTAAAATAGATAAACACCCCAGCAAAAGTAAGTGAACTGTGTATAGCTCACTTACTCGTTTCCTCATCATTTTTGAACCATAAACTACATTAGTTAAATTAGATAAATATTTCACAAGCGTGCATTAATCTAGGAAACACATCAATGATAGCTATGAAAATATATCGAACAATATTTTTATATTTTTAAATAGAAGAAAGCAGAAATTTCTAAATTACTAATGAGTGAGCGGTAGTGATACCTTATGTATTTTCGCTTGTTTTCTTTTCAGCGTAAGTGTATCACAAAAGAAGGAAGATGAGGTGGACTTCCTGTTGATTTTTAGTTTTTTTTAGAGGTTCAAGCAATAAATTAAACATTTATCAGAAAAAAATCTTGAAAAATAGAATATATTTGCTATAATGTATCAGTGTGCATTGTCATATGCATTATTTTGACTGATAATCGAAGGATTATGAGTGAAAACGTGGGAGGAGAAATATGCATCTCCAATTAACCACATCACGGACTTAAGGAGGTATGTCTCGTGGCAAAGAAAGTAGAAAAAATCGTTAAATTGCAAATTCCTGCAGGTAAAGCAACTCCAGCTCCACCAGTAGGTCCTGCACTAGGTCAAGCGGGTATCAATATCATGGGATTCACTAAAGAATTCAACGCTCGTACAGCTGATCAAGCAGGTTTAATCATTCCGGTTGTTATTTCTGTATACGAAGACCGTTCATTCACATTCGTTACAAAAACACCACCAGCTGCAGTATTATTGAAAAAAGCTGCAAAAATCGATAAAGGTTCAGGCGAACCAAACAAAACTAAAGTTGCTAAAGTTTCTAGCGATCAAGTAAAAGAAATCGCTGAATTAAAAATGGAAGACCTAAACGCAGCTGACATCGAAGCAGCTATGCGCATGGTTGAAGGAACTGCACGAAGCATGGGGATCACTGTAGAATAATCGCTACACCCTAAGAAAGTAGCTTCTCAGTTGGCTCTGTATTGAAAGATATAGAACACGTGGGAGGTACAACCGTTATAACCACAATCAAGGAGGAACCAAAATGGCTAAAAAGAGCAAAAAAATGCAAGACGCATTAAAAAAAGTTGATTCAAGTAAAGTTTATCCTGTTGCCGAGGCTGTAGCTTTAGCAAAAGAAACAAACATTGCAAAATTTGACGCGACTGTTGAAGTTGCATACCGTTTGAACGTAGACCCTAAAAAAGCAGACCAACAAATTCGTGGTGCTGTAGTATTACCAAACGGAACTGGTAAAACACAAACTGTTTTAGTTTTTGCTAAAGGAGACAAAGCAAAAGAAGCTGAAGCAGCTGGTGCAGATTTCGTTGGTGACGACGACATGGTTCAAAAAATCCAAAACGGATGGTTTGACTTTGACGTAGTTGTTGCTACACCTGATATGATGGCAACTGTTGGTCGTCTAGGACGTGTTTTAGGACCTAAAGGCTTAATGCCAAACCCTAAAACAGGTACTGTAACAATGGACGTAGCAAAAGCTGTTAACGAAGTAAAAGCTGGTAAAGTTACTTACCGCGTAGACAAAGCTGGAAACATCCATGTACCAATCGGTAAAGTATCATTCGACAATGAAAAATTAGTTGAAAACTTTGCAACAATCCATGATGTATTAGTGAAAGCTAAACCATCAGCAGCTAAAGGTCAATACATGAAAAATATCACAGTTACAACAACATTTGGACCTGGTATCCATGTAGACCAAGCTTCTTTCTAATTCTTGAATTAGAACGTTGATTGATCCAACTGAAAAATAATTCTTGACTCAACTAGTTTAGCATGCTAAGCTAGTTGAGGTTAATAATTAACTTGTACCGAAGACAGTAGGTGGCGTAGCCTTAATTTCCTACCGAGGACGTTTATTGAATACTTTCAATAGTCCCTCTATGTCTACGGTGGCATAGAGTTTTTTTATTGTGAATCACTAAGAACGAAGTGAGTAGATGATGAACAATACTTGGCGAACAGAGTGAGCGAAGTTCCCTCTCAAGCGAAGCATGATGAATCACTAAGAACAAAGTGAATAGATGATGAACAATACTTGGTCAATGATCAAGTGTAAAAACTCTTCCATCAAAATTCAGGAGGTGAAACTCAAAAATGAGTGAAGCAATTATCGCAAAAAAAGCAGCAATCGTTGATGAAGTGAGCGAAAAATTTACAGCAGCAGCTTCTGTAGTCGTAGTTGACTACCGTGGTTTAACTGTTGATGAAGTGACTCGTTTACGTAAACAACTTCGTGATGCAAACGTAGAAATGAAAGTTATCAAAAACTCAATCCTTTCACGTGCCGCTAAAAAAGCTGGATTAGAAGGCTTAGACGAAGTATTCACTGGACCTACAGCCGTTGCATTTAGTAACGAAGACGTTGTAGCACCAGCGAAAATCATGGACGAATTTGCTAAAGAAGCAAAAGCATTAGAAATCAAAGGCGGTATCATCGAAGGTAAAGTATCTTCATTGGAAGAAATCACAGCATTGGCAAAATTGCCAAACCGCGAAGGACTTCTATCTATGTTGCTATCTGTACTACAAGCGCCAGTCCGCAACGTGGCTTACGCTGTCAAAGCAGTGGCAGACAAAGAAGATGGAGATGCAGCTTAATAGCCGCATAGCATAAATAAAAATACGAACATCTAAAACGGAGGAAATTATAATGGCAATGAACATTGAAAACATTGTTGCTGAGTTAAAAGAAGCAACTATCCTAGAACTTAACGACTTAGTTAAAGCTATTGAAGAAGAATTTGGCGTATCTGCTGCTGCTCCTGTAGCTGCAGTTGCTGCTGGTGGCGCTGCTGCTGCTGAAGAACAAACAGAATTCACTGTAGAATTAACTGCAGCTGGAGACCAAAAAGTTAAAGTTATCAAAGCAGTTCGTGAAGCAACTGGCTTAGGCTTGAAAGAAGCTAAAGCTGTAGTTGACGGAGCTCCTGCACCAGTTAAAGAAGGCGTATCTAAAGAAGAAGCTGAAGAATTAAAAGCTAAACTTGAAGAAGTTGGCGCATCTGTAACTGTTAAATAATTTTTCGAAATTAGTTGGCATTGAGACCCTTGATACGATAGGGTTTCAATGCTTTTTTATTATGGCTCTATAATTTATGTGATTGATAATATTTGAAGGATGACAGTCTATCCAATGTCTCTAAAAAAGAAATAAGGAGTAAAAGATGGAACTTTATAAAATGCTAAGCCCTGCAGATATCCAGTTTTTGAAAACTAAATTGAACGTCATTATTCAAGATCGTAATTATACGGATGATGAAGTTGTGCAGATTTACGATAAAATTGAAGATTTTCATATCCTTCAATCCTTTGATGAGAACTATAATCTTTCAGAAGACGGTAAACACGCGTTAGATATTTTGTACTTAGATATTTGGTAATAGTATTTAATCAGCTAATGATTAGGTGTTATTTTTTATTCCAACATTAAAGATTTTCTGAAAGAAAAAGCTCGTTTTAGGAGTGGGATGATAGTGAGGTAGTAATGAGAGGTTGTTTTAGCGGACTCGAAGTCTTAAATATCTATTATTTCGTTCTTTTGCGTATGTTATCATTGTAATTGAAGCCGAGAAAGACCATTGTCGTTTATTTTTAAGCATATTGCCAACTCATAGCCCGCCAGATATCATGATAGATTAAGAACTGGAGAGCAGCATTACATACAAATGGGAACGGTTGGATTGGATTATACGTTCGGGAAATGCGGAATGATTCGCAGACTGTTTTTATTGGAACAGAATATAAAACAATGTAAGTAAGGTGTAATGATGAAAAAGTTCGATTCCAGATATATAATAGGTGTATTTCTTGTATTGTTTATTTTAATAGGAAGTGTAGAATTCATTTTGAAAGGGCATCACTCATTTACTCTCAATGAAATTTATTTTAGAGTACCTATTGTTGTTGTCGGTATGGTTGAGATGCTACCAAATGAGAAAGGTTGGGGAACGTTTCGTGTGCTTTTTCTCGTTTTTTTGAGTGATTATTTATTAAAAAAAATATTCGATCATTTTGGGTTAGAAGAAATAACACTTACATTTATACCCTATCTAATTATCTTAGGAATCCTTTTGGTTATTTTCTTTGCCAGATTAACAATAAAAAAAGACTTTTTCGAACACATAAAAAAGGAAAATAAATGAACAGAAGAGGCTGTGACAGAAGTGTCTAGCTCTGAGAAATAAGCCGGAGAATCCAAAAATAGCATCCCCTATTTTTGGTGTACTACGGCTTATTTTCTGATAGAATTTGGAATACCGTGGAAATGAGGTTGTGAGAGTATCGGGTAGTTCCAATGACAATAAGAAAGAATTTTTTGAAACAGCTGCCCATGTTTTGAGATTTTTTGACTTATCGCCTAAGGTCAGCTCTTTGAATACCGTTTACCCGTTTTTAAAGTGATTCCCCAGACTCTTTTTCTCATACTTCTGAATAATTACCAATGTGATAAAAAGCGTAAAATGAATAAAAAAGACTCATAGTTATTTTTGTGATACTCTAATAGAAGATGGATTATTTTAGGCAGGTGGAAAAATGAAAACAAAAAAACTACGTGTTTTCTTAATCATTATTGGACTCCTTTTGATTCTATTTATTGGTTATCGTTTATATTTGGAGTATCAGACGGATATCCAAATGTTTTTGGATCCCAAGACCAGTCGACAAGCATTACTGGATCAGATTCGATCACATGGCTTTCGGACAGCGCTCTTTTTGATATTACTGATCAGCGTGATGTGTGCTGTTCCAGGTATCCCTACTTCTGTCATCGGTGTATTGGTAGGTTTAAGCTATGGTCCGTTGCTAGGAACTTTAATCAATGTCTCTGGTAATGCTTTTGGGAATATGTTATCGATTTTTTTAATGCAACATTTAAAGCTGTTTGATCATTCAAAAAAATCCAATCGCTGGGTAACAGCGATCCGCAATATGAAACATCCCAAAATTGGCGTAATGGTGGGGTACATGGTTCCTGTGATCCCTTCTTCCGTTATCAACTTTGCAGCGATGACGTTAAATCTACAAATTCGTGACATCATTTTATCAATCGTGATTGGCGTGATTCCTTCCTCGATTCTTTATGCTTGTGGAGGCGAAGCGTTATTTCATGGCTATAGTAAGACTGCTTTGTTGTTAGTTGCTAGTGTCCTTATTTTGACACTTCTAGTGGTAATTATTTACAAGGATCGTAGAAAACGACATGTAAAATAATTGATATTATCAATGATTAAAAGAAATATCCCTTTGATTTCGTTTTATACTTTCACGATTCATTTTTATTTTAATTTCACGATAACTTATGTTTCATAAAGTAGTAAAACACTGAACTTTCCTATTCCCAATTTTTCTAAGAAATTGTAAACTAATAAAGGAAATGAGGGAGATAAATGGATAAAAATGAAAAAACGACGTTAACATCTTCACTGATTTTGCTCTTATCAATTACTTGTGGCGTGGTAGTAGCGAATATGTATTATATCCAACCGATTGGTACGAAAGTGGCAGCCAGTTTATCGGTTAGCACAAGTGCAATTGGTATTTTGACGATGTTGACTCAACTTGGTTATGCGTTAGGTTTGTTGTTTTTGGTGCCATTAGGGGATGTAGTCGATCGTCCGAAGCTGATTATCCGAATGGCTGCACTCTCTGCGATTTCATTATTAGCGGCCTTTTTTGCACCGTCATTTACATTATTTGCGTGTGCTTCTTTTTTGATCGGTTTATTATCGATCGTGCCCCAAATTATTATTCCCTATGGAGCAGTATTGGCAGGGCCCAAGGCTAGAGGAAAAGTGATGGGGACCTTGTTAAGCGGTTTATTAGTGGGGATCTTACTTTCACGGACGGTTTCGGGCATTGTAGCAAGCCTCTTTTCTTGGCGGATGATTTATCTTTTCGCTTTAGTGTTAGTGGCTATTTTGACCGGATTATTGTATTGGAAAATGCCAAGAACGCAAATAAAAACAACTTCATCTGTATCGTATCTTGATTCCTTAAAAAGTTTACCTTATTTAGTGAAAACACAACGCTTATTGAGAGAAGCGTCTATTAGTGGCTTTTTTATGTTTGGAACTTTTTCGATTTTTTGGTCAACATTGATTTTTTATATCAGTAGTCCGGTGTACCATTGGGGAACATTTGAAGCAGGAATTTTGGCGATTTTTGGGCTATCAGGAGCAGTAGCTGCACCGATTGTTGGGCGGTTGTCTGATTCTTATTCCGAGAGAAAGATTGTCGGAATGGGACTTGCGATGCAAACGCTCAGTTTTGTTGCTTTATTAGTTGCAGGGAGTCATTTAGTCGTTTTGTTAGTGGCAATTATTCTGTTAGATGTCGGGAATCAATTTGGGCAAGTGGCAAATCAGACACGAGTACAAGGACTAGGCGAAGCAGCAAGTAATCGGAATAATACAGTGTTTATGTTTATGTATTTTATCGGTGGTGCTACTGGTTCATTACTAGGCACAACGATGTGGCAACAATTTGGTTGGCTCGGTGTGACACTTACTGGTTTAGCCTTTCAATTATGTGCCTATATTTGTCAATACATCATTTTTCAAAAGCGGTCATGATAGAAGTGTCCAACTTGAAAAGTAAGCTGAAGGATTCGAAAGTCGTTTTTCGATTCCTTCGCTTACTTTTTTAATATACTTCTATCCTATTTTATTTGGGAGTTTCTATAACTGATTTCGTGATCAACCGCAGTTATTAGAAAATTTCGTGCAACTTCCAACGAAAAAATAATATGGATACGTTCAATAGTATAAAATCACTTTGTTTAGTACCAGTTATATTATGAAAGATCCAAAAAAATATTCAGTAGACTACTTAGAAATTTTTATATTTAATTTGTATAACATTTTCATATGAAAATGAGTTGTTTCCATAAAAATCTATTCACTTAAAAGATATGTTTTGATAATTTCGTTAAACTGAGTTTAACTTAATTTAGCAAAAGGATTGGAGATGAAAGATATGGAAACAGTAGCAAGAAAAATAGGTAATTCTGTGGGAACAATTTTCCCGAAGGATATATCTTCAAAAGTGGGAGAAATATTTACTATTTTGAAAGTAGGAGAAGCGTATATATTGAAACCTAAGAAAGAAGATATTTTTAAAAACGAAAAGGCTTGGGAAGGTTTTAGAGAATCGATTACAGCCGAAGAATCCCAATGGGATAGCATGAAACTTGAAGGCGAGGAATACTAGAGGAAATATCCAAAACAAAAGGATATTATTTGGATCGACTTTGACCCTTCTAAAGGTAAAGAGATAAGAAAGCGTAGACCTGCGTTAGTAGTTAGTAGAGACGAGTTTAATGAGCGTACAGGTTTTTGCTTAGTTTGTCCTATCACTTCTACAAAGAGGAACTTTGCAACATATATTGAAATAAAAGACCCGCAGAAAATAGTGGGTGAAGTAGCTACACACCAATTAAGATCGGTTGATTATACCACAAGAAATATTGAAAAAATTGAACAATGCGATTTGTTGACGTGGATTGAAGTGGTGGAAGTGATAGGGATGTTTATTTAGTAGGAGATAACGGGCAAAGTAGTAATTTCCATTTTAGAGAAAGTTAGATTACTCACCGCTTTTCCGACGTTGGTTTTGCTAATAATTGACCATGTAGAAAAAAGTAACCATCTTCGAACTTTGGCGAATGAAGATACAATAGACACTTTATGAGTCTACCGTTTTTTTAACGATTCTAAATTGGGGCGATGTTTACCTGGACAATTAAGAAAAGAGAGAAGATTGTAAAAAACGATGATCTAAACAGCAATAGCCCCCACCCACACAAGGGTTCTTGTGTAGAGGAGACAGGCTGGTGTTAAAGGCTGTACATAATCTATTTTTAGAGAATTTAGTCAATTTTATCCCTCAATTTCAATGACTCGATCGACTAAATCCTGGTAAAATTCTTGTTCATGAGAGACGATGATCACCGTCCCAGGAAAATGCTTGATACCGGTTTGTAAGCTATCTTTTGTTTCATGATCGATATGATTCGTTGGTTCATCAAGAATTAATAAGTTTCCTTGGTTCATCGTGAGTTGTGCCAATTTTACTTTGGTTTGTTCACCACCGCTAAGAGTAGAAAGTGGTTCACTAGCTAGTTGATTGACTAAACCAGATTTGGCTAGTTGTCTTCTTAATTCTTTAACGGTTGCTTTAGGAAACTGTGCGCCTAGATATTGTAAGGGTGTTTCTAAAGGTTTTTCCCAAATGAGATCTTGTGAGAAATAATTGATCGCTGTGTTGTCGGGAAAATGATATTCGCCGGCTAGTTGTTCGATTTCACCAATCAAGGTTTTCAAAAGTGTGGATTTACCAATACCATTAAATCCACGAATCGCCACTTTTTCACCAAAGCGGATGGTTAGGTTGATCGGCGAAAGCAAAGGTCGGTCATACCCAATAACTAAATCGGTCGTTTCAACAGCCAATGTCGTTACGATCGGAGAATAAGGAAAATCAAAGATTGGCTTAGCTGTTGAGGCAGGCGGAGTCAATCGCTCAATTTTATCTAATTGTTTTTGGCGACTTTTTGCCATGGTAGAGCGAGAACCAGCTTTATATTTTCGGATATAAGCTTCGGTTTTTTCGATGTGCTTTTGTTGGGCATGGAATTGGCGTAGATAACTTTCACGGTTTTGTTCTTTTTGTCGTAATGCTTGTTTTAAATGACCCGTATATTTGGTGATTTTACCAAATTCTATGTCAGCGATATGGGTTGTGATTTTATCTAAAAATTCCTGGTCATGAGAAATCACGATATAAGCGCCCTCGAATGATTGTAAAAATTGAGTAAGCCATTGGATATGTTGGTCATCTAAGTGATTGGTTGGTTCATCTAAGATCAGAACATCGGGATTTTCTAAGAGTAATTTTGCCAAAATCACTTTGGAACGTTGACCACCACTCAGTTTTTTTAGAGGAGTGGACAATCCTAAAACATCAATGCCTAGACCACTACTCATCTCAGCGACTAAGGTATCAATTTGATAGAATACTCCTTGGTCTAATTCTGTTTGAAGTTTTCCCGCTTTTTCGAGTAACTCCTCTTCCATTGTTTCGCTGTATTCTTGATAAAGTTGGGTAATCAATGCTTCTTTTTTAAATTCATCAGAGTAGGCTGTTTTTAAAAATTCTTCGATGGTCAATGTATCATCCACCGCTACATATTGATCTAAATAGCCTCTATGGATATTTTTTTGCCAATGGACTTGTCCATCATCTGGTAGAATTTCTCCTGTGATGATCTTGATCAACGTACTTTTGCCAGCTCCATTTTGTCCGATCAATCCTAGATGTTCTCCAGCATTGACTTGGAGTTGTACATTTTCATATAAGATTTTATCTCCAAATTGTTGCGTGATATTTGTTAATGTTAAAAGACTCATGTTCTGTTCCTTTCTAATAATGTTATGCATGTTAAGAAGACTAATAGAAGAAAGCAAAACAAATAAAAAAGCTGATCTGAAGTTGTTCAACATACTATGGGATCATTCGACATGATCGAACGAATCTAGGAGAACATGTCAGTTAAAATTTTTAAATAAGTTGCTCGTCTTTTAGAAAATCGTTTCTCAGTTAATGAGAAGTAGCGATTGTTTTCTAAATTTCTTGGTCTTTAATGTTTTAATTATAAAAAACGTATACTAAAAGTATCAGTTTAAAGGACATGCGATAGGTTATCTTATGCAACCTAACATGCAAGGGACAGGATTGTCAAGAAAACGAAAATCGTTGGTTTTGGTCTATACTAATATTGTAAAAAAAGACAAGTCGTGCTATAATTGGGCTATACCAAAAACAAAGGAGTAGTCGTTATGGAAATCATTCGAGTGAAAAATGCTGAAGAGGGCGGAAAAAAAGCTTTTGAAATTATTAAAAAAGGCATGGAAAATGGGGCAAAAGTATTAGGTCTTGCAACAGGTAGTACGCCAATTACTTTATACAAAGAAATGACTTCAAGCGATCTGGATTTCAGTGACATGACTTCTGTAAACTTAGACGAGTACGTTGGACTAGGCGGTTCAGATGATCAAAGTTACCGTCATTTTATGAATAGCCAATTGTTTGATAAAAAACCATTTAAAGAATCATATGTACCAGATGGAAAAGCTGCTGATCTTGAAGCGGCTTGTCAAGAATACGATGAAATCCTTGAACAACATCCAATCGATATCCAAATTCTAGGAATTGGTCAAAATGGACATATCGGATTTAATGAACCTGGTGCACCATTTGATGGCACAACTTCAGTAGTGGACTTAACAGAATCCACGATCAATGCGAATAAACGATTCTTTGAAAAGGCAGAAGATGTTCCAACAAAAGCTGTCTCAATGGGGATTGGTTCGATCTTAAAAGGAAAAGAGATTGTCTTACTTGCTTATGGTGAAAACAAAGCAGATGCAATCAAAGGAATGATTCAAGGACCAATGACCACTGATTTGCCAGCAAGTGCTTTACAAGAACACGACAACGTGATCGTGATTATTGATGATGCAGCAGGAAGCAAACTATAAGAATAAATAAAAATTTTGGGGGGCTGCTCGTTTTCAGCTCCCTTTTTTGATCGAATAAGATTTTTAATCTGTCGCACAAAGCAATGGGGTGATTTGCTTTGTTTGAAGTTGCGAAACATGCTATATTGGTTTGGAGGGGATTTATATGGATGAGATGATCTTATCGGTCCCAGAAATCATCTTACGACTAGGGATTGCATTGATCTTTGGCGGGGCGATTGGATTTGAACGGCAATATAAAAATCGTCCAGCAGGGATGCGGACGCATATTTTAGTATGTATGGGTGCTTGTATCATTGCGTTGATCCAAGTGGAAATTGCAAGTAAAGCGTTACGTGATGCGTTAGAATACCCAGAACTAGTTGGTACGATTCGCTCAGATGAAGCACGTTTGATTGCACAAGTCGTTAGTGGCGTTGGGTTTTTAGGAGCTGGCACGATCATTGTGACGAAACAATCAGTCACCGGGCTAACCACAGCTGCTTCCCTGTGGGCGATTGCTGGACTAGGAATCGCCATTGGTATGGGATTTTATTGGATTGCGATCATTAGTTTTATCGGGATCGTGATTGCATTAACGGTTGTCAAAAAAATTATCCACGTACCAACGACCAAAAAACTAGAAATTCAATATATTCATCGGAAAGAAACCAAAGATTTCTTGACCGAGTATTTTGAACAACGAGGAATTATCATTGAAGACGTAAATTTTGACGTGGATTTCGTGGAGGATTATCGGGTATATAAAAATATTTATACAATTGACTTACCAAAGGACATGACGTATGCAGATGTCATTGAAGAGTTATCTGTCCATAAAAATATCATGAAGCTTCATTTAGTTAGTGTGGCACAATGAAACAATTCCTTTCAGTTGGTAATATAAGGCTTTTCACACATTGGTTTTATGAAGAGTCGGTTACAAAAGAAAAAACGCTCATTCGCTAAGAGAGTATTTCCTATTTTAGCCAATGAGCGTTTTTTGGTGTCTTTTTTTGATTTATTTGCATTTGTTTAGATATTGATTTCAGTCATTAAGCTTAGAAGTTTTTTAAATTTGAAAATTAGCTACTAGTAATTAGAAAAAGAAAGAATATTTTTGTAGCTGTTTATCAGAAAAGAGCGCTTTAATTCTAATAAAATGATAAAATGAAAGTATCAAGAGTTGGAGGAGAGGTATGCAATCAAAGTTTAAAAATTCAAAATTATTATTTTGGACTGTCGAGTTGGTACTAACGATCATTGGGGTATATTTTATTTTACAGATGCCAAATGTCTTTAGTCCAGTGTTAAAAATGTTATCAGCGATTTTATTGCCATTGCTGGTTGCTGGATTTTTCTATTATATGTTTGATCCGGTCGTTGTTTTTTTGGAAAAACGAAAAATCCCAAGGGTTTATGGATACATATTAACGCTAGTTGTTCTAGTCGTACTAGCGGTTTTAGCGATAATGAATGTGATTCCTCAATTGGCAGAACAGACGATCCAGTTGACTAAAAGTTTGCCGATGTATGCGGAAGAGACAAGTAAATGGCTCAATGAATTGGCACAGCGTGAGGAAATCAAAAATTTCAATATTGAAGAACAATTAGCTTCGGCTAATCTTTCGTTGAGTAATTTGTTCAATATTGTATTGGTAAGCTTATCCAGCAGTGTCTCTAAAGTTTTTTCATTTATGATGCAGTTTTTTGTTTTACTGTTTACCGTGCCTTTTATTCTATTATTCATGTTTAAAGACGGACACAAATTTATCGATGCTTTAGCAAAATTCTTTCCACAAGGGATTCGAGGTGAAGTACGTCAAACGGTCAAAGAACTAAATGAGACGTTATCGGCATATATCAGTAGTACGATCGTTGATGCGGTTATCATTGGTATCATGAGTTTTATTGCTATGACCATCTTTAAACAACCATATAGTTTATTGTTAGCTGTATTTTGTGGTATCACCAATATTATTCCATATGTGGGACCTTTTATTGGTGCTGTCCCGGCAGTGATCGTTGGTCTATTTGTTTCACCATTCCAAGCATTATACATGGCGCTTTCGATCCTTGTTATCCAACAATTAGATGGAAATGTAATCAAACCGTTATTATTTGGGAAAAACATGAATATGCATCCATTAACGATTATCTTAGTGTTGATCGGTGCTGGCAGTGTCGCAGGGATTCTAGGAATGTTGATTTGTATTCCGGTGTATGCTGTCATTAAAACATTAGTCTTGAATATCAGAAAAATTTACTTATTGCGAAAGTTTGATTCTGGTGTGGAACCAACGATCCAAGAGATAAAAACGAATGGACGTGAAAATTAAAGGTACTATAAAGAAGTAGAAGGTAGCACAACAGTAGTCACTAAGAATTTTGTACACCATTCATTATTTATTAGAGAGAGCCTGGGACAAAACTTGTCTCAGGCTCTTTTAGTATCTCAAAAACGAATAAACGGTGAGACAAAAGCAGCATCTTCGGAAATAAGCCGAAATTTACCAAAAATTTGAGAAGCAATTTTCGGAAATTCCTTCTTATTTCTTGATGCTAAACACTTTTGTCTCAACCTCCTCTCTTTTTGTTAAAATTCTTATGGGATCCTGGGATTGTTTGAAAATGAGTAATTTTTTCCCATAATAAGTTAAAAAAGACTATAATAAACAAAATCTTTCTTACGCTTTCGTAAAAAGTAAGTAACGGATAACGAAGTTAAAGAAAACGCATACAAAATTGTCTGTTGCAATGGACAAAGTCCAGTGAAACAAAATAAATAATGTGTCTTATGATAAAGATACACAGGGGGGATGAAACATGACTAGTCAGATGAATCGAGAAAATAAGTTGATCCTTTTGTTATCAAAACAAAAAGATTATATGACTTCAGAAGAACTAGCCATTCTATTAGAAACTTCGACCAAAACAATTTACCGTTTGATAAAGAAAATCAATCTTGAATTTCCTAACGGTCACTTGATCCTAGCCGAAAAAGGTCGGGGGTACAAATTAGATTATGGGAAGTTTATCGAACAAACCAATGAACTGAATAAACCCTCTGTAGAGCTATCGCCTGCTGAACGTCAAGATCGAGTAATGGAAGAATTGCTAATGGTTTCACCTAAAGCACTTAAAATCACTGAGCTGTTCAGAGATTATTATGTTGGTGATTCTGCTATTGCCAATGATGAAAAGCAGATTGCTAAGAAAATAAAAAAGTTTGATCTTGAACTGATCCGTAAAAATCGCACGCTTGCGATCCAAGGATCAGAAACAAATATTCGGCGAGGGATCGCCGAAGTCATCTGGCGGATGAATATTCTTGACATTGATGAAATCAATCGCACAAAAGAGCTGAATTTTAATCGTTACGATGTGTTGTTTGTATCAGAACAATTGAAATTGATTGAAAAAACATTAGGCGGTGGAATCCCTTATCCTTATAACGTCAATATTTTTTCACATCTGTACATCATGATCAGCCGTTCCAGAAAGACGAATTACCAAATCAAAGAAATCGAGTTATCTACCGAGCAACTTCAATCGTTAGACCACGAAAGTCCAATTTATGAGATGGCGATGATCGTGATCCAAAACGTGGAACGTTATCTCGTTACTCGCTTACCGATGAACGAAGTCTATTATTTGTATCAATATCTAGTATCCTCACGGATGGAAAAAACAACGCAAAAGAAACAGGTTTTTCCAGATAAAGTATCAGAAATTACCTCTTATTACCTGAAAGAGGTGGGCGACAAAATCAATCTCAAGGTGGCGAATGAAGCGATTTTTGTTGATCTAGCCAATCACATCAAACCAATGCTCAATCGGTTAAAAAATCATATCCATGTCAAAAACGGATTGTTAGAACAAATTCAATTGACCTATGAAGAGATTTATAAAAATGTATCAGTCGTTTCTAAAGATGTTAGCAAAAAGTATCAGCTACCTTTGATCAATCAAGATGAAATCGGTTTTATCACATTATATTTTGCACGAATGTTGGAAACACAGCAACTACCGATTCAAACACTGATCATGTGTACTACAGGGATCGGTACTTCAGAATTATTAAGAGCAAAAATCAATAAGAAGTTTCCTGAACTGGCGGTCGTTGATGTGATTGCCACCAAGAATTACCAATCAGCATTAGAAAAAAATCCCGGAATTGAATTGATTTTAACAACCATTGGAATCAAAGATCCGTTGCCTGCACGTACATTACTTGTTAGCGGCATGTTAACAGCAGATGATCAGTTAAGAATCCAACGAAAGATTGAGGAAATATACAATGAAAGATGATTGGCTCGAATATGTTCCTCCCACAGTATTCCATTCACGAAATGAAGTCTATGAATGGCTAGCACAGCAAGTCGATTCAGAAATGGGAATAAAAAAAGAACAAATCGTACAAGCGTTGTTGGAACGTGAGGAAACTGGAGATATTCAAATTGATGAAGGGGTACTTCTACCTCATATTGAAAATCAATTAGTCAAAGCAACAAAAGTCATTATTTTGCCATTAGAACAAAGAATGGCGAACTGGAACCCAGCAATCCAACAAGTCGAGTTGATTCTTGCGGTATTTCTGGCACCGCAAGAAAAAATCGAAACCAAGCGTCAAATAGCAAACTTCATGCGCCTACTAGCAGATGAACAAGTAATCGAAACTTTAAAAGAAGGAAAAAGACTGGAAACAATCGATGGAAACGAAAGGAGAAATGACAAATGAAAATCATTGGAGTAGCAGCTTGTACCGTGGGGATTGCCCACACCTACATTGCTCAAGAAAAATTAGAAAATGCAGCTAAAAAAGCAGGGCATGAGATACACGTAGAAACCCAAGGAACCATCGGGATCGAGAATGAACTAACGCCTGCACAAATCAAAGAAGCAGATTTGGTGATCTTAGCAGTGGATGTAAAAATCAGTGGTCGAGAACGGTTTGAAGGAAAGCGGATCATCCAAGTACCGACTGAAATTGCGATCAAATCACCAAATAAGTTGATTGAGAAAGCCATGGAAGTCGTAAAACAGTAAAGAATAGGAGTGAAATTTGATGGTAGAAGTAGCAAAAATCATTGATCCAAATAATATTAAGACCAATTTAGTGGGGGAAACGAAAGATGAAGTACTCAAAGAATTGGCAACGGTGTTATTGCAAAATCATTATATTACAGATGTAGATGGCTTCATGGCAGATATCTATGCGCGAGAAGAAGAAGGACAAACTGGGATCGGCAATTATATTGCCATTCCTCATGGGAAAAGTCCTTATGTAGATAGAATTGGTGTAGCAATCGGTGTTACAGAAAATGAAATTCCGTGGGAATCATTAGATGGTAAGGGAGTCAAAGGAATTATTTTATTTGCAGTGGGGGATGATAATGAAGGGGCACAAGAACACTTGAAGTTACTTTCACTATTTGCTAGGAAACTAGGGAATGATGAAGTAATCGAGCAATTGATCCAAGCAAAAGATGCAGATGAAGTGGTCGCAGCATTCAGCTAAAAATCAAAGGAGGATAAAAAGATGAAAATCGTTGGAGTAGCAGCTTGTACTGTGGGGATTGCCCACACCTATATTGCCCAAGAGAAACTAGAAAATGCGGCAAAAAAAGCAGGACATGAGATGCACGTAGAAACTCAAGGAACCATCGGGATCGAAAATGAATTAACGCCCGAACAAATCAAGGAAGCAGATTTGGTAATCTTAGCAGTTGACGTGAAAATCAGTGGTCGAGAACGCTTTGAAGGGAAAAGAATCATCCAAGTACCAACTGAGATTGCGGTGAAATCACCCAATAAATTGATTGAAAAAGCGCAAGAAGTGTTAGCACAGCAAAGTATTTCATAAAAATAAGGAGGAAGACTGATGGAAAAGATAAAGAAGCTGAATCTGAAAGGGCATTTGTTAACTGCCATCTCTTATTTAATTCCCATTGTGTGTGGTGCGGGATTTCTGATTGCGATTGGGATGGCATTTGGTGGAACGAGCCAAGGAACTTTGGTGCAAGGCGAATTTTCATTTTTTGATGCCTTAGCAACGATGGGTGGTGCTGGTTTAGGCTTATTACCAGTCGTGATTGCTACGGGGATTTCTTACTCGATTGCTGGAAAACCTGGTATTGCTCCTGGCTTTATTATTGGTTTAACAGCTAATGCGATCGGTGCAGGGTTTATTGGTGGAATATTAGGTGGTTATCTAGCTGGTTATCTTGTTTTAGCAATATTAAAATATTTCAAAGTACCAAATTGGGCAAAAGGCTTGATGCCAACATTGATTATTCCTTTTGTTGCTTCATTTATTGGTGGATTAGTAATGGTCTATGTGATTGGAGCTCCAGTCGCAGCATTCACTTCTTTGCTAACGAACTTCTTGGATGGATTAGGAAACTCTTCCTTGTTGATCTTTGGGGGAGTGATCGGTTTACTAAGTGGTGTTGACTATGGTGGACCAATCAACAAGACGGTTTTTGCTTTTGTGTTAACGATGCAAGCAGAAGGCGTGAACGGTCCTATTACAGCTTTACAACTCGTGAATACCGCTACACCAATCGGTTTTGGCTTGGCTTATTTCATAGCTAAACTTTTCCGCAAAAACATTTATACAAAGGTTGAAGTGGAAACCTTAAAGTCAGCAGTTCCTATGGGTGTGATCAATATCGTTGAAGGGGTCATCCCCCTAGTGATGAATGATATTGTTCGTGGGGTTGTAGCAACTGCAATCGGGGGCTTTGCTGGTGGTGCGACTACTATGATCTTAGGTGCAGATGCAACGGTTCCTTTTGGAGGCGTTTTAATGATCCCAACGATGTCACGTCCTTGGGCAGGCGTTATCGCCATTTTAGTCAATGTGATCGTGACAGCGGTTGTTTTAGCCATCATTAAGAAAGATGTTGGTGAGGAAGTCACAACAGTCCCAGAAAAAGAAGAGGAAGACATTCGTTTAGATGACATTCAAATCTTTTAAGCGATAAAGCAAATTAGTTAAAAGGTGTCGCTATAGTGTAGATAAATTATAGAATAAAGGAGTTTTTTCAATGAGCAAAGTAGCTTTTTCACCATCCTTAATGACGATGGATTTAGATAAATTCAAAGAACAAATCGAATTTTTGAATGAACATGTTGATTCTTACCATATCGATATCATGGACGGCCATTACGTTCCGAACATTACATTATCGCCATGGTTCATCGATGAAGTACGTAAAATCAGTCAATTACCTATGTCTGCTCATTTAATGGTCAGCGATCAAAGTTTTTGGGTAAATCAACTAATCCAACAAAAATGTGAGTGGATTTGTATGCATGCTGAATTACTTGACGGTTTAGCTTTTCGTTTGATTGATCAAATCCATGATGCTGGCTTAAAAGCTGGAGTAGTCTTAAACCCTGAAACACCAATTGAAACGATTTTTCCTTATATCGAATTAGTTGATAAAGTAACGATCATGACAGTTGATCCAGGATTTGCTGGTCAACGATTTATCGAAAGCACATTAGATAAAATCACCGCATTACGACAATTGCGGCAAGAAAAAGGATATCATTATTTGATCGAAATGGATGGTTCGTCTAACCGTCAATCATTTAAGCGAATTGATCAAGCCAATCCAGATATTTATATTATTGGGCGTAGCGGATTATTCGGCTTAGATGAGGATATCAAAACTTCTTGGGAGATCATGAAAAAAGATTTTGAAGAGATGACTGGAAAAACAGTCGAATCAAATAGTATAAATGCGTACAGTCTATAGCTATACAAGAATCAAAAATTACTTTTAGGGAATAAATACGCTTTTCTTGCAATACCCGTGTAAGGAATGCTGAGAATATAAACAAAAAATAAACCAAAGAACTTCAAAAATAGGGAAATCTATTTTTTGGATTCTTTGGTTTATTTTGCGTACTTAGGTTTAGGTACCTCTGTCACGATCTCTCAAAAATGATCGATCAATAGAGAAATTCAGTATCGTGTTTCAACGCAAGTTGTAAGTAATCATCTGCTGGTTGTTGATCCGTGACGATGTATTCAAAAGAGGTCCAATCAGAAAATTTATACGCATGCTTTTTATCAAATTTTGTATAGTCGACCAATAACAAACTTTTATCTCCTCTAGACATTACCTTCTTTTTCACTAAGGCTTGAGCAAAATTAGCTTCATAGATCCCTGATAAATCAATTCCTGTCGAACTAAAAATACATAAATCGATTTGAAAAAGGTCTAAGAAAGAATTCCCATAGTCCCCAACAACGCTCTCGGCATCCTTGATTACTTCACCCGCTAGCATAAAAACTTTGGAATCTTCCGTACAGGCTTGGGAAAGCTCATAGGCGATTTTCAAGCCATTTGTTATGACAACGAGATTTGACAGTTTAACTAAATAGGGAAGCAGCTGTTTCACAGTTGAACTTGAGTCAATAAAAAGACTCATTCCTGGTCCGATAAATGTGCTAGCGATCTCCGCAATTTTTTCTTTTTCTTGAACCATGACATTTTCACGATAATTTGTTGAGATGACGTGATTTCGTTCGACTTCTAAAACGACACCACCACGGTAACGACGGATGATCCCATCTTTTTCAAGTGCGACTAATTCACGCCTTAAAGTCGAAGGAGAGCAAAACAACTGTTTTTGCAGTTCTGAGTTATCTAATTTTTTATATTTTTTTAGCAAAGTTAAGATTTGTTCTTTTCGTGACTCAGTCATGGCTATCCCTCCTTAACCACTGGTCTAACATGACTAAAGTGTACCACAAGAAACTTATTTTTGTCCGTATGTTTTAAAACGAATCGCCATATTTGCCATTTCTTCTTCGGACATCAAGATTGGTTTGCCAACACTTGAAGCTATGATATGGACTTTTGAACAATATTCTAATTCTTCTAAAACGGCAAAGGCTTCAGTCATTGTCTTTCCACCAGTCAAAACGCCATGATTTGCTAATAAAACGGCTTTTCGATCTTTCATGGCTTCATAGGCATTTAGAGATAATTCTTCCGTGCCAAATGAAGCATAGTCTGCACAACGAACATCTTTACCGGCAACAGCAATCATGTAATGTGATGCAGGCAATGGTTGTCTGAGGACCGCTAGCGCAGTGGAATAAATCGTGTGACCATGGATGATATAGTCTAGATCTTCCCGCTTTTCATACATGATCCCGTGCATTCGCCATTCACTGGAAGGGCGACGATGACCTTGAACGATCGTTCCATCTAATCGCATAGTCACGATGTCAGGTAATTCGATTTTATCAAATGGGATTCCAGAAGGCGTGATGAGCATCACTTCATCTTGTCGGATATACGTACTTAAATTTCCGCCTGTTCCTAAGGTATAGCCATCTGCTATTAATTTATTTCCATAATCGATCAATTCTTGTTTTTGTATTGAATACATCATAATCCTTCTTCCATCATCTTATTTATAAAAGGGGCCAAATGATTGGCAAGCATTGAAATCAGCTGCTTCTAAATCTTTTGTTCCGAAACCAGAAAAGGCGTGGGGTCTAAAGATTTTTTCACTAGGTACGTTGTGAAGTGAAACGGGAATGCGAAGCATACTGGCTAATGTCAGTAGTTCTGCGCCTACGTGACCGTGGACACTAGCGCCATGGTTGCTTCCCCAGTGGTTCATCATCGTATACACATCTTCAAAACCTTTCTCACCTAAGTTTGGTGCAAACCAGAGTGTTGGCCATGTTTGATCGGTTCGTTCGTTTAAGATGTCATGGACTTCATCAGGTAATGAACAGGAATAACCCTCTGCTACTTGTAAAGTTGGTCCCACACCCTCAACGATATTCAAACGAATGAGCGTTAAAGGTAATTCTGCTTGTAGATGGTATTGACTGGAGAAGCCACCGCCTCTAAAGTATTCATAATTAGCACGACACCATTTTGTTTTTTCTAAGCAAGCTTGGATATCGGTTTTTGTCATATTCCAAAATTCTTTCATCGTTGGATTACCTTCGTGATCGATACTTCCACCACTGCCATCTAAAGCACTCGCACCTGAATTCAGTAGATGGATTAAGCCATGTTGTGCTTTACCCGTTAATTTGTGCCCAGTGATTCTTTCCACTGACTCCGCACTCCAATAGGTTCTGACATCGGAAAAAATCGGTGCTTTATTAGTCAATAAAGAGCCAAATAACATAGCAGCAGCGTTACAGGTATCATTTTCAGTAGCGAATGAGACGGGTTGTTTAGGGCCGTTCCAGTCAAAAGTACTTGTTAAAATAGATTCCATAAAATCGCCATTGGGTAGCCAGTCGGTCCATTGTCGTTGTCCTTGGAACCCTCCAGCAATGGCATTTCTGCCTTTTGCTTCTTCCAGCCAACCCAATTTTGCTAGTTCAGGGTTGCCAAATAAAAGATCACGAACGATTAGGGTTTGTTTGGCAATAAAGTCCCACTGATCTTCTTCAACGATATAGCGTGATTTTGTAATGACTTCAGGGAATGACTTGCCTGCATTGATATCGATTCCTTCCTGACAATATTGTTTGATCCAAGTTCTAATGGTGTCATATTCTTTCGGATCAAAGATATTTAGTTCGATTCGACGTAAGACTTCAGTCATATCCACATATTCAACTTGCATCCCTAGATATTTTTCAAAAAAGGTTTGATTGATTTGACTACCGGCAATTCCCATCGAAGAAGCACCAATGTTCACATAAGATTTGTTTTTCATTTCCCCAGCCGCCACACTCGCACGTGCAAAGAGTAAGATTTTTTCTTGGACGTCAGCTGGAATCGACTTGTCGTCACTATCTTGGACTTGTTCACCATAGATCTTATAGGCAGGAATTCCTTTTTGCGCATAGCCACTCATAGCGGCAGCTAAGTAAACAGCTCCTGGTCGTTCTGTACCATTAAATCCCCAAATCGCCTTAAAGGTACCTGGTCGTAAATCGATCGTTTCTGTGCCATAGCACCAGCAAGGTGTCACCGTTAAGGTAGCGACCACATCTTGACGGGCAAAATCATCGTCAACAAAGCTGGCATCGGCGTAACCGCCAATCGTTTGTTCTGGTAAAACGCACTGTACTGGAGTGCCGTCCATGTAATAAAGGGATGATTCGATCAATTCTTTTGCTCGACGCGCCATGTCCAGCGTTTGTTGTTCTAATGATTCACGGACGCCTCCTTGTCTGCCATCGATCGTAGGTCTAATGCCGATTTTAGGATAATTCATTGATATTCCTCCTCATAAATTGTTTATAGTTGATGTACGTTTGTTCAAAGGGTGTCGAAACTTCTGGGAAAAAAGAAATTGGTGGATAATTTTCTGTAACGAGCGTAACTAATTCGTCTCTATTTTTGATTGCTTTGATCGCTAAAAATTGGGCTAACGCATTACCTAAAGCTGAATTTTCAGAATAGCAGACCTCTATCGTCGTTTGCGTTAAATTGGCTGTTAGTTGAGTCAAAAAGTGTGATTTACTCCCACCACCAAATAAATATAGCTTAGTGAAAGGAGCGAAACCTGCTAATTTATCGAACGTTTCAGCGTATTTAAATGCTAGATTTTGATAGATGGCTAAAAACAATTGTTGTGGCTCTTCAATTGATGAAAAATGATGTTGGTTTCCGTATTGCTGCAATTTTTTTACAAATTGACCTTTACTCAAAAATTCAGGATGTTCGTTATCAAAGAAAAAATGAATCGGCTCAGCAGTAAGTAGCATGTCTTGGATCTGTTGGATCGTGATTGACTGGGTTTGATTGCTGAACGCTAAAGCTTCCTCAATGAACCACATTCCTAACATGTTTTTGAGTTTTAATATTTTTCCATCACCGGCTTGTTCATAAGAATAGTTCGTATCTAATGGGTGATTGACCAAAATTCCTCTTTCTGATTTTTCTCCTAGAACAGACCAGGTGCCAGAGGATAAAAAGAAACAAGAGTGATCGTTGGTTGGTAAAGCAAAGATCGCACTAGCAGTATCATGGGACATCACCGAATGAATCGGAAGTTGTCTTTCGGCTAGATTTATCAAACCGATTTTTGTATATGGAAGAACGATCGTTGAGAACAAGGAAGGGGAAATCCCTAATTGTTCAATAAGGTCGGATGCCCATTGATGTTTATCGATATCGAATAATTGACTCGTTGAGGCGATCGAAGATTCTGTTAAGATCGTACCTGTTAATAAAAAATGGATCAGATCAGGCATCATCAAAAGAGTACTTGCTTTATTTAGCTGCTCAGGATAATGTTCTTTCAAGTAGAGTAGTTGGGAACTGGTATTGATCGATGCATTTGGAATCCCTGTACGTTCGTGAAAGTGAGTTGGTAAATCCCCACCATAATGTAAATTAGGTTCTTTCAGCATAGTTTGATAGCAAAGTGGTGGTAGCACTAGCTGTCCTTTTTTATCTATCAAACCAAAATCACAGCCCCATGTATCGATGCCGATACTTTCAATGACATATTCTGTAGTTGCTAAAGTAATGATTTCCTTGATATTCGTCATGATTTTCTCAATATTCCAATGGATTTCATCTTTGTCGGAATCAATCACTTGGTAATCAGTGAAACGATAAACTTTTTCTTCCTTGATTTGACCATTCATTAAGGAAAAAACGATACCTCGCGCACTGGTAGCGCCTAAATCAAAGGCTAAGATCGTAATCATAGATTTTTCCTCCTTTTCTAAGTGGATAGCAAATCTGCTTCGGTTATAATCATACAATAGAACGCTTACATATTTTCGCGTGAATCATTTTTTGAATAAATGTCAACAAATTATTCAAGTATGGAAACGTTTTAAATTGCTCGTTATACTTTGGTTAAATCAAATAGAAATGTTAACGGAGGAAAAAAATGAGTGTAAATAGTGAACGAAAATGGTTTTCTGAGAGTCGATATGGTTTATTTATTCATTTCGGATTGTATTCAGTGGCAGGAAGACATGAATGGGTCCAGACTTTAGAAGAAATCAGTGTAACAGATTACCAAAAATATCTGGATCAATTCGATCCTGATTTATTAGATCCACATGAATGGGCTCAAAAAGCCAAAGAAGCAGGTTTTAAGTATGTCATTATTACAGCAAAACACCATGATGGCTTTTGTTTATGGCATACAAAAGAAACAGAATATCATATAGGAAAAACACCGTATCAAAGAGATTTGTTAGGAGAATTGATTGGAGCATTTCGTGAAGTGGGGATCAAGATTGGTCTTTATTATTCTCTATTAGACTGGCATCATCCAGATTTCTTAGTAGATGGCTATCATCCAATGAGAAATAATCCAACCTATATCGAACAACATCCTGGCAACATGGAAAATTATCGCCAATTTATGGCAAATCAAGTCAGAGAATTATTGACAAGTTACGGTACGATTGACTATCTATGGTTTGATTTTTCTTATAAAAGCAGAGATTGGGGGACTTCGGTCGGTAAAGGGGCGCAAGATTGGGGAAGTGTTGAATTAGAAAAAATGATCCATGAGATTCAACCCAATATTTTGATCAATGACCGGTTAGACTTACATCGTGGTGTACTTACCCCAGAACAATTTGCTAGAAGTAAGGCAATGGACAACGAAGAAGAGGTATGGGAAACCGTTCAAACCTTAAATAATAGTTGGGGTTACGATCGGGATAACCTTAATTTCAAAACGAATGAAATGGTAGCGAAACAACTAGTGGATACTGTCTCCAAAGGTGGGAATTTCACGATGAATATTGGACCAAACGCACGAGGAGAGTGGGATGACAATAGCGATAGCATTTTAAGTTCTGTTGGTCAATGGCTACGAAAACATGGAAAAGCGATTTACGGTGCGGGGTTATCTAGTTTTACACCACCTCAAGATTGTCGATACACTCAAAAAGGAAATAAATTATATCTTCACATTTTTAGTTGGCCTTATCGAACGATTTTATTACCAGAATTAGGTGGGAAAGTGAAGTTTGCGAAACTACTCAATGATGGTTCCGAGATTCGTTTTGTCGATACGAAGCATTTAGGAGGAGAAAGAAAAGCGACAACTAATTTATACAAAGAGATTACTGAAGTTCATGTGAAGGAGGCGCTTGACCCGAGCATGTTGATGCTAAACATTCCGATTAAAGAACCAAATGAATTGATCCCAGTGATTGAATTAACACTAAAGGAGGAAGAAAAATGAGTATCGGCATTATTCTTGCAAGCCATGGCGAGTTCGCTTTAGGCGTAAAGCAAACGGGAGACATGATTTTGGAGAACAAGAACAGGTAGATGTGTGTGTATTGATGCCTGAAAATAGTCCAGAAGAGTTTCGCCACCAAGTGGAACAGGTGTTAGCGAAGTATTCCGTTGATGATGAACTGTTGTGTTTAGTTGATCTATGGAGTGGGACACCTTTTAATCAGCTGAACCAGCTGAAAGAAGAAGGAAGCAGAAAAATCGAAATTGTTTCTGGTTTGAATATTCCGATGCTGCTTCAAGCTTATAGCGAACGCTTTAATCCTAAGGCTTCGCTGAATGAAATCGTTCAGACCATTTCGACCGTCGGTGTTCAAGGGATTAAAACGTCCCTTGGAAGCACCGCAGCGGATTTACCATCGAACACAGCAGAGACTGAGCCATCAGTTGTGGCTTCCGTTTCCAACAAAATGAGTGAATTGGGGATCAGCCATGTCCGATTGGATGAACGGTTGATCCATGGTCAAGTAGCGACACTTTGGTTAGGGAAAATGGGAACAACAAGAGTTATGATCGTTGATGATGGAGTTGTCAATGATCCAATTGCTAAGACCTCTTTAAAAGCTGCTGTTCCAGGTGGTATCAAATTGAGTATATTGAAAACGGTTACCGCTGCGAAACGGTTAAAAGAAGGGATTTATCAAGATCAAAAAATCATGTTGCTTACCAAAAAGATTCAAACGATCTTTGATTTGATCGATGCGGGTGTACCAATTGAATCATTTAATTTAGGCAATGCCAGTTCGAGAGAAGGAACCCTTCAAATCAAAAAATCCGTCTTTTTAACCGAAGCAGAAATTGCGAAGATTTTAGAGTTGGAAAAAGCAGGAGTCGTTGTGACGGCACAAATGGTACCAATGGAAGAAGAAAAACGATTTTCACAATTTTACGGAAAGTAGGGGGAACGAATGAATATAGAAATTTGGCAAATCATCGTATTATCACTGTTAGGATTTTATGTCATCATCGAAAATTTAGGGATCAATGTGATTGCTAACCAAGCACTGATTGTAGGTACCATTACAGGTTTAGTAATGGGGGATCTGACCACTGGATTGGCAGTAGGTGCGACATTGCAATTAATGGGATTGGGTATTCAAGCTTATGGAGGAGCAAGTGTCCCAGATTATATGACCGCTTCGATCGTAGGAACTGTTTTTGCGATTACGAGTGGAAGAGGTGTGGAATTTGGTATCGGATTAGCTGTTCCAGTAGCATTGTTGATGATCCAGTTAGATATTTTTGCTCGTTTTTGCAATGTGTTCTTTCAAAAGAGAATCGATAAAAATATTCGTTTAGCTGATACTAAAAAAATAAGAATTTATCACTTGTTGGGAGCAATGAGTTGGGGATTATCACGAGGCGTTCCTATTTTTATCGTCTTTAGTTTTGGTGACCGAGTGATTCAAATTGTTTCAGATGTAATTCCAGAATGGTTGACTGGTGGGTTGGCAGTTGCAGGAGGCATGTTACCAGCAGTCGGTATCGCCATTTTATTAAGATTTTTACCAGTTAAAAATTTCATTACGTACTTGATGATTGGGTTTTTGGCAGTTGCTTACTTAAAGATGCCTATGTTTGGCGTGGCTTTATTAGGATTGGCTTTAGCCATTTTACAATTTAAGAATTTAATTGGAAAGCAAAACAATCTGACACAAGTGGCTCAAGCTGATGTAAATGGAAAAGGAGGATTAAGTGCTGATGAATACGAAGATTAATCAAAAAGACCTAGATAAAGTAAGTATCAATTGGTTGTATGGTAGCCAATTGTCTTGGAACTATGAACGAATGATGGGTGGGGGCTATTTGTACTCCATGTTACCGATCATCGAAAAACTCTACGGCGACGATGAAGAAACCAAGATTGCCATGATGAACATGCAAAGTCAATTTTTTAATACAACACCACATATGGGCGGTTTTATTTTGGAAATCGATATCGCTACTGAAGAAGCTGAAGGCAAACAATCAAAAGATACGGTGTCTAGTTTGAAAACTGGATTAATGGGTTCATTTGCTGGTGTCGGGGATACGATTTTTGGAGTATTGTTCCCAACTGTTTTTGGTTCAGTGGCTTCCTATTTAGCTCTACAAGGAAACGCGATCGGAGTTGCTGTTTGGGTATTAGTAAATCTGGCGATTTTAGTCTTTCGATTTTTCTCTGTAAGAATAGGTTATACTCAAGGCGTGAAATTAGTGACTAGTATGTCCGGACATTTGAATGCATTGACCAATGCTGCTACTTTATTAGGGGTCACGGTGATTGGTGCCATGATTCCATCGGTGATCAATGCCCAAATTACTTGGACCTTTAAAACGGGAGATATCGAACTTAACCTTCAAGAAACACTAGATCAGATCATGCCGATGATGATTCCAGCCCTTTTAGTGGGTGTCATTTATTGGTTGTTAGGAAAAAAATACTTTAATTCAACAAGAGCGATTTTAGCGATCATGGTGTTATCGATTTTATTAAGAGTATTCGGAATCATGTGATTTTATAACTAAATGAGGAATAATCATAAAAAGGAGAGAGCCTTATGACACTCGCATTTTTTGAAGAATGTAAAAAATTAACTGAAACATTAGAGAAGTATGAAACAGAAAATATAACGAAAGCAGCCCAAATCGTAGCCGATGGAATTATGAACGGTGGGATTACGCAGGCTTTTGGTAGCGGACATTCCCATGCAGCAGCGCTAGAAATCAGTGGGCGTGCAGGTGGATTGATACCGTCAAAACTGATTTTAGATCCTGCGGGGGGCATGTATGAACAACATGCTGGTGTCGGACGAACACTCATGCACAAAGTGTCCATCCATCCCAATGATGTCTTTTTCCTGATTTCTAATTCTGGAAGAAACCCCATGGCAATTGAAATGGCTGAGGAAATCAAAAAGCGTGGAAATAAATTGATCGTGGTCACGACATTGGCTGCCTCTAAAGCATCCACTTCACGACATGAAAGTGGAAAGTTATTGTATGAATTTGCAGATGTTGTTTTAGATAACCACTCTGTTTATGGTGATGCGGTATTACCTGTTGATGGATTAGAGACCAAAGTATGCGGGACTTCGACATATGCGGCTACATTGTTACTCCAACAAACGATGTTAGAAGCCATTGAGCGAATGGTTGCTCAAGGTTTTGAACCGCCAGTTTATTTAAGTGCGAATATCGATGGGGGACACGAACGAAATCTAAAAATCGAAGACCAGTATGCAGAGAGAATTTTCCATATTTAGTTTCATGAACATATCAAATGATTGACTGAGAAAAAGCACATAAAAAAGAACGTTTAAGGTGGGGACAACCCAACGCTTAAACGTTCTTTTCCTATTTAGTCATCTAAACCAATCAAATAATCGTCATCTTGCATTGCTTCCACATGCCCTAAGAGGTAGCCATTTCCCACTTGTGAGAAGAAATCATGGTTGCTGGTACCGGTAGAGATACCGTTCATCACGATTGGATTGACATCATTCGCTGTATCTGGAAAAAGTGGATCCATTCCCAGGTTCATCAATGCTTTATTGGCATTGTAGCGCAAGAATGTTTTTACTTCTTCCGTCCAACCGATTGGATCATACAGTTCCTCGGTATAACGTTCTTCATTTTCGTACAATTCATATAATAAATTATACATCCAGTCTTTTAGCTGTTCTTGTGCTTCTTCTGATAGTTCATTGTAACCTAATTGGAATTTGTAGCCAATGTAAGTCCCATGAACAGATTCATCTCGAATAATCAATTTGATGATTTCTGCTACATTCGCTAACTTATTATTTCCTAAATAATAAAGAGGAGTATAAAAGCCGGAATAAAATAAGAATGTTTCTAAGAACACACTAGCGATTTTCTTTTCTAAAGGTGTGCCATTTTTGTAGATTTCATTGATACGTTCCGCTTTTTTTTGTAAATAAGGATTTGTATTCGTCCATTCAAAGATTTCTTCGATTTCTTTTTTTGTATTCAATGTACTAAAAATGGAAGAATAGCTTTTTGCATGGACCGATTCCATAAATTGGATATTGTTCAATACAGCCTCTTCATGCGGCGTACGGACATCCTTACGCAGCTGATCCATTCCACTTTCTGATTGGACAGTATCGAGTAAAGTCAGTCCACCGAAGACATGGCCAACCGTATCTTTTTCTAACTGTGACAGTGTCCGCCAGTCATCTAAATCATTAGACAAAGGAATACGGGTATCTAACCAAAATTGTTCAGTTAGTTTCTCCCACGTAGATTTATCAATGATATCTTCAATTTCATTCCAGTTTATTGCTTCATAGTAAGTTTCTGACATGAGAAATGCTCCTTTATTTAAATTACCTGTCTGTTCATTTTTTGCTTACTTGTTTTAGATGACACAACTTTCACATTGATTGCTGCCGATTTCTTCTGCATCATCAGTAAACGTCCGAACGTAATAAATTGATTTGATTCCTTTATGGAAAGCGTAGTGACGTAAGATATTCAAATCACGTGTTGTTTGTTTAGTCGTTGTTTTCCATTCATATAGACCTTCTGGGATTTCAGAACGCATAAATAGGGTTAAACTCATTCCTTGATCTACATGTTGTTGAGCAGTTGCGTAAATGTCAATGACTTTTCGCATGTCCATGTCATAAGCTGAAGTATAGTAAGGAATTATTTCATTTGACAGATAAGGCGCTGGGTAATAGATTTTCCCGATTTTCTTTTCTTGACGCTCTTCGATCATGCGTGTAATCGGATGAATACTTGCACTAGTGTCATTGATATAAGAAATCGAACCATTCGGTGCTACAGCTAGACGATTTTGATGGTATAAACCATCGGTCATGATCGCTTGTTTTAAGTTTTCCCAATCTTCAGCAGTTGGAATAAAGATTCCTTCAAATAAAGCTTTTACTTTATCAGATTTTGGTTGGAATTCTCCAGTAACATATTTATCAAAATAGCTTCCATCTGCATAAGCAGATTTTTCAAAGTTATGGAAGACTTGTTTTCTTTCACGAGCAATCGTATTACTTTCAACTAATGTCCAGTAATTTAAAAGCATAAAGTAAATATTTGTGAAATCTAAGGATTCTTCAGAGCCATACGCCATTTGTTCCTTCGCAAAGAAAGTGTGTAAGCCCATTGCTCCTAGTCCGATCGTATGATTCAATTTGTTTCCATTTTGGATTGGAGGAACAACATCGATATCGGAAGCATCTGTGATGTAAGTCAATGCCCGCGTCATCGTACGCACAGACTGACCAAAATCAGGGCTGTCCATCAAGTTAACGATGTTAGTCGAACCGAGATTACATGAGATGTCCGTTCCTAATACTTCATATTCTTGTTTTCCATTGATAACAGAAGGTGTTTGAACTTGTAGGATTTCCGAACACAAGTTACTCATGATGATCTTTCCGTCAACTGGATTTTCACGATTAGCTGTATCAATATTGATGATATAAGGATAACCGGATTCTTGTTGTAATTTCGAAATTTCATTTTCAAGTTCACGTGCTTTGATTTTTTGTTTCCGAATATTAGGATTCGCTACTAAATGATCATACTCAGCAGTGATGTCGACATAAGAAAATGGCACGCCATATTCTTTTTCCACACTATAAGGACTGAAAAGATACATTTCTTCATTTTTACGAGCTAACTCGTAAAATTTATCAGGAACGATTACACCAAGTGAAAGTGTCTTTACTCGGATCTTTTCATCTGCATTTTCTTTCTTGGCAGAAAGAAAAGCAATGATATCTGGGTGGAAGACGTTCAAATAAACGACACCAGCACCTTGACGTTGACCTAATTGGTTTGAATAGCTAAAACTATCTTCAAATAATTTCATAACAGGGACAACACCACTTGCTGCTCCTTCATAACCTTTGATCGGTGCCCCCGCTTCACGTAGGTTTGAAAGAGTGATCCCAACACCACCACCGATACGTGATAGTTGTAAAGCAGAGTTGATCGAACGACCGATAGAGTTCATATCATCAGTTACTTGTGTCAAGAAACAAGAAACGAGTTCCCCACGACGTTTCCGACCGGCATTTAAGAAAGAAGGGGTAGCAGGTTGGTAACGTTGGTGGATCATTTCATCTGCTAAAGACAGCGCCAATTGTTCATCACCATTAGCAAAATAAAGTGCGTTGAAAGCTACTCGATCTTCATAAGATTCAAGATAAGCAGTCCCATCATTCGTTTTTAACGCATATTGTGAATAAAATTTGTAGGCAGCCATAAATGATTTAAAGGTAAAGTGTTGTTCTGCTAAAAATTGATAAAGTGATTCAATAAATTCAGCAGAGTACAGTTGGATAAATTCTGACTCTAAATAGTCGTTTTCAATCAAATAATTGATTTTATCCATTGCTGTTGCAAACGTCATCGTGTTTGGTTTGACATTTTCTTCAAAAAAAGCGGTTAGCGCTTCTTTATCTTTATTTAGCGGGATCTGACCATTTACTGGTCGATTGATTTCATTGTTTAATTTAAAGTAACTAACATCTTTTAACTGCTTAAGACTCATAAGTACGCCCAACCTTCATTCCATATTTTGATAGTGAATATTGTTTCGTGCTGTAAAAAAGGATTTGGGGAGTTTACGGCAAAAACAAGTGCCTCAATTCCATCAAATCCAATTCTACGTTCTTTTCCATTTCGATTGACTGGTGACTAACTAGCAAGTTTGCGAAGTTGATCTGGTCGAAACCCGATCACCGTTTGTGCATCTGACGTGATAACAGGAACACTTTGGAATCCTTGAGCTTTTAACCATTCAATTGCATCTGGTTGTTCGTCGATATTAACTTCTTCAAAATCGATTTGGTTGTCAGTTAAAAAGCGTTTGACCATCTTGCATTGCATACAATTATTTTTAGAAAATATTTTGACATTCATGTGTATTGCCTCCTCCACAGCTCTTGTTTATCTATAATGAATAGTATAAAACTATTAGTAAAAAAGTCAAACAACAAACACTACATCTTGTGTTGTGGAAACTGTGGAATACTATGTTTTGTGGTTTTTGAAAAACAGCTGAAAACAAGTAACAGGGGAAAAAATACTTGTTTTAGTACAGTGAAGGTTGTGGAAAAATCCCCGAAAAGATTTTTTATCTCCTTATTAAGTGGTTAAATGAAAGTTCGCTCATAAAATCACAACGTTCGTTGACTTTATCAAGTAACGAGAGTATTCTTATTGAGAATGATTCTCAATGTATGTTGATAAATGAAGTAAATACTAGGAAAAATAAATAGAAAGAACTATCATGATGTTTTTCACAAGAAGGAGATGAAAATCGATTTATGAATTTGAATGCTACTTTATCTTTAGATGCCACTGTCCCTTTAGAAGAAGCGAAGCTAAATCTTGTTTACCAAATTGAAAAATTGCAAACGAGTGAAGCAGTCAAAAAACATTTGCAAAATCTCGGTATAATCGTTGGAAGTAAACTCGTTGTTATCAATCGATCAGGAAGTAATGGAATCGTCCTGCTAAAAAATAATCGGATCGCGATCGATCGAGGGTTGTTTAAACAAATTTTAGTGAAAAAGAACGAACTTTCTAAGGATAACTGGACTTCATTAGATCAACTGACTGTTGGAGAACGAGGAATCGTTGTAGGGATACATGGAAAAGGCGCTGTTAAACGGCGTTTGATGGATATGGGTGTAACGAAAAATGTTCCTTTGACAGTAAGAAAATTAGCACCACTAGGAGATCCGTTAGAAATTACCTTGCGAGGGTATGAGTTAACGCTTCGTAAAGAAGAAGCAATGTTGATCCTTGTGCAAAAAGAGGTGTAAAAAATGAAGGTAGCTTTAGTTGGTAACCCTAATAGTGGAAAGAGTAGTTTATTCAATGCCTTAACTGGTGCTAAACAATACGTAGGGAATTGGCCAGGGGTAACGGTGGAAAAAAAAGAAGGAAAAATGAAGAAGAATCCGATAATCAAGATTCAAGATTTACCTGGAATCTATTCCCTGTCACCTTATACACCTGAAGAAGTAATTGCGAGAGATTATTTGACCAACGAATGTCCTGATCTGATCATCAATATTGTCGATGCCACAAATTTAGAAAGAAATCTTTATCTGACTGCACAATTATTAGATCTAGGCATCCCCATCATTATCGGACTGAATATGATGGATATCATTAAAAAAAATGGCAAAAAAATCAATGTCGAAAAATTAAGTTATGGTTTAGGCATACCTGTGGTTCCTATCAGTGTATTGAAAAAAGAAGGGTTGGATAAACTCACGAAGAAAATCATTGATGCCTTCAAGCAGCCAAAAGAACAGAAGGTATCCTTACTAACTAATTATGACGATCGACTAGAAGCTGCAATCCATGAAATCGAAGAGATATTAGGAAAAGATCAGCCTTTTCAACGCTGGTCTGCCATCAAATATTTTGAGCGTGATCCACAGTTATGGGAAAAACAAACAATAACGACAAAACAAGAAAAAGAAATTGAGCAGCTGATTCGTCTGACAGAGAGACTATTTGATGAAGATAGCGAAACAATAGTTATTAATGAACGATATGAATGGCTAACGCAACTTACTGCACTTTGTGTCGTGTCTACGGATTCATTTCGCTTGTCCATCAGTGATAAAATCGATCGAATCGTTACTAATCGCTGGTTCGCTTTACCAATTTTTGCTTTTGTCATGTGGCTGATCTATTATTTAGCAATTCAAACAATCGGAACCATGGGAACCGATTGGATCAATGACACGTTATTTGGCAGCTGGTTGCCACAACACGTCGAACAGGTACTGGTCAACTGGCAAGTGGCACAGTGGATGCAACAATTGATCCTCAATGGAATCATAGCAGGGGTAGGCGCAGTGTTGGGCTTTCTACCTCAGCTGATCGTCTTGTTCTTGTGTTTAAGTTTCTTGGAAGATTGTGGCTACATGTCACGGATCGCTTTTGTGATGGATCGTTTGTTTCGGAAATTTGGTTTGTCAGGGAAATCGTTTATTCCTATGTTGATTGCTACAGGTTGTGGCGTTCCAGGGGTGATGGCTAGCCGAACCATTGAAAATGAGCAAGATCGGCGCTTGACGATCATGGTCACAACGTTTATGCCATGTTCTGCTAAATTACCAATCATTGCTTTGATTGCAGGAGCGTTTTTCCCCCATACTTCTTGGGTAGCACCCTCTGCTTATTTTCTAGGTATGTCTTCCATCGTTTTATCAGGGATCATGTTGAAGAAGACGAAATTATTTGCTGGCGATACCGCACCATTTATTATGGAACTACCAGCGTATCATTTTCCACAAGGAACAACGATTTTACGCCAAACCTATGACCGCAGTAAATCATTCGTCAAAAAAGCAGGAACGATCATCTTTGTTTCAAGTATTTTGATTTGGTTTACTTCTTCGTATAACTTTTTTGGTCAACCTGTTACAGAAGATCAAAGTATCTTAGCAAGTGTTGGACGGATTGTGGCTCCTCTTTTCCAACCACTAGGATGGGGGAATTGGCAAGGAACAGTAGCTACGATCACTGGATTAGTGGCCAAAGAAAATGTCATTGGGACTTTTGGTATTTTGTTTGGGCACAAAGAAGTAGCGGAAAATGGTCGAGAGATTTGGCAAGCATTACAAGGTACGTATACTTCCGCTGCTGCTTATTCCTTGTTGTCGTTCAATCTGCTTTGTGCCCCTTGTTTTGCAGCAATCGGTGCGATCCATCGTGAAATGAATTCAAGGAAATGGACACTGATCGCAGTTGGTTATCAATGTGGGTTTGCTTACTTGGTAAGCTTCATGATTTATCAGTTCGCTCATTTATTAGAAGGCGGCTCTATCGTATTTTCGACTTATTTAGCAGGTATGGTTCTGATTGGATTAGGTTACGCCTTGTTGAAAAAACAGCAGAAGAAACAAGAAATTTTGACGTTATCATTAGAAGGTGGAAATTAAATGGCGACTTTTTTATTAAGTGTATTGATCTTTGGCAGTGCTGGTTATATCGTGTTTTCACGTGTCAAATCAGGAAAAACGTGTGATGACTGTAAAAGTGCTTGCCCAGTAAAGAAAGTTTAACGGATGAGAGATGATAAAAACAACGAGTGATGATCGAAAAACAGTTCATCGTTCGTTGTTTTTTTTTGTGGTTGATTCTGCTTCTTTTGATTTTTCTTCAAGGAAAAGACTTAAAACCTTTTTAAGATTTTTTGCTTATTTTGATTTCCCATAGTAAGATGTAACTGAAAAAGAGAAGGAAGAGGAGAATAAATGGCAGGAAAGAAAAAAATTGTTCGTCCAAGATACCAACAAATCGCAGTTGATCTGGCTGAACGAATCGTGGAAAACCGTTATCAGGTGGGGGAGAAGATCCATGCGAGATCCACTTTAGCAAGTACATATAATGCTTCTCCTGAAACTACAAGAAAAGCAATCAATGTGCTAGTTGATCTAGGGATCATGGAGGTTCGCCATGGCAGTGGGGCATTCGTTGCCTCAAAAGAGAAAGCCAAAGATTTTTTATTGCAATACCAAGATGTTCAATCGATCCAAGAAACAAAAGCCGAAATTATGGCAAGTGTAGAAAAGCAACAAGAAGAATTGGATCATTTTTCACAATTATTAGATCAATTAGTCAGTCAAACGAAACGGATACATAAGATGAATCCTTTATTGCCATTTGAATTAACGTTGACGAAAGAAGCGACCCATCTTGACCGCTCCATCAGCGAGTTGAATATTTGGCAAGCAACAGGAGCGACAGTGATTGCGATTTCCCATAAAGAAGAGTTACTCGTTTCACCTGGACCGTATGCCAAATTCACAGCGGGTGACACTGTACATTTCATTGGAAACGAATTTACCTTACAAAGAATGACTAATTTCTTCTATCCAGAAAACTAGTCCTTCAATTATTTTTTATCATCAAATTTTAATCTTGAATAAGCCTAACCGCTAGGGCTTTATTCAAGTTTTTTTTATTTTGGAAGCAAACAAAAAAGTCTCCTTTTTGACAAAGTGACTACACGATGTTAGTATAGTGTGGTCACTTTTTTTCAGAAAGTAAAATGAATTTACATAAACATAAAAAAGGAGAAATTTGTTTGGTAAAGGTAGAAGTAAAAAATTTAACAAAAATATTTGGTAAAAAGACACAAGTAGCTTTAGAAATGATGAAGAATCATCAACCGAAGACAGATATATTGAAAAAAACCGGCGCAACAGTCGGTGTTTACGATGCTAGCTTTGATGTTCAAGAAGGCGAAATATTCGTTATCATGGGTCTTTCCGGTAGTGGGAAATCAACCTTGATTCGATTATTGAATCGTTTGATCGAACCAACAGCAGGAAACATCTATATCGATGGAGAAGACATCTCAAAATTGAGTAAAGAAGAACTTCGTGAAGTTCGTCGTCACAAGATCAATATGGTTTTCCAAAACTTTGGGTTATTTCCACATCGTACGATCTTAGAAAATACGGAATATGGTTTAGAAGTTCGAGGAGTTCCGAAAGAAGAACGCCAACAAAAAGCAGAACAAGCACTTGAAAACTCAAGTTTGCTTTCATTTAAAGATCAATATCCAAATCAATTATCTGGTGGGATGCAACAACGTGTGGGGCTAGCTCGAGCATTAGCCAACGATCCAGAGATTTTATTGATGGATGAAGCTTTTTCTGCTCTTGATCCGTTGATTCGCCGTGAAATGCAAGATGAACTACTCGAATTACAATCAAATGTCCAAAAAACAATCATTTTCATCACCCATGATCTAAACGAAGCGTTGCGAATCGGTGACCGTATTGCATTGATGAAAGATGGTGAAATCATGCAAATCGGCACAGGGGAAGAAATCTTAACGAATCCTGCTAACGATTATGTTCGAGAATTTGTGGAGGAAGTGGACCGCTCCAAAGTCTTAACAGCTCAAAATATCATGGTTCCAGCGTTGACTACCAATATTGAATCAGATGGTCCGAATGTTGCATTGACTCGAATGCGCAACGAAGAAGTAAGTATGTTGATGGCAGTCGATAGAAAACGAAACTTAAAAGGAATCATTACAGCTGATCAAGCGCTAGAAGCCAGACGCCAAAAACGGCCGTTGATTGATTTCTTAGATGAAAATGTCACTGTCATTGGGAAAGACATGATTGTCAGTGATATCTTCAATATTATTTATGATTCACCTACGCCACTAGCAGTCGTTGACAACGGTAAACTTAAAGGGGTTGTCATTCGAGGAAGTGTGATTGAAGCATTAGCAGAATCAGGTGAGGTGAATGAACATGAATAATTTATTAAACTATCAATTACCCGTAGCAGATTGGGTTGAGAAATTGACAGAATGGTTTACGACTACGTTTGCAGGACTATTTGCTTTTCTACAAACGATCGGGCAAGCAGTGATGTCTGGGATCACTAATTTATTATTAGTTATTCCAGCACCAGTGTTCATCCTTTTATTAACAGTCGTTGCATTCTTTATCTCTAAGAAACGTCCAGGACTGACCTTGTTTACGTTGATCGGTCTATGGTTTATTTACAATCAAGGGTTATGGTCTGATTTGATGAATACTGTGACACTTGTCTTATTGTCTAGTATGATCTCCATCATTATTGGTGTACCATTAGGAATCTTAATGGCAAAAAGCAGCAAAGCGCAAAGTATCATCAAACCGATCCTTGACTTTATGCAAACTATGCCAGGATTTGTTTACTTGATCCCAGCAGTTGCATTCTTTGGGATCGGGATGGTTCCAGGGGTATTCGCCTCAGTTATTTTTGCGTTACCACCAACTGTTCGTTTCACAAATCTAGGTATTCGCCAAGTACCAAAAGAATTGGTGGAAGCATCTGATTCATTTGGTAGTACCAGTTGGCAAAAACTGTTCAAGTTAGAATTACCATTGGCTAAAAGTACGATCATGGCGGGGATCAACCAAACCACCATGTTGTCACTTTCAATGGTCGTGATTGCTTCAATGATCGGAGCGCCAGGATTAGGTCGTGGCGTCTTGTCAGCATTACAACGTGCACAAGTCGGAAATGGATTTGTTAACGGGGTAGCTTTAGTTATCTTGGCGATCATCATTGACCGTTTTACGCAACATTTGAATCAACCAAATAATAAAAAAGCGACAGGTGCGAACAAACAAAAAAGTAAAAAACGCCAAGGAATCATTATTGGAGCTGTAGTGGTTGTGATTTTAGGTGCCATTGGCTTAGGTAGTTTAGCTAATAACAAAGAAACAAAAAAAATCAATCTTTCATATGTAGAATGGGATACTGAAGTAGCTTCAACGAATGTAGTTGCTGAAGTACTTAAAGGAATGGGCTATGATGTGTCGATCACACCATTAGATAATTCCATCATGTGGGAATCTGTTTCTAAAGGAGAATCAGATGGGATGGTAGCTGCTTGGTTACCAAAAACCCATGGTTCTCAATATGCACAGTACAAAGACCAAATAAATGATCTAGGTGCTAATTTAACTGGTGCTAAAGTTGGCTTAGCTGTTCCAAGCTATATGGATGTCAACTCGATTGAAGAATTAACCAATCAAGCAGGTAAGAAAATCACCGGTATTGAACCTGGTGCCGGAGTCGTCAATGCTGCTGAAAATACAATCAAGCAATATGACAACTTAAAAGATTGGACCGTAGAAACTTCTTCTTCAGGTGCGATGACAGTGGCATTAGGTCAAGCCATCAAAAAGAAAGAACCAATCGTTATTACTGGTTGGACCCCACATTGGATGTTTGCTAAATATGATTTGAAGTATCTTGAAGATCCTAAAAAAGCTATGGGAAGTGCTGAAGAAATCCATACGATCGTCCGCAAAGGATTAAAAGAAGACCAACCAGAAGCATATAAGGTCTTAGATAATTTCCACTGGTCAGAAAAAGATATGGAAAAAGTCATGTTAGAAATCAATAACGGAAAAGATCCACAACAAGCAGCACAAGACTGGATCAAAGAAAATCAAAAAACAGTCGATAGCTGGAAAGAATAATGTTTAGGTAACTGATCACGAAAAGTTCGATCAAACTCTAGTAAATTAAATGAAGCGTTCTGAAAATAGTCTTTACTATTTTTGGAACGCTTCATTTTTTGTTAGTATTCAGAACTTTTTTATGTAACTCACTGTTGATGGGAAAAATACATAAGCCATGGTACTAAAGGAATGTAAAAGAGGCTATTATTGTTTGCTATTTTTATTCTATGATAAAATAGCAGATTTTCTTAAAAAATATAATAATTAAGTTCTTTATCTCTCGCTATAATTTCCTTAACTAAATGTACATTTAAGGAGAAAAATAAAGTGGACAAACAAAAATTTGGCGATAAGAAAATAAAATATGCACTAAGAAAATTCCCATAAGGTGTTTTTTTAAGACTATAGGCTCGGTATTACTAGATGGAATACCGGTAGTTCCTAGTGTTAATGAGGATATCTTGCTTACAGAACCTAAGCGGGTAATTGAAAAACTGAATAAACAGGAAAAATTTCTACAGGTCGAATTTATCCCCATATTAAAAACTAATTTAAGCACAGTAGAACAAGAAAAAATCAGTACAGAGCTGCCTAAAACTGTTGTAACTAAAAATTAAAAATATTATTTAGTTTATAAAAAAATAATCAACGTGTCTTGTCGGAAACAGATGATACGGGCTCATCACTGATTTATATCTATATTGATTCAGGTATGTTGCTAGCCAGCTGGATTTTATTGTCTAAGAAAGCATAAAAATCTAAATTTTTATTTAGTATTTTATTACTGAAGGCTTTTACCGGTACGAACGTATTAAGTTTATCTATGATAGGTCACCCCTCGGTAGAACATTAGCACCAAACATTTGAAGTTCCCATTGGTAGTAGACTCCCACAAATTGATCCCAATATTCATGAGTATACTTTCTAAGGATACGTGCATACAGAAGAAATCCCAAATAATCATGTACCGACGAATTTATTAACAAGTACGAATGTTGTGACAACTTCAAAAAATGAAATGGACAATCAAGCGCAATCAATGAAAAAGATTTGTTCAAACCAATTACCATCAATTGAAATGGTCCACGGACGATTCATTCTTCTAATGAATTCGAGATACTATATCAAGATGCTTTGAATAAAGATTTAACACTAGCGAAACAAAACAGAAAGATGCATTATATGGATGATTTAAAAGCGCAAGTAATGAAAGCGTATCATTTAGCAACACATGACTTTGAAAAATCAGTCTTTCAATAAAAAAAACAAGAATCAATTACATTTTTGATTTTTTTTGTGATTCTTTATTTAAAAAATTTTTTCCAGTTCATGGAGACTTTCTGAGTGAAAAAATGGTGTAAATTCCAATTTTTTTATAAAGGCATAAACGAAATTATTTTTAGACAAAATGTCAAAACTGTTAATTCATTATAAAAAGGAAAAGATGATAAATTAAAAGAAAAAGTGAGGAAATCAGTTTGGTATATTGAAATCGATCATAAAAACCAATAGTAGAAAGGTGACCAAAAGATATTGAAACAAAAATTTTTGATTGCGGGAATTTGTTTTTTTACAGGTGTCTTATTGGTGGAAGTTATTTCACTACGGGCTTTACATTTGACAAAAACCACCGTAACGCAACAAACAATTACCTCATCACAAACAATAGAGACATCGAAAGAACAGGAGCTTAAGCCTTCTACAACAACTAATACGGAAACTAAAGCACAAAAAACGATTGCACTCAGTTTTGACGACGGACCAAATGGAACAACGACACCAAAACTCTTAAAAATTTTGAAAGACCAACAGATACATGGCACGTTTTTTGCTTTAGGCCAAAATATTCAGCTATACCCTGAAGTTGTGAAACAAGCAGTCATGGACGGTAATGAAGTCGGAAATCACTCATATGATCACCAAGATCTCACGAGACTCTCTCTGGAATCAGTTGAGAGTGAGCTCAAAAAAACGGACGAAGAAATTAAAAAGGTGACAGGTAAAACAGCTGCGTTCGTACGTCCACCATACGGGAGCACATCAAATAGAGTCGCTCAACTAATTAAACGCCCCATTATTTTATGGTCAGTTGATTCAGAAGATTGGAAAACTAGAAATTCGGAAATGATTGTACAACGTGTTCAAAATACCGTTCATAATGGGGCTATCCTGTTATTTCATGATATCTATTCGGAAACAATCAATGCGATGCCTCAAGTTATTGAATATTTAAAAGGACAAGGGTATCAATTTAAAACAGTTGGAGAATTACTTGGTTATCCAACTGCAGTAGAATGCTATTACGGTAAAGATGATCACAGAAAGGTGCCATAATGGGAAAGTATCAGTTAGTTCCTTGCGTAAGTGGAAACGGGTGTTAGGCGAGGAGATACTATAGCAAAAACAGCCTATTTAAATTTTTATGATTCATCAGCTTGATACTAAAAAAATAGGAAAATTTGTACAGCGCTCTGTTTTTTAGAGTAGCAATCGAAAGCTAAATGATAAGTAGAAGTTGAAGTTGAAACAAAAGTGTTTAGCATCAAGAAATAAGAAGGGACTTCCTGAAATTTCTTCTCCAATTTTTTGAAGATGCTACTTTTGTTTCAGTCTCCATACTTGGAAATTTAAAAATGATCTCTAAAACGATCATTTATGAAAAAATTTTTGAGAAAACATGATATCTTCCCACTAATGGGAAATCGATTACTATGAGGGTTCATTAAAGCAAACTGATCAGGTGAAGATTGTCTTGTATGATCAAGATTACCAAGAAATCAGTCGTCAAATTGTGCCGATATCAGTAGAGCAAAACTTTGATATCAAAGGACAATCAGTTGATGGGAATCCAAATAAATTTTGATACAATTCAAAGATCAACAGCTAACGATCAGCGAAAATTATCTCCCAGGTCAGTCAGTAGTGATGAATGTTCAATTGAAAAATAAACTGTATTTCAGTATCTCAGTAATGGGTCCTCAAGGAGAAAATCTTTTTAGTATGTCGTGGATTAGTAATCAGTCAAAAAATCTCAAAACATCTTTTTCATGTTTTGAGATTTTTTGTTTGAGACGAGCATTTGGAAAAGACTAGCGTACTTTCATTTGTGACTAGTCTACGTCATGCCGAATTAACTCAGGCATCTTCGCTGTCAGCTGACTCCTTGCAAAATCTAAATCATTAAGCCAGTCTTTAATCTGTTCTTTTGCTAGGATTAAGGGCATGCGATCATGAATGGGAAGCACTGATTGACTTGGTTGAGTGGTCAAAATGATTGATTCGGTTTCAAATCCAGCTTCATTTTTATGGATTCGATAAAAACCACCGACATAAAGGACGGACGTTTGACTGTCAGTGAATATTACTTTGTGTTTATCAGAATCCCATTCATAAAAACCCGACATTGGGAAAACACAACGAGTCTCTTTGAAAGGGTGAGAGAATGTCTTTTTTTCTTCCACAGTTTCTGCTCGAGCATTGATCATTAGCTGTCCTTTTTTAAAACCGGTAAAGCCCCAACGAGTGATACCTGGCACAACAACGGATTCTTGATTAAGACCTAATGTTACTACATGGTTCGATGGAAAAATTTCATTTTTTCCAATGTGGATTTGCCGACTTTCCGCCTGTGGCTTTACTTGTTCATAATATTTTTTCAGCTCATCGGATGCTAAATCAAAAAAATAACGTCCACACATAATTTTTTTCCTCCAATTACTAGTTGATAAAACGATCCAATAGTTAGTTAATGGTTGGCAAAAGGCTGTCTCATCAACTAAATAGGATCCCAAGGTGTACGAACTTCTTTGGTAATACGTCAAAAGGGCTAGACTTACTTTGTTTCATTGAAACTTTAATTAGATTGTAACGATAAATGCTTTATTAATAAAGTAAACGCTATCATTTAGTTACGATGAAGAGATCTGTTAGAGGAAGCAATGTGGTTTAATTAATTGACGGTTTGGCGGAGTTCATTCATTCGTAGTTTTCCCCCGGACAATACTAAGTGATCAATCAAAAAAATATATCCGAAAAACAAAAAATGTCATCACGTACACTCTTTTCGAAACTACCGAAGTAGCCAAGAATGTACTGATGACGTGGGTTTGGCACCCAATGGGCCGTGAGGGGCTCGAACCCGCGACCCGCTGATTAAGAGTCAGCTGCTCTACCAACTGAGCTAACGGCCCAATAAATTTATGAAATATTTACTGAATATTACTTAATAATAGTAGCACTGTGGATTTTAAAATGCAAGACTAGCTTAAAAAAAATCATAAAAAACTTTACGTCTTTATAGAAATTCATTCATAGTTTATTCACAAATGCTCAGTATGATATAACCATACCAACCAACAAAAGTTCTTGCAAAAGAACGAACCCTAACACTTTTTCATTTTTACTCCTTCCCGCCATTTTTAATGGCGGGTCTCCTATTTTAGTAGGTAAAACCATGCAAATGATCTACTTCCTCAAACCCTGCTGCGATCCCTTTTTGTTCCAAAAGCGTTTCATTATTTTTTTGTAACGTTACATAGATTTCTGTACTAGCTTTTTCACGAATCACTCGATTCATCAATCCTTTGTGAGGCGCCATTAATGGATGTCCGTCTTTTTGCAGGACTGTCAGTGTTAATTTAAGCTGTTGTTGTTTGATCGTGATAACTAAATAGTCTTTTTCTTGGACAATCGATAAAATTTTAGCTCCGTAGTAAGTAGCAAAGCGATATTCTTCGCTCTGGATCTGCAACACTGCGATGATTCCCAAAAAACGTCCACCAAGAAATGGAATTTCTGCTGCAGAAAAGAAAAAACGTGCATCGGACGTCTCAAATTGATTACACTGGGCCCATACATAAGTTGCAGGAAAAGAAGAGCCCCAATCTTTTTCTACATAACCAATCCCTTGATCAAAATCAATGGGGTGATCATTCCAGACTAATTCTCCCTGTAGTGAATGTTTCATGCTTAATATCCCATGGTAACATTCCATAAAAGCGAAATAAGAAAAAGGGCCCATGATACTAGGGGCATAGTAGGTCCGATGGATAGGTGTAAAATCGCCATAATCAATCGTTCCATGAATCGACAGATTGTCATTGGTTAACGAAAGAGAAATACCCTTTTCATTAAAGATATTTTCACCAATTTTTATGAATAAATGTTCTTTTTCGATAAAGAGTTGCGCACTATCAAAATAAAAAATCTCGGAATGTTCATGACTGATTACTTGTATAAAGGGAGACTTTTCGCCATTTTCCGCAATCGAATAGCCAGGAATGAAAGCATAAACGTTATTTCCGATTTGATGTTTAAAATACCATCCTTCAAAAAAAGGGTGGGTTTTGTTTTCTCCTTGAAAAAATTTATCTGTTGGAATCATCTTTATTTCCCTCCATTCACTCTTATTCAGTGTACCATGCCGAATGGACTGAAGGTTTCAAATAAGCTTAGAAGTAAGCAAGTTATTATCCGTAGGGCTTAAGGAATCAGAAAAGTAAGAAAAAATAGCAAACAAAGAACCAAGGTATCTGTTTAAGGAGGGAAAGATTGTTTTATTTTAGGTATTCGCAAGTAAAATTGTTTTATTTTCTCGAAAAATTTAATATAATTGAATTACCTAGTTAAAAAAACTAGATTGGATGTTTTTAATAACTCTAATAAGATGTTTGTGAAAACAACAAAGGAGAACAAGTAATGGAAAAAATGCGACAACAATTAATTGAATGGGGAAAAGAACTGGAAAATTATCATTTACCTCAGTGGGATGAACTTCCTGATTTAGAACTTTATATGGATCAGGTCAGAACGTTAGTTGATCGCTATCTTTCTCCTGTTATCCGAGGTGAGAAACATCCATTGTTGACCTCTTCAATGGTAAATAATTATGTGAAATTAGGGCTAGTTCCAGCGCCCATCAAAAAACGATACAACAAAGAGCATGTTGCATTTTTAATTGCAATTACATCATTGAAGCAAGTCCTGACAATTCCCGAAATTAAAGAAGGAATCCTCTTTCAAGGGAAAACGGTTGGTATCCGTGAAGCCTACAATCTATTTTGTCACGAACAAGAAAAAGCCATCAAAATGGTTAGCCAATTGGCTCAAGGAGAAGTCTATCCACAGATATTGGAGCAAGAGATACCCGTAGAATATATCGCAGTTCGATCGGCGACCTTGTCATTTGCGATGAAATTGTTGGCAGAAAAAACGATTAGTCTAGAAACTGAGTATTTAATTGAGGAGAAAAAAAATGAAAAATAAAGTGGCGATTTTAGTAGACTCTGGGACAGACGTTCCACAAGAGCTAATTGAAAAATATCAAATGTATGTGATTCCATTAAAGATTATTTATAAAGATCGAGTATATACTGATAAAGTTGATATTACTCCGGAGGAAATCTATCAAAGATTACCTCAAGAGATTCCAGGAACATCTTTACCTGATGGCGAAACAATTACCAAAATTTTTGAACAGATCAAACAGGACGGCTATGAAAAAATCTTAGCAGTGACAATCTCAAGTGGATTAAGTGGTACGTATAACATCGTTCGGTTGATTGCCCAACAACAAGAAGAATTGGAAGCGTATGTACTAGATACTAAGAACATTGGGATCGGAGCAGGCTTTTCAGCAATTCAAGCAGCTAAATGGTTAGAAGAAGGAATGGAATGGTCATTATTGATTGAAAGACTCAATGAATTAGTCAAACAGACCAAAGTATTCTTTAACGTGGCAACCCTTGAATATTTACAAAAAGGGGGAAGGATTGGGTTAGTTGCTTCTATATTAGGAACGGCTTTAAAATTAAATCCAATCATTTCTTGTAATGATGAAGGCATTTACTATACAGTGGGCAAAGCAAGAGGACGTAAAAAAAGTCTAGATCGAACTGTTTCCTATGTGAAAGAACGAGTTGGAACAGCTAAAGTCTTTAACTTAGCCGTTGCGCATGGAGATGCCAAAGAAGAAGCAACTGAGATGATGGCGAGATTGAAGGAAGAATTTCCACAAGCGCAACAAATCTATTTTGGTCAAATATCCCCTGCACTTGTTGTTCATACAGGTCCTGGTTTGTTAGGTGTCGGGGTTCAAGTATTAGAAAAGTAATCAGAAAAATAGCTATTCAACAAAGTCAAACAGCTTAAAATAGCAAAGAAGAGGTTGAAATAAAAGTGTTTAGCATCGAGAAATAAGAAGGGATTTTCGAAAATTGAAAAGAAGTATAAATACTAGTGTTGCTGTTAATTGTTATCTACTTGGCACTTCCCAAATTAGTGGTTAATTTCGGCTTATTTCCGAAGATGCTGCTTTTGTCTCACCGTTTATTCGTTTTTAGAGATACTAGGAGAGACTGAGGCAAGTTTTGCCTTAGTCTCTTTTTGATCGTTTAGCTAAGAATGACTCTGAGCGATAGGAAAGATAAAAATCAACATTTTACAACTTAAACAAAAAAAGATAAATATTATATAGCTTAAGTAGCGATGTATTTGGCAGCGTAAAATGTTATAATACGAACTATTAATAAAAAGAGGTGGTATAAATGAAAAAAGTAGGATTTGTAATGGTTATTTCAGCTTTTCTTCTTGTTGGTTGTGGCACAAAAGGAAATAAAGCAGAAGAATCAAAGGCTGCTTCATCCAGTGAAACTCAAACAATGACTAACTCTTCAAGTTCAGCCAAACAAGCATCATCACAAACCCAATCTACTACGACTAACTCCCAGTCTGTCGCGAAAAATACGAATACTACGCAAAATGAAACAACGAGCGCATCAACGACAATCAGCAGCACCACCGAAACAATGGTCACTCCCGATCCGCTAAGTGGCTATACAAACGACCAAATTGAATATGCCCGTGTCTGGTTAGCAGTTATGGGTACACATTACAAAACCGATTTAGCCAGTGGGAATTTTAAACTTCATGTGTCACATTCAGCTGCTGGAGCAGCAGTCAATCCTTATGATAGCACGAGTTTGACTTTTCCAACTGAAACGGCCACTCTTTCAGGAGAATATGGTTATCAAAGTTTAGTTGTTTATTCAAGCAATCATAACGGTACGATCACTTGTTATCCTGTTCCGAGTCATTTTCAAGGTAATCCAAGAGATCAAGCAGCAGTGAAAAAGCAGGAACAAGAAATCCTTGATCAAGCAACGATTGTTTCGATCCCGACTGGCAATCCTGAAGATGTCAAAGAATTAATTGCGGTACAAGTTGTAGATAACTGATGAATACCGTCGTTTTCTATAAAAAATAAAATAGCCCTATCAATCAGTAAAACGAATCGAAAAAAATGCTATTTTTTGATTCGTTTATTTTTTGCCACCAAAAACAAATAAAGGATAAACAAAATGAGGATTCAAGTGAGAAGTGTATGTTTTCTGTAAGGCTTTTTTTACAAAGATGAAACATCTTGGAAAATACGTTATAATGGGAGAGTATGACAATAATAAAAAAGAGGTGGCTCTTTAATGAAAAAGATTTTAGTTGTCGATGACGAAAAGCCGATTTCGGATATCGTCAAATTCAATTTAGCCAAGGAAGGCTATGATGTTTATACTGCATATGACGGGGAAGAAGCCTTAGAAAAAGTCACTGAGGTGGAACCTGATTTGATCTTGCTAGATTTGATGTTACCAAAAATGGATGGCTTAGAAGTCGCGCGTGAAGTACGGAAAACCTACGACATGCCGATCATTATGGTGACTGCAAAAGATTCTGAAATCGATAAGGTATTAGGACTGGAATTAGGTGCTGATGATTACGTGACAAAGCCTTTTTCTAATCGTGAACTAGTGGCTCGAGTGAAAGCCAATCTTCGTCGTGGCGCAACTGCTACCAAAGAAGTAGAAGAAATTGCCCCTTCTGAACTCGTGATTGGTGACCTGACGATTCATCCGGATGCTTATATGGTAACGAAACGAGGCGAAACAATTGAATTAACGCATCGTGAATTTGAATTGCTTTTTTACTTAGCAAAACACATCGGACAAGTGATGACACGAGAGCATTTGCTGCAAACCGTGTGGGGCTATGATTACTTTGGTGATGTGCGAACTGTAGATGTAACCGTGAGACGTCTACGCGAAAAAATTGAAGATAATCCAAGTCATCCTAATTATTTAGTGACACGGCGAGGTGTTGGTTACTATTTACGTAACCAGGAACAGGAGTAATTGATGAAAGGAAAAGTGCGCTTTTTTCGATCAGTCAATTTCAAAATTGCGATCACGTTTATTTTGATCTTACTGATTTCGATTGAGATTATTGGTGCCTACTTTATCCGAGGGTTAGAGCGTTCAACAATCAATACATTTATCAAAGATATGAATCAAACAGTTGAATCTTTAGCGACCACGATCAGTCCCGAATTAAATCGTAAAGACAACGCAGACATTGAAGAAGTCAATGCCAATATCAAACGATTCATTGAAAACAATGCCTCGAGTGACATTTTGGAGATTCGAGTTATTGATGAAAAAGGGATTATACGTGGGACAACGGATGTTAGTGATCAAAGCTCAATCGGTAAGAAAAACGATTATGTAGATATCAATGATTTCACAACAAAAAGGTATGTCGCATTAGATAGTGACGATAAGCGAGTGAATATCAATATTCAACCGATCCTGTCCCCGACCGGCGATGCCGTTATCGGGGCTCTTTACGTCAAAAGTAATATTGAGCAAAAATATTCTGAAATCAATAATACTGCGATTATATTCTTCACAGCTTCGTTAATCGCAGCCCTGATCTCCATGGTCGTATCAGTCTTAGTCGCACGGTCGATCACTCAGCCAATTGGCGAGATGCGAGAGCAAGCGATTAGGATTGCTCGGGGAGATTATAGTCGTAAAGTTAAAGTCCATGGACAAGATGAATTAGGGCAACTGGCGGATACATTCAACCAGCTGGCTGAAAGAATCGAAGAAGCTCAAGACACGATGGAAGCGGAAAGGAATCGGTTAGATAGCGTCCTGTCACATATGACAGATGGTGTCATTGCGACCGATCGAAGAGGTAAAGTCATTACGATCAACGATATGGCTGTTTCTTTATTGGATGTCAAAAATGAAGATGCAATCGGTCAGTCGATTTTGACTTTGTTAGATATTGAAGAAGAATATACATTACGTAAACTGCTAGAAGACCCAAATGAAATGGTACTTGATCGTTCAACTGGATTAATGGAAAGCGACCAAATGATTTTACGAGTAGATTTCTCCATGATCCGCAGAGAATCAGGTTTTATTAGTGGATTGGTAGCCGTATTGCATGATGTAACAGAACAAGAAAAAACAGAAAGAGAACGTCGTGAATTTGTCTCGAACGTGTCTCATGAACTTCGCACACCGTTGACAAGTATGCGTAGTTATATTGAAGCTTTAAGTGAGGGAGCTTGGAAAGATGAAGAAGTTGCTCCTAATTTCCTAAAAGTAACGTTAGATGAAACAGATCGAATGATCCGCATGATCAATGACCTGTTGAATCTTTCGCGAATGGATACAGGAAATACACAATTACAGTTAGAGTACGTCAATTTTAATGAATTAGTCAATTTTGTTCTTGACCGCTTTGATATGATGGTGGGTAACCAAGAAAAGAACTATACGATTAAACGGGAATTTACCCAAAGAGATCTTTGGGTAGAGATTGATACCGATAAAGTAATCCAAGTGATTGATAATATTATGAATAATGCGATCAAATATTCTCCAGACGGTGGAATGATCACATGTCGTTTGTTGGAAACACACAATAATGTGATTTTAAGTATTACTGACCAAGGACTTGGGATTCCTAAAAAAGATTTGAATCGGGTATTTGAACGATTTTACCGCGTGGATAAAGCGCGTGCGAGAGCCCAAGGTGGAACGGGGTTAGGATTGGCTATCTCTAGAGAAGTAGTCAAAGCCCACCGTGGCGCAATCTGGGCAGAGAGTAAAGAAGGAAAAGGATCGACCTTCTATATCTCGTTGCCATATGAACCATATGAGGAGGAATGGTGGGAATGAAAATTTCTGAAAAAGTTATTCGAATAGGATTACTCCTAATGATTGCTTTAAGTATCTACCTCTCATATGCCATTTGGCTAAGTCCAGCAGGTAAAACCTCGGTTAATTTTGACGAATCCAATTCACAGATGATCGATTCACAAAACTACCGAAAAGCATCTGAAGTTTTTCTTCCATTACATGTGACTTGGTTGCATTCAGGACAAATAAAGGAAACAAATAGTGAAAATCTTGTTTCTCGCCTCCAAACAGTCATCGAGGGCGCTCGATTTGGCAGAGTAACAGAAATCGTCAATGGCGATAAAGAGAAATTTGACAAGCTAAAAACTATTCAAGAAGGCATTGAGCTTACTTATAATGCGCCGCTGCTACTTAGTGAGTATAAAGAAGCCTTTCATCTAAGTTTGGATTTTTCAGCGCTTCCTAATCGGACAGATTCTATTTACTTTATGCGTATCCAGTTTGATAAAAATGAGAACAAAGTGCGATTCCTTGATTTTGAGACGGATTCCATTTACGAATCGAATCTTTCAGTTGATTGGAAAGAGTTGGAAAAAGAATTAAAGGCAACCAATAGTACGTGGACAGAGATGGAAAAAACGCCTTCGATTGTTGAGACACAATATGAAACGAAAGATAAAATCAAATTAAAAAAATATAGTTATATCCTGTCACAACAACCATATACTTTGTTTAGAAATGCCTTTTTCCAAAAACCAGATGAGGTCAAAACAAATAATGAGAGCAATGAACTGCTTTTTTATGATGGAAATGAGACGATGAGGATTCATTCAGAAACACAAATCGTTGATTTTCGGGGAGAAATCGGACAAGACAACGTCACAGCGAATATTTTCTCACAAAGTTTTCCATATATTAGTAAATTAGGCAATTCATTAGGAAATATGCGTTATTTTGATCGAGAGAACAATCAGATCGATTATCGAATATTTGTAGAAGGATTTCCTGTATTTGGTTCAGACAGTAAAGGAGAAGTTGAGATTGAAATTGGAGCGGATCAAGTAGATTCACAAGTGAAGATCCAAACCAGCTTGAATACGATCCAAGTACCGATTCCATCTGATGAAGAAGTTGAATTGCCACAAACAGAAAAAGTCATCCAGAGTCTTTTGGATAAAGGGGCAGACAAAGAAAAAATCGAGTCGTTGATTGTTGGCTACACGTGGCAAAATATCAAGGAAACGAATCGAGTCGTCGATTTATTACCTGAGTGGTATGTAAAATACCAAGGTCAATGGTATGCTGTCAATGATTTGCTTGGACGATTACCTGAAACGGAGGCGAATTAAATGGATTTCAAAAAAATTGAATGGATTTTTTTCGTTGCTTTTTTAGGGTTAAATGTTTTTTTATTTAGAAGTTATCAAGAAACGATCAGCCAAGAAAATAATGTGATCCGATCAGGACAAACCGAATCCATTCAACAACGACTTTCTAGTGATGACATTTCTTATACTGGTAAAATCTCTTCAGAAAGTAGACAAGGGTATTATTTAAGTGCGGAGGAAACGGACCTTAGTAAGGAACTGGACAGTCAACGTCATGGGACAAGTAAAAAAGGACTGTTGAGTAGTGGGATTGTTTTCAATGACAATGTCTTAACAAAAACTTTATCTGAGACAGAATCAGAAAATAGTATTTTTGATCCTGATAAAATGGGAAGTTCAGTGAATAGCTTTTTAAACAAAAAAAACAATGTACTATTTGGTAGCGATTATGTTTATATGAAGAATTTTTCTGATCTAGACAGCGCAACGCCCGAAGTACAAGCGAGTCAGAAATATGATGGTCTACCTTTTTATGATGACACAGCTAAAATTGTGTTTTCACTGAATAAACAAGATAAAAGTTATGCTGTCACGAAGTACACGCAGACACATTTATCCGATATTGAACAATTACGGGAAAAAACAGAATTACACACAGAAGAAGATGCAATCAAAACATTGTATGTAAATAATAAGATTTCTCGAGGTTCAAAAATCCTTTGGAGGCAGCTTGCTTACTCTTGTATTTTGAAAGTGCGAGAAAAGAATGTGTATGTTCCAGTCTGGTATGTGGCGATAGAAACGCCTGATAAATCGATCCAAGTAGAGTCGGTCAATGCATTTAGTAATACGATTGTAACAAATAATACGATTCCAAAGGTGGAAGATCATTAAAAAAGTAGTATAATGAAAAAAGTTTACAAAGTAAGAAGGGAAGTAGTCAAATGGCTGAAGAAAAACCAGCTTTTAAAATCAGTATCCTAGCCAGTGGAAGCTCTGGAAATTCACTTTATATCGAAAGTGATAAAAAAAGGCTCTTGGTAGATGCTGGTCTCAGCGGGAAAAAAATTACTTCTTTGTTGGCTCAAATTGATCGGACACCTGACCAATTAGACGGGATTTTAGTCACTCACGAACATCGAGATCATATTCATGGGGTAGGGGTACTTGCAAGGAAATATCATTTAGATGTGTTTGCCAATGAAAAAACATGGGAAGCAATGTCTCCATTAATTGGGAATGTTCCTATTGAACAAAAGCATTTGTTTGAAATGGGGAAGGTGCAAACATGTGGGGATCTAGATATTGAAAGCTTTGGCGTTTCTCACGATGCTGCAGCTCCGCAATTTTATCGTTTCCATAAAGAAAACCGTTCATTTGTGATGTTAACTGATACAGGTTATTGCAGTGATCATATGCGAGGAATCATCAAAAATGCAGATGGCTATTTGATGGAAAGTAACCATGATTTAGAGATGTTGCGGATGGGACCTTATCCTTGGAATTTAAAGCAACGGATCTTAGGTGATCGGGGGCACTTATCCAATGAAGATGGCGCCTTAGTCATGACAGATGTTATTGGTGATCGTACCAAACGTATCTACCTTGGTCACTTGAGTAAAGAAAACAATCTAAAAGAACTAGCTCACTTGACGATGGAGAATGTCCTAAAAGAAAAAGATCTAGGTGTCGGTTATGAATTTGATATTTATGATACCGATCCCTCAGAAGCAACGGAGTTATTTTCGATTTAGCCGTAGTCAACTATATAACCCAAAAAACGCTCAAACAACTTGTTTTGAGTGTTTTTTTTGTTCATTTAAAGCAGAGAGGATTTTTGTCTCATTCAGTTACGTTTTATTAACAACGGGGTGTACTTTCAATAAGGCTATAATAGTTTAAATTTTAGATAAGATATATTGTTCATTGGTTATTGATAGTGATTTTTTATTATATTTAATTAAATATAAATGTTTGTTTAATAGAGTTTTTTTATGGAAAATAGTTATTTTATTATTTTGGGGTTGTTATTTTTGGCGGGATGTTCAAACTCAGGAGTTGATTGTACCTCTTCCAGCACAGATCAGACTTCCACGCAGATCACCAAGACTTCTACAGAAAATTCACAAAATAGTACTACCAAGGAAAAAGAGAATCAACCTATTAGTAATGTAGAATCGACGGGAAATAATCCTGCAGAGGATTCAAATGTGCAAGAAATAAAGGATTCTTCAACTACTACTGAAACGATTGCTAATGAAAGCGAGAAAACAGATGAATACTATCGTTTAATCAAGCAGGCGTGGCAAGAACAATCTGAAGATATCAACTCGTTAACAGATCCTAAGGTGAAACAATCTGTTCAAACACCGTCTGCTGCCGCAAACACCAAAGCTAGCCAATTGGAATTGGACAATCCAGCAGATACTCAGTTGATCCAAACTAGTTTAAAACAAGTGCTGAATGGTCAATAATAAATAAGGAAAAATAGTTGTGATTAACAGGATCCTTTCCGAAAAAATTAGCCGAAGGAGATTGAGACAAGTTTTGTCCCAGTCCATTCGGCATTTTTTGACAAATGCTAAAACAGCTATTCAAAGATCAAGTATAGTTAGACCGTAAATGAAAAATATAATAGAGAAGACTAGGCAAGAGGGACATTGCTCAAAACAGACAGATACAAAGTGAAACTAGCTTCCCATTATTATTGTATTAGTGAAAAGATTGAAAATTTTTATTACGCCTAATAGGTGTATCACTTACTTTTACATAATCAAAAAGTTGAAACCAGCTAAAATTTTTAGAAAAATGATTAGAACATATCAAATGTTTCGCTGTTTTGCACTCTCTATGCGAGATAACGATACTACTCAAAGTTGGAAACATAATCAGATGTGATCCACATTGACGATAGACATACCATTGAAATGCTTTGCTATTTTTCAAAGTAGATGAATAGGGAAAGAAAAACGTAGTGATTAGGCAATATATTTCAAGAATGATTCTTTGATTCGTTGACATTTTTTTCTGGTTTTTGCATCGTAAGTCTTACTGATTCCTAAAAGGAGACAAATTTCTTTACAAGAATAACCGTGATAAAGCAGTTCGATGAAGGTACCTCTAAAAAAGTCCTGTTTTTTAAAATTTTCTATTAGAAGTTTTTCCTCGATCGAACGTTCGGCACTTTTAACTGTGCAATTTTTAGAATGATGTAGCGATTCGATGTTTTCCCATCTTGTCACGTCATAAGTAATCCCATCTTTATTGAAGACCTTACTTCCGGATTTTTTATATTGTTTCCAAGTCTTCTTTTCAGCAATATAAATCCTTCGCAACGTAACATTTTTAAACGTGGAGCCTGAGATACTCTTGAAATCTTCAATGCCTTCCCAAATTGCTAAACAAAGGTTACTGTAGAAGTCTTCAAAAGGAATAAATACTCCGTTAGATTGTGCTTTAAATACAAAACGATGCGCACAAGATTTTATATAAGGGTCTAAATCTAAAATGATTAAATCTAAGATATCTTTATCATTCGTCAGATAATATTTCTTCAATAAGTCATCAATCATTTGCCAGATATTCATTTCGCAACACACTACCTTTATTTTTTGAAAGATACGTTCCTAAAAATGTTATTTTGTGACATATAAAATAACTTTTTGTAAAAGTTAAATAAATGATAGTCTGATAGATATATAATAAAAACAGTGTTTTTTTAACAAAAAATTTTATTTTTGTTTTATTCTTTATAAAATCGTGAATGACAGCAGTCAGTCTGATATAAAGGAGATGTCTTTCTTTAAATGATTTTTCTAAGTGATGGTGCATTCGTAAGTAGTAATGATTGATAAAATTAATTAAAGTATGTAATGAATTAGCAAGTTCCTCATTTAATAACAAAAACAAAACAATATTAATTGTTTTAAAATCACTTTTGTATTTATCTTATTTATAAATAAAGTGTTTTTTAATCGCATTTTTGTTAGGCTGTTTTTCTCTCATACTGCGTATTTTTGTAAAACGAAAGCAAAGACACTTTAGTTGGAAGAGAAGGGGAACGAGTTGGTTTAGTGCAAAGTTGATAACTCTTGTGGGCGCCCATAAGACGATGTCGATGTGGTTAAATTTTTTCTATGAACCAATCTAATTCAATGTTTATAGTTAGATTTAGATGAACATGATTTTAATAGGATCTGAAAATAATCCAAATGGCAATGACTGCTATTTTCTGTCGTATTTAAAATAAGGATGCTATTAGAGAAGACCATCAAAGTATTTTGAGAAGGTTAACAGAGGAAATGGCGAGTGTCACGATAAATGGAGACTGCTAGTAGCTAGCGGATAAAACATAATGAATAGCTCTAAATAAATCGATCTTTTTCATGACTATGAAGGGAAAATTTGTTAAGAGAATGAGCCGGGATCGGAAAGAACACAAAAAAAGACCAGCGACTAAGATTTGCTGGTCAGTAGATAGTATAAGGACAGGCTTTAGATTGGTGTTAGGTGGAGCTCATGAAGCAGCGATCCAGCCCTTTTGTACGGCGATCTGCACCACTACCACCAATGTATTCATTCCCACATGTGTGATCATCGAGGTCCAGATTCTTCCCGTTGCTTTGTATTGGAGACTAAAGAAAAAACCTAAGAAAAAGTAGATCAGTAAGTGACCATCGTTATGGGCAAAAGCAAACAATAAGGAACTAACGATTGCCCCGATCCAAAAGTTTGTATATTTGCCAACGATACCTAAGATACTGCGGCGAAAGACGAATTCTTCCATGACTGGACCAGCAACTGTGGTAGCTATTAAAAAGGCTGGAGCTTCAAGAATCATTTGAATAATATTTTGCGTATTCTCAGAAGGAGCGCTGTTACCAAATAAAAGAGTTTCCAACGTTACTGCAAGCGCCTGTAAGATCAAAGCAATGAAAATCCCAACAAACCCATATAAGATGATTTTTGGTGTCGAAGCACTAGGAATGGCTGCTTCTAGTGGTAGTGGTTCATTTTGCTTGAAATAAAAGAAAGCTAAAACAATCGCTCCTAGGATATAGGCAATCGTCGTTGCTGTAATCACGTCAGTAACAGTATGGACGATTCCGATAGAGGAAAGGATCAATGGGGAAAGAAAAATGAGTCCATAGCAAAAGATACTAGCGAAACTATATTTTTTTAATGACATAAAATACCTCCTTAAAGATAGGCAGAAGTAGACTGCAAGAATAGAAATTAATTATAACATAGATCAATTTAGAGGCTATTACTAAGGGACTTCTAACGGTTACGGATAAAATTAGTGTACTTTCATTTAAAAAGCTTGCAAAAAAATCAAAGTATGAGTATTATTAAAAATGTAGGTTAGCACTCGATGTGTAAGAGTGCTAACGAATCCAAAAAAAGAGTTATCGGAGGGATTTATCGTGTTAAAACCATTAGGTGATCGCGTCATTATCGAAGTCGCAAAAGAAGAAGAAACAACTGTTGGAGGAATTGTTTTAGCTTCATCCGCTAAAGAAAAACCACAAACAGGAACAGTTGTTGCAGTCGGTGAAGGCCGTTTATTGGAAAACGGAGAAAAAGTTCCTGCTGCTGTAAAAGCGGGCGACCAAGTGATGTTTGAAAAATATGCCGGTACAGAAGTAAAATTTGAAGGAAAAGAATATTTGATCGTTGCAGGAAAAGATATCATGGCGATCGTTGAATAAATAAAAAAGTACGAAAAAAATTTGATGAGGTGAATAGACATGGCAAAAGAATTGAAATTTGCAGAAGATGCACGCGCAGCAATGCTACGTGGAGTTGATAAATTAGCTGATACAGTAAAAGTAACATTAGGTCCAAAAGGTCGTAATGTTGTATTAGAAAAATCATACGGTTCACCATTGATTACTAATGATGGCGTAACAATTGCAAAAGAAATCGAATTGGAAGATCACTTTGAAAACATGGGTGCAAAATTAGTTTCTGAAGTGGCATCAAAAACCAATGATATCGCAGGTGACGGAACAACAACCGCTACTGTGTTAACCCAAGCAATTGTTCGTGAAGGATTAAAAAACGTAACAGCTGGAGCAAATCCTTTAGGTATTCGTCGTGGAATTGAATTGGCAACAAAAGCAGCAGTTGAAGAATTACACAATATTTCAACAGTCGTAGATTCTAAAGAAGCAATTGCTCAAGTTGCAGCTGTTTCTTCTGGTTCAGAAAAAGTGGGACATTTGATTGCCGATGCAATGGAAAAAGTCGGCAATGACGGCGTTATTACTATTGAAGAATCAAAAGGAATCGAAACCGAATTAGATGTTGTAGAAGGGATGCAATTTGATCGTGGTTACTTGTCACAATACATGGTGACTGACAATGACAAAATGGAAGCTGTTTTAGAAAATCCATACATTTTGATCACAGATAAGAAAATTTCTAATATCCAAGACATCTTACCTTTATTAGAACAAATCTTACAACAATCTCGTCCGCTATTGATCATCGCTGACGATGTGGATGGAGAAGCTTTACCAACATTAGTCTTGAACAAAATCCGTGGGACATTTAACGTTGTTGCAGTGAAAGCACCTGGTTTCGGTGATCGTCGTAAAGCAATGCTTGAAGATATCGCTATCCTAACAGGCGGAACAGTGATTACAGACGACTTAGGATTAGAATTGAAAGATGCAACAATCGAAAACCTAGGAAATGCTTCAAAAGTTGTGGTAGACAAAGATAACACAACAATCGTTGAAGGCTCTGGCGATAAAACAGCCATTGAAGCACGTGTTCAATTGATCAAAAACCAAATTGCTGAAACAACATCAGATTTTGACCGTGAAAAATTACAAGAACGCTTAGCAAAACTTGCTGGTGGGGTTGCAGTGGTCAAAGTTGGTGCAGCAACTGAAACAGAGTTAAAAGAATTGAAATTACGAATTGAAGATGCGTTGAATGCAACTCGTGCAGCCGTTGAAGAAGGTATGGTTTCAGGTGGTGGTACAGCATTAGTGAATGTCATCAACAAAGTTTCAGCAGTTGAAGCTCAAGGGGACGTTGCAACAGGTGTGAAAATCGTTGTTCGTGCCTTAGAAGAACCAATTCGTCAAATCGCAGAAAATGCGGGATATGAAGGTTCAGTCATCGTTGATAAATTGAAAAATGTTGAATTAGGAACAGGTTTCAATGCTGCAACAGGCGAATGGGTAAATATGGTTGAAGCAGGGATTGTTGATCCAACCAAAGTTACTCGTTCAGCATTACAAAATGCTGCATCTGTTTCAGCTCTATTATTAACAACTGAAGCAGTAGTTGCTGACAAACCAGAACCAGCAGCACCTGCAGCGCCAGCAATGGATCCATCAATGATGGGCGGTATGATGTAGTAATTAAGAAAGAATCCTTATTTTTAAAGGATTCTTTCTTCTTTTTTTGTCTTGTTTTGAATAAAAGGAGCAAAAAAGGGGCAAAACTATTAAAGGATTTTTAGTTAATCAACCATTCGATGTGGATAGTTGCTTAGGCTCTAGAACTATCTCTATTGTTAGAAAGACCAATATAAATGAAGTTAGAGGATCTTGATGTGCTACTATTTTTGTCTTTTTTCTTCTTTATATTCTTCATATTTTTCAGATTCTCATTCTTAGACAACATGGAGTGATTATTTTCCTTTGTACTTTTTAATGGCATAGGTTTCTCTACTAGGCAGTATTCTTTAATGTTTACTAGGTTAGACATTCGTTCGTTTATTCGATGTTTTCTTCTCATTATTTTTACTAATCTTCTGCGTTGTAGTATGGTCTTTATTTGGTTGCGTCAAGAATTATGTGTAAATGGAAAAGCCCATTCTGTTGATTAAGTTAAAACATTGATTCTAATGTATCATGTATTTCTTTAAAACCTTTATGAACTCGGCATAGAAACTTTTGATTATAGTTGTTGAATTGAGATACTAGAAATCTCTCCAGAGATTCTTCATTAGGAAATTGCTCTTTTCTTTTGGTATATTTCTTTAATTGTTTGTTAAAACCTTCAATCAAATTAGTTGAATAAATAGTTCTTCTGATTGACGGAGGGAAATTATAAAAGGTTAATATAGCAGGATTCATGAGCAATTTAACCACTCGTGGATACTGCTTTTTCCATTTATCTATCATAAACCTTATTTGATTATTTGCTTCTTCTTTTGAACTTGCTTGATAAACTAATTTGAAATCGCTACAGATTTCTTGTCGATCACTAACACGAACCTTATGAGCGATATTTCTAGATATATGGACACAACATTGTTGAAATTGAGCATTTGGATAAACACTATGAATACTATCGTTAATGCCACTTAAACCATCAGTTACGACTAATAAAACCTCTTTTAAACCACGGTCTTTTAGGTCTTGAAGAATCTCTTTCCAAACATAAGCAGATTCAGTTGGAGCAAGACTAAACCCAAGAACCTCTTTGGTTCCATCTAATCGAATGCCAATTACAATATAAACTGCTTCTTTTGAAACAGTTTGTCTTTTTAAAGGAATATAAGTAGCATCCATGAAAATAGCGACATACTTATCATTTAGAGTTCTAACTTTAAATGCATTTACTTCTTCAGTCAGCACTTTAGTCATGTTGGACATGGTTTGGGGCGTGTAGTGATGCCCATACATTTTCTCAATCAAGTCTGCGATTTCCGACATGGTAATACCTTTTCGGAAGAGGTGAATGACGGTCTCCTCTAAGGTATCATTCGTCCGTCTATAAGCAGGAACAGTCTGTTGCTTGAACTCGCCGTTGCGGTCGCGCGGAATCTGGAGATGAAGTTCCCCGTACTCGGTCTTGACCGTACGGTCATAGGAGCCGTTACGAGAATTACCCGTGTTAAAACCAATGCGATCGTACTTTTCGTAATCGAGGAAAGCCGTTAACTCCGTTTTGAGAAGCGTATTGACAGCTTTTTCCAAATGGACACGGAATAATTCATTCAAATCGCCTTTGTTCGCTAGAGTCTTTAGAATTTCTGTAGTAAAATCGTTCATATGGAAGTCCTCTTTTCTGTGAATGTGTTGTGGTAACTCTATTCTACAGAAGGGACTTCCTTTTTTCTATTTACACAAAATATTTTACACTCTCCTTTATTTTATACTTTATTAGTCTCATTATTCTTTTCAGTATACCTGCTTTTTTTTGCTTTTTATACAATTGAAAAACTCCTCTCAGTTACTGTTTTAAATGCATAGTAGCAGATTTTTAACGAGGAACCCGAACTTATTTTTCTAGATATTTAAAATAAAGTTCTACTTTTTAATTAAAGATTCAAAGATAAGTTTAAAAATTTAAAGACAAGAGTATGTATCGTATTGCTCGTTTTTTTAGAAGGTGAAGCAAAGATCTTGCTATGAGACGCGTTTCATAAGCTATACTCAATTCATCAAAAAGGAGGAATTACTGATGAATACTTATATCAAAACGACCAATGGCGCTACGAATGACTATTTTTATGCTTTTGTTGAATTTAAAGAAACAATGCTTGAATTGTCTAGTCCTCAAGGGTTAAATAAAACGGTAATGAAAAAAATTCCTTTAGATGAAATTAGTGGATTGGCTAAAGATACGTATCTGGGTGGGCAACGTATTAGCTTTGAATATGATGGAACGTTCTATCAATTTTTTGAATGTGGGCATGCTGTGGTAGACTATTTACAAGAAAATCTTTTTGCATAGGTGGTTTTAGTAAAGCATGACAAACATCAGAGATATTGCAAAACTGACGGGCTATTCTGTCTCTACCGTTTCACGGGTGATCAATAATCATCCTTATGTTGACGAAACAAAACGTGCTAAGATTCTATCCGTCATTAATGAGTTATCGTATGTTCCTAATGCAAGTGCCAGACAGCTCAGTTATGGAAAAACAAAAAATATTGGTGTTATTCTGCCTTATACGGATCATCCTTATTTCGATCAATTGCTTAGTGGGATCATTGAAGTCGCCTTCAACGAAGATTATCAGGTGACCTTGTTACCAACAAATTATCAGGCAGAAAGAGAGAGAATGTATTTAGAAGAATTTGCAGGTAAACGATTTGATGGTTTGATCGTTACTTCTCGTGCCAACAGTTTAGATGTATTGCTCTCTTATCAAAAGTATGGGCCAATCATTTTTTGTGAAGAAATAAAAGAAACAGAAGCTGGTTGCGTGTTTATCGATCGTGAACAATCTATTACTGAAGCATTATTGTATTTAAAAAATCAAGGCGTGGAAAATCTTGGCGTTACTTTAGGAAGAAGTGGTCGTCTTAGTTTTAATACAAAAGTGACGTTGGAACTTTGTAAAAAAATATTTCCCGATTTCAAAGAGGAAAATGTTTTTTGGAACTGTATTGACTATGAACAAGGGGTGAATGCAGCGACGTATTTTAAAGAAAAAAAGGTAGATGGTGTCTTCACTAATTCAGATACAGTTGCTGCCGGTATATTGCAAAGCTCCATCTTAGAAAGTAAAAAACGTCTTGTTGGTCGTGATAATCTGTTGATCAGTGAGCTAATGTCTTTTTCGACGATTGATCATGGCTTAAGAGAATGTGGAGAAACGGCCTTTCTACTTTTTATCGAAGAAAAAAAAGATCAAATCAAAATTCCTTATCAATTTATTGTGCGATAGTCGAAATGGTTTTAATGCGTAATCAAAAGTAGATCGAAGTAACGCAAAAACCTAAAAAAGAAACCGAATAGCCAAAAATAGTTTCTCCTATTTTTGTGATTGCTTCGGTTTCTTTTTGACGTCAATGGATTATGAAAGAATGTAGTGTCTGCATTCTGACAGGATGGATCATAAAGTGAGATCTTCGCTACTTATTTCCTAAAATGAACGTCCACTCAAAGACAACTTATTCAACCGCGTATGTTTGAATGATCGTATTCAATGCTTGGGCAGCTCCGCTCCCACAACGCTCATCATAGTAAGCGGTGAATCGTTCATCAGAGATATACAATAAGCCTAAGCCACGATGAGCTTCGGAACTATAAGAAGGCCAGCTAAAAGTAAGCCATTTTTTGTGTTCTTCAAATAGTTTCAATGCTAGTTTTTGATCAGAGTCTGATTGTAAATAAGCTGACAAATCAGCTAAGAGTTGTTTTTCTAAAGACTGCATTTCTTCAAATTTTTCCTCTGCCATATTTTGCCATTTTTTATTTGCTTTTTCAATGGTGTCGTCACCATATTTTTCTCGTATTTCTTGTCCATAGTTTGTTTCATTTTCCATTATTTTTTGTTTTTTAAATCCTTCAAATTTCTCATGATCTTTCATCGGTTTTCCTCCTTCGTAACTCTCCAATGTATGTTGAATAGTCATTAATAGTGTGTCGAGCTGTTTTCTTTTTTCTTGTAACATTTCTTGATGTTGGATCAACGCTTGTCGATGATCGAAAGCTGGATTATCTAAAATTTCTGCAATTTGTTCTAACTTAAAATCAAGGGAGCGATAAAACAAAATCTGTTGTAGTCGGTCAACTTCTTGGCTTGTGTAGATCCGATAGCCAGACTCAGTCACCCGTGATGGTTTCAGTAAGTGGATCTGATCGTAAAAACGCAGGGTACGAGGACTAACACCAGAAATTTCTGCCATTTTTTTTATAGTATATTCCATGCTTAACCTCCTTATAGAATGATCTTATTCCTTGACGTAACTAGAAGGTCAAGAAATTTTGAATATTTTTTTGTGTTTATTTTTATGTTATAATAAGTAAAGTAGAAAAACGAATTTTTCTGCTTTAAATATGTCATGTTGAAAGCGATTCCTTTGTTGGGCGCTTGTTATAAATAATAATAGAAAAGAGGAATAAGATGAAATTAATCGAAACGCCAGTTACAAGTAATTTAAATATTAAGACGTTTTATCCTAAAGTAGTAGATTTTTTCTTTAGTAGCAAAGCCATCAAATACTATAAACTTTATTCGCTTGATCGAACACAGATTTTATACATTGATACGTATGAAAAATCCCAATTATTGATGATTAATACGAAGAAAAAAATCACCAAGCAAGAAATTGATTTTGCAATCCGTCGTATTTTGAAAGCAGAACGTGAAGACGTCAAGGTCCATATTGGTGTAAAACAAGACTTAGAACGAGCAGGTGTCCAATTCAAACGACCAAATAAAGATATCGTGATTGTTGAACAGAAAGTAGGTCGTTCAGTGGAGGAAAAATAAAACAGTCTTCTGCAAATGAGTAAGTTGTGTACCGGCCTCAAAAATTGGAGCTGTTAAGAAAAACTAGATACTTGGTTCAGAGAATAAGAGAAAAAATTTTTTCAAGGTCTCTAGGAATGGATGGTCAAGGGAAAAATACATCCATTTAGTATTGTAGTAAGTTTTAATACATTTAAATATTTCCATCTGAGTTTGGATTGATGTCTCTGAATTGAGGCTCTTTGTCAAACGATGTTGGTAAAGAGAAATCTTAGGATAATTTCAACAGAAAGAAGTTTTCTTCTTTCTGTTTTTTTAGAACTGGAATCGGACGCTTGTTTGACTTCAAGAAAACCAGAAACTTTTTTTATAAGCCTCGTTCCTCTCTTAAGTAATGCTTTTCTTGTTCTAACTTCTTCATGTCATCATGAGCATCAAAAAGTGCGTTCCCTTTTCTAAGAAACGCACTTGCTTTATATTTTTTAACTTCTTGAATCCAACGATACAAGCGGTGAGCCTGTTTTTTTAGCTACAGGCTAACTTCTTTCACAAAAAATTATTCTTCGATCATTAGGTTGACGGCAACAATTTTACTTACTTTATCAACTGAATATCTTGGCATAGTAGAAATCCTCGATTTTCCTTCACTTTTTATCTAGTTTATTACAACAATTCCAACATCAAACTATAAATCTTTCCTAATACTTATTAAAATATAAAAAAAATTTATGATGGTACCTCTTTATCAGTATATAATGCTAAGTGTCGGGAGATACGTTACATAAATCTTATTACTATAGATAAAGGGAGGTCGTTAAATATATAAGAAAGCGCAAAGTGTAATATTTTTTTATTTAGGAAAAGAAAATTAAGTTTATGTAACTATGTATTATTAGATCTCTATTGAATCCAAGGATGCTTTATTTAGATGATGATCAAATTTAAACCCATACAGACATCTAGTATAGAATAAACATAATCATCCGATTACTTGGAGAAAAATCAATACCGACATTTATTAATGGTTAGAGAATATAGACTTTAGGATGTCATGATAAAAAATAAAATATAAAAGGATTGATTTGATGAAATATAGTAAACTATTATTATTTACCTCGTTTTTGTGCATTGGTGCTGGGACAATAAATACCATGACAGTTAATGCAGCTCAACAAGTAACTGTCTCAGATTCAACTGTCCGAAATGCTGTAGAGGCTGTAAACAACTTATTTACCGACAATACATATACCACATTATCCCCAAACACAACAACTGAAACGATCAAAGAAGCTAGAACGCTGATTCTTAAGGCCGCAGGAAAATGTGACATCGTTCATTTAAGTAATTTATGTAAGAAGGCGGAAAGCTTGTTATTAGAAAGTACCAATTCAGTAGATTCAGCTGTCCAAAATGCTGTAGAGGCTGTAAACAATTTATTTACCGACAATACATATACCACATTATCTCCAAACACAACAACTGAAACGATCAAAGAAGCTAGAACGCTGATTCTTAAGGCCGTAGGAAAATGTGACATCGTTCATTTAAGTAATTTATGCAAGAAGGCGGAAAAATTGTTATTAGAAAGTACCAATTCAGTAGATTCAGCTGTCCAAAATGCTGTAGAGGCTGTAAACAATTTATTTACCGACAATACATATACCACATTATCTCCAAACACAACAACTGAAACGATCAAAGAAGCTAGAACACTGATTCTTAAGGCTGTAGGAAAATGCGACATCGTTCATTTAAGTAATTTATGCAAGAAGGCGGAAAGTTTATTAGCACTATCTGTTCATTTATAAAAAATAGAAAATTTATAACCTTTCACTTCTTTAAATATTCCTATAGGCACGACACCTAAAAGTGGGAAGTAAAAAAATTGACATAGGCTGTTTGTCCTCTGCACTGTACGGAGGGCGAACAGCCTAATGTCTGTAGTCTTTTATGAGAGAAGCGGTGATTAAATTCAGTTTTTTCGGAAAAATCATGGAAGATTGGACAACTTTTAATTTCACTTCAAAATTGTCTGTAACCATAAAAAAGTCGACCCCAAAAAAGGTCACTTTTTAGTCTAAATTTTTTGAGGTTGGTTCATTATTGTTCTGGGTGATAAATTTATTTTCATTTGTCCTTTTTCAGAAAATAATCAAGATTTCTTCTACTCTAGCGTTTTTTTGTTATAATGGATAAGAAATGAAAACTTGCCAAGAGGAGTAATATAAAGATGAATAAAATTTACCCAGATGACAGTTTGACGTTGCATACTGATTTATACCAAATCAACATGATGCAAACGTACTGGGAATTAGGTCGTGCGGATCTCCACGCTGTTTTTGAATGCTATTTCCGTGATATGCCATTTAACCATGGGTATGCCGTGTTTGCAGGATTAGAACGTCTTGTGGAATACTTAGAAAATTTGACGTTTAGTGAGTCAGACATTGAATACTTACGCAAAATGGACATCTACCCAGAAGGTTTTTTAACATACTTAAAAGAATTTAAATTTAAAGCTACTGTCCGCTCGGCGCGTGAAGGTGAATTAGTGTTTGCCAATGAACCGTTGATCCAAGTGGAAGGTCCGTTAGCACATTGTCAATTGATTGAAACAGCCCTACTGAATATGGTGAACTTTCAAACGTTGATCGCTACGAAGGCAGCAAGAATCAAATCAGTGATCGGCGATGATCCATTGTTAGAATTTGGTACTAGAAGAGCGCAAGAATTGGATGCTGCTGTTTGGGGAACTCGAGCTGCTTACATCGGTGGAGCAGATGCTACTAGTAATGTCAGAGCTGGGAAAATCTTTGGGATTCCTGCAAGTGGAACGCATGCGCATGCACTTGTTCAATCTTATGGAAATGATTATGAAGCGTTTATGGCTTATGCGAAAACTCATAAAGACTGCGTGTTCTTAGTTGATACTTACGATACCTTGAAATCTGGTGTGCCTAGTGCGATCCGTGTAGCAAAAGAATTAGGCAATAAAATCAATTTCCTTGGGGTTCGTATCGATAGTGGCGACATGGCGTATATTTCGAAACGTGTTCGTGAACAATTAGATGCTGCTGGTTTCACTGAGGCTAAAATTTATGCTTCAAATGATTTAGATGAAGCAACGATTTTAAATTTAAAAATGCAAAAAGCTAAAATCGACGTTTGGGGTGTAGGAACGAAATTGATTACAGCCTATGACCAACCTGCGCTTGGTGCAGTCTTCAAATTGGTTTCAATTGAAGATAAAGAGGGCAAAATGATCGATACAATCAAGCTTTCCAGCAATGCAGAAAAAGTAACAACTCCTGGCAAGAAACAAGTGTGGCGAATCACTCGCAATTTTGATGGCAAATCAGAAGGAGACTACGTTACGCTTTGGGATGAAGATCCTAGAGAGGAAGCAGAGATTTTTATGTTTCATCCTGTGCATACCTTTATCAATAAAACGGTGCGTGATTTTACCGCTCGACCTATCTTACAAGATATTTTCGTGAAGGGCGAACGGGTCTATGAATTACCAACTTTAGATGAAATCAAAGCATATACACGTGATAACCTTGATTCACTGTGGGAAGAGTACAAACGTGACCTTAATCCACAAAAATACCCAGTTGATTTATCAACAGATTGTTGGAATCATAAAATGGCTACGATGGAACGGATGAAGAAAAACGTAGCTACTTTGTATAATGAATATTAAGGAGGAAAAAGAATGAGCTTACAAGAAGAGATTATCCAAGAATTAGGTGTCAAACCAACCATTGATCCACAAGGTGAGATTCGAACTAGTATTGATTTCATGAAAGCTTATTTAAAAAAATATCCTTTCTTAAAAACTTTTGTTTTAGGAATCAGTGGGGGACAAGATTCTACGTTAGCGGGACGTTTGGCTCAATTAGCAATGGAAGAAATGCGTGAAGAAACACAAGACGATCGTTATCAATTTATCGCTGTACGCTTACCTTATGGCGAACAAGTAGACGAAGAGGATGCGAAAGCTGCAGTTGAATTTATCCAGCCTGACGTTCGCCTACGAGTGAATATCAAACCTGCTGTCGATGCGCAAGTTGCTGAATTAGTCGCTGCGGGGATCGAAGTCAGTGACTTCAATAAAGGAAATATCAAAGCTCGTCAACGGATGATCACACAGTATGCAATTGCAGGTGGTCATGCAGGAGCAGTCCTGGGAACGGATCATGCAGCTGAAAACATTACTGGTTTCTTTACAAAGTATGGCGACGGTGGCGCCGATTTGTTACCATTATTCCGCTTGGACAAACGTCAAGGAAAACAATTATTACAAGAACTAGGGGCACCTGAGAAACTTTATACCAAAATCCCAACAGCTGATTTGGAAGATGGCAAGCCGTTGATCGCTGATGAGGTTGCTTTAGGTGTTACTTACACTGAGATTGATGATTATTTAGAAGGTAAAGAAGTTCCAACAGATGCCAAACAAAAAATTGAAGCTTGGTGGAACAAAACTCAGCATAAACGACACTTACCTATCTCGGTGTTAGATGATTTTTGGAAATAAGCCTAAAAACTTTGTTGAAGATCACACCAATGAATGAAGTAACATTGCTTGTTTTTAATGAACTCGTCATTTAGTAAAAAATAAGGTTGTCATAGTAAAGTTCAGATGGAAAAATAACCTGCTATATCCGAAAACAGCTTCTCGCATTTTCTGGATATAGCGGGTTATTTCTATTATCAAGAGAATATGAACCGCATGTTCTTTTTCAAGATTTAAGACAAAAGATTAAAAATAGCTATTCACTGGGTTTCAGTTCTATTCTGTAGTAGTACGTCAATGAAGTACTATTAATTAAGATTATAAACGCATGGAGGATTTTTTAACGCCTTTTTTATAAGTCGCTACTTGCATACTATTGTTATGCTTTTACAATACGATATTGAGCAGTCGACAATTTGTGAACAATCAAATCGGACAACGAATAAAAAAAGATAAGGGTTTGCAGACAGTTCTTTACTTGTTATCTGGAAATCATTAAAATAAGGAAAGCGGTATCGAATAATAAATGAATTAAAGGAGTATCCATTTGAAAAGACATATAAAAGATAGTCTCAATCAATTGTCTGTCAAACAGAAAAATTGGTTAAAATATACATTAGTGGCGATAAGTATCGTTTTTGTCGTTGGACTAAGCAATTTGTATTTACAATGGTGTCAAAACGATCTTTCTTTTGATCTAGCTGTAAAATTTGCTTTTTCGTGGCATACGGAAAAATTTTTATTAGCTTGTTTAGTGTTATTAATGATCTTCCTTTTTTTAGTGGCAGTATTAGGTTCTTTTCTCTTTGGAACATTCTTTTATCTTGTTGGCATTGGAATATTAGGTTACGCAAACTATTTAAAAATGACCTATCGACAAGAACCGATTTATCCCGACGACCTAAAGATGATCAAAGAGTTTGGTTTATTAAAAGATATGACAGGCACAACCTCGTTTTATCTATTAGCAGGAATGATCCTATTAGTGGTAGCAGGTGGTTGCTGGGCTATCTATCGGAGTTTTAAGAAAGACAAGAAATTTCAAGCCATCCGAGTGATCACATTATTTACTACGATCTTTGCGCTTATTTATATTAGTCATTTCAATAACCCAAATAATTTATTACGTAAAGCATATAACAAAACGGCTTTGTGGATTCCTTATAGTCAAAAGATGAATTATTATAATACTGGTTTTATTGGTGGTTTCTTATACAATTTAAAAATCGATCCAATGGAAAAACCAAAAGGGTACTCTGAAGAAAAAATCAAGGAAATTACATCACACTATCAAAAGCTGGCAGATGAAAAAAATAAAACTGCCTCAGAAGAACAACCGAATATCATTTATGTGATGAGCGAAAGTTTTTCAGATCCTAGTCGTTTGAATGGGGTGGAAATTACCGGTGATCCTTTGGCAGATTATTATGCGGTGGCTGATCAGACTTATAGTGGTCAGATGCTTTCTCAAAATTATGGTGGGGGAACAGCCAATATCGAATTTGAAGCATTAACTGGTTTTTCAATGGGACTATTCAATGCCCAATTAACAACACCCTACACAATGTTAGTACCCAAAATGAATCAATTACCTTCGATCGTTTCAACATTGAAAGATCAAAATTATCATACGACTGCGATCCATCCTTATAACACCTCGATGTACAAAAGAAAAGATGTTTATGAGGTTTTAGGTTTTGATGAATTTATTAGTGAAAATACGATGACGTATACAGACACCATTGAAGATAATCCCTACATTTCTGATGCTTCTGCTTATCAAGAAGTGATGGATCTTTTAAAAGAGGACGATACACCCCAATTTATCCATCTTGTGACGATGCAAACCCATATGCCTTATGATGGAAAATATCAGCAGCTCGAATATACAGCCAAAACCGAGGATAATAGTGGGATAAGTAGTTTAGAAAATTATCTTCAAGATATTTCGTATAGTAGCCAATCCTTAAAAGCGTTCACGGAAGAACTGAAGAAGTTATCAAGAAGAACACTAGTTGTTTTCTGGGGAGATCATTTACCAGGGATCTATTCTGACACCATTCAAAATAGTAATGAGAAACACACCTTACACGAAACACAGTTTTTGATGTTTGATAGTCAAGGAGAATTAGAAAAAACCGAAGCTCCTGTTACAAGTCCCTTTTATTTTGCTGCTGACTTGATGAATCAGACTAATCAACAGACAACTGGTTTTTATCAATTATTGTTGGCACTTCAAAATGAATTACCAGCATTTGAGCGAGAACTATACTACCAAGAGGAGCAATGGCATCGGGAAGCACAATTAAACAAAAAACAAGCAGAACTTTATCAAGCTTATGAGATGATTCAATATGATATTGTTTCTGGAGAAAAATACAGTTTGCAAACAAATTTTTTTGAAAAATAACATATGACTTTATTACTCTGGGTAGAAAGCCTATTCAATTGTGCTAAAAAAAGGTAAAATAAAAGAGAAATAAAATCGAAAGTAGGAGAAAGAATGTTACCGAATATTGGTTATTATGTACAATCAGTCGATCGAATGGTCAAAGAGACGGAAGAGATCGGTGAACAGATGCATCCAAAATATCAAGTGATCAGAGAAGCGATTGATCAGAAAAAAACAGAAGACTTGTCTCCAGAAGAGTTAGCTGAAATCGTTCATTTGTTTGAAGAAGGAACAAAAAAATATCGTGTGATATTGAAAAAAATCAGTCAGTTGCGACCACCAGCAAAAGTAATGGGTATTCATAAAAGTTTTGAAAAAGCCTATACTTCCTACGTGGCTGGTTGTGAAGAAATGACTCAAAGTATCCAACCAGAGTCTGGAGTTGACCATGACTTATTTGATGCTTCTGAAGAAAAACAGGATCAAGCGACAGAAAATATTTCTTCAGCCATCCAAAAAATGACAAATTTATTGTTGAAAAAATAAAACAGTATAAAGTTTCATTGAAAAATAGAGTGTTTTAATTTAATTATCATATGTTTTTTATGATAAAAATCAGTCAATCACTTATTATATGAAAGTAACCTATACCAACAACAATTTTGAATTACTCGATCGAATAATTCACTTTTACCGTCAAGCCTAACCAACTTGACGGTTTTTGCTATTTACCGATCGTTTGTCTCAGTTCAACTCAATCCCTCCATATTCAAGTTCAACTTATAGAGGCTGCTCTCAACAAATCGTTCACCGAAAACAATGTAGTTCAGATGAACAAATAATATACCCAGCGGAGTTTCAACACTAAGCCAAAAAACTCGAAACGTGAAAAAGTTGTTTCGAGTTTTTTCTTCATGATCAAATCAAGTAGTACTTTTCCGATCATTTATTTAATTTTCAACATTTCTGACATAATCATCAAAATATTGAAGTAAATCTTGTTTTAATTTTTGATAATCTGCTTCACTATATTCTTTTTCTTCTAACTTTCCTTGGAAAAAAGGAATTTCTAACTCTTCCCGTAATCGATCCAATACTTCATCTTTGTTCATGTTACTGCTCCTTTTCAAAATAAACACAGACACATTCTGGTGCATAGATGTCTTTTTGGCGTAATTCTAGTAAACCAGTCTCTTTATTTCGCGCGAAAAGCGTAAGATTATCGGTATTTTGATTGGCAGATAAGACATAGTCGTTCGTAGGATCTAAAGCGAAATCTCTAGGGAAATCGCCTTCAGTAGAAATAATTTGGATACATTCCAACAGTTGATCCTTTTCAGAAACTGCAAAGACTGCAATTGAGTTATGGCCACGATTGGAAGCATATACAAATCGACCATCATCTGAAATACGAATTGCAGCACCACCATTTTCTCCTTGAAAATCATCTGGTAGTGTACTAATTTTTTGTTTTTCTTCAAAGCTGCCTTGGGATTTATTATACGAAAGCACACGAACAGTACTATCAAGTTCACCAAATAGGTAAGCAATGGTTTCATTTGCAGGATGGAAGACAAGGTGGCGGGGACCAGTTCCAGGTTCTGCCACAAATTCAGAAACTATAGTTAATTTTCCTTGATCAGATACATCGTACGTATAGACCCGATCCGTTCCTAGGTCACAAACCACTAAGCGATTGTCTGGAGTTAAATCAGTATAATGGACATGTGCATGGTCTTGATTTTTATGAGGACCAGTTGCTTCTTGATGAAAAACGGCATCAGTTGCTTCGAGACCTCCATCGTCTAGAATACGATAAACATTGACTTCACCTTTATGATAATTAGCACCATATACTAATTGACGAGATTCATCAACTGCAACGTAACATAAAGGAGCGCCTGATTCTGTTACCGCATTCAAAAAATGGAATTCTTGATCGTAAGCCCCGATCCCACCTAAACCGTCCAGACTTGTGACGTTATAAAGATTACCAGCTTCACTTTTTGCTAAGTAAGTTGGACTATTTTCTTTTACAGCTAGCTTCAATCCTGAGACTTCTGCTTTTTCTGTATCTAATTCAATGGTATAAATTCCTTCACTCACACGTCTTGTGTACGTCCCTAAAATGATTTTTTCTTTCATTTTATCCCTCCTAGAATGTATGAAATAGGTTCCTTGTTTATTTTAGCACATTTCAAACAGGAGAGTTAAACAATGAGAATATGTTATACTGAATATAGAGTTGAGCGACAGAATTTGTAACAAAGGAGAGAATAAAATGATTCATGCAACCATCAAAGAAATCGGAGAAAATGCAGTAAGTGAACAAGAACCGATCTTGATTTTATTTGATCGAACAGCAACAACTACACTACGTAACTATTCAGTGATCCAAAAGATTACTTCTACCGAAAAATTTTCATTAAAAAAAGGGGATTCACTTTTTTTTGATCAACAAGAATATCAGATTGAACATGTGGGAAGATTGGCAAATGAAAATTTAAACACAGTAGGGCATGTTACGCTGATTTTTGATCATTATTCTGAGGAAAATAGTATTGTGAACGGTCTTTACTTAACACCACATCAGTTACCTGAGATTCATGTCGGTACACAAATCAAATACAAGTAGGTGAGATTATGGAAGGGAAAAACAAGCGATCAAAACCAGTCTCTTGGTTTTGGCGATGGTTTTTAAATAATCAAGTCGTTACTGCGTTATTAGTAGTACTTTTGATCTTATTGATCGTTTTTTTATTTACTAAGGTGTCCTATCTATTTGCCCCGATCTGGCAATTCCTGGCGATCGTTGGCTTACCCATTATTTTAGCGGCAATTTTGTATTATTTGATGAATCCAGTTGTTGACTATTTGGAAAAGCGCCAAGTTCCAAGGCTCTATAGCATCATCGGGTTATTTGTATTAGTCGTGGCACTGATTGCTTGGGGAACAGTGGTAATCATTCCTAAAATCCAAGAGCAAACCGTGAGTTTTATCAATCATTTTCCTCAATATGTGGATACGATCGATAATAAATTGACAGAAATACTAAGAGATCCTCTATTCAACCAATTTAGGGAACAATTGGAAGCTACTGGCGATAAGTTCATGAGTTCAGCAGGTGATATGCTCCAAGATATTTCAAAAAGTACGGTTCAAAGTTTAGGAAGTTTTGTGGGAGCAGTTGCTACGATTATTGTTGCTTTGCTAACTATGCCGTTTATCCTTTTCTACTTATTGAAAGATGGCAAGCAACTTGCCCCTTATTTTGTGAATTTCCTACCAACACGTATGCGAAAACCAACTTTGAAAGTATTAAGTGAAATGAACGATCAAGTTTCTTCTTATATCCGTGGACAATTGACGGTGGCTTTTGCAGTAGCGATCATGTTTATGATTGGATTTGCAATCATTGGACTCGATTATGCAGTCACCTTAGGGATCATTGCCGGCTTTTTAAATTTGATTCCCTATCTAGGCTCATTTTTAGCAATGATCCCGGCAGTATTCTTAGGAATCGTGGCGGGACCGATCATGTTGATCAAAGTATTGATCGTGTTTGCTTTAGAACAAACGATTGAAGGACGATTGATTTCTCCATTAGTCTTAGGGAATCAATTGGCGATCCATCCGGTCACAATCTTATTAGTTTTATTAACTTCTGGGAAGCTGTTTGGAATCGTCGGTGTGATTTTAGGTATTCCAGTATATGCTGCAGCAAAAGTGGTCATCTCACATGTTTTTGAATGGTATACAACTATCTCTAGTTTATATGAAGAAAAACAAAGTGACTAACCAACTGTGCACTAAAAACGCATGACTAAAAAACGAAGAAAGCGAAAATAGTTTAACTATTTTCGAGATTCTTCGTTTTTTTTAATTTTTTTAATGAATTTTTAGGTACTCGCTATGCAACAATCAAAGTTAGTAAGGACTAACTTTATAGTAAACTTGCAAGTAGCTTTTATTAGAACGTTTGACCAAATGCTGCAGCTTTATCTAAAGCTGATTGCATCAATTCTTCTGCACGGTCAGGGGTATAGTCGATACCTTCAATAAATAATTGATCCACTTGATCGATACCGACAAAGTTCAAGATGCCTTTGACATATTGAGAAGCGAAGTCTTGACCGTTATAAATGCCTCCGTTGGATTGGATGTGCAAAGCTTTTTTACCAGAAACTAATCCTTCTGGTCCGTTTTCAGTATAACGGAATGTCTTGCCAGCGACATTGACGGTGTCAAACCAAGCTTTTAATTTTGTTGGGATATTCAAGTTCCATAAAGCATTCGCAATAACGATCTTGTCTGCAGCAAGAAATTGGTCGGTCAATTCATTGAAACGAGCAATTTTTTGTTGTTGACTTTCAGACAAAGTAGAGAACTCAGCACCTGCCCGAAGTGCTTCCCATCCTGAAAGTAATTCTTCATCGATTTCTGGGATATCATCACGATAAAGCTCTAAAACAGTCACTTCATCTTCTGGATGATTTTCTTTGTAACTAGTTAAAAAAGTTGTTAATGCTTTAACTGAACGTGATTCTTGTGCAGTTAATGGGTGCCCTTTTACTACTAAAACTGATGCCATAATATTCTCTCCTTTAAGCTGACTTGTTATCTGACTAACATAGCTAGTTTACTTGAAAGCGAAAAGGCTATCAAGTTTTTTTAAGGTTCGATTTTTAATTATGAATTTTTTTAGTCTTTTCATGAAAAAAATATGGAAAAGCATTGCAAAACATCTTCTTGGTGTTATAATGACATAGTGTCATGTGACAGCATGTCATTTTAGGAAGGAGGAAAAAGATGCCTACGAAAACTTTTTTTCATCTACCAGAGGAAAAGCAGAAACGTTTATTAGAAGCAGCTAGGATTGAATTTTCCAGAGTACCATTAAAAGATGCTTCCATCGCAAATATCGTGAAGATCGCAGAAATCCCTAGAGGTAGTTTTTATCAGTATTTTGAAGACAAAGAGGATCTTTACTATTATTATTTTGAAACTGTTCAACGTGATAGTTCAAAAGATATGTTCCAACTGATAAAAGATGTCGATGGGGATTTATTCGAAGGATTCGAGCTTTATTTTACTAAAATCATTCGGGAGATTTTAGTCGGGGAAAATGCTTCTTTTTATCGTAATCTTTTCATGAACTTGGACTATCGTGCTTCTCGTAAAGTCGTGCCACATACAAAAGATGATCAGCGTCATTCACATGCAAAACATCAAAAAGAGGCAAAAGAATTAATTGGATTGATTGATCGAACGACACTGAAAGTAAACGATGATCATGAACTGGAACTACTGATCCAATTGATCATGAATATCATCTTTACTACGATTGCTCATGCCTATAAATCATTTTCAAAAAACGAAAATTACTCCGTGGATCATGCCATTAAAGAATTTAAATTAAAACTATCATGGTTGAAAGACGGTGTATATCAATAGAAAGAGGGGAATTACATGCTAAAAATCGTCAAACGGATTTCACTGACTTCAGCTATTGCAGCCACGTTGTTCATGGTTATCCAAGTTTTATCAGATCTTTATTTGCCGACGCTCACATCAAATATCATTGATAAAGGTGTAGCACGAGGTGATGTTGATTATATTTGGCAAACAGGTTTTGTTATGATCGGTTTTTCTTTGATTAGTATCATCGCAGCAATCGCAAATACCTTTTTTGCTACACGTGAGTCACAAAAATTAGGAAAGCAATTACGTACCGATGTTTATAAAAAATCTGAAAGTTTAACAAAAGATGCATTTGACAAATATGGTACAGCATCCTTGATTACCCGTACAACTAATGACGTGACACAAATCCAGATGGTTACGCAAATGTTTTTAAGAATGATGATCAATGCACCAATCACATTGGTTGGCGCAAGTTTTCTTGCTTATCAAAAAGATCATCAATTAACCAAAATTTTCTTAGTAGTTATTCCAATCATGCTAGTGGTGATCGGCGGAATCATGTTTTTTGCGGTACCACTATTCAAGAGCATGCAAAAGAAGACAGACCGTTTGAACCTAGTGTTTCGTGAAGGATTAACAGGGGTAAGGGTAATCCGAGCGTTTGATAAGACACGTTTTGAAGAAAATCGTTTTGATTTAGCAAACAAAGATTATACAAATACAGCAATTAAAGTCAACACGATCGTTGCATTGATGATGCCGATGATGACTTTGATTATGAGTGGAACAAACGTAGCAATTACTTGGTTTGGTGGACACTACATAGCAGATATGACGTTAGAAGTTGGAAACCTAATTGCATTTATGACGTATGCTATGCAAATTTTAATTAGCTTTATGATGCTTTCAGCTATTTTTATCATGGTCCCTCGAGCGCAAGCTTCTGCTGATCGGATCAATGAAGTATTAGATGAAAAAGTAGGTATCTCAGATCCTGAGAACCCAACTGAGGTGACTCCTGCAGGTAAAGCTGCCACAATCTCATTTGAACATGTCAACTACCGGTACCATGGAGCTGAGAAGCTGGCATTAGAAGATATTGATTTTTCAGCACAATCAGGCGAAACTGTTGCGATTATTGGTGGAACTGGTTCGGGTAAATCTACTTTAGTCAACCTTATCCCACGACTATACGATGTCGAATCAGGAACAATCAAGATTGATGGTGTAAGTATTACCGATATGACTCAGTATAATTTGCGTGAATTGATGGGCTTTGTTCCACAAAAAGCCATGTTGTTCTCTGGCACGATCAGAGAAAACATGCAGTACGGTAAAGCAGATGCTACTGATGAAATGATTTGGAAAGCGTTAGAAATCGCCCAAGCCAAAGACTTCGTTTCAGAAATGGAAGAGGGCTTAGACAGTCATGTTGAACAAGGCGGAGGAAATTTTTCTGGTGGGCAAAGACAACGTTTGGCGATTGCTCGAGCATTAGTCAAACCAGCTGACATTTATGTATTTGATGATTCTTTCTCGGCTTTGGACTTTAAAACAGATGCAAAATTACGTCAAGCTTTAAAACAAAATATGAAAGAAAGTATTACGGTTTTAGTTGCACAACGAGTAAGTACAGTAATGGATGCGGATATGATCTTAGTCCTTGATGAAGGAAAACTAGTTGGCAAAGGCACACACGATGAACTTCTTAAAACGAATGAAACCTATCAGGAAATCGTTCATTCACAATTAAGAGAGGAGGATCTAGCATGAGTAAAGGAACGACCAAACCTTCTCAACGACCAATGCCTGGCGGCGGTCACGGACCCGGTCGAAACATTGGGGCAAAAGGAGAAAAACCAAAGAATTTTTGGGGCACAGTGAAACGTTTATTTGGCTATATGTCAAAACGCTCGGTTGCGATCATTGCTGTATTTGTATTAGCGATCGCAGCAGTCATTTTCCAGATCCAAACACCAAAAGTATTAGGGAGAGCAACTACTGAGATTTTTAATGGGGTGATGGCTGGTGCAAAACAAATGCAAGCGGGGCAACAAATTTCTAAATTCCCAATTGATTTTGATAAAATTGCTCAAATCATTGCCACGGTTATTGTGATGTATTTGATTTCTGCAGTATTCAATTTCTTGCAACAATTTATTATGACACGAGTATCGCAACGAACAGTTTATGAGTTACGTCATGATCTAGAAGCAAAAATGAATCGTGTACCGATTTCTTATTATGATACACATACAAATGGAGACATCATGTCTCGTGCAATCAATGATATGGATAATATTGCCAGTACCCTTCAACAAAACTTAACACAGTTTGTAACAAGTGCAGTTACTTTGATCGGTGTCATCGTTATGATGCTTTCTATTAGTTGGCAATTGACGTTAGTGGCTTTACTGATGATTCCATTGAGTTTGATCGTCGTGATGATCATTGCACCAAAATCCCAAGTCTTTTTTGCAGATCAACAAAAAAGTTTAGGTCTCTTAAACAACCAAGTAGAAGAAACCTATGGTGGTCATACGATCGTCAAAACTTTCAATCATACAGCCAAAGACCAAGAAGTTTTTGAAGAAGAAAACGACAAGTTATATGCTGCTGGGTGGAAAGCGCAGTTTATCTCTGCCATCATTATGCCTTTGATGAACTTCGTTAAAAATCTTGGCTATGTATTTGTTGCTGTATTAGGTGGGGTCAAAGTTGCAAATGGGAATATGACACTTGGGGACGTTCAAGCGTTCTTACAATATACGACACAATTCTCACAGCCGATTACTCAACTTGCAAGTTTAATGAATACGATCCAGTCAACTGTTGCATCTGCGGAACGGGTTTTTGAAGTGCTGGATGAAGAGGAAATGTCTGATAAAAAATCTGGGTTACCTGTTGAAGAGAACACACCATATAAAGTTCGTTTTGAAAATGTTCAATTCGGTTATACCAAAGATCAACTATTGATGACAGATTTTAATCTGGATGTGAAACCTGGAGAAATGGTGGCCATTGTTGGTCCAACTGGTGCGGGTAAAACGACCTTGATCAACTTGTTAGAACGTTTCTATGATGTTTCTGGCGGAAGTATCCGATATGACGGGGTAGATACGAGAGATTTATCTCGAGATAACTTACGTGCTCAATTTTCAATGGTTCTGCAAGATACATGGCTATTTACAGGCAGCATCTACGACAATATCAAATACGGAAACGATGATGCAACTGACGAACAAGTGATTGAAGCAGCCAAAGCTGCCCATGTTGATGACTTTGTTCGCAAACTGCCTGAAGGTTATCAAACGGTATTAAATGAAGATGCCAGCAACATCTCCCAAGGGCAACGACAGTTAATCACGATTGCTCGGGCATTTTTAGCTAATCCGGATGTATTGATACTTGATGAAGCAACTTCTAGTGTGGATACTCGGACAGAGATTTTGATCCAAAAAGCGATGAATCGTTTATTAGAAAATCGAACAAGCTTTGTAGTAGCTCACCGTCTGTCAACCATTCGAGATGCTGATAACATTATTGTCATGAACCATGGTTCAATTGTTGAAACAGGAAATCATGATCAATTGATGGAAAAAGATGGATTTTATGCTGATTTATATAATAGCCAGTTTTCCGAAGAAGCTGTTTCTTAACAATTCATTAATAGTAAAACGCATGGAAAGAGCATCTGAAGCGTTCCATGCGTTTTATTTATTATAATGAATGTTATTTAAAAATAATTGCAGTATTGCGTGGAAAATGCGAAAATTCTCACATTTTTTTTAATAAAAACCCATTTATTGCTTGAAAGAAATGTGAAGCATCGTTAAAATAAAGCTGGACGTAGAGGGGAGCAAGAAAAATGAAAGAATTTAAATTGGGGTCTACTACTTACCTAAAAAGTGTAGCAATCCGGGTTAAAGATAGAGATAAAATGATTGATTTTTACAAAAATACGATCGGTTTTGATTTGAAACGGGAAGAAAATGAATTAGCTATTTTAGGGACACAAGAGCAAAATAGTGAGATGCTATTGCTGGAAGAAAGTCCTAGAGCGCATGATTACATTGGGGAAATCAAAAAACTGAAACGTTTTTCATTGATTATTCCAACGGTAGCAGAAATGGCTGATATCCTTTCCCGTATCCGTAAAACAAACTATCCAATTGAAGATGCGTTAGAAGATCAAGGGCGCATGGGGATCTTACTTAAGGATCCAGAAGGTAACGAATTAGAAATTTATCACGAAGAGGACAATGTTCAAGAACGAAATCAACCAGAAGCAATGGATCAAGAGTCATTATTACGTAAGTCAGAAGAGCGTTACAAAAAATTATCCGCTAATTCTTACTTTGAAAAAATCCATTTAAACGTTTTTGATAGCGAAGAAGAACGCCGTTTTTTAAGTGATTTACTGGGACTAAAAGTTCGGGAAGAAAAGAACGGATTACATGTTTTAAATGAAGGGAACTTCCATGTAGGAATCTCAGAAGCAAATAGTGAGGCATTAGCATTGCCGACTCATGAAGTATTAGGTTTAGATTTCTTGAAATTCGTGATTGATCAAGAAAGCATGGAACAGTTGATTCAGCATTTAAATGAAACTGCAGTTGACTTCTTTATCGATCAAAGACATACTGTGTTAACAATTTATGATGCGATTGGTATCGAATGGTGGTTTGTGATCGATACAAAAAAAGCCAAAAAATAAAGCGAAGACAAATAATTGAATAGGTAGAAATAGCTCCTAACGATTTGATGTTTAGGGGCTTTTGCTTTTGTTCATTGTTGGCAAAGCGCATCACAAGCAGCAACGGAAATCGAAAGCTGATTTTTTGTTCAATATATAAAGAGATACCAGAAACAACTCTTCAACTAAAGAAGTTTCTCTAAGATATAAGATGATGGAAGAAAAGTTGATTTAAAAAATTTTCTTATTGTCATCGGAGCTACCCGATGTTTTCACGACCTTACCCACGGCGTTCAAGAAGCAACTCCTCAGCAATAAGCGATGATTTTCTAAAATATGAGAAGCTACTTTAAAAAATCCTCTCTTATTCGCTCGGAGCTGAACGCTTCTTTCACGACCTAATCCACGGTGTTCAAAGAGCTGCCCTTCGGTAATAAGTCAAAAAATCTCAAAACATGAGGAGCTGTTTTAAAAAATTCTTTCTTATTGTCATCGGAGCTACCCGATGTTTTCGCGACCTTTATCCACGGCGTTCAAGAAGCAACTCCTCAGCAATAAGCGATGATTTTCTAAAATATGAGAAGCTATTTTAAAAAATCCTCTCTTATTCGCTCGGAGCTAATCGCTTCTTTCACGACCTAATCCACGGTGTTCAAAGAGCTGCCCTTCGGTAATAAGTCAAAAAATCTCAAAACATGAGGAGCTGTTTCGAGATTTTCCTCCTTATTACTCAGGGCAAAACGCTCTTTTCACAACCTTTATCTACTTGCATCCTCTTAGAGAAAGCTATATGATTTGACTTAGCATGATGAACAAAAATTGATTTCTTCGACAGAGAAGGAGAATAAAATGTACCCAGAAACGAAACAGTTGATTTTAAATAAACTTGAAGAAGGTTATTATCCTGGTGTTGTTGGTGCGTTTATTAAGCATAAGCATGTTGAAACTTTTTCAGCAGGTCATGCACAGATCGTACCTGAAACCCAACCAATGACAGCAGATCTATTATTTGATGTGGCTTCTTTAACAAAAGTGATCGCTACCACCAGCCTAGTGTTACGCTTGTGGGAAGATGATAAAATCGACTTAGACAAACCGTTACACCATTATTTACCGGCTTTTGAAAATGAAACAATCACGATACGACATTTACTGACTCATACATCAAATATTGAAACTTGGATTCCTAATCGAGATCAACTCTCTCAAGAACAGCTGATCGAAGCCTATTTAAAGCTTCAACCTGGTGATCAGTTAGGGAAATTAGTGAAATATACAGATGCAGGCACGATTTTATTAGGATTGATGCTCGAAGAGATTTTCCAAGAGCCAGCCACAGAATTATTTGAAGAACAAGTATTAGCGCCTTTAGGGATGATGCACAGTACGTTTTTACCTTATCCTTCTAAAAGGATTGTTCCCACACAACAACTTGCTTCAAGTGAGGTTTTGCGGGGCGTTACACATGATCCTAAAGCGAGAGTACTCGCTGAGCATGCAGGAAATGCTGGGTTGTTTCTTGATTTAGAGGACAGTATTACCTTTGTAAAAATGTATTTGAATTTAGGGAAAGCTGAAAATGGGCGTTTTTTAGAAGAACAAACGATTCGCTCACTTTTACAAGATCATACGCCAACGAAAAAAGGCAATCGTTCCTTAGGATGGGATTTAAAAAAAGGATTAGAACAACAGCAACCAATTCTTTTTCATACTGGTTATACGGGCACGTTCTTACTAATTGACATTATTGAACAAGAAGCATTTATTTTCTTATCAAACCGTATCCATCCAACGGATCATCGTGAAGCTTATATTCGTTGTCGTGATGAAATTGTTGAAAAATTTTTGAAAGAGAAAGCGTTATTAAAAAAATGATGCTATAATAACTATGAACATTGAGAGGAGTTTGAACTATGCAAGAACCTATGTTTTTAAAACCAGTTTTTCAAGAAAAGATTTGGGGAGGCAGCCGTTTAAGATCAGTATTTGGATTTGATATACCTAATGATAAAATCGGTGAAGATTGGGCGATCAGCGCACATCCACATGGTGTAAGTGTCGTTGAAAACGGTGAATACCAAGGACAAAAATTAGACGAGTTATGGCAAAACCACAAGGAATTGTTTGGCAACCCAACTGAGCCTGTCTTTCCATTATTAATTAAAATCTTAGATGCAGAAGATGAATTATCAGTACAAGTCCATCCAGATGATGCTTATGGAATGAAGCACGAAGGTGAGTTAGGAAAAACAGAATGTTGGTATATCATTGATGCTGAACCTGGAGCAGAAATCATTTATGGCCATCATGCAAAAACAAGAGAAGAACTTGCGGAGATGATCCAAGAGGGTCGTTGGGATGACTTATTGAAAAAAGTCCCAGTTAAAAAAGGCGACTTTTTCTATGTCCCTAGTGGAACGATCCATGCAATTGGTAAAGGAATCATGATTTTAGAAACGCAACAAAGCTCGGACACGACTTATCGTGTATATGATTATAACCGTAAAGATGCCAATGGCAATACGCGTGAATTGCATATCCAACAATCAATTGATGTGACAACTGTTCCAGCTATTACGCCACAGATTCAAATGAAAGAAGTACGTAAAGGGAATTCTTCGATCGTTACGTATTTAGAGACCGAGTTTTTTAATGTTTATGAATGGGATATCAAAGGAATTACATCATTTAAAAAACAAGCACCTTATACATTAGCGACAGTAATCGATGGAGCAGGAGAGTTAGTTGTTAATGAAAAAATTTACCCATTAACTAAAGGGGCAAGTTTTATTTTACCAAATGATGTGACAGAATGGACGGTTCAAGGAGAGTTATCAATCATTGCCTCTGAACCAGGTAAAGCATCGAAATAAAGAATCAGTAATTTATTAGTTAACTTTGCAGATGGTTATTTTTTCTGATTAGTGTTGTGAAATAAAAAAACTGAGCCTTGTGTTGTGAATGTCTTAAGTTAGACCAAGATCTAACTGAAGCAAGTCAGCACAAGTGTTCAGCTTTTTTGTTTTAGAATGCTGGTAAAAATGAAGCTGCTGATTGCTAATAAAAAATTAGGAAAAATAGGTTCTTGAAATAGCTTTCAATCTGTGGTATATTTTTGGTGTAGAGTTAAAACGTTTTAATTATTGATGAATGGCGTTTGATTCAATTAATATGTAATATGGAGTGATGAAGGAATGAACACTGTAACAGTTATCGGTAGCATTAATTTAGATCGGACCATCCGAGTCAAACATATGCCTAAGCCAGGAGAAACGATCCACACGAAAGAAACATTTTCAGCTGGCGGAGGAAAAGGAGCAAACCAAGCAGTTGCTGCAAGACGTTCAGAAGCTACTACTCATTTTATTGGAGCGATTGGTACCGATGAAGCTGGCAAAACAATGGCTGAGCTTTTAGAACAAGAAGAAATCAATTTACAAGGTGTAGCAACTCTTGAAAACCAAGCGACTGGTCAAGCTTACATCATCGTTGATGATGCTGGGGAAAATAGTATTATGATCCATGCCGGAGCGAACAATGCGTTTACACCAGAACAAGTTAGACAAAACAAAGCGATCATCGAAAAAAGTGATTTTATCATTGCACAGTTTGAAAGCGCTATAGAAAGTACGATTGAAGCTTTTAACCTAGCAAAAGAGGTTGGAGTAAAAACAATTTTGAATCCTGCCCCAGCATTAGAAAATGTGCCTGAAGAGTTATTGAAAGTAACAGATATGATTATTCCTAATGAAACAGAAACAGAAATTTTAACAGGGATTTCGATTACGGACGAAGAAAGCTTAAAACAGGCTGCAGCTCACTTACATCAATTAGGAATCGAAGTTGTAATTATCACGATCGGAAGTAAAGGCGCATTTTACTCGATTAAAAACAGCAAAAATGGGATCGTGCCAGCGTTCAAAGTGAATGCAGTCGATACGACAGCTGCAGGTGATACATTCATTGGTGCGATGAGTAGCATGTTAGCAACTGATTTTAGTAATTTAGAGGAAGCAATTACCTATGGAAATAAAGCTTCTTCTTTGACTGTTCAACGTTTTGGCGCACAACCTTCTATTCCATATAAACAAGAATTGAATTAAGAAAGGACGTTTTTATTATGAAAAAATCAAAAGTAATCAATTCAGATATCTCTCGTGTAATCGCACAAATGGGACATTTTGACACATTAAGTATCGGTGATTCAGGTATGCCCGTGCCGATGACAACTGAAAAAATCGATTTGGCTGTAGATAATGGTATTCCAAGCTTTATGGAAGTCTTGAACAATGTGCTTGAAGAGTTAGAAGTTCAACGTATTTATTTAGCTGAAGAAATCAAGTCAGAAAACCCTAAAGTATTATCGGAAATTCAACAACGGCTACCTGAAACACCTATTACTTTTATCCCTCATAGTAAAATGAAAGCTGATTTGAATCAGTGTCATGCGTTTATTCGCACAGGGGAAATGACACCTTATGCTAATATTATTTTAGAAAGCGGCGTCGTTTTTTAAAAAAGAAGGAGGAATAGTCTACCATGAATACTACCGCGCTTTTAATTGGCTTAGGCCCACTACTTGGTTGGGGGTTATATCCTACGATCGCATCTAAGATCGGGGGACGTCCGGTCAATCAAATTTTAGGTTCAACATTAGGAACATTGATTTTTGCAATTGTTTTTGCTTTATATAAAGGAATGGAGTTACCAACAGGATCTGACCTGACTTTTTCAATCTTATCTGGTGTTGGTTGGGCAATCGCCCAAATCATTACATTCCAATCCTTTACCTTGATTGGTTCTTCTCGTGCAATGCCTATTACTACTGCTTTTCAATTATTAGGAGCTTCATTGTGGGGCGTGTTTGCTTTAGGAAATTGGCCTGGCGCTACTGCGAAAGTCTTGGGTGCCTTTGCTTTAGTTTTGATTATTTTAGGTGCTTGGATGACTGTTTGGACTGAAAAGAAAAATACAGAAGGCAGTAACTTATTGAAAAAAGCGGTCCTTTTGTTAGCAGTAGGTGAAATCGGCTACTGGGCTTATTCCGCAGCTCCTCAAGCAACTTCAATTGATGGAATGCATGCCTTTTTACCTCAAGCAATTGGTATGGTAATCGTTGCTGTTGTTTATTCAGCTGTTTTAAGTTTTAAAGAAAAATCAGCGTTTGTCGAAGTTGTCTCTTATAAACATATTTTTTCAGGATTTTTCTTTGCCTTCGCTGCTTTAACTTATTTAATTTCAGCTCAACCAGATATGAATGGGTTAGCAACAGGGTTTATTCTTTCTCAAACATCCGTAGTATTAGCGACACTGACTGGTATTTGGTTCCTAGGACAAAAGAAAACCAAGAAAGAAATGACTGTTACAGTTATTGGACTAGTCTTGATTTTAGCTGCTGCTACGATCACTGTAATGATCTAACTCTTCCCCAAAACAAAATAAGCTGAACTGAAAGACATTGATTGACTTAAGTTGATCAATGTCTTTATTTTTTTTGGAAGAATCGCAAATAAATCGTAATTATAGAGTGAGGAGGGATTTACGTGTTACGAATCTGTTCAAAAAAAGCAATTCGAAGTAAAGCACTAACGATTCGATTATTTGATGGTTCTACGTGGGCTAATTTAGGGAATGGACAGTTTATCAATCAAGAGACAAAAAAAGAATTACCTGACTACAAGATTTATCCACAAATAAAAACAGCCGTTTCTTCTGGCGGTCTTATCTTTGCTAAACGAAGGAACACAAAACAAAACTTACAGTACGTGGAACGACCAATGAAAGTAAAAGCTTGGCAAGTTTAGTCGTTGCAAAAAAACATATTTGTTCGTTGAAAACGTTATATGTGAGCATCATTACTGGTTAGCAATCTAACTGATAACGATGATTTGCTGTCAATCTTTATCGATGCTCAACTAAATGACAGTCCTGTTAGTGTTGGCATGCTAACAGCAAAAGTATGACTAGAATCTCTTACGGAGGACGGAACCAATAACTGTGATTAATGGTTTGAAGAAAAATTTCTTATGTAATGTTTTTTCCGAGGACCGTGAGGATATGGGTTGGCTTTTTCCTAAAAAAGTCAGGTTTCCATTTATCCTAAAAATGGTGTGGCCTTAAAATTTTTAAGGAGTGACAACTTGATGACAGAACTCCAGCGATTATTAACTTTTATGCGTAGTAGTAAAAGAAAACAGATTACTTTGCGTGAATATGAACAGCTTGTTCATCAAGATGGATGGACAAATGGAGACAAAGCAAAATTGATCAATCAGATACAAAAAAGTGGCGTTTTAAGGTATGACCGCACTAAAAATGAATATGTGATTCGCTTGATTCAGTAGCGAATATTTTGATTTTTAGTGTCAGTAGTAATTCTATGTTTATGAGAGAACTTTTGTAGATAAGCAGGTTTATTATCAAAAAACAGGAGAATTTCGATGAAAAAATACCAGTTAGTTGTACGCATATTTTTGATCATTCATTTATTATCCGTTTCGTTTTGCCGACCACTTGTTGTTTTAGCAGGAAATTTAGAAAATACAGATCAAGACGATCGTAAGATAAGTTTTCTTCAAGAGAATCAGTTGATTCAAACTGAAGACGGCAAATTATATACGACAACTCCTTCGAATTACATCACTCACTCGATTCATGCTGCTTTAGGAGAAACTCAAACCCACCAACGAAACAATCAAACGATTTATGTTGACCCCAATGCTCATATCTCCAATATTGATATTCGCTTATCGAACGGTGTACGTGAATATGGCTGGTACGGTAAACGGATCAACAATGAAATTGCCTTGTGCATAGAACCAGGTGCTGCACTTAATCTTGGAAATAACTCTGGCTATACAGTCGCTGAGCGAAATACTGAACAGATGAAAAAAATTTCTTTGATTAAGTATTACGGGCTGATGGTTTCGGGCCACACGTTGAAAAAAGAATTGATGACTCAAATTTTGGCATGGGAACAACAAGGGATTATACCGTTGAGTATTTCAGGGGTATTTTCGATGACGGACTATCAAACCTTTAAATCTGCTGTCATGAAAAATGTCAATTATTTCTATACATCACCTTCTTTTGACAAACAAACGATAAACTTAAAAGTTGGAGAAAGTATCACCTTAACTGACACGACCCATGCCTTTAGTAATTATCAGTCATTACCATCTTTCGTCTCACAAGGACTAAGTATTTCTAAAAAAGGAAATCAATTAACGATTCTTGCCAACAAAAATGCAGAAGCGACTAGTCGAGTTGAATTTGACTATGATATTGCCTCTACTTTTCAAGGTGTTCCGCTAATTTATCAACACCCATATACCCAAAATATGATGGTTGGCAGATTAAATGAACATAGAAAAATTTCTTTAACCATAAATGTTTTAAAAAACGGCAATGCCCGTGTACGCAAAGTAGATGAAACGACCAAGCAACCACTGGTAGGTGCCGTTTTTCGTTTTACTACGTCTGATGGAAAAACCAAAGAAATCACTACAGGTTCTGATGGCTATGCTACCTGGAATGATTTGTTAGTCGACACAAAAGTAACGATCCAGGAAATCAAAGCACCGAATGGCTATGTCCTCAATGCCACACCTCAGACAGTGACCATCAAAGCCAATGAGACCACCACAATCAGTTTAGATAATAAAGAGCAACTAGCAAATCTCAAAGTGATCAAAGAAGATGAAGAAACAGGCAGTAAACCACAAGGGGCTTCTCAATTGGTAGGAGCTGTTTACGAGCTAACCGATAAGAATGGGACTTCTATTAGTAAACTAACGATGCAAGATGTCGATGGCGTAGCACAAGCAGAGGTGAAAGGATTAAAGCTGGGAACCTATTACTTACAGGAAATCGAACCGCCAGAAGGCTACAATTTGGATGCTACAAAACATACCGTTAACCTCACGTATGCTGGACAAAATGAAACCGTAGCGCTTCACAGTAAAACGGTGACTGATCGAGTCATCAAAGGAAATGTAGAAGGCTATAAGTTTGGTTCACGCCCCTTGATTCCTCAAACCGTTTTTGAAGTAATTGCCAGACTGGCGAAAGAGCAACAGGGGGTAAAGCCACCTTTAGAAGGCGTTGAACTGACAGCTACTTCCCACACCACTGGACAAGAATATGTCCAAGTCACTGGTAAGAACGGGTATTTCAAGTTTGAGAATCTACCTTATGACACTTATACCATTGAAGAAACCAAAGGTGTGGATGGCTATTTATTGATCGAACCATTTGAAGTGACGATCACGGAAGACGGCTATACCCATTTCTTTTTATTGGAAGATAAAGTGATTGAATCTCGATTGCATATCATCAAAGTGGATGAAGAAACAGGCGAGAACATACCTTACGCAGGCGCTCAGTTCAAAATTTTTGATACTTGGGCAAATGAAGGAGAAGGCGAATTTGTTTCGATGGTACGACCCAATGACACGGAACAGACCGATATTTTTGAAACCAATGACAAAGGCGAAATCATTACCACAGAAAGTTTGCCTTGGGGTGTGGATCGCTATGAACTCCATGAGATCAAAGCACCAGAAGGATATGTACCACTAGAAGAACCACTCATTTTTAGTGTCACAGAAGAGAATGCGGATGCCTTGATTCGTTTAGAAATTCCGAATCGCTTAGCTCGACAAGATATCCAATTGATCAAACGAGATCGGTTGAATGAACAACCATTAGTCAATGTCCCATTTCATTTATACAACATAGCAACGGATGAAAATGGAGAATTGACTGAAACCTTAATTGAAAAATATTTGACTGATAAAGAAGGGAAAATCAATGTAGAGGCACTACCTTATGGCAACTATAAATTTGTTGAAGTGGAACCTTTGGCAGGCTATTTACCATTAGAAGAACCAATGGATTTTTCTGTCACGGTTGAAAAAGATGGCGAACTACTTGTTCTTGAAGCCTACAATGAACGGGAACCATTAGAGTTGACCTCTTTATTTAGCGATATTGCTGGCGAAAAAATACTTGATCCAACAGTATACAATCAGTTGAAAGATGTGGTGTGGGTCAAAGGCGAGGCAATCGAAATCGGACACACTTATACTGTTTTTACGCAATATAAGAATACGAAAACAGGAGAAGTGGTCAGTGAAGCAACATCAACTTACACTCCAAAGAACAAAGAAGATACATTTGAAGTATTTCTTGAGTTGAAGGCAAATATCCTCAAAGATGGCGATCAATTAACAGCGACCCACGTCTTATATTACGAAGAAGAGCAAAAAAATGAAGTAGGACGTGAGGATGATTTAAGGAACAAAGATCAGACAATTACATTAAAAAAAGAAAAATTATTAAAGCAAAGCATATTGCCAAAAACGAATGAACGACGTTCGCTAGAGATGGTTCTTCTTGGATTGAGCTTGATTATTATCGTTAGCAGTTATCTCTATCTTCAAAAAAAGCAGAAACATGTAAAGTTGTGAAAAAATTGATTTCGCTTATTTTTACTAAAAGTATGATCAAAGTGTTTAGAAGATAAAAGAAAGGATGGTCTAAAGAATGGTGAAACGTTCAATCGTTGTAGATCAGTTATCGAAAAAGAATCTAGGCAGGATAAAATATGGACTTTTGTTCCTTTTTATCAGTGGAAGTATCACAGGAATTACTAGCATCTACCTAAGTCACAATCAGGAAAAAACAGTAGCAAGTAAACAAAAACAAGTAGCAAATATCATTGATACAAAAAACATAGAAAAAGAAGAAATACCCACTCATTATTTTCTTGAAGAGGATCATGATCCGGCAATCGCAGTCATGGAACAATTTGACTATTTTAGTTCTAAAACTGAGGGAACGGAATTGCCACTTCAACAACTAGAGCATGAGGTGGCGCAATTAGTCGTTGCCTTTGCCAAAGAAAAAAAGAAAACAGAAGTCACAACTTTAGAAACTTCAAAAGAAAGAGCGGATAGTAAACAAGCCCCAGTCTATGAGGCTCCTCCAGTTTCTATTGAAAAAGAAAAGAATCGTGAGAGTGATCAAACGACTTGGCAGAGACCACAAATTTCACTAGCATCCACTTACATGGTCATTGAGCAATACAGTAAATTTGAACCAACAGACTATTTTGAGATTCTTACGGGTAACGACGCTTTTCCCACAGTCAAACATAATTTTATTGACACGTCGAAGCTAGGCGAGCAAAAATTTACGATCCGTGTCACCGACTCGGCAGGAATGTTTACAGATGCCACCATCTACTTTTTTGTTAATAGCTTACCGAAAATCAACTTGAAGCAGACGACAATGTACCAGCAGATCGGTGTACCAGTTGATTTGTTAGCAGGAGTATCCGCAATGGACCAAGAAGATGGGGATTTAACCGCAAAGATTGAAGTCGAAACAAATCTTGATATCAACAAAGAAGGAAGCTATGAGGTGCTTTATTCTGTCAATGATCGACATGGGGCTCAAGCGAAAACGAAAGCGTTTGTCAAAATTGAAAATGATGCACCGGTAATCCATATACCCGAATGGATTGACCATCAGATAAATCAAGAGTTGAATATTTTCGACTATGTGAAAGCTTGGGATAGGGAAGACGGAGATATCTCATTAACTAAAACCAATATCTTAGAAACTAATTTTGATTCCAATAAAGAAGGAAAATATTTCTTTAGGATTGGCAATGTGCAAGATCGATATGGAAAATATGCAGAGGAGAGACGACTTCTCGTACAAGTAACGAATGAAGCCCCTAAAATCATCCAGGCGGATCTTCAAGTCAATGTTTTCTCTGCTTTGAAGAAAGAAGATTATTTTGCACAACTGGTTGTTTCAGATCGAGAAGATCCGTTAGAACGATTAAATATTGAAATAGATGAAGCAGCATGGAATCGGATCGATACATCTAAATTAAGAAAATATTTGCTTCCTCTTAAAGTCACTGATACAAATGGCAAAACAACCAGTGGTTATGGGAAAATCACGGTCATCAATGAACCACCACGATTTATAGGCATAGCCGATAAGGTGCTAACTATTGGAGAGGCGTTTGATCCGCTAGCCGGAATTGAGGTTTACGACAAAGAAGAAACATTATCTTTAACAGATGTCGAAGTGACTGAAAACGTCGATGTCAACAAACCAGGAACTTACACTGTCAGTTTGAGTATCAGTGATTCTTTTGAGCGGGTACATGCTAGTTACCAAGTAACAGTTATGAATCAACAAGCGATAGAAAAGGAGAAAGAATAATATGGACTATTTTGAGCAAGCGATGTCGTTGTTTTCAAAAGGAGTACTTGCTTCTGGCAGTCTGCTCACTGTATGGGGGATTATTCAACTCGGTGCGGCTATCAAAGAACATAATGGTCCCGGAATGCAAAATGCTCTTTTTCAGATCGTTGGTGGGGCTGTTATCGTTGCAGCTGGCGCTTGGGTAGCAACTATTTCAATCTAAGGAAGTGGCTAAGCTGGACGGTGCAATCAAATTTTTACTACAAACAATTGCTGATCAATTAAATTTTTCAAACGACCCTAAAAATATGCTACTACAAAATCTAGAAACCTATCTACCTGATATCTATCAATACAGTGAATTAATTATGAATGGAGTGATCAAACCAATTGCTTATTCTGTACTAGGCTTTTTACTATTGCTGGAGTTTCAACAAATGGCACAAAAGATTTATGGAAATTATTCCGGTTTTGGTGGCATGGAGTTGTTCCTCCCGCTCTTTCTTAAATTAGGAGTAAGCCTGTTGATCATGCGCCATTTAACAATATTTATCCATATGATCGTTGAAATTAGTACAACAATCAGTAATGGTATCAGTCAAATTGGGATTCGAGAAGGTGGAAGTAAGGCTGTTGATGTTCTTTCATTGATTGAGGGAATCTACCATTGGGGCTTTTTTGAAAAACTTACGTTGTTAATTATTTTGTTGATCCCGTTGATTTTATCCGTACTAACAAGTGTGCTAACAAAACTGGTTATTTTCATGCGTTTTTTTGAAATTTATTTGTATTTTAGCATTTCTCCATTACCTCTTGTGACGTTTCTTAATGAAGAAGTTAGTTCGATTGGTAAAAATTTTTTGAAATTAGTTTGTGCTTCCTCCCTGCAAGGGATCCTCTTATTTATTATATTAAGTTTTTATCCACTGCTCGTACATTCTGTGTTTTCAATCGATGAAAAACAGGGAATGATTGCAGTGATCAGTGGGATATCAGGGAATTGTCTAACATTATGTGCTAGTTTATTTTATACCAATAAATGGGCAAAAATCATTCTTGCAACTGCCTAGAGAATCATTTTTAACTGGAGGGAAATAAAATCGATGATTGAAGTACCAATTCGAAAAGAAATTTTAACCTACCAAGAAAAATTGTTTTTTGGCGTTTCGTTAAGACAATTTATCTCTGCTGTTGTAACGTTGCTTTTGATTGTTCCTCTGGGCATTTTAAATTATGTCAGTTGGAAGTATCCGATTGATGATATCGGGATCGTTTTTATGGTACTCAGTGCCCCTATCTTGTCAGTGGGCTGGCTGACACCTAATCACTTACCTTTAGAAAAGTATGTGCAGATTCGATGGAATTATTTTCAGTTGGCGAATTATTATACTTATCCTATTGTAGAGGAGTTGTATTCAAATGCCATGGTGGGTCAAAGGAGTAAGCGTGCCGAAAGAAAACAAGTTGAGTACGGAAACTAATAATAAAAAATTTATTCGTTTGATGCAAAAACAAAAGAAAAAAAGAGGGCAATATCAAAAAAAGTTAGCGCCAAAGCGTAATGTCCAAGATTTGTTGCGTTATGAAAAAATGTTTGAAAGTGGCATTTGTGAAATTGTGCCTAATTATTATTCCAAAAGTGTTCGATTTTCAGATGTTAATTATCAAATTGCTCAACAAGACGAACAATTGTTGATTTTCCAAAAATATGGCGAACTATTGAACAGTCTTGATGATACGATCCATCTAACAATCACGATCTTAAAAAAAAGAGTTGAGCTTGATGAGATGACGGATAAGCTTTTTTATGAGAGTAAAGGCGATCAACATGATAGCTATCGTGAAGAAGTCAATCAGATGCTTCTTCAAAAAATCAATGAAGGGGAGAATCGTTTTACAAAAGAAAACTATTTGACTTTCAGTACTCCAGCCAATCACTTAGAGCAGGCAAAACAATTATTGGGACGAATCGAAAAGAATTTAATCGGAAATTTGGAAGAAATTGGCTCAACGGTTGACCCATTAGACGGTTTAAAGCGTCTAAAATTGGTCAATCAGTTGTTGAAATCATCGGAACACTTTCAATTTAACTATTCCGATTTAGTCTTTAATCATCTTTCAACAAAAGCTGTGATTGCTCCTTCCAGTTTTAATTTTAAAAAGAAAAACTATTTTGAAATCAATGAGGAATATGCCCAGATTCTTTACCTAAAAGACTATCCAGCTAGATTGTCAGATAAACTCATGGCAGAATTGATGGAAATACCCGAAGAAATCACGTTATCGATCCACATTGATCCAGTCGGGGCTGAGCAAGCCAATCATCTGGTTCAAATAAAAAAAGCCTATATGGAAGGAGACAAAGTTGCTGCTCAAAGAAAAGCAACTCAAAAAGGCTACGATCCTTATACAAGTATTCCATATGAATTAACCAATAGTATCAATGAAGCTAATTTATTATTAGATGATTTGTTAAAAGAAGGACAGAACTTATTTTTCGTTTCGGTTTTTGTCTATTTCAGAACAAACACAAAAGAAAAATTGACTGATATAGCCGAACGAATTTTGAGTATTGCCAGAAAAAATGGTTGTGGCTTTCATTATTTGGATTATCTACAACTAGAAGGGATGAATTCCGTCCTTCCATTTGGAAAAAATTGGATAACAACCCGCCGAACATTGACTACAGCAAGTGCAGCTATCTTTATTCCATTTACTGCGCAAGAACTTGACCACGAGGAGGGTAAATACTATGGAATGAATGAGCTAACGAAAAATGTAGTTCGGATCAATCGGAAACGGTTGAATACCCCAAGTGGAATGATTTTAGGTAGTTCAGGCTCAGGAAAAGGGGTAGCCAAAAAATATGAAGAAATTACTACACTACTAAAAAATCCAACAGACGAAATCATCTCGATTGATCCTGAAGATGAAGATACATTAATTGGGCAAACTTTTGATGCGCAAATTGTTAAAATTGCACCAAACACCGATACATTTATCAATCTATTGGATATCACAGATGATTTAAGTGGGGAAGTTGATCCAGTAAAATTAAAATCCGACTTTTTGTTAACAGCATTTGAAGCTTTGATCGGTGGACAATCGGGTTTGAATTCCGCACAACGTTCCATCATTGATCGTGTGACTCGCTTGACTTATTTTAACTATTTTCATTCTCAGGACAAGCAAATGCCAACATTAGCGAAGGAATGGTTTACGTTGCTCAAAGAACAGCCGGAAAAAGAAGCGCAGGCACTAGTATTAGACTTAGAATTATATATTGAAGGTTCTTTAGCGATTTTTTCCCATACGACAAATATTGAGTTAAATAAGCGTTTTATCATCTACAACACCAAAGAGTTAGGAAGTTAGTTAAAAACATTTGGGATGATGGTAGTTTTAGAGCAAGTATGGAATCGGGTGGTACGTAATCGGGATCGAGGGATCACTACGTGGATTTACATTGATGAAATGCAGTTGATGCTAAATGATCCTTACTGTGAAAGTTATTTTTTTGAATTATGGAGTCGTATCCGAAAGTGGGGAGCAATTCCTACAGGGATCACGCAAAATGTGGAGACGTTACTGCTTTCAGATAAAGCACGGAGGATGCTAAGCAACACTGAATTTATCATTATGCTAAAACAGGCTAAAAGTGATCTGGACGAACTTTCTACTCTTTTTCGTCTTTCTACTCAACAACAAAAACACTTGATGCATCCGCCAAAAGGTGCAGGGTTGATACGTGCAGGTCATGCAATCGTGCCTTTTTCTAATACCGTTGATTCAACCACAAGATTATATGAATTAATCACGACTGATCCCGAGGAACGGATAAAAAGAAAACAGGAACAATCCGATGAATAAATCTAATTGGAACAAACGAGACAACGAGTATCGGAAAATTTTTCTATCAAGTAGCTTGAATCAATCGATAAAACGGAGCGTTACAAATAAAATGTTAGTTCCCTTCAGAAAAAAGCATCGTAAGTTCTTAGCTGTTCAGCCCAATAAATGGCATTTTTTTAGATCACTCATGGTTCTTAGTTGTGTATTACTATTCTTACTGACGATAGGGATAACCAGTGTCATTTATTCGAGTGTACCCAATATCAATGAATTTGAATTAACAAATATTTGGACGTACATGACTCATTTGGATGTTGAAAAAAATCGAGTGCTTCGTCAGCAGCATAACATTATTAAAATCAACGGACAGATGGGGATGACACAAGACATGAATTTGGTTTCTAATATTGATGAAGTATTGTCTTATTTGGGTATTTGTTATGAGAATGTGGAACTCGAAAATCCAGTAATCAAAGCGAAAATCCATGAGATCCATGATAACTTATGGTCCCTTCATGCAAAAGGGAACGAAGCAACATTAACAACAAAATATTTTACTCAGATCATTGAATGGACAGAAGAATTGAAAGAACGATTGAATGCTGGTTCAACGATTGGTCGTTATCGTCAATTGATGGAACTACAATCGCCATTTAAGGAAGATCATCGATTAATGGTCAATCAAAGATATGGTTACTTTCTCGATGGCCAAGAAAAAAAGCTATTTCAGGGAATCCAATTACAAGCTGAGAAAAATATAGAATTATATGCTCCGATGGCTGGGAAAACGACTGTGACTGATCAGTCAATCGTGATCCAATTCAATAATCGACAGCTTGTCTTAAAGAATGTTTCACCATTAGTCAATCATGACCAAGAAGTCGTTTCGGGAGAATTGATTGGAACTGTAGCGAAAGAAAATGAATTAACCATTGAATATTCCAAAAATGGACAATCAGTAAATCCAAGTTTTTATTTTGAAGAAGTAGCATATTCGGAAACATTCCAATTAGACTCTGGTAATCAAAACACGTCATTTGATGAATGGACATTTCGGCAATTAATTCTGCTTAAGTGTCATGCGTTTAGCGATCGAGCAGATAAAATTTTACAAGAAGCAAAAAGAAACGGCATCTCACCGGTGATCTTAGCGGCGATCATGATTCATGAAAGTGCCTGGGGAACTAGTAAAGGAATCTTAGAAAAAAATAACCCAGCTGGTCTAATGAATGATCAAGGTTTAATTTCATATCGTACGTTAGACGAAGGAATCGAAGCAACTGGTCGAACACTTAAAAAGCTGATTATTGACCAACAACGAGTAACTGTCGAACAATTAGGAGCGGTCTATTGCCCGATTGATGCGACAAATGATCCCATGGGTCTCAATCATTATTGGGTGCCTGCGATCAAACAATTAATGGTGCAATTGGGTGGAAAGCAAGAGATGGGATTGCTGTGGGAGCGATTCTCTGACTTTCATGAGGCTCTTTTAGCTAAAGCACAAAGTCTTCATCAAAAAGGTGTGTATTATTCTCAGGGAAACCAAAGAGGCGTATTTCCTTATCACGATTGCTCGTCTTACGTAATTTGGGTGTTGAATGAAATGGGACTAAATGTACCGTTGGGAAATACAGAAACACTTTATGGTTTGGAAGGACAACTTCTCTATCCGATCAACTATTCCGAAGTACAAGCAGGTGACTTATTTATTTGGGGAGAAAAAGGTAATTCGTCGGGCGATTTTGGGCATACAGGATTCTTTTTAGATGCTGGTGGAAAAACGATTATTCACTGTACACCCGCTACGAAAAAAGGATTTAGTCAAAATGGTGATGTCGTCATTACTCCATTTGCAGGGTATTATGGTGATCCACAACTGGCACCAGTTTACTTTTATCGAATCGTAGGGAGCGGGTAAAAATCAGAAATAAACATCAATTATTTACAACGATTGCTTGTTTGGTTATCAGTAGCAGTATAGCCGTAAGTATTGGATATACTTTTGGTAAAAAGAACACACAGCAAGAAGCAAATAACCGTATACCTGTTGCTCATTTCTCGGAACAACAGGTCAATGATTTTTTACGCTCGTATTTTACTTTCACAGAGTACGGGGATAATTATTTGAATTATGAGAAATTTTTAGCAAAACAAGCGAAAATTGCTGAAGAAGAAAGCAGAAAGCAAAGCGATTTTTTTCCACAATTTTTTGGACATTCTCGTTTTATAAAAAGTAAGAATTTTATACGTCACGTGAATGACCAACAAATTGAAGTGATTGCCAACGTCACAAGGACGATTGATAGTTTGAATCAAGAAGGTAAGTCTACTAAAACACTTGAGAATGAAGGGCTGTTTCAAATTTGGTATGTGTTTGATTCAGCTACAAAACACTTTTTGGTGGAAAGGTATCAACCAATAGAGATAGCTGAAAAGGAATCGAAAGAATACGCAGAATGAAAATACCGGTTTTGTCCATCACTTTTGGTAAATGAAAAGGATGTCTATCTATGGCAAGAGAAACTGTACTGATTGATCATGTCAAAAGGCTAGAAATCGAAGAAGAGCGTCTACCGATTTTCGAGGCCCTCATTTTATTAGAAGAGGTCAATAAACAAACGATCCTTAATAAAAGCATAGGTAGTTGTCGTATTCGGATTTACAATCATAAAAATCACCTTCTTCATTCAATGGAATTACAATTTCCGTTAAAGGATGCCATAGAAGAAATAATCAGTGGGCAATATCAGATAGTCCGAAGTAAAAAGAAGACGACAAAAAGTAAAGCAGCGATACGCACGAAAAAAGCAATTAAGTATGGTGAACCTAGCAGATCAACCAAAGGAAAATTACTATCTTTGATTCCCACGATCAAAAGGGTCTGGTTTATTGTGGTGATTGTTTTCAGTCTTTTCATAGGCATTAGCGTAATGTGGCCACACTTTATTACGAAAGTAGATCAAAAAGAAATTACCACGACAGAGGAGCAGGAGTGGGCAAAATTAATCGAAGCGCAAGCCTATCTTCAAGCGGCAACGGAATATCCAGAAAAGCGTCATGAATTGATCGACTATTTGACAGAGCAACAAGAATTTACATGGTTGAAAGAGATCAATGAATATTACCCCACCGCAGATGCACAATTTGATTTGGCTTTTTTTGAAAAAAATTGGGAAGTAGTTATTGAAACGTCCCCAGAAAATTTATCTGACAAAAGAAAAGTGATGCTTGCATTTGCTTACATTGAATTAGAACAATTGGCCGAAGCAGAGATATTAAATAAATATTTAGAAAGTGAAGAACTATCAAAAAAGTTAGACCAAAATTATTTACAGAAAGGGCTGTTTTTTTTAAAACAGAAGAAGATTGCAGAAACAACGAAACATTTAGAATTGATCCAAGAGGAAGAAGTGAAAAAAATATTACAAACTTATATCGAACAAGCTTCCATCATTATTGATTTTATTGAGTTATACCAGCAAAATGAAGATCCGGAAAATCAATTATTGTGGGAACAACGATTAGAAATGATTGGTCAATCAGACATCAATGATAGGGAATGAGTGGTCTTGGATTCAGTTGTTATTTGTCGAAGGGTAACTAATTAAGGGGAATAGAATAATAAAAAAGAAAAACTGATTGGCAAATTAGCTAAAATTATTAGTTAAAAAATAGTGTTGAAGTGTTAATGAAAAGAGGTAACGGCAGAAAAGTTAGTTCGCTTTTTCAAACGATTCTTTCTTATCGTCAGTGAAGTCATTTGTTTTTCCAATCGTATCCCAAGGTAATAATCATTACTTGATCAAAAATAGGCCAAAGAATATCAGAAATCAGAGCAGTGATTTTCGTATTCTTTGGCTCAATTATTAAAGTTTGCTATTTCTGTTGTGGTGTTGCGCTTGTTACTATTGATTCATTTCCAATCACAATCCAGCAAATATTTATGGTAACAAAAGTTATGTTTTATGCTAAAGATTCGACTGGTAAATCAAGTTCTGTTCCATAACGTTGTTTAAGTGCTAAACGAATCAATCGTTCCGCAAGATTCTCATTTCGGGCAAGAATCGGTCCGTGGAAATAAGAGCCAAAAACATTTTTATAAATGACGCCTTCGGATTGGTCTTCACCATTATTTCCGTGACCTTGAACGACTTTTCCTAAAGGTCGTTCGCCTTCCCCTAAGAATGTCCGCCCATTGTGGTTTTCAAAGCCATAATAGGTTTCATTAAACTCTTCATTATAGATAACGATATCGCCGATAAAACGATTATTTTCTTGACTTAAGGTGTAATGGTCTAATGCACTAATTCCTTGGATTTTTTCTCCATTGGCACCCACATAATAGTGTCCAAGGAATTGGTACCCGCCACAGATAGCTAACATCACACCATCATTTTCAATGTAGTTTGTTAGTGCTGCTTTTTTTTCTTGGATATCTTTTGAAATGATCAGTTGCTCATAATCTTGTCCGCCACCAAAAAAGACTAAATCATATTTATCTACTTCAAATGGTTCATGCAGACTGACAATTTCGGTATGACAGGTCACACCTAATTTTTTAGCGACATATTTAAGCATCAATAGATTGCCGTTATCTCCATAAGTATTCATCAAATTACCGTAGAGATGGGCGATATTCAATTCATAATTAGGCATGATTCATCCCTCCTTTGATAAATCCTTGATTCGCTAATTCTTTTCGTAATTGAAGAACTGCTGTATAGGTAGCTAGGATGTAGACGTGTTCGGTCGGTAATTGTTTGATATTTTTAATGACTTCATTCAGTTCCTTTGTTTCGATGATCTTATCTTCAGGGATTCCTGCAACTTTTAGACGTAACGACATATCGGTATGACGATCCCCACCAGCGATCACTGCAGGAATATCCATATCAGCAAAATGTTCAAAATTCCCGTCCCAGATCCAACTAACGTCAATTCCATCTGCATAGTTTGCATTTAATAAAGCAACTAGTGAGAATGGATAAGGGGCTAAGCCGATCATATCGATGACTTGATTGATCCCAACAGGATTTTTAACAAGTACGAGTGTACATTTTTTACCATTGATATCAATGATTTCTTGACGACCAAATATTTTTTCGTCGTATCCTAGGCCTTGCTTGATTTTTTCAGGGGTTACCCCAAAATATTCAGCTACCGCTGTGGCAGCTAACGCGTTGTAGACATTGTACATCCCGCCCACTTCAATTCCATAGTTATGACCATCAATCGTAAAATCAGCTGAGACATTGTCCATGCGCAACATATCCGTTAGACGATAATCAAGTTCAGGACGTTTAAAGTCACAGTTTGGACAATAGTATTTCCCTAAATTTGCATACGTGATCATCTTGTAATGTAAAATATGATGACATTTAGGACAGAGCACACCATCCGTATTATAATGAGCCATTTGTTCATGGTCTTCTTCATGATCAAACCCATAATATTGGCGAGGATTGATTGTTTCCACAGAGTTGAAGATTGGCGAATCTCCATTACTGATAATTGTGGCATCAGGTGATTTCACCGCTCCGTCTACAATCATTTTGTAAGTGGTATAGATTTCTCCGTAACGATCCATTTGATCACGGAAAATGTTTGTAAATAAAAATAGTTCAGGCTTCATGTATTCAGTTACTTTACTCAAACTTGCTTCATCGATTTCTAAAACAGCGAATTTTTTTTGCCCTTTTTTAGGTTTGGCTTGCAAAAAAGTAGAAACGATTCCTTGAACCATATTTGCCCCAGTTGGGTTGGTTAATACTTCATCAAATTGTTGCCGTAATATATTAACTGTCAAAGCAGTTGTCAATGTCTTTCCGTTTGTTCCAGTAACGACAACCACTTGATAATCTTTTGCAAGACTGTCTAAAATGTGTGGGTCGATTTTAAGTGCAAGTTTACCTGGTAAACTTGATCCTCCTTTAAAGAAGGTTTTTAATGCCCATTGTGATGTTTTACCAACAGCAATCGCAAATTGACTGCGTACTCCCATTATGTAACCTCCATAAAACGTCTTAACGACGAGTAAATTCAATTAATCATACCATATGTTCAAAAAAAGGTTAAATTGCTTTTCTTTTTTTTAAGAAATGGTTGCGATTCTCTTGTCTAACAACGATTGGTACTAGGCTTGATTGTTTATTTGAAGTTTCGTTTAGTCTAAGAATAGCCCCAACGGATAACAGTTGATTTTTTAGGAATAACTATAGTGGATTAATAGTTGTTTTTGATTGTCTGAAAAAAGAGTGTACATTGTTCGCTTAAAAAAGAATAATCCAGTTTGTCTAAGGTTTCGATAATAAAGTGGATCATTGTTTCACTTGTGCTTTTTTCTTCTGTACAGTAAATCAGAATGTTCTCAAAATAAATACGATATAATTTAAAGATTGCATCTTCAGTTCCGGTGGTTAATTCCTTTAAATGACTGAGCGCATCTTTTGCTAAAAAGAAATTCCCATAGGAAATAAAATGACCGCAACTATTAAGAAGCAACGTCAAATAAATTTTTTTACCAGCGGGATATTCTTGATAGATCTGAATTTTTTTTAATGAATTTTTATAGAAAATTTGTTGCTGTTCTTCTGAAAAGTAATTCAAGGTGTTGGTATAAATTTTGATTTCTTGTAGTGTCCATGTTTCGATGGATTTTAAATAATCAACAAGGAACTCCAAGGTCTCATTGTCTATTTGATGGTCGCTCAATTGATCATGGCCAATTTTAGTTAAAGCGTTTAGGAGCTGACTTTTTTTATCTTTTGAAGTGGTTGTCGTTTGATAGATTTCAAAGAGCTTTTCTAAGTCCTTTGTATTAGAAGCCAATTCATATTGTTTCCATAAATTTTGTGAAGAAGAGTGATAATAGTCATATAAAAAGATAAATTCTTCCACATCTACCAGCAATCGCTCCAACACTTGAGCTAAAAGTCGGAAAGACAAGTCATGGTTTCCTTTTTCAAATTCAATGCAATAAGATTTTGTTACGATTCCTGAATAGATTTCCTTTTGAGAAAAACCTTTATCTAATCGGATTTTTCGTATTAACTGACCATACTCCATAGTATCTCTCCATCAAAATTATTTTATGTGTTTATGTAATGAAGTAATAGTAGCAAAAAATTTGTCAAAATTCTAAGAAAGATACTTTTGGAAAAGTGACCAGAAAAGCGACTGAAAGAGAAATTAGTAAAGTTAGACGAGGGGGGGTATCCGCACGTTTCTTATAACAAATAAGTACGAATGAAGGTTAAGTGGAGTTCAAAAAAACTAATTATTCGCATATTTATTGTGTTTATGGTCAGGTTATTTTTAGATACAAAGTACCAAAAGTATTAAATATAGGACTATAAAAGAATTTTCATTCGTAGATGATTATACTATGGAAAATTAAAGGAAAACATTCATGATAAATCATTGGAAATCTGTCAATGATGAAGGCTTGTTTGAGGAGATGGGGCAGTATAAAAGACACGTAAACAATACTCATGTGAAGGGTCGTCAGCGACTAATCAATGAACAAATGATAATTATTTAAGGGAAGAGGAACAAGAAATATGACAAAAAGAATTACAGAACCAAATAATCAAGTCCTTAGAATAATGATTGCTTTTGGAGTATTAGGGGCAGGGTTCTATGGGTTGACTCAGGTTGACTTTTATTATATTCAGTTTAGTTTTCTTGTCATTAGTGGTTTAGTAAGCTATTTACTGGTATTTGGTTTTGTTGGTGTGAGGCAATTATTTAGTACACCTAAACGATTTATAAAAACATTCTTGCTGATTTTAGTTGGTTCACAAATTTATGGTATGTTGGCTTCGATGATCATGGGAATACTGGCACAGTTGTTAGATATTCAGACGAAAGCAAATAGTGCGCAAGATAATCCTTGGTGGTTTTTTGTATTTATTTTACCAATTGCTTTACTGGGAGAAGAACTATTTTCGATCACTATTTTTGATACTTTACGTAAAAAAATGGGGATCAATACTAAGGTGGCATCATTGCTCACAGCAATTATTTTTGGACTGATTCATTTTGAAACTTATCTAGGAAGTTCAGCGTTGTTCACGATTGTGCAAGTCATCTTAGTTCAAGGAGGAATTAGACTTTGGTTTAACCAAGCCTATTTAAAAACAAAGTCATTGAATACTAGTTGGGCAGTGCATTATGCTTTTGATTTAATTGCTTTTGTTTTAGGAAGTTTATTATCCTCTTAGACAAATAAGAACAAAGCTTTCAGTACAAATAAATAACCCGAAGTGGCCGAAAATAGCTTTTCTATTTTCTGACTACTTTGGGTTATTTTTATTAGAGCGACACAGGATGCATTTTTGTATACTAAATACAGATTCAGCCTTTCAAGGTTTGTCGATTGTCTGAAATTTTACCCAATGATGATTTTTTCAGTAGGGTATTCGTAGCCTAAATCTCGTGTTTCTTTTGGAACAAATAACATCAAAGTATACAACATACCGATACGACCGATAAACATTAAAGTTGCGATCGTGATTTTCCCAATTACTGACAAGTTCCCAGTAATTCCCAGGGATAAGCCAGTGGTTCCGAAGGCTGAAGTTACTTCAACGATAATTGCAATTAAAGGCTGATTTTCTGTAGCTGATAAAAAGACGATACAGAAAAAACACATACCAAGAGATAACATAAATACAACGACTGACTTACGCACATCATCATTATCGATTCGACGACCAAAAATATTGATGTTGTCTTCGCTTTTAAGGAAAGAGTAGAGATAAAGACCAATAATTGCTACGGTCGTTGTACGAATCCCACCACCTACCGAACTGGGGCTACATCCAATGAACATTAATAAAGAAAAAACGATCAATGTAGTGATTTGGAAATTACCCAAATCATGGATTTGTAAGCCAGCATTACGAGTAGTCATAGAGTAAAACATAGAATTGATCCACTTGACACTTAAACTAGAATCTTGAAAAAGATGGTCTTTTTCAAGTAAAAAGATTAACAGCGTCCCACCAACAAATAAGATGATAAAGGCTAAAACCGCTAATTTTGTAAATAAGGAAAAGCGAAACGGTAATTTTGCTTTTGAGCGTTTATACAAAATCCATTCACGAAATTCCATCAAAACAGGAAATCCTATCCCACCAATAAAAATCAAAAACATGATAACAAATAGGAACAGATAGTCATGTGCAAACGGCTCGATTGAGTTTCCTGTGACATCGAAACCCGAATTGGTCACAGCAGAAATCGATTGGTAAAATCCATAGAAAAGAGCATCCCGCCAATGATCAAAGTAGCCTCGATAATAGAAATAAATGGAAAAGAAAGCGCCAAAAAGGACTTGGAACCACAACAAAATTACAAAGGTGATACGAATCAAACGAACAATACCAGATAATCGTGGCTGATTCATATCCGTCATGATCAGTTGTCGCTGTCGTAACGTGATTCTTCGTTTAGAAAAGATAATAAAAGCAGTAGAGATCATCATAATCCCTAATCCACCTACTTGGAATAGTATTTCAAGTAAGATTACCCCGTTATCATTAAAAGCCGAATTAATATCAAATGTGGACAATCCCGTTACACTGATTGTACTGATCGCCATGAAAAGCATATCGATAAAAGGTACATGACTATCTGGTTCACGAAAAAAAGGAATGTAAAACAATCCTAAAGAGACAATGGTCATAATAAGATAGTAAAAAACAATGACTTGGATTGAAGAAAAATGACTAGAAGCGTAACGTTCGCTTCGACGTCTTAATTTCCGCATGAAAAGGGTTAATTTCAAGAAACTATCCTCCTTTTTAAAAGTTGTTTCTTTCAGTATACCGAGGTTATAAATAATACTCAAAGAAATCTTAAACAAAATGTACGTTTTCTTTTGATTTGCTATCAAATAGCATATAATTATGGAAGAATTGAAGAATAGCGAGGTCTCCCAATGATTGATGCAAAGGTAATTGTTGAAAAAATGAAAAACCAGAAAATAAATTATGATCGAGTACTACAAAAAATGATCCAACAATGGCAACAAGAAGAAACTCGACCAAAAATATTAATCCATACTTGTTGTGCTCCTTGTAGCACACATACGTTAGAATTTATGTGCCAATTTGCAGAGATTACTTTATTTTTTTCAAATTCTAATATCCATCCTAAAAATGAATATTTAAGAAGACTCCATGAACAAAAGCGATTTGTTGATCAGTTTAACGAGCAAACCAATCATCATGTTCAGCTGATCGTTGATGATTACCGCCCCAGCGAGTTTAATAAAAAGGTCATTACGCAAGGCCTTACGGAAGAAAAAGAAGGTGGCGCAAGATGTAGTGCCTGTTTTAATATGCGTTTAGACCTGGTAGCACAAAAAGCCCAAGAACTTGGTTATGATTATTTTGGGAGTGCATTAACGATCTCACCCAAGAAAAATGCTGCTCTGATCAACCAAATCGGGATGGATATCCAAAAAATTTATGGAACTCATTACTTACCAAGTGATTTTAAGAAAAATAAAGGATATGAGCGATCGATCCAGATGTGTAAAGAGTATGACATTTTTCGTCAGTGTTACTGTGGCTGTGTCTTTGCAGCTAAACAGCAAGGTTGTGATTTAAAGAAAATAAATCAAGAAGCAAAGGATTATTTAGCAAGTTCAAAAATTTCAATTAATTAGCTCTATTATAAAATTTTCAAGAAAACGTAAGAAAAAAATAAGAAATTTATGTTAAGTATAATTAAGTGTCAAAATAAAAGCGATTGATTCGATTGAAAACGAATATTCAGTTTGGTGGAAAAATGAATTTTAGACCAAGCATAAAAAATAATAGTGATGAAAAATAAAACATAAAGGAAGAGATATGATGCGAAAAGTAGCACCTATTTTGAAACCAATAGCAGTCTTAACTATTTCAACAATCGTTGCTACTGCGACCGGTGTTGTCAACAGTTCAAGTTATCGTACCCCTAGTTCAAGTTCGGTGGAAGAAACAACACCAACATCAACACCAGAGACCACATCTAATGAAACGTCGACAACACTGGATCAGACGAATGATTCATCGAGCACATGGGAAGAAAATACGAGTTCAACCAATGAAAATACGTATTCTACAGAGCAACCAAGTAGTTCGAAAGAAAAGTCTGACAAGCAAGGAAGCAGTTCATCCGAAACCAGTGATACGAATGCGATCAATGGAGGAAATCATACAGAACCAAGCTCAAGTTCGTCAACAGTACCAAGTAATACGACACCAAGTACTGAAGGACAAGATAGTGGAGAGGCTACCGTGAAAAATGTAACGCCAACCCAAAATACAGATGGGAAGCAAGTGTATAATCAGCAAGCAGGTGATTCACAATGACAATTTTATTAGATATTATCAATAGCGTGCATAAGTTTTTAGGTTATTTAGATATTAGTCCTAAATATTTAAATCGAGGCTATACGATTTTAAGTGTAATCCCAACGATGTATCTTTTACGGATTATTTATGGACTTTGGCAAAACCAAAATTACTTACAATTTTTCTTGTATGGAATCGGCTTTTTAGTGTTAGTGTATTTTATCATTTTGAATGTATTTTATTACTTTCTGGATAAGAATACCAAAGCGGATGTGACACAATTGTTTGTCAAATATTTACCGGAAGAAGCATTCAATATTCAAACAGAAGAAGCGATGCTGAATAGCGGTGCAATCGACAAAGTGAACACGAAAGAAGTCAGTGTTTCTTATGATGAAGATTATCAATTGCGATTAGCTGAAAACATGCGTTATTTAATCGGGAATGGTGAGATTAAAACAAATGATCTAGGAAGAATGGATGGCTATCTTGTGGATCGTAACACACTTTATCCTTATTATTACGTTAAAAAAGTAGCAGAAAAAGAATATCAGTTGAGTATTGGGCGCAGCTACTCGGATTTAGCCCCTGTTGGAACGATTCTTATGGATTCGGCGGATGAAAAGCTCGAACCAGTTGGGTTGTTTATTGTAGGTGGTGACTTCGTCAAAGAAGGCTTAAGGTATCATGAGCCTTATCGTTTAAAACTTATCGTGAAAAAAGAACAACCAGAAAATGAAGCAATGGTTTACAGTAGAAGTCAACGAAGAAAGCATTCACGAAGTTAATGGATCACGTTGATCAAGACAGGTTGGAAAATTGTGGATGAAAAATGACAGAATCTCCCTTTGAATAATAAAAAAAAAAATAGAGTTATACGTGATGTATTCTTATTCTTTCCTTTACTTTCTAAAAAGGGTAAAATAAAAAAGAACAATAAAAAAATCAATTGAATAATACGAAGAGAAAACAAAAGTAAAGCGGGAGGTATGTTGTGAAAGAATTTTTTAAAAATTGGGGTATTTTGATCGTAGTACTAGCAGCTATTTTATTAGCTCGGGTCTATGTATTTACGCCAGTTACCGTTAATGGACATTCAATGGATCCGACGTTGAGTGATGGTCAACGATTGATCTCGTCGAAAATCTCAAAGTATGAACGCTTTGATATTATCACGACGAAAGAACCTGGAGATGAAGAACGAATGATCGTTAAACGAATCATTGGCATGCCGGGCGATACCGTGAAAATGGAAAATGATCAATTGACGATTAATGGTAAAAAATATAATGAGTCTTATTTAAATGAGTTTAAAAAAGATTTTGCGAAAGATAAATTGCAGAATGAATATTCTTACAGTGAAGCTTTCCAAGCACAGGCTGAAAATTCGCAGCATTTCACAAGTGATTTTGAATATGTCGTGCCCAAAGGAAAATATTTAGTTTTAGGAGATAATCGTTTGATCTCTAAAGATAGCCGAATATTTGGCTTGGTGGATGCAGACATGATTCAAGGAAAAGTAGTTTTCCGTTACTGGCCTTTGAACGAAATCAAAATCTTTTAAGTCTCTTTCTGAGCAGGTATCAGAAAGAGCATGAGCAAAAATGCAGGCAACAGTGGTCATGACCAAGTTGTCTAGCCCAGAAAATAAGCCACAGAATCCGAAATAGTTTTTCCTATTTTAAGGATTCTGTGGCTTATTTTTTATTTTTTTCCGCTAGCAAGAAACAAAGAAGCATCTTGGTTCATGAATAAATTTTTACCAGAGTGAAAAGTGTAGATATTCGTGGAATGAAACCCAATTTGTTCAAGTAGAGCCATAAGTGCTTCATGGTCAAATCCATTATGGACTTTTGGATGGTTGATCGCATCATTGTGATCAAAATCAATGATCAAAAGTTGACCGTTTGGCGTAAGCATGTGGTAGAGTTTTTCTAAGATCAAACGTGTGTCAGGAATATGCAGTAGGACTAATGACATCAAAATAAGATCTACTTTTTGATCGATTTTTTGATCGATGGATTCGGTTGTGGCATCGAACGTTACCGAAGAGACGTTTGTTAATCCGCTAGTCTTAATTTTGTCTTCAGCAATTGTTAGCATCGCATCAGAGGAATCAACTAGAAGAAGTTGCTTGAATCGGTCAGCTAAAGCTAACGAAACCAAACCGGTACCTCCGCCATAATCCATAAAAGTCAGTTCTTTGGTGGAAGAAGGTAGTTGAGAAATTAGTTCGTCTTGAATAATTTTTGCTAGTGCTTTTCTTTCGGGAGTATCATAATGGTTTGCGATTTGATTGAAGATTTCTGACATAAGGTCACTCCTGACTTCATAAGTTAGATGAATTTTATTAAGTATAGCAAAAAAATCTGTTTTCCCAAACCACTAGTTGATTTTGAAGAATTGAAAGACACGCAGCTATTGTTTTAAATGTATGAGTGTTTTAATCTAAAGTAACGTTTTTACCAGATGAAAAATTCTCACTGTAAAAAATAATGAAAATCAAGTATAATACCATAGGAACAAACTGGAAGGTGAGCAAGTAAATGGCACAACTATTTTTTAAGTATGGCGCAATGAATAGCGGCAAGACAATTGAGATCTTAAAAGTCGCACATAATTATGAAGAACAGAATAAACCAGTTGTCTTGATGACAAGTGGGATCGATACCAGAGATGGTGTTGGTGTTGTCTCTAGTCGTATTGGGTTAAAAAGAGAAGCCACGCCGATTTTTGAAGAAACAGATGTCTTTGATGTCATTTTTCAAATGGAGGATAAGCCATATTGTATATTGATCGACGAGGCGCAATTTTTAAAGAAAAAACACGTAATTGCGTTTACGAAAATTGTTGATGAATTAAACATTCCGGTGATGGCATTTGGTTTGAAGAATGATTTTAGAAATGAGTTATTTGAAGGATCAAAATATCTATTGCTTTATGCAGACAAAATCGAAGAGATGAAAACGATCTGCTGGTTCTGCCATAAGAAAGCAATCATGAATTTACATTATATCGATGGTCAACCAGTTTACGAGGGGGATCAGGTACAAATTGGTGGAAATGAAGCCTATTACCCCGTTTGTCGGAAACACTATTTTGAACCATCAATTATGACAGAAGGAGAATAAAGATGTACGATCAATTACAAGCAATTGAAGACCGTTATGAAGAACTGGGCGAGCTACTAAGCGATCCAGAAGTAATTTCAGATACGAAACGTTTTATGCAATTGTCAAAAGAAGAAGCAAACACTCGTGAAACTGTTGATGTCTACCGTCGTTACAAAGATGTCGTACAAGGGATCAAAGATACAGAAGAGCTATTAGGTGAAAAGTTGGATGATGAAATGGCTGAAATGGCCAAAGAAGAATTATCTGATTTGAAAAAAGAAAAAGAAGAATTAGAAGAAAAAATCAAAATCTTATTACTACCAAAGGACCCGAACGATGATAAAAACATCATCATGGAAATCCGTGGGGCAGCAGGTGGAGATGAAGCAGCGTTATTTGCTGGTGACTTATTCAACATGTATCAGAAATATGCAGAATCACAAGGTTGGAAAACGGAAGTGATGGAGGCAAGTATTACTGGTATCGGTGGCTATAAAGAAGTCATCATGATGATCTCTGGAGAAAATGTCTATTCAAAATTAAAATATGAAAGTGGTGCGCATCGTGTACAACGAGTGCCATCTACAGAATCACAAGGACGAATCCACACATCAACAGCAACCGTTGTGGTCATGCCAGAAGCAGAAGAAGTAGAAATCGATATTGAAGATAAAGATATCAGAACAGATATCTATCATGCATCAGGGGCTGGCGGTCAGCACGTCAATAAAACAGCATCGGCAGTTCGTCTAACTCATTTACCTACTGGAATCGTGGTAGCAATGCAAGATGAACGTTCACAGCTGAAAAACCGTGAAAAAGCCATGAAGATTTTACGTGCCCGTGTCTATGATAAAATCCAACAAGAAGCACAAAGTGAATACGATGCAAACCGTAAATCAGCCGTTGGAACGGGTGATCGCTCTGAGCGGATCCGTACGTATAATTTCCCGCAAAACCGTGTGACAGACCATCGTATTGGTTTAACTATCCAAAAATTAGATCAAATCCTTGCTGGAAAAATGGATGAGATCGTGGATGCGTTGATTATGTATGACCAAACATCAAAATTGGAAGAAATGCAAAATGGGTAAGATCACGTATTTAGAAGTCCTATCACGGGCTTCTTCTTTTTTAGAAGATCATGGAAAAGAAGGTCATAGTATCCAATTTCTTTTTCTTGAACGTAAAGGCTGGCAAAAACTTGATTGGTTGTTGCAGATGAATGAGCCCATTTCTAGCGAAGATCAACAGATGATCGAACAAGATCTGGAGCATTTGATGAACAATTATCCGCCTCATTATTTGTTGGGATATGTTGACTTTTATGGTCACCGCCTAAAAGTGACAGAGGACACTTTGATCCCTAGACCGGAAACAGAAGAATTAGTTGAACGATGTTTGCAAGAAACGTCAGAACAAAACTTGAAGGTCATAGATATTGGAACAGGAACAGGGGCAATTGCGATCAGTTTAAAAGCTGCAAGAAAGAACTGGGACGTTTCGGCTGTGGACCTATCTCCAGCAGCTCTCTCAGTAGCGAAAGAGAATGCGCAACAAGCTGGACTGGCGATCCATTTTTATCATGGAGATACACTGGCACCGGTCAGTGATCAAACCTTTGACGTCATTATTTCCAACCCGCCGTATATTCGTTTCGATGAATGGGAATTGATGGATGAAAGTGTTCGGACATTTGAACCTAAAATGGCATTATTTGCCGAAGATGAAGGATTAGCCATCTATAAAAAAATAGCAAAAGAAGCAAAACAATGTTTGAAACCAGAGGGAAAACTTTTTTTGGAAATAGGATTTAGCCAAGGGGAGATCGTGAAACAAATCTTTCAAACGGCATTCCCCAATAAACAAGTAAGTATTCATAAAGATTTATTTGGAAATGAACGAATAGTTTCTGTGATGAGCTGATTGTGGATGAAAAAAATTTTTTATGTTTTTTTATCATAAAAAAACATTGATTTTACAAGGATGAAAACGAGTTATTGACTTATCAACATACTTGTCCACTATTGACAAAATAGTTATCAACACTCTGTTGATAACATGAGGATAAAGTAGAATAAATCAAGCATATTGAAAAATGAGGGTGTGGATAGACTGTGGAAACAAACTATTATCATGAAGAACAATTACCAGAAGCAGCACAAGCATTAAAAAGTGGCGAACTCGTTGCTTTTCCAACTGAAACTGTCTATGGACTAGGCGCTAATGCACTTTTGCCTGAAGCGGTAACCGAAGTGTTTTCGGTCAAAGGTCGTCCACAAGATAATCCTTTGATTGTCCATGTTTCATCGTTTGAGCAAGTAAAACAATTTGTGGATAACTTTCATCCTTTAACGGAAAAAATCGTCAATCATTTCTGGCCAGGTCCCTTAACACTTATTTTTGAGATCAAAAAAGGGTCTTTACCACCTATTGTAACAGGTGGGTTATCCACAGCTGCTTTTCGTATGCCAGATAACAAAAAAACACTTGAAGTCATCCAATTAGCTGGTATACCAATTGTTGGTCCTAGTGCGAATACTTCGGGAAAACCTAGTCCAACGACTGCGGAACATGTCTACCATGATTTAAAAGGAAAAATCAATGGGATCATTGATGATGGTGCAACCCGAATTGGTGTGGAATCAACCGTGATCGATCTCAGTGATCCGGATCGTGAACCCATGATTTTACGTCCAGGAGCGGTGACCAAAGAACAGCTTGAAAAAGTGATCGGTGGAAAGGTAGCCGTTGATCGTCATTTAGTCCAAAGTACTGAAACACCTAAATCACCAGGAATGAAATATAAGCACTATTCGCCTGATACGCAAGTCATGATGGTCCAAGAAAATGATTGGGAAGCCGCTGTAAAATGGGCGAAAGAAGAACATTTGCGTGTTGGAGTAATTGCAGGTCCTAAAATTGCTGAAGCTGTTCGTTTTGATGTAGCAGCAGTCTACATGTATTTTGATGATTCAGTAGAAGCCGCTACGAAAGGATTATTTGCAGGATTACGTGGGTTAGATGAGAAGAACCTTGGACTTGATATGATCTTTGTTGCAGTATTTCCAGAAGAAGGTCTGGGAAATGCTTATATGAATCGCTTAAAAAAATCAGCGGGACAAAAATATTTTGAAAAAAGAACGTAGGTAGCTTGTACCCATACTTTATTATGATACAATGCAATAAAGTAAACTCTACTTGAATAAACTTGAATAAAACTGAGAGATCATGTTCAAAAGAGAAAGAATCAGCAATCATTCGTGAGATATAGCTTTTTACAGCGATCTGAATGACCAGTTAAGGATTTTAGCTGATCGTGCCTAGATTGCTAGTTGATTCATGATTTCTTAGTAAACAATAAGAAGGAGCTGTTGTGTGTGGTAGACTACAAAACGTTTGACCCAGATTTATGGGCAGCAATCGCAAAAGAAGAAGAAAGACAAGAAAATAATTTGGAACTTATCGCTTCCGAAAATTTTGTCTCTGAAGCAGTGATGGCGGCTCAAGGAAGTATCTTGACAAATAAATATGCAGAAGGTTACCCTGGGCATCGTTATTATGGTGGCTGTGAATTTGTCGATATCGTTGAAAGTTTAGCGATCGATCGTGCAAAAGAATTATTCGGTGCAAAATTTGTCAATGTTCAACCTCATTCTGGTTCACAAGCGAACACGGCAGCTTATCTAGCTTTAGTAGAACCTGGTGACACGATTTTAGGGATGGATCTTTCAGCAGGTGGACATTTGACTCATGGTTCTCCTGTGAACTTTAGTGGAAAAACGTACCATTTTGTAGCCTATGGTGTTGATCCAACAACAGAAGTCATTGATTACAATGTTGTGCGGATTTTAGCTAGAAAACATCAACCAAAATTGATCGTTGCCGGAGCAAGTGCCTATGGTAGAATCATTGATTTTGAAAAATTTAGAGAAATCGCTGATGAAGTTGGTGCGAAATTAATGGTTGATATGGCACATATCGCTGGCTTAGTTGCAGCTGGTGTCCATCCAAGTCCAATCCCTTATGCGGACATTACTACGACAACCACTCATAAAACATTACGTGGACCACGTGGTGGTATGATTTTGACCAATAATGAAGAATTAGCGAAAAAAATCAATAGTGCAGTTTTCCCTGGCATCCAAGGTGGACCACTAGAGCATGTCATTGCAGGGAAAGCAGCAGCATTCAAAGAAGCTTTGACACCTGAATTTAAAGAATACAGTGAACAGATTATTGCTAATGCCAAAGCGATGGCAAAAGTCTTCAATCAAGCAATCGGTACAAGAGTGGTCTCTGGCGCAACGGATAATCATTTAGTTTTAATCGATGTCCGTGGATTAGAGTTAAACGGGAAAGAAGCCGAAAGTATTTTAGATAGTGTGAATATTACGGTTAACAAAAATTCAATTCCATTTGAAACACTTAGCCCGTTCAAGACTAGCGGTATCCGTATCGGTACTCCAGCAATTACTACAAGAGGCTTCAAAGAAGAAGATGCTGCGAAGGTGGCGGAATTGATCGTCAAAGCTTTACAAGCCAAAGAGAATGAAGCCGAATTAGCTGAAGTCAAAGCTGGTGTGCGTGAATTGACTGAAAAATATCCTTTATATAATAAATAAAAGGAATAATCACTACAAAACGAGTCGCTTAACGCAAGAAGTACCATCAGCAGACATAAAAAAGCAACTGTTCCAAAATTCTTAGTTTGCTAAAATTTACTGTATATTAAAAATAATCCGAAGAATCCAAAATCGCTTCTCCTGTTTTTGGAATTCTTTGGATTATTTTTTGAAATGGCTTATTGGGTGTGGGTACTTTTTCAAGGAAAAGTTGTTGGAATCGCTTCTTTGGGGTATTTTAGTTTTATTTAGGCAAAAGTTTTCTTCTATCGATGCAGCACGAATACATTGGTGAGATCTATTTAAAATAGGCTGAGATATAGGACTGAGATGGATTAGGTATGGAAGTGTTGAGGTTTTGTTTTAATGATTGGATAAACTAAGACGCAGGTACTGGGGGAAGTATGGGGAATGCTTGTGCTTACTGAGTTTGAGAGAAAACAAACAAACTGATTTTTTGACTTTTTCATTGGGGCTCACTAGTATATGAGGTGTAATTTGGCTTTTTATTATAATCTAGGGAGGAACCATGATGACCGAACGAATCTCATTAGAAAAAGCAGCAATCGAATTTAGTGATGCAAATGCTCCCCACCCAAGAATCTACGAATTACCACCTGAAGAAGGACGAGCGCTATTAGAAAAAGTCCAAGAATCCCCCGTTGATAAACTACCAGTCGACATTGAAGATTTAACGGTTGATACTGGTCAATGGGGGTCCATCAACGTTCGTTTTGTCCGTCCAGAAGGAAATACTGATAAATTACCAGTAATTTTCTATATTCATGGAGCTGGTTGGGTTTTTGGTAGCGCACAAACTCATGACAAGTTGATTCGTGAATTAGCCGTTCGCACGAACTCGGTCGTCGTTTTTCCAGAGTACAGCCGTTCGCCGGAAGCAAAATATCCAACAGCGATCGAACAAAGCTATGCAGTCTTACAAAAGCTAAGTGAACTAGCGGAATCAAAAGGGTTAGATTTATCTGAATTAGCGGTAGCGGGCGATTCAGTTGGAGGTAATATGGCAACTGTAATGACTATTTTAACCAAAGAACGCCAAGGGTTGCCGATCCAAAAACAACTTTTGTTTTATCCGGTGACGGATGCCAATTTCACTACTGATTCTTATCAAGAATTTGCCGAAAACTATTTTTTAACAAAAGAAGGAATGAAATGGTTTTGGGATCAATATACAACTGATGAATCAGAGCGGTCAGAAATCACCGCATCACCATTACGAGCGACTTCTGAAGAGTTGACAGACTTACCACCAGCTTTGATTTTAACTGGTGAAGCGGATGTTTTAAGAGACGAAGGAGAAGCTTATGCTCGGAAGTTACGTGATGCAGGTGTGGCAGTCACCCAGGTTCGTTTTCAAGGGATGATCCACGATTTTGTGATGGTCAATTCATTGGACCAAACCAATGCTACCAGAGCAGCGATGCTTTTAGCGACTCAGTGGTTACAGCAGGATCGATGATCCTATTTATATAACCAGATATATGTAATATTAATCTGACTAAAAGACAGTAAAAATAACAAAAAAATTCATTGTCCAAAGCTTTTTTTGTTATTTTTTACTGCTTTTTTTTATTTTTGATTACTGTTTTTTTATTTATTTTATTTTCTTTTGAAAAGTTGTTGGTTTGACTAGTCAATTGGGTCTTTTTGTTTTACAATTAAAAAGAAACGACAGAACAAAGGAGACCAGAAAAATGGGCAAATTCCAAGTAATCGACCATCCATTGATCCAACATAAACTAACTATTATTCGTGACAAAGACTGTGGAACAAAAGTTTTCCGTGAGGTTGTCGACGAAATTGCTATGTTGATGGCATATGAAGTATCACGTGACATGCCATTAGAAGATATCGTAATCGAAACACCGATTACAGAAACAACTCAAAAAACGTTATCTGGTAAAAAAGTAGCGATCATTCCGATTCTACGAGCAGGTATTGGGATGGTTGACGGTATTTTAGAATTGATCCCAGCTGCGAAAGTCGGACATATCGGGTTATACCGTGACGAAGAAACATTTGAACCTCATGAATATTTCGTAAAATTACCTGAAGATATCGATGCACGACAATTATTTGTTGTTGACCCAATGTTAGCGACAGGTGGCTCAGCGATCATGGCGATCGATGCATTAAAAGAACGTGGCGCTTCAAATATCAAATTTGTTTGTCTAGTAGCTGCTCCAGAGGGTGTAAAAGCTTTACAAGAAGCACATCCAGATATTGACATCTACACAGCTGCATTAGATGAAAAATTGAATGAACACGGCTACATCGTTCCAGGTCTAGGCGATGCAGGGGACCGTTTATTTGGTACGAAATAAAAATAATAAACGCTAAGGCACCAAACCATAGTAGGATTTCTTATTCTATTATGGTTTTTTGTTTGTTATTAATTCTAGTAATTTTATCATGGTTTTGATAGAAAGTAGTTTATTCAAAGAATAGCTGCAAGAAGATGGATCAAAGAATATACGGAATTTGAAAAAACGGATGGAGTCTTGCAGAATCTTAAGTGAACAAGAGGAACAGCAAAAGAATAGAGGATAGTTTTTGACATCTCATAAGTCTTTATTGATGTGAAAAAAAAACTATTTTTAAGTTAGAGAGAACAATAGGCACGTTTATGATGACATGAATGGAATAAGTAATCCTAGATAGTTGATGAAATTTTTCAAATAAAAAAACCATCCCAAAAAACGCAGAGATGGTCAGTGTTAAATTTTCTTCAATTCTTTGTAATTGATGATGATTACACCTTTGCTTTGCGTCATTAAATTGGCATTTTCATCTGTTTTGTCAATTTCAACCACAGCCGAGTTTTTCAGTTGTTTTGAAATTATTCCAGTTTGCGGTGTTCCATGAATCATAAATGTCACGTGAGTGTCGATCGTAAATTTTTCCCCAAATTCTGACGGTACGATAGTTGTATCAAATTTTCCAAACGTTGCCATTTTCATAAAACCTGCCTTTCATATCAATTATACCACGTTTTATGAAAAAAATCATGAAATAGAACGAAATTTACACTTGTGCCTTTACAAATTTTTAAAATACGTATATAATTTCATATGGAAACGCCAGCTTAGCTCAGTTGGTAGAGCAACGCACTCGTAACGCGTAGGTCACAGGTTCGATCCCTGCAGCTGGCATCATTTATAAAAGCAACGATCTCAAAGATTTTTTATTTTGAGATCGTTGCTTTTTTTCGTAAGGAATTTGAAAAGTAGAGGAAGGAACATCATTAAAAATAGCGGACACGGTGATGTCGATTCTGGATCTGTTTTACTATTCAATAACTGAGAAGAAGCATCAAGATCTGGTTCTTCAACCAATTTTTAAACATCAAAATTAGTAGATTCTACTAGTTTTGATGTTTTTTTGTGGAACAAATGACAGCCAGCAAGTGCTAAAACAGATGGAATCATAAAACTGTTGAAAAAATAAAGGAGTTTGGCACAACTAGAGGTTTCGTTCTTTTTTATAAAAAACTAAGTGGGGTTTCTAATAAATGTAAAATTATGGATAGGAAAAAAGCGGATAGGAAATGATTTTTTTCTTAAATCAAGTCAATTATTTGGCACATTATTCCTTTATTTGCTATCTAAGTCGCCTTTTTTTTCACTGTAAATATAGATTACTATTTTTTAAAATGTTATACCGATTTTTTTATTGGTTATTTATTTGTCGTTATTAATGATAGCGAACTAGTTTTGTAGTTATATTTTTATATTGAAATAAACGATGGTCTGTGTGATCTTGCTTCATGAACTTCTGATTTAAAAGTTGAAGAAATTTGACGATCAAAAAAAATTCACTTGAAATTAGTTATTTATTTTTCATATTTATATGCAAACATCAGCAAACCTTCATAATACTATTATTTTTTATTTTAAAAGTGAAAAAAATAGAAAAAAACGGAAAAATTTGGTGTTTATTCAATAAAAAACACTCTATTCTAATTATATATTTGAATTTATTTTAAATTAGGAGGGAAAAATGAAAAAGAAAAAAATTTATCAGATATTGGTGATGTGGTTAGTTGTTGGTCAGGTTCTTACTAACGGGACAACATTTGCTTACGCAGCGACATTTGAAAGAAATCTTTTGGATGAGAGCAAGTTTTCAGATGAGCGTATGGATGCATTGAATGATCAGTATCAACCAGTTACTTATGTTTACCATAAAATAACGATAAATGAAGCGCCTAAAATTCCTAGTCAACTTCAAAATAAAGAGCTTGTTGAAACTCAAAATATAAATAAAAATGAAGTAAAACAGATCGTTTATCAAGTTCATCAGCAAATAAAACAACAAATAAAACAACAAATAAAAACAACTACACAGCAACAAATAAAACAACGAAGTTTGTCAAAAACGAACGAAAAGAACCTTTCTAGCCTCTGATTCGAAATGTTTGGAATAGGATTCAATGCTCTTGAAGACTATCAGGTCTTTTGGAAAAAGAGCAAAACTGAATAATTAGCATACTTCTAGTGTATTGAATTCATCTACTGGAAGTAATTAGGGAAAGGAATGGCGAAATGGATATCGTTCAGTTGCTAGATGAAAACTCAAAAATGAAAATTAAACTTTTGGAACTTATTCAGACAAAACTTGGTGAAAGAGTAGAAATCTCTTTTTTAGCGCAGAAAACAGGTATATCTAAATTTAAATTAAGTAAATTAATTCATGAGCTGAAAATGGAGCTAGAACAGAAATTATGCTTAAATGATTTTTTTGTCGTAAAGCGGGGCGTTATTCAAGTATATTCTTTTATTTGTGATGAGAACATTCTTAAATTACGTCAGCACTATTTAAATAGTTCACTAACTTATCAGCTGCTTATTTTCCTGCTGTTTTCAAACCGACCGATTAATAAATTTACGACCGATCATTACATTTCAAATTCTTCTTTATATCTTTATAAAAAACGAATCAATAAATTGTTAGAAAAAGATCATCTCATTATTAAGAAAAATAAGATAGTAGGGAATGAATGGAAGATTCGCTCGGTAGGGTATGGCATTCTCCATAATTTGAATGGGATTGATTCCCCTTTTACTGAGCAACAAAAAAACCAAAGTGATCGGCTTGTATTTTGGATCGAACAATTTTTTAGAATTAGAATCCGTAATAGTTTACGTTATAAATTATCTTTATTTCTATCAATCAGTGCGCTTCGGATTCAGAGAAAAGCGTATTTGGATGAAGCACATCTGACGATCAAAGTTGATCAGACCTCAATATTGGTTCAAAAACTTGCAGGAAAATTAAAGACAGAGTACCAAATATCAGATACAGTAGCAGTAAAAGAAGCTTCAGTCTTGTATGCCTATTTATATGTTAATCGGATCATTGATAAGAAGTCTTGTCTAGATTTTTCTGAACTAGATCCGACACTGTCAATTTTTAACAATAATTATTCAAGTATGCTAAAAGGTATTGCTGATTCAACTTTTGTTGATCAACGTCTGTTTAAAGTGTTATTGAACAATGTGCAACCAATACATGAACGGTTGTTATTTATGCCCGATATCCATCATCGTTTTGGAAATATCCATAATTTTCAATTTTTAAGAGAAGAATATCCTTTATTTGATCAGAAAGTCAATGAAACCATTATGGAAACAGCTCGTTCTATTTTACTTAATGAAGAAGAAAAAGCAGATTTATACATGTACTATATGATGGAATTGATTGAAAATTTTCCCTTAGAAGCAGTTGAAGAAGCTGTTTATATTACGTTGGATTTTTCTTATGGAAAAGCGTATGAAGAGTTTATTGCAGAACATCTCCAATATTCCTTAGCTGGAAAAATAGTCATTGAAAAAGTTATTTCTTCGAAAACGGATATCTATATTTCTGACTTTCATTTAGGAAACCTTCAATGTACCCATATCTTATGGCAACGATTGCCCAACAATCATAATTGGCAAGAACTAATTAAACAAATTAAACAATGCATCAGCGAAAAAAATGTCGTAAATCAAAAGGAAACGTCCAATGTTTCCTCTACCAGCTAGTCTTTTTTCTTTACCTGCCTATAATGTGACAGAGATTCATTCAATAGCTTTATCGGAATGTTATTGTTGTGTTTAGAAGTAATGTATTTGCTAACTAGAAAAATAAAAAAACACCTGAAATCAAACGCTCATTTCAGGTGTTTTTTTATAGAGAAAACCTTGGCACGAAGGGAGAACATCTCGAAATAGCTATTCTCACGACTGTCAGTATTCACGACTTATTCTTTTTCACGAGAAACGATGGTTTGTTCTGTTTCACGTATGATATAAACGGGGCGTTGTTTGGTTTCAAGGAAAATTTTACCAATGTATTTGCCAATGATCCCTAGGCATAGTAGTTGGATACCGCCGATAAATAAAAAGATCGATACCATTGAAGGCCAGCCGGCTGTCGGGTCACCAAATAATAAGGCTCGTGCAATGATAAATAAAATAGCAATTCCCGAACCAATACAAGAAAGAGCGCCAGTGAAATAGGCAATCGTTAGTGGTGCATCTGAAAAATTAACGATTCCATCAATCGAATAATTGAATAATTTCCAAAAGGACCAAGAGGTTTCACCAGCCACTCGTTCACGGTTTTCAAAAGAAAGATACTCTGTTTTGAAACCGACCCAACTAAATAATCCTTTTGAAAAGCGATTGTACTCGGTTAACTCTAAAACAGCATCAACCATCTGTCGAGTCATCAAGCGGAAATCTCTTGCACCATCTACCATTTCTGTGTCACTGATTTTATTGATCAACTGATAGAACCGTTTAGCGAAGAAGCTCCGAATCACTGGTTCTCCTTCTCTTGTTGAGCGTCTTGTTCCTACGCAATCAATGTCAGTTGTCGTGATTTTTTCAATCATGAGTGGTAGTAATTCTGGAGGATCTTGTAAATCAACGTCCATTACTGTGATTAGCTCCCCAGTCGAAGCTTGTAAACCCGCATAGAGGGCAGCTTCTTTTCCGAAATTTCGAGAAAAAGAAACGAATCTCACATATTCATATTCTCTCGCTAATGCTTTAATGGCTTGTAGCGTACCATCTGAGGAGCCATCATCAATAAACAAGTATTCAAACTCGTGTCCGTCTTTGAATTTTTCTACTTCATCGAAAAAAAGCGGTACAGTCTTTTCTTCGTTATAGCAAGGGACAACAATTGATATTTTCATATGATAAATCCTTTCAAGCAAATATTATTTGTTCGAACAGAATAGTAAATAAACTGTATTTTCTGTTACTTAAGTAATCATCATTTTTAGTTTATCATTAAGCTGACACTTAATAAAACTTTAAATTGCATTTTTAGCTAAAATAATACAAGATAAATAAAATAGTAGAACGGTAGAGGAGGGCAAGTCTAGTTCATTCAGGATTAGACGATGAAAATGAAAATAAATACGCCAATTGGAGAACTATGGTTAGATGCAGATCAGAATGGGTTGACGAAGGTTTCGTTTCATCCGATTGAAGAAATGGCGGTAAATGGTGCACAGGATCAAGGAAAGAAACAAGAAATCCTACTTGAAACAGAACGTCAATTGGCTGAGTACTTTGAGGGCAACCGGCAGGACTTTCAACTTCCGTTATCAATAAACACAGGCACGATTTTTCAACAAAAGGTTTGGCAAGCATTGCAAGAGATTCCTTATGGAGAACTACGCACATATAAAAAAATAGCAGAAACCATTGATCATCCCAAAGCGGTCCGAGCAATCGGACAAGCGAATCGCATGAATCCATTACCAATCGTGATTCCATGTCATCGAGTGATTGGACAAAACGGTCAATTAACCGGTTATATGGGAAATGCGGAAGCTGGCTTATTGATCAAACGTCAACTACTTGTATTAGAAAAAGCACTATCTGAATAAAAAAGAACTGGAATCATTGACCTAAAAACCACCCCTTCGCCCTGAAATAGAAGTGACTATTTTGGGACGAAGAGGTGGTTTTAAGTCTGGGGATTTTATGAAGCCAACAAAGGCAGACCGCTTATACCAGTGGAATCCGGTAGTTATAGTGTTGTTAACCAAATGAATAGCAGCGCAGCAACAGTTTGCAGTAAACCAACTGCTAGACCATAAGATAAGAATCGAGGTCCTTCTTTCATGAATTTAGCGAAATCTAAACGTAAACCAATTGCGGCTAAAGCAGTGATTTCAAACCAATTACTAATAAAGTGAGCCCCTTTGTCGATAAAAGTTGGGAGCGTAAATAGGCTGTTGAGCAAGCAGAAAACTAAAAAGCCTAAAACATACCATGGCAATGGGAATCTTCTTTTCTTGGGACTGTCAGACGAAATCGTTTCAGCAGAAGCTGTCTTTTTTTGGATAAATTTTTCAAATAAATAGACAACAGCAACTAACATCATGATCCTTAAAATTTTAAAGAGCATGGCAAATTGAACAACTGAAGCATCAAGTAAACTGGCGCCAGCGACTACTTGTCCCACAGATTGAAGTGTTCCACCTAAAAGGGCACTTTTTTCAATTAAGTGATCTCCGTATAAGTGTAAGCCAAGAAAAGGTAAAGAAAGCATCATGATCGTTCCTAATAAATTCACTAATGTAATGATCTGTCCTTTTTCTTCCTCTTCGGCATGGATCACTGGAGCGATCGCTGCAATAGCCGAAGAACCGCAAACAGCATTTCCTCCTGCCATCATCAAGGAAGCTGTATCACTAAACAACAATTTTTTGCCGATCCAATAGGCACCGACGATCGTCACACTCATTTGCAACAAGACGAAGGCAATCCCTTTGATGCCGATTTGAGCAATCGTTTGAGCCGTAACCGTTGCTCCCAATAAGAAAACGGAGCATTCCAATAATTTGCTTTCAGCGAATTTTGTTCCAATGGCTAAAGAAGGTTGTTTGAAAAAAGTATTACCTAACAAGATCCCTAATAAAATGGCGATCGTGGCAGCACCAAGCTGTGGGAGCAACAATGCGAGAAGTTTGCTCATAACTGCTACTGAAAAAGCAAGAAGTAATCCAGGCAAGATTCTTCGTGAGCCTTGATTTTTAAATTGATTAATGGTTACTTGTAGATTCATGTTCTAAAAATTCCTTTCATTATCTGTGCGCATGTTTCAGAGTTGAAAAACGGGTACTCGTATTTAGAGGACGACGACTCTGAACTCAAGAATATCCTTGATAATAGTAGCACTATTCGTTTTGATTGACAAAGTTTAAAAACGCAAAAAATCTTCTGCCTTTTTCTAAATTTGAAAAAGACAGAAGAATAACATCTTAATTAAATTTCTTTAGGGACATATTTATTTGTGTTTCCATGTTCTTTGAACAAGAAGCGGATATAATGACCTAATACATAAAGCACCATTCCAGTAGCGATTACTAATTCAACCAGTTTCAAGACCGTTAAAAAGCCAGTAGCGATCCCTAATGAATGAAAGTAATTTACAGCACAAAACATAGCAGTTGCAGAAATAACTAGTGGAAAGGTAAAAGCAGCGTAGCTTGGATAAAAATGTAGTTTAAGTAATCGTGGTAAAAGAGACAGCACGATAAAATATAAAGTTTGCGAAAGGATAAATAAGGCAACGACTAAATAAAAGGAAGGTTGCGCAAAATTTTTCAAATAGCCAGTTAAACAAAGAGAGCCCGGAGCTGCAACGATCGTGATCAATGGTAGTGTAGGATGTGCCATGTTTTTCACGAAAAATACCCGATGGATGATGATTGGCAATAAGAAAACGTAACAAGCTAGAGATAGCCAAAAGAATAGTTGGCCAATGAATGGGAAAAAGTTTCCAGCAGTTACTGTAATTACCCCGAAACCAACATAAATAATGAACCAACTTGGATAAATAACTTCCAGTGATAAGTCTGCTTTGATTACATGATGGTAAGTAAAGTAAACAACTAAAATCACTTGTAGAAGGACAGCGCCAAGCCAGATGATCCGAACGATTGGTAAAAGGTGCGTAAATGGAACAAAGTAAGTACAAATAACCATTAATGACATCGTAAAAGTCGGTGAAACCGAGGCAATGATTGGATCATGTAATGTTTGTCTCGTATGTTCAAATAATAGGAACAATTTGCTAAACATTAGGATCATGAGAATCATACTAATCCCACCAATGATATTCCCTAGATGAATCCAATGATATTCTTTAAACAGATTACCTAGCGAAGCTAAACCTAGAATGAGCCCACAAATCGGGACAGGAATAAGTTTTAAAAAATTCTTCATTAATTGAATTCTCCTTTTCATAAGATGAGTGTGTTGTCTAAAGCTCAGAACAAAATGATCAGTCAGGTGGAAAGGTTGATAGTAGGTTGCATAAATAATTATGAATGACTATTTATTGGGAAATAAACAAATCGGTAGCCCTGACTGATCATTAAGAATACAAGTAACGATCTTTTTATGTCTGAGCGAGATCGAAACATTCGTTGCTTTTCAATCTCATATATTGTGCGTTACATTTACTATTATAGTCATTTCATGATATATTTAAATCAAATAGTTGATATAGTTACTATAATAAATAATTATGGAAGTGATCGCATGCTGAAATTGTTAACAACTTTTCGTGTCGTATACGAAACAAGAAATTTTTCTCGAACAGCCGAATTACTTTTCTTATCTCAACCTGCTGTTTCAAATCAAATCAAACAGCTGGAAAGAGAATTAGGAGTGATTCTCTTTGAGCGAAATGGTCGGAAAGAAATGAAGCCGACAAAACAAGCAGATCTACTCTACGAACGAGCGTTAGTTTTATTAGAGGAGTGGCAAGAAACACAACAACAATTACTAGATGAACAAAATGAAGAAGAAGTTTGCCGAATCGTTGCTTCTCACACTTTTGCCGTCTATCTGTTACCAAAATTGTTGAAAGATTTGCTTTTGAAATATCCTAAAATTAATTTTGTGATTGCCTATGCCAATTCTCATGATGCGTTGGAACAAGTAGCAAAACACGAGGCTGACTTTGGTTTTATCGAAAAACCTTTAGAAACTTCTGGTGTTCAAAGGTTTTCATTGATGGAGGATGAACTAGTGATTGCGGGGGATCCTGACAGTCAGTTATGGTTAGTTCGAGAAACAACTTCTGGAGTTTTTCATTATACGCAACGGTATTTTGAAGAAAAAAATATCCATGGGAAAAAGTTGTTAGTAAAAAGTAACGAAGTCATTGCCGCTCTTTTAAAGGAAGGAGTAGGACGTTCGATTTTATCAAAACGTGCGGTGCCACCAGAAATACCAACCGAGAAATTAGCGTATCATCGAAATTTTTATTTGATCCAGCGAACAAATTTAGTTTCAGAGAATTTACAAGCGATTGGTAAAGAGATCTTGAGATATAACGAACGTTACCAAAAATGATTCGTCAGAACGTTATCTGTTATCTCGATGATGGGTCTAACTGAAGAGCAGCAAGGCAGATGATTAGATAAGAATAATTTTAAGTTTTCCCAAATGTATTTGCTTTGGCTTTCAATTATGCCGTTAGACCGCTATAATATAGAACAGTATGGTTTTTAAGAAAAGGGATGAAACATGGAAAAAAAAATAAAAGCTTCTAATAATAATCGTGATAATCGCATTGATTATGGCGTCATATTACCAGTCTTCTTATTATGTTTGATTGGATTGCTTTCTTTATATGTCGCGCTGAGTCATGACCCTAACCACCCTTCGGTAGTAAGAGGTGTTGGGATGCAAGCGATTTGGTATATCGTGGGCTCAATTGCTATTGTCGTGATTATGCATTTGAATTCCAAATGGATCTGGAAATTAACACCTTATCTCTATGGTTTTGGTCTAATTGTAATGGGACTCTTGTTAAAGTTTTATGACCGCAACCTCGCCCAGTCGACCGGTTCCAAAAACTGGTTTAGTTTTGGTTCCTTGACGTTTCAGCCAGCAGAGTTAATGAAAATTGCTTATATTTTAATGATGGCGCTGATCGTGACAAAACATAATACTCAGATGAAGGAACGAACGCTCAAATCAGATTTTTGGTTGATCGCCAAGATGTTGATTGTGACGCTCCCGGTTTTAGCCTTGATTATGGCACAAGATGATTTTGGGACCATGCTGGTATTCTTAGCAATTTTTGGTGGAGTTTTCTTAATGTCTGGTATCTCTTGGCGCATTATCGTGCCCGTAATTGCTTTGGCAGTGATTGTAGGTGCTGGAACGATCTTTTTAGTTACCACAGAAGGCGGAAGAGATTTATTATATAAAATCGGGTTTAAATCTTACCAGTTTGCTCGTATCGATTCTTGGCTTGATCCATTCCATGACACGACTGGGATGAGCTATCAGCCAGCACAAGGGTTGCTTGCAATAGGAACTGGTGGATTATTAGGTAAAGGATTTAATGTAAGTAATATCTATGTACCTGTTCGTGAATCAGATATGATTTTCACCGTGATTGGTGAGAATTTTGGGTTTATCGGTGGCGCATTCGTCATCTTCTTGTATTTTATTTTGATTTATCGTATGATTCGTGTCTGCTTTGATACGAACAATGAATTTTATGCTTATATCGCCAGCGGCTTGATCATGATGCTCTTGTTCCATGTATTTGAAAATATTGGTGCTAATATTGGACTCTTACCATTAACAGGGATTCCCCTGCCATTCATTAGTCAAGGTGGGTCATCGATCCTTGGAAATATGATCGGTATCGGTTTGATATTATCCATGAGGTATCAAAATGAGGCGCCTGCGAAAACTTCTAGGAGGTAACACTGTTGTATCGTTTTTATTGGTATCCGAAATGTTCCACTTGCAAAAAAGCGAAAGCTTGGTTGGATGCGCATCATGTTGATTATCAAGTAATTGATATGATTGCTAGTCCACCATCGGAAGAAATGATCACAGACTGGTTGGAACATAATGAGATTCCATTACGTCGTCTGTTCAATACGAGTGGCATGAAGTATCGGGAAATGGGGCTAAAAGACCAAGTGGCTGATTTTTCGATCAATGAAGCTAGTCGCATTCTTTCAAGTGATGGGATGTTGATCAAACGTCCCCTGATCGTCAAAGGCAAACAACTCGTCGCAATCGGTTTTAATGAAAAAATATACGAAGGAGTATTGATATAAAATGGCTGGGAAACACTTGAAGAAAAAAGATAACCTTTGGATCTTATTTAATGGGAAAGAATATTGTGTCGGTTTAACTAATGAAGCACAAAAAGAATTAGGTGATATCACATTTGCCAATTTGCCAAAAGCTGGTCAGTCTTATCAAAGCGGGGAGCCTTTGATCGAAGTGGAAGCTGAAAAAGCGGTCAGTGAATTTGCTAGCCCGTTAAGCGGTACGGTTTCTTCCGTGAATGAAAAAATCAATGAAGATATCAATGTCTTAAATGATCAAGATGAAATGAATGCTTGGCTTTTAAGCTTTAAAGAAGTCGATCCAACAGAATTTGAGAAATTATAAGAGTTAGCAATTTTCAGAAAATTTTAAAGAAGTAACCGGTAAAATGTTGACACGTTATTTTCCAACTGCTATAATCAGAACAATCATAAATAAAGCTTTGAAAAGAAGAGTACATGTCACAGACGTTCAAAGAGAGCCCTGATTGCTGAAAAAGGGTAACGGAAATGAGATGGAAGATGGTCTTAGAGCAGAGTAGGTGAGCCTTGCAAACTTACTACGGGAGTGCCCGTTACAGCACAACGGTATACGGGCATGATTATGATGAAAGAACGATGACCCAAGTACTGGTAAAGGTTGTTATTGTGAGATAGCAGCAAATCAAGGTGGTAACACGGAAGTTTCAGCTTTCGTCCTTTTGCTAAAGCAAGGGGGCGGAAGCTTTTTTGTTTCCTACTTGATCTCCATGTAAAAAATAAAAGAAAGATGTGAGCGATATGTCATTGATCCAATTAACCAATGTTGAGAAAACATTTGGTGGTAAAAATGGAACGATCCAAGCGGTAAATGATGTTTCATTAACTGTTGAAAAGGGTGATATTTACGGCATCGTTGGCTATTCTGGAGCAGGTAAAAGTACACTTGTCCGTTTATTGAATGGATTAGAGCTACCTACTAGCGGAACGGTTGTTGTGAATGACCAAGAGATTACCAAACTAAAAAATAAAGAACTGAGAACATTTCGTAAAAAAATCGGTATGATTTTCCAACATTTCAATTTGTTATGGTCACGGACAGTTTTAGAAAATATCCAACTACCATTAGAATTAGCAGGCGTACCTAAAGCCCAACGCAAAGAACGGGCGGAAGAATTGCTTGGATTAGTCGGATTAGAGGGTAGAGGAAATGCCTATCCTTCTCAACTTTCAGGAGGACAAAAACAAAGAGTTGGGATAGCTCGAGCGTTAGCAAACGATCCCGAGATCTTACTTTGTGACGAAGCAACCAGTGCGCTAGATCCACAAACCACTGAAGAAGTATTGGATCTTTTATTAGCTATCAATAAGAAATTACATTTAACGATCGTATTGATCACGCACGAAATGAACGTGATTCGTAAAATCTGTAACAAGGTAGCTGTGATGGAACGAGGAAAAGTTGTGGAAGAAGGCGATGTTTTGACAGTCTTCAAAAATCCAAAACAAGAAGTAACAAAACGTTTCGTGCAACAAGATATCGAACCAGAAGCAGACTCAAAAGAATTATTGGCTGAATTGATCAAAGAAAATCCAAAAGGTCGATTAGTGACATTAGTGTTCAACGAAAAAAATGCTAACGAGCCAGTCATCTCTCAAGCCATTCGTCAGTATAACGTCGACATCAATGTCGTTTACGGTAAAATCAAACAAACAGCAGAAGGTTCTTTTGGTTCCTTAACGACACTGATGACTGGGTCAGAGAACGAATTGGATCAAGCAGAGCGGTTTATTAAAGAACAAGGTGTTGGAGTGGAGGTGATCCACCGTGGATAAAAGCTTTGCAGAAACGTATTTAGATTTTAGTCAAATCAACATGGAGACGATGAAACAAGCATTCATCGATACGCTTTATATGACGTTGGTGTCCATGGTATTAGTGACCATCATTGGTTTAGTCCTAGGTTTGATCCTGTATTCGATTGGACGAAAAAATAAACCTTATGCACGAATCATTTATGGCATTGTTTCGATTATTAGTAATATCTTTCGATCTACACCATTTATGATCTTGATGGTCTTGATCATTCCTTTCACGAAAGCAATCGTCGGAACCATGTTGGGTGCGCAAGCTGCTATTCCTGCCTTGGTACTTTCAGCTGCCCCATTTTATGCTCGTCTAGTTGAAATTGCTTTTCGTGAAGTTAGTCCTGGAGTTTTAGAAGCGGCGGATGCGATGGGTGCCAGCTACTGGGAAATCATTTGGAAAGTCTTGATACCAGAAAGCGTGCCTGCACTGATCTCCGGATTGACAGTTACTACCATTTCAATGATCGGCTTTACTGCGATGGCGGGTGCGATCGGAGCTGGTGGTTTGGGAGGTCTTGCTTGGCAAGAAGGTTACCAACGTGGTAATCTGACCGTGACATTTGTGGCAACGTTAGTGATACTAGTCATTGTATTTATTGTTCAAGGAATCGGGGACTTTTTAACAAAGAAAACAGATAAAAGATAAGAAGAAATAGGAGGATAAAGGATATGAAAAAGAAAATTATTGGATTTGCAGCAGCGGTCTTGCTGACTGTAGGGTTAGCAGCTTGTGGCAATAATAGCGATAGTAAAGGTGCTTCATCAAAAAGTGACGATACAACTTTAAAAGTAGGCGCATCACCAACACCTCATGCAGAAATCTTGGAACACGTCCAACCGCTATTGAAAGACGAAGGCATTAATTTAGAGATCGTGAAATTCGATGACTACATTTTACCAAATCAATCTTTAGCAGAAGGCGATATCGATGCCAATTATTTTCAACATATTCCTTATCTAAATAAAGAAATCAAAGAAAAAGGCTATGATTTTGTCAATGCGGGTGCTGTCCATATTGAACCAATGGGCTTGTACTCAAAGAAAATCAAAGACATTGCTGATTTAAAAGACGGCGCAACAGTGATTACTTCAAATTCAGAATCTGACTGGGGACGAATCATCACTATTTTACAAAATGCTGGCTTGGTTAAGGTAAAAGATGGCGTAGATCTAGAAACAGCTACGTTTGATGACATCGCTGCAAACCCTAAAAACTTAAAATTCAATCATTCGATTGATCCTTCTTTGTTAGCTTCTACTTATCAAAATGATGAAGGTGACTTAGTAGCAATCAATGCAAACTTTGCTTATGGTGCTGGTTTGAATCCATTGAAAGATTCTGTCTTATTAGAAGAAGACAACTCACCATATGTGAATATCATTGCCACACGTAAAGGTGATGAAAATAGCGAAAAAATCAAAAAATTACTTGAAGTCTTACACCGTGAAGACGTTCAAAAATGGATCGAAGACAAATGGGGCGGTTCAGTCAAACCTGTCGCAGCTGATGCTAAATAAGCACTTCAAAAAATAGAGTTGAACAAAATCAAATGTTCATCTAAAAAATAATCAAGTCGTCAAAAACATCAAAGTTAGTTGATTTTACTAGCTTTGATGTTTTTTTGTAGAGTGAATAGTGAATAAATTAGCTATGTAACCAATAGAGAACTCTCATTATTATGGCATTTTTCAAGAAGCATTTATTAAGAACAGGTAAGCGGTAATCAAGAGATGCGTACTGACATCATTCTGCAAGCCAACGTTTACCTATCGTTTTACATAAAAAAAATCAACATAACCAGTGATCTATGAATGCTAAAAACAGAAGTTTCTTTATAAATATTATTATCTAGTAATATTGATTTAATGATAACTCGTGAAAAAAGTTTTGATTTTAGTGGGTTATAACATTGCGCTCTATTCTCAATTAGTCTAAAATAAGTGAGAACGAAACAGAATCTGGAGGGAATTTGCATGTCTGTCTTAGAAATAAAAAATTTACACGTCTCAATTGAAGAGAAAGAAATTCTTAAAGGCGTAAACTTAACGATGAAAACAGGCGAGATCCATGCCATTATGGGACCAAATGGAACAGGGAAATCGACGCTGTCAGCCGCTATTATGGGGAATCCAAACTATGAAGTCACTGAAGGCGAGATCTTATTTGACGGAAAAAATATCTTAGATTTAGAGGTCGATGAACGGGCACGTCTAGGATTATTTTTAGCGATGCAATACCCAAGCGAAATTCCTGGGATCACGAATGCAGAATTTATGCGTGCAGCGATCAATGCCAAACGTGATGAAGACGATAAAATGTCTGTTTTGACTTTCTTGAAAAAATTAGATGAAAAAATGGCGCTGTTAAATATGCCAGAAGAAATGGCCGAACGTTACTTGAATGAAGGCTTTTCTGGTGGCGAAAAGAAACGAAATGAAATCTTACAATTATTGATGTTAGAACCAACTTTTGCCATTTTAGATGAAATTGATTCTGGATTAGATATCGATGCATTGAAAGTCGTAGCAAAAGGGGTCAATGAAATGCGTAGCGAAAACTTTGGCGCATTGATCATCACCCACTACCAACGATTATTGAATTATATCACTCCGGATGTCGTCCACATCATGATGGAAGGACGTGTCGTGATGACTGGGAATGCAGATCTAGCGAAACGACTTGAAGCAGAAGGGTATGCTGGTATCAGCAAAGAACTAGGAATCGACTATAAAGAAGAAGAAGCGTAAGGAGGAGCGGAAAATGAAAGAAACGAACTGGCTCGACCAACTTGACGCAGTTACCAATTTTTCTTTAAGCAAAGGGGAACCTGAATGGATGACCCAATTACGTCAAGCAGCGTTAGAAAAAGCCAATCAATTACCACTTCCTCAGATCGATCGTGTAAAATTCCATCGCTGGCCATTATTCGATATCCTTGAGTTCACAGACCACTTTAGTGAGACAGGAAATGTAGCTGGGTTTGACGTAATGAAAGATAACCCTGTGTTGGTGCAGGAAGGAACAAATACGATCTTTGAACAATTACCAGTGGAACTCATGGAAAAAGGCGTGATCTTTACAGATATCTTCACAGCGCTCCAAGAGCATCCAGATTTAATCAAACCATACTATATGGAAAAAGCAGTGAAAATGGATGAAGATCAATTGACCGCTTTACATGCTGCTTTCATGAACAGCGGAGTGTTTTTATATGTTCCTAAAAATGTCGTGATCAATGAGCCAATTGAGAGCTTATTCATCCAAGATGGCAAGTTAGCACAGCATTTCTTTAAACATGTCTTGATCGTCGCTGAGGAACATAGTGAGTTTTCTTACTTGGAACGATTCCAAACGACCAAAGAGAAAATCCAAAAAGCTTCTGGTAATATCATTGTCGAAGTGATCGCTAAAGCTGGAGCAAAAATCAAATATTCAGCTGTCGATCAATTAGGAGAAAATATCACTTCTTATATCAACCGCCGAGGTCATATTTTACGTGATGCTTCTGTAGATTGGGCAATCGGTGTGATGAATGATGGACATGTAATTGCTGATTTTGATTCTGATTTAGTTGGCGAAGGCGCCCATGCAGAAGTGAAAATCGTTGCCATTAGCTCAGGAAAACAAATCCAAGGAATTGATACGCGTGTCACGAACAAAGCGCCTCATACGATCGGACATATCTTACAACATGGTGTGATCCGAGAAAAAGGGACGTTGACTTTCAACGGGATCGGACATATCTTAAAAGGCGCAAAAGGAGCCGATGCCCAACAAGAAAGTCGAGTATTGATGCTTTCAGATAAAGCAAGAGGAGATGCCAATCCGATCTTACTCATTGATGAAAATGAAGTCACTGCAGGACATGCTGCCAGTGTTGGTCGGGTCGATCCTGAAGAAATGTATTATTTGATGAGCCGTGGTCTTCATAAAGAAGAAGCAGAACGATTGGTTATTCGAGGCTTCCTTGGCTCTGTGTTAACAGCAATTCCAGTAGAAGCAGTCCGAAAAGAGTTAGTGGAGGTTATTGAAGGGAAGTTGAATGTATGATTCTGAAAGAAACCATTCGCGAAGATTTTCCAATATTATTTCAAGAAGTCAATGATGAACCGCTCGTTTATTTAGACAATGCAGCCACTACGCAAAAGCCAACAGCAGTAATTGAAGCAATAAAAAAATACTACGAACAAGATAATGCCAATGTGCATCGCGGAGTCCACACCTTAGCCGAACGAGCAACATTTGCCTATGAAGGCGCTCGGGAAAAGGTCAGAAAGTTTATCCATGCAGCTGAAACTGCTGAAGTCCTATTTACTCGTGGCACCACCACGAGTTTGAACTGGGTCGCTCGCAGCTTTGGTGAACAGTTTCTGCAAGCAGGGGATGAAATCTTAATTTCTTACATGGAACACCATTCCAATGTCATTCCTTGGCAACAATTAGCCAAAAAGACAGGAGCAACATTAAAATATATTGACTTGACTACCGACGGATTTTTAGACATGGCACAAGCAAAACAATTGATCACTAACAAAACAAAAATCGTATCGATTGCTCATGTTTCAAATGTCTTAGGTGTGATCAATCCCGTCAAAGAACTAGGAAAACTTGTCCATGAGCAAGGTGGGGTACTAGTTGTAGATGGCGCACAATCCGCTCCTCATATGCCAATCAACGTCCAAGAACTAGACTGTGATTTCTTTGCGTTTAGCGGACACAAAATGTGTGGACCGACTGGGATCGGAGTCTTATATGGCAAACGGAAATGGTTAGAGCAAATGGAACCAGTCGAATTTGGTGGCGAAATGATCGACTTTGTCGACTTGTACGATAGTACTTGGAAAGAACTTCCATGGAAATTCGAAGCCGGCACACCTAATATCGCTGGAGCCATCGCACTAGGTCAAGCGATTGACTATCTCGAAAACGTTGGGTTGGACAATATCCATGATCATGAAAAAGAATTAATTGCCTATGTCTTACCTAAACTGCAACAAATCGATGGGTTGACCATTTATGGACCACAAGATCCCGCTACTCGTACAGGGGTCATCGCCTTTAATCTAGATGGCTTGCATCCTCATGATGTAGCCACTGCTTTAGATATGGAAGGTGTCGCTGTTCGTGCAGGTCATCATTGTGCCCAACCTTTATTGAACTATTTAGAAGTCTCAGCGACCGCACGAGCAAGCTTTTATTTTTATAATACGAAACAAGATGCAGATCGTTTAGTCGAAGCAATTCTTGCAACGAAGGAGTTTTTCCAACATGGCACTCTCTAAACTAGATAATCTCTATCGCCAGGTCATACTTGATCATTCTTCGCATCCTCATCATCGAGGTACATTGACTGAATCAACCAGTCGAATCGAATTGAATAATCCGACCTGTGGCGATGTCATCGAATTACAAGTCGAAGTCAAAGAAGGAATCATCAAGAATATCGCATTCAACGGTAACGGTTGTTCCATCAGTACAGCCAGTGCATCCATGATGACCGATGCTGTCATGGGAAAATCTGTTGAAGAAGCAAAACAATTGATCACTGATTTCTCGCAATTAGTCCAAGGAAAAGAAGTCAAAGCCATCGACCAATTAGGCGATGCAGCAATGCTCAGTGGCGTAGCCAAATTTCCCGCAAGAATCAAATGTGCCACATTAGGCTGGAAAGCCTTAGAAAAAGCAATGGAAGAAAACGGCACTGCAACCTTCCATCACGTGCATCAGGAAGAGGAGTGAGAACATGGGTGTACCAGAATTAGAAGAATATAAATTTGGTTTTCACGATGATGTGGAACCAGTTTTCAGTACAGGAGAAGGCTTAACTGAAGAAGTCGTTCGAGAAATGTCTCGAATCAAAGGTGAACCTGAATGGATGTTAGATTTTCGTTTGAAATCCTTAGAAACATTCAATAAAATGCCCATGCAAAAATGGGGACCAGACCTGTCAGACATCGACTTCAATGCCATAAAATATTACCAAAAACCAAGTGATAAACCTGCCCGAGATTGGGAAGATGTACCTGATAAAATCAAAGAAACCTTTGAAAAAATCGGGATTCCTGAAGCAGAACGTGCATACCTCGCAGGTGCTTCTGCTCAATATGAATCAGAAGTCGTTTACCACAACATGAAAGACGAATTTGAAAAATTAGGGATCGTCTTCACCGATACTGATTCTGCATTGAAAGAATATCCTGAGTTATTCAAAGAATACTTTTCCAAATTAGTACCACCCACTGACAACAAACTTGCTGCTTTAAATTCAGCTGTTTGGTCAGGAGGAACATTTATTTATGTACCTAAAGGAGTAAAAGTCGACGTTCCATTACAAACATACTTTAGGATCAATGCCGAAAATACCGGACAATTTGAACGAACATTAATCATCGTTGACGAAGGAGCCAGCATCCATTATGTCGAAGGCTGTACAGCACCAACGTATTCAAGTAACAGTCTTCATGCAGCGATCGTTGAAATCTTCACCCGAAAAGACGCCTATTGTCGCTATACCACGATCCAAAACTGGTCAGACAATGTCTATAACTTAGTGACCAAAAGAGCCAAAGCTTACGAAGGTGCCACAGTCGAATGGATCGACGGCAACCTAGGAGCTAAAACAACGATGAAATATCCAAGTGTTTACCTAGACGGCAAAGGTGCGCGTGGCACGATGCTTTCCATCGCATTTGCTGGCGCAAACCAAATCCAAGATACTGGGGCGAAAATGATCCATAACGCACCAAACACTTCAAGCTCCATCGTCTCCAAATCAATCTCAAAAGACGGTGGCGAAGTTAATTATCGAGGACAAGTAACCTTCGCTAAAAACAGCGCCGGTTCTATCTCTCATATTGAATGCGACACGATCATCATGGACGAATACTCAAAATCCGATACGATCCCATTCAACGAGATCCACAACAGCCAAGTCTCTTTGGAACACGAAGCCAAAGTCTCAAAAATCTCAGAAGAACAACTCTATTATCTTATGAGCCGAGGCCTAACCGAATCCGAAGCCACCGAAATGATCGTCATGGGCTTCGTCGAACCATTCACCAAAGAACTCCCAATGGAATACGCAGTCGAACTCAACCGTTTGATCAGTTATGAGATGGAAGGGTCTGTTGGATAATAACTATTTCATTGCTCGAAACGTTGATATTAAAGCGTTTCGAGCGTTTTTTTATTTGTATTTTTAAGGGCTCTTTGTCAATAAGGACTGATAAGTTGTGTAAAATCCAATTTGGGTCAGAGTGAAGCTCATTCTGTCTCATTTTTTGTTATTTTACTTTCTCTATATTTTATCTACTAATCTCGCCATCTTTTTGATAGAATCGTTCATAGAGCATATTATCCTCTCAGTTGGTTAGGTTTTGGTGATTTAATCATACTAGAGAACGATATGTTTTTTAATAGCAAAAATGAAAATGGGGCTGAAGAATCAATTTTGATTCTTCAGTCCCATAAATTATAGAGCCGTCAATTTTTTGGCCCAGTCTCTTTTGGTTTATTTGCTTATAAATTAATATTTAATAACATTTACAAGTTTTAATGGAGTTCTTTCATCCCAATCAAGGATGGCTTGGTTTTTAATAGTTAAATAATTTCCACCGATATTTTCAATGCTAGGTAAATAATATATGTATTCATTCATTTCACTTTTGGCTTTCATTGAAACTAAAAAGCCTCTTGGATCATTGTTTCTGCTCCAGCTCTCTACAGCTGGACGAGCAAGTTCAAAGTAATCTGCATATCCGCCAGTTTTCCATTTGCTTAATGCAACCTGAACAGTTCCATCAGAGAGATTGACCATATTTACAATTTTAGTTCCTTTTGTATCAGAGTAGACTACTTTTTTCAGTGGTGTGATTTCAGTTGAGCTGTTTCGTTGATAAAGGCTACCATCTTTATAAGAGTAAGAAGCACTTGTTGGCGTATAATAGGTTCTAAGCATTCCGTTATGGACAATCGCCAAGATAAATCCACTACGAGAAAGTCTGCTCCAAGAGTCTGATTGACCAGGTGTGATATTGAAGTAGTCGGTGTTACCTTTTCCTGTAGAATTTGCACTAACTGAAACCTGAATACTTGAAAAGTCCGTACAATCGTTTGTTACAGTGATGTCAGCATGTGCTGCTTTGGTCGGTATTAAAAAGATGGCTAAAGCGACCATTCCTATTAATAAACTGACCAGTGATGATTTTTTTTTCATGATATTCCTCCTGTTAATATAATATAGTCGTAAACGTTTTCGCTTACAATTTAAGTCTAAAGGATGCAGACTATTTTTCAATGATTCTAATTTACTATTTTATTCATTTTTTTTATTTTAGAGTCAAGTATAGTGGAATTTTTCTTTGGAATATCGATCAGTTCTTGAATAGTTGAGGAGCTGGCTGAAATCTAGCAAGAGGGTGGAAAAAGTACTGTAAGATGAGTGAATAAGCGGATAGTCTTTATAAACGTTTTTTATACTTTAGAAGACGGTATTTCTATTGTGTGAAGTTCAACTTCAAAAACACTGGTTATTTATTTTTGTACTTAATGAAAAAGCCTAGGGCATCTTTTCTCCCTAGGCTCATCATTAGTTATTATTTGATCGCTTTAATGGTTCTTCATGCTTAGTAGTCAATCACATTAACTACTTTTAATTTCTGTGTTTCATCCCAATCATAGATAGCATCTTTTCTGATTGTCAGAAAATTTTTGTAGCCTAGGTATTGTATGCTAGGCAAATAATATATGTATTCTTTTGAGAATCCGCCATTATATAGGATTGAAACTAAAAAGCCTCTTGGATCATCATTTCTGCTCCAAGTTTCACTATCAAGGTGGTTTAGCGTAAAGTAGTCTGTCGATCCGCCACTTTTCCATTTACTTAACGATACTGTTGTAAGACTTGTGGAAAGATTAATCATGTTAACGTTCATACTTCGCGTAACAAGCGAATTTGTTTCAACTTTTAACGGAGTGATTTCTGTTGTGCTACCTTGGGAATAAAGTTTTCCATCTTTAAAAGAGTAGGCGGCGTTAGTTGGAGTATAGTAGGTCCTAAGTTGTTCTAAATAAACAATGGCTAAAATATGGCCTCTAGGATCATTTCTGCGCCAAGATTCTGTTTGTCCAACTGTTACTTTGTAGTAGTCTGACGAGACATCTTTTCCATTATCTGCGTTAATGGAAGCTGTAAATGAATGTGACGGATCTGTACAATCGTTTGTTACAGTGACATCAGCATGTGTTTTGGTTAGTGGTAAGAAAAACACTAAAGCAATGAAACCAAACAATAGGCTGACTAATGGTAATTTTTTTTTCATGGTATTCCTCCCTTTAATATAATTTATGTAAACGATCTTCGCTTACAATTTAAGTTTAAAGGAACAAGGTGAGGTTTCAATGTGTTCAATCAATCAATTTATTTCATTTTTTTAGTATAAAACCAAATGTAGTGAAATTATGGGTGGGATGCTAATAGCTACGGTTATTCTAGCTTCTTTCAATAGAATAAGGTTCGTCAAACTGCCGTTTAAAACAAAGCGTTCATTTAGCATTCGTTAGTAAAAAATCCTTTTAGGAAGCGATTCATGACATCGAATATGATGAATTTTCTTCAATTTTAGACGATCCATGGATAATGACATTTATTATTTATCAGGTAAAAAGAAGATCAGAACTGATGGCCAAAACATACCAAACTGATAATTGATGACGTAACTTTTCAATCATTTCACTCTTTTTTGATGCTTTCCTACAAAAATTCCTGTATGCTTGCTTTTAGTTAGAGAATAAAATAATGACCGAGCTATATTGAATGCTCATATCCAGGAGGAGAAATAAAAATGAAAAAAATTTATTTTTTATGTACGGGAAATTCTTGTCGTAGCCAAATGGCGGAAGGATATGCACGTCAATTATTATCTGCCTCGGATGTGGAAATTAAAAGCGCAGGTATTGAAACTCATGGACTGAATCCACGAGCGGTTCAGGTTATGGCTGAGGATGGAATTGATATTTCAAACCAAACGTCTGATTTGATCGATCAGGATTATTTTACACAAGCAGACTTGATTATTACGCTTTGTGGAGATGCAAAAGATAAATGTCCAACGGTTCCTGTAGGTGTTCAGCACATTCATTGGGATTTAACAGCCCCCGCACAAGCAGTTGGAACCGAAGCAGAAATAGCATCAGCTTTTAGAAAAACAAGAGATAGAATTAAAGCAATGGTAATTGAACTCAAGAACCAGTGAGAGTCAGTATTTTTTGGGAATTGAGTGATCATTTGAGCTTCATTTTTCTGTATAGTGCTAAATTTTAACAATCAAGAATTGAAGTCAGCAAGCCTTAAAATGGTCTTGCTGGCTTTTTTTTGCTTGCGATATTTTTTTGTCGCCTTCTCAATTATTTGGCGAGTTATGAATCAAGCAATTATTTCTGGTTATGAGAATGATTGGCGTTTAAAAATCAAAATTTATTTACAATAACAATGTTATGGGGAGTAAGATAAGAAAGAAAAGAGTGTATTTCGCGCAATTAACTAATGGACTGAAAGCTCTTCTTGTCAGCTAAATTCCAGCGCCAATAACAAATGAATAGAAGTTTATTGTGTGTGATTTTGGTTAGTAAAGAATAACAAGATCAGCGAAAAGAAAGCAGAAGAAGGAGGAGATTGCAGGGACAGGACTGCAATGAAAGAGAAATGATTACAGTGAAAGCTTTACCTGCTTATGATGGCGATTGTTTGATTGTTCAGTATGGAGAAGAAGATCAACGGACGAATCTGTTTGTCGATGGAGGTCAAGGACAACAAGTTGTTAGGCAGTTGAAAGAGGAAATTGCAACAATTAGCCAGAAAGGCGAGTGCATTGACTTACTGATTTTGACACATATTGATGCCGATCATATTCGGGGATTTTTGAGTTTGTTTTCTCAGTCGAGTTTTGACAAGTCATGTATTAAACGAGTGTTTTTTAATTCTAGAAAGCTGTTATCGCAAAAGTTTGATACAAAGGTTGTTTATGATGATCAACTGGAGATCGTTCAAGAAAAGTCAGAGATTAGTTTTAAACAAGGGGAGTCTTTCGATCGGTATTTGGAGAATTTGAAGATTGAAAAGATGACAGTTATTGACAATTCTTGTCAGCCCAAATTACTCAATGGGGCAAAAATGACGATTTTGACACCTGATGAAGCAAGTCTAAGGAAATTATATACAGATTGGGAAAAGGCAATTCAAAAAGAAACCAGGGATCAACTGATCAGCGGTCGAAATGTCAATCATCAGGGAAGCGTAGAAGAACTGATCAAAAAAGCTTTCCAAGAAGATCGCGCTGTCGCAAATGGGAGCAGTATTAGTTTTATATTGGAGTATGAAGGCAAACGACTGTTGATGCTAGCAGATGCTCATCCAAGTACTGTCACTGCGAAGTTAAAAGAACTGTATGGGGAAAAAGAGCTGCATTTTGACTTGGTAAAAGTGGCTCATCATGGGAGTAAAGCGAATACTAGTGACGATTTATTAAAACAGATTGAATGTGAAAATTATTTGATTAGTTCAAATAAGGGGAATCGTCATGGTTTTCCGCACAAAGAAGCCTTATCAAGGATTGTTTACCACAACTACACAAAAAAACGACCAACGAATTTTTATTTTAATTATTCTGATGCGAGTGAGGGGTTATTTACAAATGAAGAAATAAAAAAATACGGGATTCAATTGATCAAGAAAAAAATGAATGAGAGGGTACTAACGATTGACATATGAATGATTTTGAAGAGTTATCAGTGAATATTAGAGGAACCAATACTTATGGTTCAGGTTTATTGTATCAGCAGGATTGTGAAACGGGTTATGTGATCACCGCCAAACATTGTGTGGTTGGGGAAACAATTAAAGACTTCAAACTATTCGATTATACCCAATCTGAACTAGAAATCTTAGAACCACCAAGATGCTCAGATAGTCTAGATTTAGCGATTATCAAAGTGAAGGTAAAAAAAGGTTATCCTGAACTGCTTATAATGGAACCAGAAAATAAGCAAGAAATCGTATTTTATGGTTATCCAGAGTGTATGAAAGAAGACGGTGGAACTCCTTATCGAGGAAAGGCAACTCAAATCAGTAAGCCAGATATTTTTAAATTGGTACTGGACAATGAAATAGGATCTTCTAACAACACGGAGTATGAGAACATACGAGGTTGCTCAGGATCAGGAGTGTACGTCGAAAGAGAAGGGAAGTGTTATTTGACTGGGATTATTACGAAACTTCAGTCAGCGGGGCAACAAGGAATTGTTGAAGGGATTCATATCGCACATATTGTTGCTTTCTTTTTAGAAGAGTTTGATATCATGCTGGTACCTCGTTGCTTGAATGATTTTAGTGAATATTTGGCATCTATCATAAATGAATTACGAGAAGTAGGTGGACAAGAAAATAAGCTGATTTTTCTGATTGAAAAATGTTATCGTGAATGTTTTTCCGACATAACGCCTAAATTGATCCATAATCGGTTAAGTGATTACCTGTTTCTTCCTTCTCAGAAAAATGAGGATTATACCAATAAATTCTTGTGGATCGCTTGGCTGGAGATCTTGCTTTACAAGTTATTACAAACAAATATTGCTTTTGAGATCGATGATTGTTTCAAATTACTCACTCAGGAAAAGGAAAGAGCTGGTATCCATGTATTATTTACAAATCATCTAACACTTGACCGTTTCATTGGGAGTTTATTTAGAAGTACACTTTATGACAAGCTCGATAAACAAGATGTTTTGTTTGTAACTAATCAAAGGAGAAAATTTCGGGGTGGGAGTATTGCCAAGCGAGAACAAATTGAGGGAATCGTCGTGAACATCGATCATCCAGAAGTTTCTGATCGGTTAACGATTGATAATCCCAATGAAAAAAAATTATTTCCTATTGTTCATGTCGATTATATCGAAAATGAAATTGATCAGATTTTACACGACACAAAAGGGTTAACAGCCGTTGAGTTTTCTCAGAGGTTTCCAGAGGAATTGACTCGTTTGTTTGAAGAAATTGCAAACTAATGGAGGTAGATAACAATGGTAGAGATATTAAAAGAAATCACTACGTATGAAATAATAGAAAAAACGACGGGATTGACCTGTTACACGTACCAACAAGCAAACGAAAAGTATCGACTCCATTTTTTTTGTTATGTATTTGATAATCAAGATGAGTTATTAGCCAACTATGAAGAAATCAACGATCAGATTGCCTACAGTTTTCAAAGTCAATTAAAAAGGAAGATTGAACGATGGAATATTTATTTTTTTCTTTTTGTCAAAGCCAAAGTAGCGAAGCCAATCAAAGCCAGTATTGAACAAGACAAGTATGCAACCAGAAAGGTGATCGTGGATAATTTTCGAGAATTTGCTACTAATGATGCGCAAAAAGAAGCACAAAAAGAAGCACAAAAAAATAAAATTCAAGAAAGATTATTATTGAATCTGGAACAGACAAAACCATTAAAGAAACTGGCTAAGGATGAGCGGCAAAATGATGAGAAAATCATCCATTTGTTAGCAGAATTAAAAACGATGGCTAAAAAAGAGAAAAAAGCACGAATACAAGAGTATATAAAACATGAGCTGTCAAATCTTAACGTAAAGGAAGGAACCGATGAGTCTTAAATTGAAAGGGATAAAAATTGATTCGTTTCGAGCATTTGAAAGGCAAAAATATTTTGATTGTGTGAATCCTGTTTTTAATGAAATATCAAATTTGATTGTTTTGTATGCGCCAAATGGAACCGGAAAAACCTCTTTTTTTGATGCCATCGAATGGAGCTTGACTGGCGAAATCAGTCGACTGAATGAAAATAAAAATGTCCGTGATATCGCATCCCAAGAGCGAAAGTATATTTTAAAGAACAAATATTCCTCAGCCGAAGTGGGCAGTGTGGAACTAGCATTTGATGATGGCAGTTTTTATGCATTAACGACGAAAAGGTTAAATGGAAAGCAAACAACGGATTACGTTGAAGGGAATGAGACCAAAAAAACGGTTGATTTAACAGCGAAAGAATTAAAGATTTTACGACAAAAAAATTTATTGACACACAATCAAATCGATGCTTTTTTGCGATCACAGAGTGCCGAAGGAAGATATGATGCTTTAAGTAATTTTTGGGACAAAGAAAATGTATCTGAGGATTATAAAAATCTAGTCTTATTCGTCAACGAAATGAATAAAGTATTAGGACAACAAGAAACTAAAATGAATCAGCTAACAAAAGAGATTGAAAAACTCGAAAGTAATGCAAAAATATGGCAAACAATCAACCAGCTGAAAGAAAATTATGCCAAGTTAAACGGAAAGAATAGTAAAAAAGATCCATTGTTAAAGAATCAATTAGGTTTACAAGAATTGTATATCGAATCGAACAAATTAAAAAGCAATAATCAAATAAAATTGAACCAGTTTGAAGAGGAGCGACAACAGCTAGAAAATTTAATCACAATGACCCAAGAGTATCGACAAATACCGCAGCAGATCGAATGGTCTGAAAAGCAGGTTGCTGATGTCAACGAAAAGTTAGCCCATTTGACAGAAATTGAGACAATCGAAGAAAAAAAGAAAGCACTGTTTGACGAAAAAATAGACTTGAGCAACCATCTCAAGCGTTGTAACTTTCTTATCAATCATGAAGCAGATTTTCAGGCACTAGAAATGGCTGAACAAAACAGTAATAGAGAAATCAATGAATGGATCAATCAACGAAAAAAATGTGAACAAGCATTGATTACTTTACAAAAGGAGCATCAAGAGCAAGAAGTAACATTAAGTGAGTGTCAAAATAAACGAGCGTTGCGGACGAATCAATTAACAGAAATCAAAGAATTAAACAGTTATTCCGATGTTAAAGCGAAAAGACAATTACTTGATCATGAAATCAAACAACAGAAAAAGAAAAAAATAGATTTGGAAGCCAAGTTAGGTAAGATAAAGCTAACGTTGACAAAATTGTTTTCATTACTAAACTTAGACGATCATCAGTTAAGCCAAAAAGACTATTCAAAAGATCCTGATTATTCATTTTTGTTGGAACAGATAAGCCAACTTGATGACATTTGGCAAGAAAGAAAAAAATTGGAAGTTGATTTAGCACAAAAGAAGAAGGAACGTTCCTCTTTGATTTTCCAATCCCTTCAATCAAGGCACCGACAACCACAATCCAAGTAGCAAAAAAATGGAAAAATGTAGCGGCATCCGAGATCCCAGAGACTATTGACTATGTGATTCGCAGGAGTTCGGTCGTTGATCCTACGAGTTGGCAAAGTTCAGCGGTGCTTTCTTTAAGAAAACAAGATAATTATCAAGCAACGATCAAGGAACTGCCAGTGGGCAACGAAAAAGCGGTCTTACCAAAATACAATAATCAAGGAGAAGACTTTACTTATCAAGTAGCGGAAGTGAATGTACCTGATGAATTTGAGAGTACCGTAACCAATAATGGCAATTATTTTGTGATCACGAATACGAAAAAAACGACCGAACCAAGCACAACGGAACCAAGCACAACGGAACCAAGCACAACGGAACCAAGCACAACGGAACCAAGCACAACGGAACCAAGCACAACAGAACCAAGCACAACGGAGCCAAGCACAACGGAACCAAGCACAACAGAACCAAGCACAACGGAGCCAAGCACAACGGAACCAAGCACAACGGAACCAAGCACAACAGAACCAAGCACAACGGAGCCAAGCACAACAGAACCAAGCACAACGGAGCCAAGCACAACGGAGCCAAGCACAACGGAACCAAGCACAACAGAATCAAGTATGACCGAATCAAGCACCATCGACTTAAGAAACTCTGAACCAAGTACAACTAAAAAAGAGACGATGCTCCAGATTGCTTCTGAATCTTCGACTGATTCTGAAGCGGAACAGTTACCAAAAACAAATGAACATTCTTCATCCATTCTGGTCTTTCTGAGAACGATGATCGTCGGATCGGTGGGTTATTATTTGTTTCGTAAAATAAGATAGCCAATCAGCTGGTGTAGCTCAGAATGTCTGAAACTAGATGTTCTGAGTTTTTTTGTGCTATAGTTTAGTCAAAGTCATGTTGTGAAACGAAGGGGGAAACAGGATGAAAAAAGCATTGTTGGTCGTTAATCCAAGTTCTGGAGGAGAACAAGCACAAGAATATGAAAAACTGGCCCATCAAAAGTTAACCACGATGTTTGATGAAGTCGTTGTTCTTCATACGAAAAAAGCTGGAGATGCCAAGAATTTTACTCGAGAAGCAGCAGTGGATAGGTATCACAGCGTGTTTGTCATGGGTGGAGATGGTACTGTTAATGAAGGAATCAATGGGATCGCTGAACAAGCACATCGTCCAAATTTTGGTTTTATTCCGTTAGGGACAGTCAACGACTTAGCCCGTGCTTTAGGCATACCGTTAGAACCCGAAGAAGCTATCGCTCATCTTTCAATGGATGCGTTGCAACCATTAGATATTGGGAAAATCAATGACCAATATTTTATGAACGTCGTGGCGATTGGAACCATTTCTGAGTCAATCAATGATGTAGATCCAGAAAAGAAAACAAAATATGGTAAGTTTGCTTACTTTATCTCAGGAATCAAGCAATTGGCTGGAACCCAATCTTATAAATTCCAGTTAGTCATTGATGGGCAGGAAAAACAAATTGAAAGTAGTACATTGCTGGTAGGATTAACTAATTCAATTGGTGGTTTTGAAACATTGATACCTAATGCTAAAGTAAACGATGGCAAATTGCACTTGGTTTATTTAAAAGATACTTCATTGTTAGATACGTTAAAAACATTGCCTGATTTGTTAAAAGGTGTGGATTCTTCTACCGATCATCTGGCTTATCAAACCTGTGAAACGATCCAGATTGCTTTGAATGAAGACCAAGAATTGGCAACAAATGTGGATGGCGATGAAGGTGTCAATCTGCCTGTCACACTAAAAGTTCTTCCTTCTCATCTGATGATTTATTGTTGAGAAACCAGGGAGGATCATCTTTCTAAGCTGTTGATCTGAGTCATAGCCTTTGTTTTGAACAGTAGGTCCCATTGTTATCTGATGTCGATTCTAAGCGGATCTGAGAATCTGGTGAGGAAGAGGTTGTGAGTAAAGTTGGAATAATGAACTGAAAAACAGCCAGGATGAGGTTGAGGCAAGTTTTGGCTCAGTCTCGTTCTGGCTGTTTTTGGTTAGTTCTATTTAGCTGATTTAGTTAGAAGGACGAAAAAGCATTTCTCCTGAAAAAATGAAGGAGTCTCTTAATCTAATGCTTCGATAAAGCGTTGAGCAATTTCTTGAGGGCGTGTGATCGCACCACCTACAACGATGCCAGCTACGCCTAGATCTTTGACTTGTTTGGCTTGTTGTGGCGTGTGGATCCGACCTTCTGCAATAACGCATATATCAGCTTGGATCAGTTCTTGGATGAGTGGGAGATCAGGACCAGCTTGTTTCACACTTTCTTCTGTATAGCCGCTTAAAGTTGTCCCCACAAAATCCACTCCTGCTTCGTAAGCATTCTTTCCTTCTTCAAAAGTGGCGATATCAGCCATCAATAATTGCTGTGGATATTTTTCTTTGACTTTAGCAATGAATTCATTGATGGTCAGACCATCGTGGCGTTTGCGTAAAGTACAATCTAAAGCGATAACTTCAACCCCTGTGGCTACTAGTTCATCAACTTCACGCATGGTTGCTGTGATAAATGGCGCTTCAGGAGGATAATCACGTTTAATGATACCGATGATCGGCAGGGCCACTTTTTCTTTGATCGCCATAATATCCCGTACTGAGTTCGCACGGATACCAACAGCTCCTGCTTTTTCAGCAGCTAAAGCAAAATAAGGCATCAAACTACCTTCTTCTGTATAAAAAGGTTCTCCAGGTAAGGCTTGGCAGGAAACGATCAGCCCACCAGCAATTTTTTCTAAGAATAATTGTTTGTCCATTCTGTTTTTCTCCTTTATAGTTTTTTCTCAGTTTCACAAAAACGTTTCGCAAAGAGCTAAGGCTATGCGAATGATAGCAAAAAAGTGATTACTTAGATAATGGATATCTAAGATAAATTGCTTGATCAGACAAATAAGCGGTTTAGAAAAACGCTTTATTTTTTGATTACAAAATAAGTGTAGCGATTTCGTAATTATTGAGCAAGTGATAGTTCTCAAAAACAGCGTAGATCAGTTGAGTGAATGAATTGACATAAAAAAACAAAAGTTCTTGCTTTTTTCTTGATTTTTATATATGATTTTAACAATTTAGGGTAAAAATGAAAGAAAAGGGGTAACAAAAATGACGAAGTATCAACGGAAGGTTTTATTAGCAACATCATCAGGGATTGCATTAGAGAATATGGATATCATGTTCCTAGCTTTTTCTTTATCTTCAATGATTGCAACTTTTCATATTAGTGGAACGCAAGCGGGAATGATTGCGACGATCACTAATCTGGGGATGCTCGTTGGAGGTATTTTTTTTGGTCTGATGGCGGATAAATATGGTCGAGTAAAGGTGTTCTCTCAAACGGTTATCTTATTTTCAATTGCTTCATTATTGATGTATTTTTCTTCAACGATTTATTTAGTCTACTTGTTTCGGTTTATTGCCGGAATCGGGGCTGGGGGCGAGTATGGCGCTTGTATGTCTTTGATCTCTGAAACTTTTTCAAAAAAACAAATTGGACGAGCTTCGTCCATTGCTGGTATTGGAGCCCAAGTAGGCGCGGCTCTAGCTGCTATTTTGGCGGCAATCGTCATTCCATGGCTCGGGTGGCGCATGTTATATGTGATTGGTGTATTACCTGTATTATTAGTTTTAGTCATCCGACATGGTTTAAAAGAACCGGAGGCATTTCAAGCTGCGAAAGCAACTAAAAAGGCGACAAAGTTACGTAATCTATTTGAAACGAAACAACTTACTTGGCAGACGATTGGTTTGAGTATCATGGTGACTGTCCAAATTGCTGGTTATTTTGGTTTGATGAATTGGTTACCTTCGATCATGCAAGCACAACTAGGATTATCCGTTTCAGGTTCGTCTTTATGGATGGTGAGTACGATTGTGGGGATGTCATTAGGTATGTTGACTTTTGGGATCATCATGGATAAATTAGGTCCCAGAACAGCCTTTACTTTATTCTTGATTTGTTCAGCGCTCTCGGTCTTCTTACTCGTTTTAGCTCGTAGTCAATGGAGTTTAGTAGCAGCAGCGGTGGTTGTTGGTTACTTTATCAATGGCATGTATGGCGGCTATGGTGCAATCATCAGTAGCCTGTATCCTACTGAGATCCGTGCAACAGCCAATAACTTTATTATGAATTTAGGTAGAGCTGTAGGTGGATTTTCTTCGATCATTATTGGCTTTTTGATGGATCATTATCAATTATCTGCTGTGATTATTTTTCTAAGTAGTATTTATCTTGTCAGTCTAGTGGTCTTGTGGACACTTACTGGTGTAAAAGAATTAAAATTCAGCTTACAAGAATAACATCCATTGGTGTAAGTTATCAGTGGATAAGTAACATTCGTTATCATTTTGCTTTATAAAAAGATCGTTAAATAAATACGTATATTTTATTTTATCTAGGTAAATATACTTATTTTCTATTAAAAACATGGTATGATTATTAGTAATCGAATAAAGAAATAGGTGAATGTTCATGGATAGTATGGTGAAAGTCAATCAATTTAGAGACGAAAGAAATTGGCGACAATTTCATAACGAAAAAGATCTTGCAATTTCTATTTCCTTAGAAGCTTCTGAATTACTGGAGCTTTTTCAATGGAAGCAACCAGAAGAAGTGAAGGAAACTTCATTAGAGCGGATCAAAGAAGAACTGGCAGATGTCTTGATCTATTCTTACATGATGGCTGACAATTTACAGTTGGATCTTGATGAAATTATTGAAGAAAAATTAGCAAAAAATAAATTGAAATATCCAGTAGAAGCAAGTCGAGGACAACGAAAGAAATATACAGAACTTTAAGTGTGAAACTACAGGTTGCGTTTATTTTAGCTAAATAAGGGAGGCAAGTGAATGAAGGAAAAACCAAGCAAAGGTCGAGTAAAAAGATGGATCGCCAATTTTTTCTTATTTTTACTATTATTGGTTGGATTAGCGTTAATTTTTAATGAACAGATCAAAGATTATCTTGTTAAAAATACCGGAGATAAATACGCAATTGCCAATGTGACAAAAGATGAAATCAAGAAAAACAACGAAAAAGAGGCAAGTTTTGATTTTGATGCAGTGGAGTCAATGAGTACGGAAAGTGTGTTGCGTGCCCAATTGAATCGAACGGACTTACCAGTTATTGGTAGTATTGCTGTTCCTTCTGTGGCAATCAATATCCCGATTTTTAGAGGTTTAGATAATGCGAACTTGCTTTATGGTGCGGGGACACTAGATCCTAATCAGCAAATGGGAAAAGGAAATTATGCTTTAGCGAGTCATCGTTCGAGCAATCCACAACTATTATTCACGCCACTAGAAAATTTATCATTAGGAGATAAAATCTATTTGGTAGATTTGGAAAATGTCTATACGTATAAAGCAACCTTTAAAGAAAAAGTGGCACCGACGGAGACCCAGCTGTTAAATATCCAAGAAGGAAAATCGCTCGTTACGTTGATTACGTGCGGAGATATGAATGCGGTGACTCGATTAGTCGTTCAAGGCGAGTTAGAGAAGGTTACACCAATGAAAAAAGCGACGAAAGAAATGAAGGCAGCATTCAATATGGAAACACGAACATTTTAGACGAAAATAGTTAATGAAAAACCGACGATTGCTAGTTCGCTCGAATAGCTAATAGTTTTCGTCGGTTTTTTAATTTCTCATTTTTACAATTACTAAAAAAAAAGTTGAAAAGGCTTGCAAAAATAAAAGAAGGGTGCTATGCTTGGTTCAGATAATCGATGGATTGTTACTGTTCGGCAGGCAAAACCAGAATTCAACCTAAAGTACAGGGGGATTCTAGGTTTTTTTATTTTTTTATGAGAGGGCGAGGGAAAATGGTTATTGAAAAAGTCTTAAATAATAACGTCGTCATTTCAAAAAACGAACGAGGTGAAGAGATTATCTGTATGGGCAAAGGCCTCGCGTTTCAAAAAAGACCTGGTGATAGGATTGATAAAACAGCAGTTCAAAAAGAATTTGTTTTAAAAGATTCCTTAGCAACCAATCAATTTCAACAGCTGATGGCGGATGTCCCATTAGAAGAAGTAGAATTAGTCAAACAGATCGTTGATGTGGCGGAAGAACGATTAGGCGTTTCGTTGTCGTCAAATATTTATTTGACATTGACCGATCATATTCATTATGCGATTTGTCGAGCGAACGAAAATATCCAGTTACCAAATCCGCTTCTTTTTGAAACAAAGAAATTTTGTCCGAAAGAATACTTGGTGGCCAAAGAAGTATTGCAATTGATCCAGAGAAAAGTTGGAGTCAGTCTACCGATTGACGAGGCAGGATTTATCGCTTTTCATTTAGTGAATAGCCAACAAGGAAATGGGGATATGCAAGTCACGATGACTGCAACGACGATCGTTAGAGATATTCTCAGCATTATTAGTAAGTTCTTTGGTGTGACATTTGACGAGGAATCGTTGAATTACCAACGAATCATCACCCATTTACAATTTTTTACACAACGCTATTTAAAAGGCGAAAGTTCGGATGAGCAGGATGAATTTCTCTATGCGCTCGTTCAAGGGAAATATCCAAAAGCCTTCCGTTGTTCGGAACGGATCAATGACTATCTCTTAAAAACACAACAGGAACCAATGGGAGTCGCAGAACAAATCTATTTAACGATTCACATCCAACGTGTAGTGAGTGAAAAACAAAGTACCCAATCTTAAGGATTGTTACTGGTAAAGCAGGTAAAACCTAGATTGAAAAATAGGGCACGAATTTTCGTGACCGTTTTTTCAATCTAGGTTTTTTATTTGATTAAATCAACTAGAAAGAAGGAAAATAAGATGGATAATCAAGCAGTTGGTAAAAGAGTATGGGAGGCAGTCGGAGGTGAAAAGAATGTCAATAGTTTAGTACATTGTGCGACACGTTTACGTTTCAAATTAAAAGATGAATCGGTCGCAGATACACAAAAGTTAAAACAGGATCCAGATGTGATTCAAGTAGTACAAAGTGGTGGTCAGTACCAAGTAGTTATCGGTAGTAATGTGGCTGACGTTTACCAAGCAATCGTTGATGAGCAAGGTCTGACAGATCAATCAGGAACAGAGGATCAGTCAAAAAATCCTTTGAATCGCTTGATTGATATTATTTCTAGTATTTTCACGCCATTTTTAGGCGCAATGGCAGCTGCAGGGATCTTAAAAGGATTTTTATCTTTGGCAACGGTGTTAGGTTGGCTGGCTACGGATACTGGGGCTTACCAAGTTCTATTTGCAGCCGCAGATGGTGTCTTTACCTTTTTACCAGTGATGTTAGCTTTTACTGCAGCCAAAAAATTCAAAACGAACCAATTTTTATCTGTGGCAATTGCTATGGCGTTAGTTTATCCAGCAATCACGCAACTAGCTGGAGCTGGAGGGGCAGTGGATTTCTTTGGATTACCAATCGTGTTAGCTCAATCAGGTTACACATCTTCAGTGATTCCGATCATTTTGGCTGTTTGGGTCCAAAGCAAATTTGAACCGCTGGTGAAAAAAGTGATTCCACAATTTTTACAAATGATTTTTGTACCAATGATCGTTTTATTGGTGATGGTGCCATTAACTTTCTTACTGTTAGGTCCAATCGGGACAGTTATCGGTAATGGGTTAGGTAGTCTATTTAATTCGATTTACAGCTTTAGTCCATTAGTTGCGGGCTTGATTATGGGAAGTTTATGGCAAGTGTTCGTAATGTTTGGGATGCACTGGGGATTTGTACCGATCATGTTCTTGAATATTGAACAATATGGGTTTGACGTCATGGTTCCAATGCTTTTACCAGCCGTTTTAGCTCAAGGTGGTGCAGCCTTAGCAGTGGCGATTCGGACCAAAGATACTAAGCTTCGTTCATTAGGTATTTCATCTACAATTACCTCACTTTTTGGCATTACGGAACCAACTGTTTATGGGGTAACTTTACCGTTAAAGAAACCGTTTGTCGTTGCTTGTCTGTCAGCCGGTATCGGAGGCGCAATGATTGGTTTTGCTGGTGTGAAAGCTTTCTCTAGCGGGTTAGTAAGCTTGTTAACGATCCCAACGTTTATTAGTACGAACCAAGCAGTTGAATCCAATGTGACCATGGCAATCCTTGCGACAGCTCTTTCATTTGTCTTAGCATTCGTAGGTACGCTGATCGTTGGATTTGATGAAACCGTCCAAGATGAAAAACTAGAAACAAATCAACAAACAACAGCAGGTGACACGATTAGTTCTGCTCGACATAATCTAAAAAGTCCTTTAAGCGGGAAAGTCCTGCCATTATCTGATGTTCCGGATAAAGTTTTCTCTTCTGGAGCGATGGGAAAAGGGCTTGCGATTGATCCGGAAAAAGGTGAATTGATTGCGCCAGCAGATGGGGAGATCACGACCATTTTCCCAACAGGTCATGCGGTTGGTTTAACAACGAAAGATGGAATTGAAATCTTGATGCATATCGGTATGGATACCGTTGAGCTTGAAGGACAAGGGTTTGAGACTTTTGTAAAACAAGGGGATCAAGTAAAAGCTGGTGATTTATTGGTTCGATTTAATATTGAAGCGATTAAAGCCGCTGGATACAGTGTGATCACGCCAATCGTTATTACAAATACGGAACATTTTGCTGATGTGTTGGAATTAAATCAAGAAGAACTGATTGCTAGTGAAGATTTTCTAGCAATTGTCAAATAAGGAGGAAATAGCAGATGACTACAAAGTTTTCAAAAGATTTTTTATGGGGTGGCGCTACAGCTGCCAATCAATTAGAAGGTGCTTACGATCAAGATGGGAAAGGGCTCTCAGTTGCTGATGCGATGCCTGGGGGGAAACAACGATTTGCAGTTATTGGCAGTGAAGACTTTGATTGGACGATCCAACCAGATAAATATACCTATCCTAACCATCAAGGGATCGATCATTATTATCGGTTTAAAGAAGACATTGCGCTTTTTGCTGAAATGGGCTTTAAATGTTATCGTTTCTCCATTGCTTGGACTCGGATTTTCCCTCAAGGAGACGAAGTAACACCGAATGAGAAAGGCTTAACGTTTTATGAAGAAGTGATTGATGAATGTTTGAAATATGGGATTGAACCTGTGATCACGATTTCCCATTACGAGATGCCATTAAATCTAGCAAAAAAATATGGCGGGTGGAAAAACCGAGAACTGATTGATTTTTACGAACGCTTTGCTAAAGTGGTGCTTGAACGATTCAGCGATAAAGTCAAATATTGGATGACGTTCAATGAGATCAATTCAGCTTTTCATTTTCCAGCTTTGAGTCAAGGATTAGTAAAAAGTAATGGTGCGGCTGATTATCAAAATATCTTCCAAGCATGGCATAACCAATTTGTAGCAAGTAGTAAAGCAGTAAAAATCGCTCATGAATTACGAGAGGATAGCCAAGTGGGTTGTATGATTATCTATGCAACGACGTATAGCATAGATGCTAATCCAATCAATCAAGTAGCTACATTGATCCAGAACCAAGAATTTAATTTCTTCTGTGCAGATGTTCAAGTACGGGGCAAATACCCGGCATACACAAACCGCACGTATGAAAAATATGGCGTAGATAGTGCCAAATTAGAACAAACGACTGAAGATTTTGAGTTGTTGCAAGCATATCCAGTCGACTATATCGGTTTCAGCTATTATATGTCTACTGCAGTCAACGAAACGGACCCAGATGCAGCGGCCTCAGCCGGTAATCTTTTAGGTGGAGTTAAAAATCCGTTCTTAGAAGCCAGTGAATGGGGATGGCAGATTGATCCAGAAGGTTTACGGATTGCATTAAACGAGTTGTACAACCGTTACGAAAAACCATTGTTTATTGTTGAAAATGGGTTAGGCGCAATTGATAAGGTAGAAGAAGACGGGCGCATCAATGACGATTACCGTATTGATTATTTACGTCGTCATATCGAAGCGATGGGAGAAGCGGTAGCTGATGGTGTGGAACTCATGGGATATACGCCATGGGGATGTATTGATCTGGTAAGTGCTTCGACTGGTGAGATGAGTAAACGTTATGGATTTATCTATGTTGATTTGGATGATGAAGGGAACGGAACCAAAAATCGTTCAAAGAAAAAATCTTTTGAGTGGTATCAAAAAGTCATCGCCACCAATGGAGAAGAACTGTAAGTTTGTATTCATGATAGAACCGTTGTTTACTAAGAAATTAAGAATAGTTCATTTCTGATAAAGAAAATAAGGTCATTTTTGACAAATCACTGTCGAAAATGGTCTTTTTTCTATTTGATCGAGCGATTCATTTTACTCTCGTTGTTCTAAAGAAAAAAATCACGAGATGTGGGAAAGTCTCACTTGTGTGCCCTGTCATAGAATGATAAAAAAATATCGGTTATTTTAAAATAATCATAGGGATTAGGAATGGAAGATGATATAATCTAAAATGAAAATGTGAAATAAATCACTATTGTTTTTGAAAAAATATGGGAAGTGTGGGTTTGAACATCTATGTATACACCAGAAGAAATTATGGATATCAGTATCCATCTTGGAACGAAAAAGATCCAAAAGCCAATTCTTGCGAAATTAATTCTAGGTTTTATCGGAGGAGCAATGATCTCGTTAGGTTATTTAGCCTACATCAGAGTTTCAGCTTCGATTCCAGAATCACTAGCGAGTTTAACTAGTTTAGTAGGGGCGGCTGTGTTTCCTATCGGACTATTGGTGATCCTGCTTGGTGGCGGGGAATTAATTACTGGAAATATGATGGCGGTTGCAATTGCTTTTATGGATAAAAAAGTAACTTTTTCACAATTAGTTAAAAATTGGACAATTATCACGTTAGCTAATATCGTGGGTGCCATTTTTGTTGCATATTTCTTTGGACACTTTGTCGGCTTGACTCATTCAGGCGTTTATTTGGACCAAGTCATCCATATTGCTGATCATAAGATCGAAGCTTCTTGGTGGCAAGCGCTTGGTTCGGGAATCGGTTGTAACTGGTTTGTCGGCTTAGCATTATGGCTATCCTATGGAGCAAAAGATGCAGCTGGAAAAGTATTGACTATTTGGTTCCCCGTAATGATTTTTGTTGCCATCGGCTTTCAGCATAGTGTGGCTAACTGCTTTGTGATCCCAGCCGCAATTTTTGAAGGACAAGCAACTTGGACAGAATTTCTCTTGAATTTTATTCCAGTTTATATCGGTAATATTGTCGGCGGTGCAATATTCGTATCAGGATTTTACTATGCAAGCTATAAGCATCATTGAAAATAAGCATGTTGATCGATAAGTTAGAAGACTAATAAGAACATCGAAGTTTGCGTTTTGCTTACTTTGGTGTTTTTTGTAACTGATAAAATAATTTCTTCCTACTTATAATTTTATAGATAAAAAAGAAGAACGATTGTCTCAATCCACCAACATAGCTAATCCATGGCGTTTATATTCTTTTTTTATTTTTTATGTGCTATGATTCTAGTAATAAAATCGAAAGGTGAAGTTATGAAAAGGACACGTGTACTATACCTAGAAGTTGCAGACAAGATCAAAGAAGATATCTTTTCAGGAAAGTATCCTGTCGGCACCATGTTGCCTACAGAAAATGAATTAGAAGAAATGTTTCAAGTAAGTAAGATCACGGTTCGTAAGGCCATTGAATTATTAGCAACAGATGAATATGTCGAAAAGAAAAGCGGACGAGGGACGACGGTAGTAAGTAATCGTCCATACAATCGTTTGTCAAAAGCGGCAAGTTTTACACAGATTCTAGAAAACTCACAACATACAGTTCACAAAGAAACGTTGGAATTAAAGAAAATCACTTTAAAAAAAGATCACCCATTATTTGCCTCTTTTGGTTCAACGGCTGTCTGTTTTAAGCGATTATACTACTTAAACGACCGTCCTTATATTTACTTTACGCATTATCTGCCAAGTGATTTGTTAGAAATCAAACGCAAAATATTTGATGAAGAGTCTTTATATCGATTATTGACCCAAAAAGGTTATGCCATCGACTCCTTTGCCGATGATTTTTCTGCTGTGTTTCTAACAAAGGATGAACGGGAAATTTTAAAAACTACCTCAGAGATCGCGATTAAAAGAACGCGACAATCAAAGACTCACTTGGGGAAAACAATCGAATATTCAGAAGCAATTTACGAGACCAATCTGCATCCTTATCATATCGACTATGAAACATAAGGTTGTTTAAAAGGTGGTCTGCTTCAAGTAATAACGAGCGTACTTATAAAATAGCTTTTCATATTTTGTAAGTACGCTCGTTATTACCGCAGAAGCAATCGTTCAAACACCGTCTATCAGGAGGTAAAAGCTCCAGGTTAAAGGCTTGCCAGAAAATAGCTTTTCATATTTTGTAAGGCACGCCGTTATTACCGCAGAAGCCATCAGATACATGGGTCAAGATATTCGCAGGTGGTTTCTTGTGATGGGGGAAGGATTGTGTATTTTTATGATAAGCTTACTTAGAGAGTAGAAAAATTTTTACTATTTATAGAAATCGTTTACAAAGTTAGCATAATATGGTACGATCACTTTGATAAACATTATAATGTTATAAAAGTAGAGAGCGGCAATGGATAAGTTTGTAGGATTGATTGAACAAAAGATTATGCCAGTAGCTAACCGAATTGGAACACAGAGGCACATGACGGCAATTAGAAAAGGAATTATTGCAACGATGCCACTAACGATCGTCGGTTCATTTTTTACGATTTTACTGAACATTCCGATTGAATCTGTGGCAGCAGTGATCGAACCCTATCGGCAAATTTTGGATATTCCTTTTCGTTATACGATAGGGATTTTGGCATTATACGCAACATTTGGGATTGCTTCATCATTAGCAAAAAGTTATAAAGTTGATTCCTTGACGGCTGGTATATTAGCATTGATGTCTTTTCTGATCGTGGCAGCACCACCGACACAGGTATTAGAAGACTTGGAAGGAATCACAGCAGGACGTTATATCAATATTGCGAATCTAGGATCAGGTTCATTATTTGGTGCCATTGTTACAGCAATTATTTCTGTCGAGATTTATCGTTTCTTCATTGAAAAGAAAATTACAATCAAGATGCCTGATGGGGTGCCACCAGAAGTGACAAACTCTTTTGTTGCATTGATTCCTGGAGCGGTGATTTTGATTTTCTTCTGGGTGATCCGACATATGCTTGGTTTTGATCTGAATGGGTTCTTAAGTGAGTTATTGATGCCGCTAAAAGGCATACTTGCAGGGAATAGTTTGTTTGATGGTTTATTAACAGTCTTCTTGATTTGTTTTTTCTGGGTTCTTGGGATTCATGGCCCAGCCATTATGGGACCAGTGATTCGCCCATTTTGGGATATTTCGATTGCTGAAAACATTGATGCTTTCAACGCTGGTGCGAATGCTCATAATATGCCGAATATTTTTACAGAACAGTTTTTACAGTGGTACGTGTGGATCGGTGGCGCAGGAACAACCTTGGCTTTAGTGGTTTTATTCATGTTCTCCAAATCAAAATATTTAAAGAGTTTAGGTCGATTATCGATTTTACCAGGACTATTCAACATCAATGAACCAATGATCTTCGGGGCACCGATTGTAATGAATCCAGTATTAGGGATTCCGTTCATTCTTGCACCGTTAGTAACGACTACTTTGTCATATGTCTTAACGGTTAGTGGTCTCATACCAATGATGACGGCTCGGTTACCATTTGCTATTCCTTCGCCAATCGCGGCTTGGATGAGTACAAACTGGAGCGTAGCAGCTGGCGTGTTAGTTATTGCTAACTTCCTGATCACATTGGCTATTTATTATCCGTTCTTCAAAGTATTCGAAAAACAACAACTGGCTCGTGAAGCAGAAGAACAAGCGCAAGAAGAAGCACCAATGGTGACGGGCGTTACCGAGGAACAAGCATAATAAAAAATGGAGGTTAGGGTTATGAAACGTGCACTAGGGATTTCACTTTACCCAGATCATAGTGATCCAATCAAAGACCAGGAATATTTGCAATTAGCACAACGTTATGGGTTTACCCGTATTTTTATGAGTATGTTAGAAGTAACGGAAGATCCCCTGATCGTAAAACAAAAGTTTCAAAAATTGATTCATTTTGCGAAAGAATTGGGATTTGAAACGATTTTAGATGTTGCTCCCAACATTTTTGAACAGTTGGACATTTCGTATGACGACTTAAGTTTTTTCCACGAAACTGGTGCAGATGGAATCCGTCTTGATTTAGGATTTGACGGCGGAAAAGAAGCTTTGCTGTCATATAACCCTTATCATTTAGCGATTGAGTTGAATATGAGTAATGATGTTGCTTATTTGGATAATATTTTGTCTCATCAAGCAAATAAACCCTTTCTCTATGGGTGTCATAATTTTTATCCTCAAGAAGGAACAGGCTTACCTTACCGATTTTTTGAGTCTTGCAGCCAACGATTTAAAAAACAAGGGTTACGAACGGCTGCTTTTGTTTCTTCTCAGGTGGGAACAATCGGACCGTGGGATATCAATGATGGGTTGACTACGTTAGAGATGCACCGTCATTTACCGGTCCATGTAGCAGCAAAACATTTGTTTGCTACTGGGTTGATCGATGATGTCATTATTGGAAATGCCTACGCATCTGAAGAAGAGCTGCGTATGTTAGGGGAAATGGATCGCTATCAAACAGTATTTACGATCGAGTGGCAGACAGCTGCTCATGAAGTAGAACGACAAATTGTATTAGGAGAACAACATGTTCGTCGAGGAGATATCACTGAACAGGTTATTCGTTCCACTGAAGTTCGAAAAAAATATAAAGATGCAAAAAATGAAGCCCATGACAATGAAAATGAATTTCAAATTGGTGATGTAGTCATTGGAAATGATACATTTGGCAAATACAAAAATGAACTTCAAATTGTTTTAGAACCACATGGGGATGCAAGGAAAAATAAAGTTGGTGCAATTGTACCAGAAGAACATCTCTTACTAGATTTTATCCACCCATGGTCGAAGTTCAAATTTATAGGAAAGTAGGCGTTGTGATGTTCGATTTAGTGATCAGAAATGCTCGTACACTAACTGGCGAAACAATGGATATTGGGATCAATGATGGAAAAATCCAAAAAATCGCAACAAGTATCCCAGAAAAAGGAAAAACAGAACAAACGTTGCAGGCAGGGCACTATCTTTCTGCTGGCTGGATCGATGACCATGTCCATTGTTTTGAGGAAATGACTTTATATTATGATTACCCAGACCAGATTGGTGTGAGTAAAGGGGTAACAACGGTTATCGATGCAGGAACAACAGGTGCCGAAAATATCCATCAATTTTATGAACGAGCAAAAAAAACTAAAACCAATGTGTATGCCTTGTTGAATATTTCAAAGTGGGGCATCGTAGAACAAGATGAATTAGCTGATTTATCCAAGATACAAGCGAATTTGGTCAAAGAAAAATTGACTGAATTTCCAGAATTTATCGTGGGAATCAAAGCCAGAATGAGCAAAACCGTGGTTGGGAATAATGGATTGACACCGCTGGAATGGGCGAAAAAAATTCAAAAAGAGAATCATCAAATTCCTTTGATGGTGCATATTGGCTCTGCCCCACCACATTTAGAAGAAATTTTGCAGCTCCTGGAAAAAGGCGATATCTTGACCCATTGTTTTAATGGGAAAGATAACGGGATTATGGAGAAAGAAACTCATCAGATTAAACCGTTTGTCAAAGATGCCTTAGCCAAAGGGGTGATTTTCGATATTGGTCATGGCACCGACAGTTTTAATTTTGAGGTGGCAAAAGCAGCCTATGACCAAGGAATCAAAGCGGACTCTATTAGCACGGATATCTATATTCGTAATCGAAAGAACGGCCCCGTTTACGATTTAGCGACAACGATGGAAAAATTGCATTTTATCGGCTATTCCTGGTCAGAAATATTAGAAAAGGTAACTTGTGTGCCGGCTGAAAATTTCCATTTAGGAACGAAAGGTCAGATAGAAGTAGATTTTGATGCGGATTTTACAATATTTGAATTTGTTGACCAAGAAAAGATGATTACTGACTCGAATGGACAACAGCAAGTGATCGATCAACAAATCAAACCAGTTAGCGTAGTTATTGGGGGAAAGAGTTATGAGTGTAAGTTATGATAAATTCAATTTAAAAGAAGTGATCAATGCTTCAGGCCGGATGACGATTTTAGGTGTTTCCAAAGTATCGGAATCTGTTTTGGCAGCGCAACGCTTTGGCGGCGAACATTTTTTTGAAATGTCAGACCTGAGTGAAAAAACGGGTGCTTATCTGGCGAATCTCTTAGCAGTTGAGGATGTTCAGATCGTTTCTTGTGCTTCTGCTGGTATTGTTCAAGCAGTGGCAGCGGTTATTGGCAAAGGAAGTCTAACTCATGTTTATCATCCTTATTCAACAACTATCAAGAAAAAGGAAATTATTTTACCCAAAGGACACAATGTTGATTACGGCACATCCGTTGAATTAATGATTCAACAAGGTGGGGGGCAAGTGATCGAGGCAGGTTATGCCAATATGTGTAGCTCTGAACATCTTGAAAGCTGTATCACTGAAAATACCGCAGCGATTCTTTATGTCAAAAGTCACCATACGGTTCAAAAAAGTATGTTGTCAGTAGAAGAAGCAGTAGCAGTTGCTCAAAAACATGAAATCCCGTTGATTGTTGATGCAGCAGCAGAAGAGGATTTATTCAAATACACTAAACTAGGAGCGGACCTAGTGATCTATTCGGGTGCAAAGGCGATCGAAGGTCCAAGTGCAGGAATGGTGATTGGAAAGAATCCTTATATACCATGGGTGCGATTACAGTCAAAAGGGATCGGTCGTTCGATGAAAATCGGTAAAGAGAATATTTTAGGGTTTACTCAAGCGGTCACCGATTATCTTAAACATGGCAGTGAATCTGGTGAGTCAATGAAGCACCGTTTACAACCATTTGTTGAAGAGTTGAATCACATTGATCATTTGTCAGTAACTATTGTTCAAGATCCAGCTGGTCGAGAGATTTATCGAGCGAGTGTTAAAATCAGTGATCGTTCTGCACATTCAGTTATTCAGGCACTAAAAGAAAAAAATCCAGCAGTCTATACACGAGATTATCAAGCGAATCATGGTATCATTGAATTTGACATACGTTCGGTCAATCAAGAAGAAATGAAAAAAATCATTGTTCGCCTGCAAGAAATCATGAATGAAACAAAATTATCTTGAGTGAAAAAGGAGAGAAAAAAATGTCACGAATTCCTAACTATTTACACGATCAAGTTTGTTTGAATGTTTTAGCTAATTCTGTTGAAAATGCGGTGGAGTGTTATGAAGCAGCTGAAGGACATATTTTGCTGGGGGTGCTTTCAAAAAACTATGAAACAGACGAAGCAGCGATTGCTGACATGAAAAAGTATCAAGCAGCAACGAATAATGCGCTATCAGTTGGCTTGGGAGCAGGTGATCCAAATCAGAGTCAAATGGTGACTCGTTTGGCAAAAGTCTTGCAACCACAACATGTGAACCAAGTATTTACTGGAGTGGGTGCTTCACGAGCTGTGTTAGGTCAAAATGAAACAGTGGTCAATGGATTAGTTTCACCAACAGGTAAAGAAGGGTATGTCAATATTGCAACCGGTCCTTTAAGTTCTCAAGGTACAGCAGGCGTAGTCACGATTGAAACAGCGATTCGCTTACTGCAAGATATGGGAGGAACATCAATCAAGTATTTTCCAATGAAAGGGTTAGCACATCAAAAAGAGTATGAGGCGGTAGCGCAAGCTTGTGCCACTTATGATTTTGCATTAGAACCAACAGGAGGAATTGATTTAACCAACTTTGAAGAGATCCTTCAAATCGCTGTCGATGCCAAGGTGAAAAAGATTATTCCTCATGTCTACAGCTCGATTATTGACCCTGAAACGGGCAATACGAAGCCAGAGGATGTCCGGACATTACTACAAATTATAAAAAAAGTTGTCAGCTAAGATGAAAAAAGGTGAGAAAATGAAATTTGGGGCATTCGGAGAAGTGATGTTGCGATTGACACCTCCAGAACACTTGATGCTAGAACAAACCCATACATTAAGACTGGCATATACCGGAACAGGTGTGAATCTAGTTGGTAATCTAGCTCATTTTGATATGGAGAGTTATCTATTGACGGCTCTGCCCGATAATCGCTTAGGCAGTGCTGCGTTAGCTAACTTAAAAAGTATCGGTGTTGAAACGAAGTATGTAATCCAACAAGAACAACATATCGGTACCTATTTCGCAGAAATGGGGTATGGTGTTCGTCCTACTGAAGTTACTTACCAAAATCGAAAACATAGTTCTTTTGGATTGTCTCAAGAAAATGACTATGAATTACAGTCGTTTATTGAAACAGTAGATCTTGTGCATATTTGCGGGATCAGTTTGAGTTTGTCTGATCAGTGTGCCGAAACAGCGATTTCTCTTGCCAAGAAAGCTCATGCTCAGGGAAAAAAAGTATGTTTTGATTTCAACTTTCGGCCAACATTGAACCAGGAACAAGATCAAAGAAACATCTTGAAACAACGCTATGAGGAAATTTTACCTTATTGTACGATTTTATTTGGCTCGATCCGTGATTTGACGGAATTATTAGAATGGCGAACAAGCGATTCAACGAAAAATCCTATCGCCTATATCCAATCCTTTTTAGCTTATTATGACATCGAATGGTTTGCTGGTACGAAACGAACCAGCCATGAAGGAAGAAAACAATTAAAAGGATATTTGATAACCGTTACAGAAGACGTTGAAACACCTTTTTACGAGTTATTTGTTTTAGACCGAATTGGTGCAGGGGATGCTTTTGCGGCTGGGATATTATTAGGATATGCGGAAAACTGGTCAATGACTAGAACCGTCGAGTTTGCAACAGGAAATGCTCGTTTGGCTCACGCAATCCAAGGAGATGTTCCGCTCACAACTAGAAAACAGGTTCAACAATTACTAGATGCGCCAGATGTCGATTTGATTCGCTAAGAAATAGTCTTGCGATGAATGGACGAAATAAAATGCATCGGAGCGTTAAGAAAGTCTTGAAACGGGAATCAGTGTTTCGAGACTTTTTGACATCATTTTAATATTAAAAGTTAGTTTTTAGTAGATAGCGGATCAGCCAAGAGTTTATCAAGCAGAAGGTAAAAATCCAGAAATGATTGAATAGAGTTGCAACTGTAGCGGTCGTTTTAGATCGCTAACTTTCTCTATTGTTTTTAGGGTCTAAAAGAAGGAGAAATATTTTTGACAAAAATCTGGGAGAAAAACAGTACAGTTTTTTGTAGGTTTTCGTTTTATCTTGACTACCACGTAAGCGATCAGTATTATAAGGAACAGATAGAAACAGCCAAATAAAAAAAGGCACCTCCATTTCTAGTGGCAGCCAGAAACAGAGGTCTTGAAAAAGTCAACCACATTGACCAATCAAGTTTGCCATAGTCAATGGAAACCATCAACTTCGTTTATTGTATCGAATCTTAAAGGAGAAATCTACCTTTTTTGATGAGAAAAATAGATGAACTACATGTGTTTTATTTACTGTGCCATAAATGGATTGGATACGATGTGTCCAGTCCATTTTTTTATCCAAAAACATACACCTGAGGATAACGAGTAAAATGAAGGTAGCAAGTGCAACAAATAGGGGAGAGTTTACTTGGGCGAGTAAAGTGCGTCAATGTTGGTTTTGGCTTTTTCAAGGAACATAAAAAAAGCACATGTTTTAGAATAAAAGCATTTGGCTGTTTCTATCGTTTTTCAAGATCAGAACAATAATTGAGTGAGCCGTCGTACCATGAGATAAAACCGATATATTGAAGGAATGTAGATTTTCTTTCAAGTATTGGCTTATTTTTTTGCTATTAGATAAAAAGTTGGTCTTTCTTATTGGTTGTCAAAATGTGATGAATATCAGAAAATAGAACAATTCAAGAAAGCATTTGATTGGGGAGTTCATATACATAAAATTTTTAGCGAAACATTTACAGATAATGAAACATAACAATTATTTTATCAAATTTTTTGCGAGAAAAGAATGATGCTAGATTCTCGTTAAATGAGTGAATGTTATTGTCAGAACACGATGAAAGCAAGCTTTCTTAATTAAGAAAGTCGTTTCAAATTTAAATATTTATGTTATTTAATATTTTTTTAAAATAAAAAAGATTAAAAAAGTTTTCGCCAACAAACACTAGATATAGTGTTTGTTTTCTTATATACCACTAAAAAATCACAAAATCTAGTCTTTTATTTTAAAAAAACAAGTGTAAAATGAAGTTAGACTTTTGAGTTGGGATGTGTTTTTTTGAAACTAACAGTTTTTTGTGGCTCCCGTTTTGGTAATAAAGAAAGCTATAAATTTATTGCCCAAACGTTAGGAAAATATATGGCTCAAGAAGAGATTGAGCTGGTTTATGGTGGATCAGAATCGGGTATCATGGGAGTTTTCAGTCAGACTTTACTAGAAAACAATGGGAAAGTCACTGGTATCTATCCAACAGGGCTTTTTGATTCTGAGTTACCGAATACAAATGTAACAACTTTTATTCCTACCGAGACAATCGACGAACGAAAAGTATTGTTATTTGAACAAGGAGATGCTGTTTTGATCTTTCCTGGAGGATTGGGAACCTTAGAAGAGTTTTCTCAACTTTTATCTTGGATGGCCATTGATTTAACAGCGAAGAAACCGATTGGTATTTTAGATATCGGAGGATATTATGAAGGTTTAAAGACGTTATTAGAAACGTTTGCCAAAGAAGAATTTATGGATGCCAAATGGCTGGATTACGTCTTTTTTTCAAATAACCCATTAGAACTAGTCGATTTATTACGCGCAGAAGTAAGTGAAACACAACTATTATTAGAGGAGGCAAATTAATGAGTCAAATTTATTTAGCAGGTCCATTCTTTTCAGAGGAGCAAGTCGAGCGTGTTGCTCGTATCGAAAAAGCATTGGAAGAAAATCCAACGGTGACTGGTTTTTATTCACCAAGACATCATCAAGAAAGTAATTATGAAATGTTTAGTGCAGGTTGGGCACAAGAAGTTTATGAAAAAGATATGGCAGAACTAACAGCAGCTGATTACGTAGTAGCTATTTTAGATTATGAACATCAAATCATTGATCCAGGGACAGCTTATGAATTAGGGGCAGCAACAATGATGAAAAAACCAATGATTGTTTTCCAAGAAGAGACTGTTCCAACTAATTTGATGATTACTCAAAGTTTGCATACTTATTTAAAAACAGTTGACGAAGTACGTGACTACGATTTTAAAACATTACCAGTAACGAAATACGTAGGCGAGTACTTATAGAAATAGAAAGAGGAAGGATTGCATGTCAGTGATATTAATTTCAGGAACGATTGGTGCAGGAAAAAGCAGTTTGACAGATATGCTTGCGAAAGAAATCGACTCAAAACCATTTTATGAAAGTGTTGAGGACAATGAAGTGTTACCACTTTTTTATTCAAATCCAGAACAGTATGCTTTTTTATTGCAAATTTTCTTTTTGAATAAACGATTTTTAGCGATGAAAAATGCTTTAGTGGATGATGATAACGTGTTAGACCGTTCGATCTATGAAGATAGCCTGCTATTTCATTTAAATGCAGATCTAGGTCGAGTGACCGATATTGAAGTGCAACAATATGATAATTTATTGGATACGATGCTTAACGAGTTAGACGATGTTGCTCCTAAGAAACGTCCAGACTTGATGGTTCATATCAAAGTGTCCTTGGATACAATGTTGGATCGCATCAAAAAACGGGGTCGTGATTATGAACAGCTGGAAAGTGATGAGACACTTTATGACTATTATCGCTCTTTAAATCAACGTTATGATCAATGGTATGAAGATTTTGATGTTTGTCCGAAGATTCAAATCGATGGTGACCGCTTCGATTTTGTTGAAAAGCCAGAACATGCAAAAGAGGTCATTGAACAAATCCAACAAAAATTAGCAGAATTAAGCGATGTAGAGGCAGGGAAATACTTTACTGAGAATCAACATGCAAAAGGACAAGGACTGGGTCAGTAAACAGTCATAATGTTCCATTTTAAAAAGATGATGACATCGTTCATTTTAAGAAACAAGCTGGAAAACCTCCAAGATAGTCGAAACGATTTGGAGGTTTTCTAGCTTGTTTTTGATAGAGCGGTTCCTGAAAAGACATGATTCGAAAGAACACAGTTCGATAGTAATCAATTTATCAAGGAAAAAGCTGTTTTTGGCTAAGTGAAAAAGATAGTAAAAATAGATCAAAAGATTTGAACGTGTCTTTTGACATCTTCAAATCTTTTGACCTATTGGTATCCTGCCATACTTATACAAAATAAGGCCGAGACTTTATTTAACAGTTAAAACATCCGCATGTCTTTCTTTCGTATAGGATTCAAATGACTTAAATGAATCTTTTACAGTTTTATGACAGTGATCGCAAATACTTAAGCTTCCTTGATCACTAAATTCGGTATGAATATTTTTACTGGTTGTACAAGTACAATAATCATGACTATCAAATATACTCATTTTTTTCTCCTTTATCACATTGTGCTTACCCAATATACCAGAAAGAAATGGCAGAAACAAAAAAATTAAGAGAAATTAACAAATTCTCTTAATTCCGGTTAATTCCTAGCGAGTGAGCCATGTCAGCTCTCGTTTTTTTGTACGAAGTGACAAGAAAACAGCCAGAACAGTTGCAAGTTTTTTCAAAAATAAAAGCTGTTCTAAAAGTTTTTCCTTTACTGATCAGGTCAAGTCGGTCTTTTTAGGTCTTTTACAAACTATAAATATTTCCGTCCTGATCTTCGATTCGGTAGTTTCCGATCTTTTTGAAGGTAACGGATACTTCTTTACCATCTTCTTTACCAGAGATGGTATAAGTGTCTGCTTCGGTCTTGATCTTGATATCATTGAGTACTGTTTTTTCTTGAGAAGTACTTGCGGTATCTTTTTCAGTTCCTGTATAGGTACGTGTCCATTCCATTTTATGATCGCTAAAAATGATTTGCCCACTGACTAAATTCATGTCTTTGCGGACTTTTAATGAATAGTTACTGTTACTGATATCCTCTTTTTCAGCTTGTAGAGTCGATGAATCTGTCGTTTGGTCTGCTGAGTTACCAGATCCACCGAATAGGCTGCATCCTGATAAAGTAAAACAGCTGACAAGCGAAAGAACCATGATGACTAATTTCTTCAAAATATTTCCTCCATTGTATGATACAGCTTTAACTACAAACGGTGTGAATCCGCTAGTCAACCAAGTTGGCTGGGTTTCTGTCGTTGCGTTTACTGTGACTAATAAATTAGTATAGCTTCTATTATAAGATTTAGGAATACTAGCTTTTGTCTATTCCATTTAAAAAAGGTGTTTATGTCTCTTCTATTCAATCTCATTTCTTTACAGATGTCAACTCCCCTTCAAAAGGACTGGTTTGCTCAGTACAGCAAATGAAGTAGGGGTGTACGAGTCGTTTCAACTAAATAAAACGTTTGCTAAATTAACTTGTAACTGGCGTAAGCGTTTGCTATATTGAGTAGGGAACAAGTATTATTTAGCAAATAAACTGAACTCTTTAATAGAAGGTGTGAGTGGATGACAAATTATCAATTTCCAAGTAATTTTTGGTGGGGATCAGCCGCAAGTGGCCCGCAAACAGAAGGTCGTGTTGCTGGCGATGGTAAAGGAGAGAATATTTTTGATTATTGGTTTAGCCAAGAACCAGAAAAGTTCTTTGATCAAGTAGGTCCTGAAAAGACATCACAAGTGTACACGAAGTATAAAGAAGACGTTCAATTAATGAAACAAACTGGACACAATAGTTTTCGTACTTCGATCCAATGGAGTCGCCTGATTCCTGAAGGGACTGGCGAAGTGAATCAACAAGCTGTTGATTTTTACCATGCGTATTTCGATGAATTGATCGCTAATGGCATTGAACCATTTGTGAATTTATATCATTTTGATATGCCGATGCCTTTGCAAGAAAAAGGCGGATGGCTCAATCGGGAAACGGTTGAAGCGTATGAAAGGTATGCTAAGATTTGTTTTGAATTATTTGGGACGAAAATCAAAAAATGGTTTACCCATAATGAACCAATCGTGCCAGTTGAAGCTGGGTATCTTTACCGTTGGCATTACCCGGAAGAGTCCGATATGAAAAAGGCGATCCAAGTAGGCTATCATGAAGCGCTGGCTTCTGCATTAGCCGTCAAAGCGTATCATTCCATGGCATTAGATGGCTCAATCGGAATCATTTTGAATCTAACACCAAGCTATCCTCGGGATGAAAACAACCCAGAAGATGTCAAAGCAGCTCAATTAGCTGATGCCTTTTTTAATCGTTCGTTTCTTGATCCAGCAGTTAAAGGTGAGTTCCCACCAGAATTGATCGCCATTGTGAAAGAATTAGACATGGTACCAGCGATGCAAGAAGATGACTTAGCGATCATTAAAGAAAATACCATTGACTTATTAGGGATCAATTATTACCAACCAAGAAGAGTCAAAGCGAAAGAAACCCCGATTGATCATGAAAATGGACCAATGCCAGAAGATTATTTTGATAATTATGAAATGCCAAATCGTAAAATGAATCCTTATCGTGGTTGGGAAATTTATGAAAAGGGAATTTATGATATCTTAATCAATGTTCGAGACCATTATGGTAATATTGACTGTTTCATTTCTGAAAACGGTATGGGTGTTGAAAATGAAGCACGTTTTATCGAAGAAGATGGGATGATCCACGATGATTATCGCATTGAATTTGTCCAAGAACATCTAAAATATGTTCACCAAGCAATCGAAGAAGGTGCTAATTGCTTGGGGTATCATATGTGGACGTGTATGGATAACTGGTCGTGGACCAATGCTTACAAAAATCGTTATGGATTTATTTCCGTTGATTTAGCGAATGATGGTAAACGGACGATCAAAAAATCTGGTCACTGGTTTAAAAAACTATCTGATACCAACCAATTTACAATATAAAAAAGTCAACGTTCCTCTTGATCCGTTTAATAAACGGTCAAGAGGAATATTTTTGTTTGTTTGAAAAATTAGAATACAATGAAAACGCTTTTGAATGTATATAAATAAAGAATGTTATTTGATATCTTTATAAAGTAAGTATGCTTTTTAAGTGTTTTTTTTAGTTTTTATCAATTGTAACCGTTTCTATATGATTAAAATACGAACGTTATCTTTTTTGGAGGAAGTGTGAGCAGATGGTTTTCTTTTCAAGATATTTACACAGAATTAAATCAATCTACACATAGAAGCGTTAGCATTGATTATAAGGTAGAAATTATTAACACCTGTAAAAAGAAATTTTATTACGTGAGGGGCTATGAAAAATGATTGAGGTTATCAATCTGAAGAAAGTATTCGATAATGGGTTTGAAGCACTGAAGTCTGTTGATTTTCAAATCGAAAAAGGGGATTTGGTTTGTTTGCTTGGCCCTAGTGGTTGTGGAAAATCAACGATTTTGAATTTGATTGCGGGGTTATTAAGCCCTAGTCATGGGGACATTCGTTTTAGTGGAGAGTCGGTGGTACGAACGGAACCGAAAGATCGGAATATTGGTTTTGTATTTCAAAATTATGCTTTATACCCGCATATGACTGTGGTTGAGAATATTATGTTTCCATTGACGGTTGGCGAAAATAAAATCAAAAAAGCGGAAGCTAAAAAAATATCACAGGAATATATGAAACTAACGAATATCGAAGAACTCCAAGATAAAAAACCAGGGACTTTATCAGGTGGACAACAACAACGTGTGGCTATTACACGAGCCTTAGTCCAGAAACCAGAAGTTTTATTATTAGACGAGCCCTTAAGTAATTTGGATGCACGCTTGCGATTAAAGATACGAGAAGAAATCCGTCGTTTGGTAAAAGAAGTTGGAATCACTACGATTTTTGTGACGCATGATCAAGAAGAAGCACTTTCGATTAGTGACAAAATCATTTTACTGAATGAAGGTGTGATTCAACAAAATGATATTCCGCAGAATTTATACTTAGACCCGGCTAACCTGTTTGTTGCCAATTTTATCGGTAACCCGATCATCAATACGTTACCGGTCGAGGTCAATGTTCGTGAAGGGAAAATCAGCCATACGGATTTTCAAATTCCTCTGACGAAACTGGAATCCGCTCAATTAAGAAAAACATTAGTGGATGGAAAATATATCTTAGGGATTCGACCAGAAGACGTTTTTCCAACGACTAACGGATTGTTCGAAGTACAAGTTTCTGGAGTTGAATTGATCGGACGTGAACAGATTTTGAATTTTTCGCTCGCTGCGAAACGTCTGAAATCGATCGTTAGTATTGAAAAGCTCATCGAAGAAGATACGGTACTCTCTTTTGATTTCCAGTACCATAAAATGTTTCTTTTCGATGACCAAGGGGAGCGGGTGTACTAATGTTCAAAAAAGCATATGATCCAGAAAATCAACCGAAAGCTTGGTTCTTCTTACTGCCATCATTGGTCATTATTGTTTTGTTCAGTATCTATCCGTTGTTCCGTTCACTAGCGATGAGCTTTCAAAAAGGCTCCTTAATCAATCAACAATTTGCAGGAATTGAGAATTATCAGCGTGTGTTGTCAGACCCAGTCTTTATCAAAGCATTAAGAAACACCGCATTGTTTGCTTTTACAGTTGTTCCTATTTCATTGCTCCTTTCACTGGGAATCGCTTGGGTGATCTTTGAAAAAGTGAAACATAAGACTTTTTTTGAAACGATTTTTTTCATGCCTTATGTGACAAGTACGATTGCTATCGGGATCGTCTTTCGCTATTTTTTCAACGGGTCCTATGGGCTCATTAATTATTTGCTGAATTTTTTAGGATTTGAATCAATCAATTGGTTAGATAATGTTTCGATGAGTATGACAACGTTGATCATCTTTGGGGTTTGGACCAGTCTCGCATTCAATATCATTATCTTATTGGCTGGTTTAAGAAATATTGACGAAGAGCATTATAAAATCGCTCGAATGTTTGGAGCAGATGCTTGGGAGATTTTTAGTCGGATCACGTTTCCTCAATTGATCCCAACGATCACCTTCTTGTTGACTGTCAATATCATCGGAGCGTTTAAAGTCTATACTCAAGTCTATGCTTTGTTTGGTGGGCAGCCAGGGATCGCCAAAAGTGCTACGACAGCGGTCTTTTATATTTACGATAAATTCCACATCGCTGGTCGACCAGGGATCGCTATGGCGGCGACGGTCATTTTGTTCCTCGTCATTTTACTGATCACATTTATTCAAAATAAATTGTTGAAGAAAGTAGGGAGAAGAGGATGAAAAAAGTTGTTACAGGACTCTCATTGCTATTTATCGGAATTTTAGGGATCGTAACGATTTTTCCATTTATTTATATGATTTTAGCTGGGTTGATGACATATAGTGAGGCAACGAGTATTCCGCCAACCATACTGCCAACATCATTTCAATGGGGAAATTATACGGAGGTATTTGAAAAAGCACCATTTTTACGTTATTTCTTCAATACCGTCTTTGTTTCGTTAGTAACTACGATCGCTACAGTCATCACATCTGTTTTAGCGGCTTTTGTGTTAACAAGTCTGGAATTTCGTTTTAAAAAATTGATTATCGGGATCATGATCTCATTACTAATGGTTCCTTATGAGTCCATTATTTTTACGAATTACAATACGATTTCACGAATGGGATTACTAAACAGCTATAGTGCATTGATCATTCCTTTCTTGACCAGTATTTTTTATATTTATTATTTGAACGGGTATTTAAAGAGTATTTCCAGTACCTTTTATAAAGCAGCTAAAATCGATGGTGCCAGTGATCTAGAGTATATTTGGAAAATTTTAGTGCCGATGTCTAAACCAGCATTAGTCACGGTGGGTATCTTGACGTTTATTTCAAGTTGGAATTCATTTTTATGGCCATTGCTTGTGACGAACGAGAAAAAATTCCGCCTGTTAAATAATGGTTTAGCTGCTTTTACCTCTGAAAGTGGGAGTGACGTTCATTTACAAATGGCGGCGGCGACGTTAACAGTTATCCCGATTTTGATTATTTATTTGATTTTTAGAAAAGAAATTATACGAGGAGTGGCGAAAAATGGAATCAAAGGATAAAACAGTGATTACTTTCCATAGCGGAATCTTAACGATCGGTGGAACGATCATTGAAGTTGCCTACCGCGATTCACACATCTTTTTTGATTTTGGCACAGAGTACCGTCCAGAATTAGACTTAGCTGATGAATCTTTAAATACATTGCTTGAACATCGATTGATTCCTGACTTGAATGGATTATATGATCCAAGGCTGTTTGATCAAGTACAGCACATACAAGCAGGAGAAAGAGAGCCGTATCAGCATACAGCCGTTTTCTTATCTCACGCTCATTTGGATCATTCAAAAATGATCAATTATCTTGATCCAGCAATTCCTTTATACACTTTAAATGAAACGAAGCAAATCTTACATTCCCTTCATCGAAACAACGATTTCTTGATTCCTTCTCCTTTTGAAAAAGAAGGGTTTGTACGCGAAATGAATGGATTATCTCCTTATGAAACTGTCCAGATCGGAGAAATCAGTGTGGAGATACTACCAGTCGATCATGATGCGTATGGTGCAGCTGCTTTACTAATCAAAACGCCTGACCGATTCTTGACTTACACTGGTGACTTGCGTCTTCATGGATATGACCGGCAAATGACAGAAACGTTTTGTCAAAAATCATTTCAGACTGACTTATTGATGATGGAAGGTGTCAGCATCAGTTTTCCTGACCGAGAAATAAGCGAACAAACGCCAATTGCTACGGAAGAAGAGCTAGTTCAGCGCTTTTGTGAACTGGTCGATCAATATCCTAATCGTCAAATTACTTTCAATGGGTACCCAGCAAACCTTAAACGCTTTGAAATGCTGGTGAAACAATCCCCGCGAACGATGGTTTTAGAAGCGAATATGGCTGCATTAATGAAAGAAGTTCTAGGAATGGATGTGCCCTATTACTATTTAACGGATAGTCCAGTCATTCCGATTCTTCAGTCAGAATTAGAATATCCCTACGAAGTTTTACGCAACGATGAAACAACTTTTGTTTGGCAAGTCGTTGATAATATAGAAAACTTGCAAGGAGGAGGTTTATACATTCATAGTGATGCCCAACCATTGGGAGATTTTGATCCACAATATGCTGTCTTTTTAAAGATTTTAGCTGAAAAGCAAGTTGAATTTGTTCGATTATCGCTGTCTGGACACGCATTTCCAGCTGATTTAGCTGAAATCATCGACAAGATACAACCAAAAGTGTTAGTGCCGATCCATACGTTAAAACCCGAGAAATTAGTCAATCCTTATGGAGAAAGAATTTTGCCAAAACGTGGCGAACAAATTATTTTATAAGAGAAAAGGGAGAGTAAAAAGAAGATGAAAATGAAAAAATGGGCTTCTGTGTTTGTGGCTGCAGCAGCAGTATTTGCGTTAAGTGCTTGTGGAAAGAATGAAAAGGTAGATAGTTCAAGTGAGGATATCGTAACAGAAATCAATGAAAAGACAACGATCAACTTCTGGCATGCGATGAATGGTGCGCAAGAAGAAGCATTAACTAAACTTACAGATGACTTCATGAAAGAAAATCCTAATATCAAGGTAGAGTTGCAAAATCAATCGCAATATTCGGATCTTCAAGCAAAAATCAATTCGACATTACCTTCACCTAAGGATCTGCCGACAATCACTCAAGCTTATCCAGGATGGCTATGGAATGCCGCTCAAGATGAGATGTTGGTTGATTTAGACCCTTATATCGAAAATGATACGATTGGCTGGAAGGATCAGGAAGAAATCCGTGATTCATTATTAGAAGGTGCTAAAATTGATGACAAACAATATGGTATCCCTTTTAACAAATCAACGGAAATGCTTTTCTACAATGCAGATCTATTAAAACAATATAACGTTGAAGTGCCGACGACACTAGCAGAATTAAAAGAAGCTTCAAAAACGATCTATGAAAAATCAGATGGGCAAGTGGTGGGTGCTGGGTTTGATTCATTGAATAACTACTATGCGATCGGTATGAAGAATCAAGGGGTTGATTTTGACAAAGACTTAGCTTTAGATGGGAAAGAATCACAAAAAGTGATCGATTACTATGCTGAGGGCGTCAAAGATGGTTATTTCCGAATTGCTGGATCGGATAAGTACTTGTCAGGTCCTTTTGCAAATGAACAAGTGGCAATGTTTGTTGGCTCGATTGCTGGAGAAGGTTATGTGAAAAAAGATACTGAAGGAAAATTTGAGTATGGCGTTGCGCCACGTCCTGAAAAAATCAATTTGCAACAAGGAACGGATATCTATATGTTCAGTAGTGCCAGTGCTGAAAAACGCACAGCTGCTTTTGAATATATGAAATTTTTAGCGCAACCGGAAAACCAACTGTATTGGGCAAATATGACTGGTTATATGCCAATCGTTGAATCGGTTCTTGAAAGTGATGAATACAAGAATTCTACAGAAACAAAAGTACCACAATATTTAGAAGCAGCTACTTCTGATCTATTCTCGATCCCTGTGATTGAAAACGCAGATCCTGCTTATAATGAGGTACGTTCGATCATGGAAAACATTTTATCGAATACGAATCAAGATACGAAGAAACTGATAAAAGATTCCGTTCCTCAATTGGAAGATGCTTGGAATCAATAAACAATCGAACGAAAGAACGTTCAGAACGTTAGCTTGTTTGCTTTAGGCGGTTGAGACAAAAGTGTTTAACATCAAGAAATAAGAAGGAGTTTCCGAAATTTTCTTCTCAAATTTTGGGTCAATTTCGGCTTATTTTTCGAAGATGCTGCTTTTGTCTCGCTGTGAACAAGAGGTTGTGAGAGAAGCGTTTAGCTCCTCTCTTATTGTTGAGGAGTTGCTTCTTGAACGCCGTTTAGCAAGAGGTCGTGAAAACATCGGGTAGCTCTGATGACAATAAGAAAGAATTTTTTGAAACAGCTTCTCATGTTTTGAAAAATTCAGGCTTATTTCAAGGAGCTGATGTTTGAACACCGTTTATTCGTTTTTAGAGAGACTAAAAAAGACTGAGGCAAGTTTTGGTTCAGTCGCATGAAATGGGAGACAAGTATGAAAATAACATTGTTAGCAACTAGTGACGTCCATGGGTATATCTATCCAACAAACTATGCGACGGATCAAGAACAACCTTATGGCTATGCAAAAATTGCTAGTAGGATCAAACAAATCAGAGAAACTAGCCCAGACCCTCTTTATGTCATTGATAACGGTGACTTCATTCAGGGGTCACCTTTTAGTTACTACTTAGCAAAACAACAAGATCACCACGTCTCAGAATTAACGAATGTCTTAAATGAAATGGATGTGGATGCTAGTATATTAGGAAATCATGAATTTAATTATGGCTTATCTTACTTAGAACAAGCTATCACTAGTTATCATCATCCTGTCTTATCTGCTAATATTTTAACGAGCAAAGGCGATCCTTATTTTGGACAGCCCTATGTGATGATTGAAAAACAAGGGATCAAAGTGGCGATTTTAGGGTTGACCACGCAATATATCCCCCATTGGGAACAACCTGAAACAATTAAAGACCTACAATTTGTATCTGCAGTTGAAGCAGCGAAACAGTATGTACCTAAACTTAGAGAATTAGCAGATGTAGTGGTTGTAGCTTATCATGGTGGATTCGAGAAAGATTTAGAGACTGGCGAACCCACCGAAGCATTGACTGGCGAAAATGAAGGCTTCCAACTACTTCAAGAAGTAGCTGGGATGGATGCGTTGATTACTGGGCACCAACATCGAGTGATTGCTGCGAAGGTAAATGGTGTGCCGATTATCCAACCGGGCTATCGTGGCGAATTTTTAGGTAAAATCGAATTATCCTTGGAACGAACGGTTAATGGTTATCGTGTTTCGGACGGAAAAGCAGAACTGATTTCCTTAGTAACTGACGAGGCAGATGAAGACATTCTTTCACTTGTTCAAAAAACAGAAAATGAATTGCAAACATGGCTTGATCAAACAGTGGGAGAGGTACAAGGAGACATGAAAATCACTGATCCGATGCAAGCACGAATCGTGGAACATCCTTATATTGAGTTTATTAATCGGGTGCAAATGGCTGCCAGCGGAGTATCGATTTCTGGAACGGCTCTGTTCAACAATGAAGGTCAAGGATTCAATGAAACTATTACAATGAGAGAAATTATTACCAATTATATTTATCCTAATACTTTAGCAGTTCTTAAAATTACAGGGCAGGATCTAAGAGATGCCTTAGAACAAACAGCAAACTTCTTGGCAATAGAATCAGGCGAGATCGTATTTAATCCTGCGTTCATTGAACCTAAACCACAGTATTATAATTATGACATGTATGAGGGCATTGATTATGAGATCGATTTACGTCAACCAGTAGGGCAAAGGATCACTAAATTAGCCAGAGCAGGCAACCCGATCCATCCTGAGGAAGAGCTGGAAGTAGTCATGAATCAGTACAGAGCGGTCGGTGGTGGGAATTATCACATGTTTTCTGCCGATAAAATCATTCGTGAAATCCAAATCGATATGACTGAACTGATTGCTGATTATTTAAGAAAACATCAACAAATTCATGCTGAAGTAAATCATAACTTTCGGGTAATCAAGTAAACAAGGGGGACAGAAATTAGTGAAATCTGTCTATTCAAGTCTATTCAAGAAAAGAGCAAGCCAAAACGAAGGTAAATAAATCGAAGCATGCAATTAACAAAATTGTTTATCAAAACTAATCCAAAAGGTAATTGTTGTAAATGATTAACAGTCTCAAGTGTTGTAAGTTTCAGGTTATTTTCAATGTACTTATAACGTTTTTTTGGTGAAAGTATGATCTTAGAAACGTTCTAAATTTGCTTTACTATAAATTTAGTTACAACCTTTTTTATAAAAACGATCCATCAGTATGGGTTATTTATAAAAAAATTTTCGTTATTTAATATCTTTTTTTACTTTTTTGTCTTTACTCTTCATTTTTTGTATATAATGGAATAGGCAAATTTGAATGGGAGTGGAGAAAGGTATGAGAAAAAAACGTCCTTTTCTTCTCTTTTGGTTAGTTGGTTTTTTCTTACTGCTTTTTTTATCAGCCGCAGTTTCAGGAAAAATGACAGCAGATATCGCTCAACTAGAAACAGAAAAAATCATTGCAAGTAAAGAATCAGTAGATAAATTTAAAAAGGAATTTTCTACTTATTGGTGGAAGGATTACAAGATAGTAGCCAACTATGATAAGGGAGAATTAGAGCTTTATTTGCCAAAAGACAAGGAAAGTAATCAGTTTATCAATATTGATGATGTCTTAAGTGCTATTTCGTTAAGACAATATCAATTCAACGATAAACATTTGACCGTCTTACTTTTAACCAATGACGGAGAAAAACTAGCTCGATTAAAGAACGGAAAAGTAATAACCAGCTATTCAGATAAGGTGAATCGTGAGGTTGTTAGTACCCGTCTGAAAGATTGGATAAGAATGAATAAAGAAGTCAAAGAAAATTCTGATACGACTCAGGTTGAGCCGACTCAGGAAAGTTCTTCTGAACGTTCGGAAACAATTCAAAGTACGACCCAAAGTAAGTCCAAGACGCAATCGAGTCGTACAACTAAAAATAGCACAAAAAACAGCAAAGCAAGTCAGCAACAGAAGGCAAAGTAACACGAGTATTTTAGTAAGAGTACGCAAACTGTGAAATAGATGGGGCAACACGTCTTTTCCAGCTCAAGTACTGAAAGGTGCATGATAGTCATTCGTTTGAAATGATGGAAGTTCATTTGTTTTTACTAAGTTACTTTTTTTGCTGAATCTTTGACTGATTGTTCTTGCTTCATTCGATAACTAGAACTATTGTAGTTCAGGTTGACCAAAACAAAAACAGCTAACAAAAACTCCTCAAGATGGACATATTTAGTCTGAGGGGTTCTTTTTTTTGGCATAGATATCCATAATTGCTCCCTTCATTTCTAAAAAAAATCTTAAAATAACCCTTTTTTTAGGAAATTTTCATTTTTTAGGAGCAGAATAAAAAAAAATAAAAGAGAGAAGTGATACTTGTGACACATTTGAAAAAATTGTGCCAAAATCGTTTGCTGATTGTTTTGACAGCTAGTTTTTTCTTTTGGCTGAAAACGATCTTTGCCTATTACGTTGATTTTTCATTGGGCGTTGAAGGCAGCATCCAATACTTTATTCTGTGGATTAATCCAATTGCAACGACATTGTTGTTTTTTGGTTTAGCATTATATATAAAAAAATTGAAACCCGCATTGATTGTTCTTTTAATCATTGATATTTTAAATACGCTTTTGCTTTATTTGAATATTATTTTTTATCGAGAATTTACAGATTTCGTGACCGTAAAGTCTATTCTAGGCTTTTCTAAAGTTTCACAAGGTTTATCAGGAAGTTCCTTTGCATTAATGAGACCTCATGACATTTTGTATTGGTTGGATATATTAGTATTTGTAGGACTCATCATCTGGATGTTTGTTAAAAAAATACCAGTAAAAAGTCCTGCAGTCTCTAAACCAGTGGCGATCGCAGTCACTTGTCTGTCAGCGTTGATTTTTTCAGGAAATTTAGCGCTTAGTGAAGCAAATCGTCCCCAATTGTTGCAACGGACGTTTGACCGTTCTTACATCGTCAAATATTTGGGAATCGATGCCTATACTATTTACGATGCTATCAAAACAGGGATGACAAGTAGTGTTCGTGCGCATGCAAGTAGTAATGGTGTAGAAGAAGTGAGAAAATACACCGAAAATCATTATGCTGCTCCTAATCCAGCAACATTTGGCGTGGCTAAAGGGAAAAACATCATTGTCCTGCATTTAGAAAGCTTCCAACAATTTCTAATCAATATGAAGGTAGATGGTCAAGAAGTAACGCCATTCTTAAATAGTATCTATAAGAATCAATCAACGATCAGCTTTGACAATTTCTTCCATGAAGTTGGGCAAGGAAAAACAAGTGATGCAGAAAATATGTTAGAGACGGGAACTTTTGGTTTACCACAAGGTTCTTTGTTTACCGAGCTAGGTTCAGATAACACGTTCCAAGCTGCTCCAGCAATCTTGGCGCAACAGCAAGGCTATACGAGCGCGGTTTTCCATGGAAATGTCGGGAGCTTCTGGAACCGAGATCATGTGTATAAAAATTTAGGCTATGACAACTTCTTTGATCGTTCTTATTTCAATAGTTCAGATGAAACATTGGGATATGGTATTTTAGATAAGGACTTATTCAGAGAATCAGCTAAATATTTGGAACATTTACAACAACCGTTCTATACTAAGTTTCTTTCGGTAACCAATCATACGCCATACTATACAGACGATAAACATTTTAATTTCCCATCATTGAAGACTGGCAATAGCAGAGTAGATGATTACGTTCGGACAGCTCATTATTTAGATCAATCGTTGGAACAATTCTTTACGTATTTGAAAAAATCCGGTATCTATCAAAATTCGATGTTTGTCATCTACGGAGATCATTTTGGAATATCCAATACGGATAATAAAGACTTGGCGAAAGCCTTAGGAAAAGACCCTGCTACTTGGGATGATTTTGATAATGCTCAAATGCAGCGAGTGCCATTGATGTTCCACATTCCAGGTTATAAAAAAGGTGAGATCAATCATGAATATGGTGGCGAAATTGATGTGTTACCTACCCTGTTACACTTAGTAGGAATCAATGATAAAGACTATATCCATTTTGGTACAGATTTGCTTTCACCACAGCATGATCAGTTGGTTGCCTTTAGAAATGGTAATTTTGTGACACCTAAATATACCGTTTTAGATGGAAAAACTTATGATAACCAAACAGGGGAAATCATTGATCCTAAAAAAGCTGGTATCCAAAAAGAAGTGGAAAAAGATCAGAATCAAGTCAAAACGGCTTTAAGTTTATCTGATAAGTTGAATCAAGAGAATCTATTACGTTTCTATGTACCAGATAACTTTAAAACGATTGATCCTAAAAAGTATGATTATAAAAATGATGCAGAGAAAAATGAAACCATTGAAAAACAAAAAGGAAGCAAGTCCACGAGTGTTTATTCTAAAAATGGAAATAAAACAACGACTAACCTTTACCCTGCAGAAACAGATGAGAATAATTAAATGAATAGTTGACAAAACTTCCAAAAAAGTCGATTTGTTTTCACTTTTTTGGAAGTTTTTTTTATATAATTCGTAAACTTTTTTATTTTAGCGTATGTAATTAGTGAAGGAAACAAATTTTTTACAGCGATTCTTTTGGAAGTGAAAAATCCGAGGAAATTTGGATAGGTGTAAAAAATGATGGCTGAATTCAGTTGAATCAAATAAAAATAGAAAAGGAAAATAGGATAAACTTGTCAGCTATAGGTTGACCGAAGAATAAAAATCAGAAACAACAAGGAGGGGAAACGTTTAATCAAAACAACAACTGGCAATGAACGAACATGTACATATAGAAGCACAGATCCAAGCAGCTAATTTATTTTTCAACACTTTGGCTAAACATTTCTTATCATACAAACGGTCATGTGATACGTGTTGTAGAAGTGTTACAAGAAGGATGGAAGATCAACTGTTTCGTACATGGCACTCACTCAGTTATTGGTTTTGGTAACGATCAATTATGTATGATGGAGAATTAATCAAGCAACTTCGAGTGAATCGAAAGTTGACACAAACACAGTTAGCAAAGGGAATCTGTTCTAAAACATCTCTAGTAGGAATCGAAAATCATACCGTAAAGAAGATCTCTTTTTGTACACTAAAAGCCTTCTTGGAACGCTTAAATATTTCTTTGGCCGAATATGAATGGTTACGTAATCAGCTTGAAGAACCCAAAAAAACGAAGAAAAGTCGGCATCTATTAAATAAAATCCAAGAAGAGAACTTTGATCCTTATAAGGAAATCGCCAACAACCGAAAGCAATAAAAAAAAAACAGCTGATTTATACTATTTAATGTTAAATCTACAGATGTTTTGGCAGACGAATGGAAAAATGGAGTTGCAATTAGAATTTCTAGGATATGAGTGTCGTACGATTGAAGAATACTTTATGAAAATCATGGAATATGGTCATTTTGAGTTAGACATTCTTTCCAAGTATCCCTATATTTTCAGTGATTCATTTCTAGACAATCATTACTTGAAAATCAAAAAAAGAATGCGACAAATGACCGATTCTTTGAATGAAGACTATTTATTTACATTTTTAATGAATCTCACGCTTTATTATATCGATAAAAAACGTTTCAAAAAAGCACGTAGTATCAACCTCGATATGTCTCGCAGTTTGGCACACAAAGAAAAATCAACAATCATTTATGAAAGTTTGATGACAGAATACTACAGAAAGCTGATTGCACAAGCCTTAGGTGAGCCACTTTCAAAAGAGCTGAATACTTTTTTTACGGTCATCGAATATACTCTAGGCAAGAAAGAGCGCAAACGTCTTGAAGAGAAACTCTTGGAAGTGATAAAAGAGGAAGAGAAAAAAATGATGCTGTTTGAACAGATTGCCAAGATAGAACAAGAATAAGTAAGACAAGTGAATAAGAGTAGAAAAGACCTTGCAACAATCATTGACTAAACGAACTGTCAGGTACTTTTCTGCTCTTTCACTCAACTATCAGTAAGAGCAAATCTGTTTGGTCATTCAGGATGAACGATCTCAGATTTTTGCTTTTTTGTATCGAATAATGGGAAAAAACGATTGATTTCATTGGTTGCAGCATCTCTTGAATCAGATGCATGAATGATATTTTCAGTTCCAGGTAAGGCATAATCTCCACGAATCGTTCCAGGAACAGCATCTACAGCTTTAGTTGCACCGACCATCTTACGGACGATATCGATGACATCCTCTCCAGCTAAAACAAGATAGACTACTGGTCCCGAGGTCATATAATCAATCAATTCATCGAAAAAGCTCCGACCACTTAAGTGATGATAATGCTCTTGTGCGAGTTCTTTTGTCATTGTTGCAAACTTCATTTCAGTAATTGCTAATCCTTTTTCTTCAAATCGTTGGATGATCCGCCCAATTAAATGACGTCTGACACCATCCGGTTTGATAATGACCAATGTACGTTCCATCTGATACACCCCTTTTTTTGTTATACCTTTATTATACTGGTGTCTGAGTAAACCCACAATCAAAGTGAAAAAGCTGATCAACATGCGGGCTATTAAATTCAATAAGAATTTTCTAACCCCATCAATCAAAAACAATTTATTTACCATAAATGTTTGGAAAAAGCAAAAAATAAGTTTGACAATCGGTGCATAAGTTGTTATATTTACGAAGGAAAACTAAATAGGATTTGTTAGGTGAGGCTCCTATACAAACACAGGCTACTGCCCAAAAACGTCGAGAGACGCCAATGGGTAGAACAGGAATTGTCGAGACAAGGCTTTTCATAAGGTAGCTAAAAGCAAGGAATTGCTTTTTACGTTGTACAGTGTCAAAACTCAACGATGAGATCAAAGAAGCTTTTTTTTATGTGCTTTTTCGACCTTTCGCTGAATTTTTGATGAAAGGTCTTTTTGTGTTGAAACAATCCTAACAAACAAAAAATGGAGGTGGTTTCGTTGGGAAGTTGATGCTTTTAAAACGAAAGAGAAACAAGAACAATTCTATCAAGTTAAAGGAGATGAGAACAAATGGATGACAGTCCTGCGAAGAAAATAATGCGAGAGAAATTGCTGGCTGAGGCTATTATCTATCTGTTTTCAGCCCCTTTAAATACAACATTTTCTCCATTACTCAACTAACTAAAAATAACCCAGCTTAAATAAGTATTGCTTATATTTACTGGGTCTAAGGAGAAAAATGAGATGGAAAAAAAGAGAGATACACAAAAAATGTATGCTGCATTTGCAGGAAAGACAAAACAAGAATTATTGAACTTCTTTCATTCGACTGATCAAGGAATGAAAGACGAACAAATTGAAGAATCAAGAGAAAAATATGGTGAAAATTCAATCTCTTATGGGAAGAAAACACCCTTTATTGTAGAAGCTTTAAAAGCTTATATTACACCATTCACCTTGGTATTGATTGCACTCGGAGTGATTTCATTTATCACAGAATACGTGTTAGCCGCTCCTGGGGATAAAGATTTATTTGGAGTAATTATCATCTTTACGATGGTCATCGTCAGTGGAACGATGACGTTGGTTCAATCTGTTCGCTCTAACCAAGCCGCAGAAAAATTAAAATCATTGGTAAAAGTAACCGCAGCAGTTAAACGTAACGGTGATTATACTGAGATTCCAATGGAAGAAATCGTTTGTGGAGACCTTGTTCGATTATCAGCAGGTGATATGATTCCTGCAGATATGCGTCTGTTGTCAGCCAAAGATTTATTTATTTCACAAGCTGCCTTAACTGGTGAAAGTTACCCTGTCGAAAAGCAAGCGATTGTTTACGATGATGAGACTTTGAGTGAAACTAGTTATGAAAATTTGGCTTTTATGGGAAGTAACGTTATCAGCGGGAGTGCTGAAGGTATTATTGTATCTGTTGGTAATGAAACATTATTTGGACATGTGGCTCAAACGCTCTCTGAAAAGCCGATCAAATCAAGCTTTGAAATTGGTATTCATAAAACATCCATGTTATTGATCAAATTCATGGCTTTAATGGCACCAACAGTTATCGTTATCAATGGGTTGACTAAAGGGGATTGGCTGGAAGCTTTTCTATTCGGTTTATCTGTAGCAGTCGGTCTTACACCTGAAATGTTACCAATGATTGTTACTACGAACTTAGTTAAAGGTGCTAGCGTGATGGCGAAAAAAGGAACGGTCATCAAAAATTTGAATGCAATCCAAAACTTTGGTGCGATCGACGTGTTATGTACGGATAAAACTGGGACATTGACTCAAGATAAAATCATTTTAGAATACCACATGGATTGTTCTGGTAAAGAAGATGATCGTGTTTTACGCCATGCGTATTTAAATAGTTACTATCAAACAGGATTAAAAAATCTGTTGGATGTAGCAATTATTGATGAAGCCAAACAAACGTTAGCAACCGATAAAATCAATTACCGCAAAGTGGATGAAATTCCATTTGACTTTGAACGTCGTCGGATGAGTGTCGTTGTAGAGGACACCGCAGGTAAAACACAAATGATTACCAAAGGTGCTATCGAAGAGATGTTGAGTATCTCTAATTACATCGACATTGATGGGATCGTTAGTCCATTAACCAATGAAAAAAGAGAATCAGTTCTTGCAAAAGTGAGAGATTTAAATGAAGATGGTCTACGTGTAATCGGAGTGGCCCAAAAAACAAACCCCAGCGTAGTTGGCGAATTTTCAGTGAAAGATGAATCAGATATGGTATTGATTGGATACCTTGCTTTCCTTGATCCTCCAAAAGAAACGACGAAACAAGCACTAAAAGCATTGAAAGATCATGGTGTCGCAGTCAAAGTCTTAACTGGTGATAATGAATTAGTCACTCGTTCGGTTTGTCGTCAAGTGGGTCTGGAAATTAATGAATTGATCACTGGCGAAAAGATTTCAGAAATGGATGATCGCGAATTAGCACAAGTTGCTGAAAATCATGAAGTATTTGTTAAATTGAATCCTCAACAAAAGGCTCGTTTAACGACAGCTTTACGTCAAAATGGCCATACCGTGGGCTTTTTAGGTGATGGTATCAATGATGCACCGGCAATGAAAGTAGCGGATATCGGTATTTCGGTTGATACAGCAGTAGATATCGCAAAAGAATCAGCCGATGTGATCTTACTAGAAAAAGATTTAACGATTTTAGAAAGAGGTCTTTTATCTGGTCGAGAAACATTTGGGAACATCATGAAATACATCAAGGCAACTGCAAGTTCAAACTTTGGGAATATGTTCTCTGTCTTAGTTGCTAGCACATTCTTACCATTCTTACCAATGTTGCCACTGCAAATTCTCTTTTTGAATTTGATTTACGATGTGTCTTGTATCTCACTTCCATGGGATAAAATGGATAAAGAATACTTACATGAGCCTAAAAAATGGGAAGCATCAAGCATTGGGAAATTTATGGTGTATTTTGGACCTACGAGTTCGATTTTTGATATCACTACCTACTTATTGATGTACTTTATCATTTGTCCAGCAGTTGTAGGTGGAGATTTCCATACATTAGATGCACAACAAAAGATCGTATTTATTGCGTTGTTCCATGCAGGTTGGTTCGTTGAATCATTATGGTCACAAACATTAGTCCTACACGCACTACGGACACCAAAGATTCCATTTATTCAAAGCAATGCGACATTTGCGATGTTTACGATTACGACATTAGGAATCGTTGTAGGTTCGATTCTGCCATTTACAGGCTTTGGTGCAGAACTAGGTTTGATGCCGTTACCAGGAACTTACTGGACTTGGTTAGTCGTAACGATTTTAGCTTACTTGACATTAGTGACAATGGTCAAAAAATTCTATATTAAAAAATTTGGTGAACTATTGTAATGGTTGATGAATACCATTTAAAAAGAGGTTGTGAAGTCATCGGGTAGCTCCGAAGACAATAAGAAAGAATTTTTTGAAACAGCTTCTCATGTTTTGAAAAATTCAGGCTTATTGCAAGGAGTTGATGAATGAACACCGTTTACCCATCCATTCTCACCTCTAATCATGAGTTCGGGGCACTTCAAAAGTGCCTCGGACTCATTTTTTTCTACACCTTTCATTTTATTATGAAAGGAAAATATGATTCGTTCTGTGCAAATAACAATGAAACATGCTAAACTATGGATATTGTTTTCTGAAAGGAATAGTGAAAAATGAAAGGCGCAATATTTGATTTAGATGGACTATTAGTTGACACGGAGAAAACTTATCGTGATGGTTGGTTATGGGGGTTCCAACAGTATGATTTAGCGATTCCCAAAGAAGTAGTAGATGCTTGGGGAGGTAAAAACTGGAAGCAAAGTTTTGACATTTTAGTGAAAGCAGCTGGAAGCCCTGAAAAAGTTCAAGAAGTTCGTGCCAAGCGTGAAAAATATTTTTATCAACAGCTTCATAACGGTGGGATACAATTAAAACCCTATGCGAAAGAAGTTTTAGCTGAATTAAAAAAACGTGACTTACGACTTGGATTAGCGACAACGACAGTTACTAAAAGAGCGACTGATATCTTAGCCCAATTTGATTTGGCTAATTATTTTGATACGATGACATTCGGTGATGAAGTAAGTGAAAACAAGCCTTCACCTGTTCCTTACTTAACCGCTTTAGAAAGAACAAAATTAGTTGCTTCAGAAGCATTTGCAGTGGAAGATTCTTTAGTTGGAGCTACTTCTGCTTCCCGAGCTGGGATGGGCGTTGTTTTAATTCCAGATACTAGTTTTGAACGAAATTATACAGCAGAAGAAAAAGAAAAATTAAATTTACTTGCTGAAGGAAAAGACTTACGAACTGTTATTGAAATGTTAGATAAAAAAACAACAAAATAATTCAATCATTTTTTTTGTAAACTTCTTCCTTGACTTTTAATTATGAGTACGGTAAATTATTCGCAACAACTAAATAAGTATATTCGTTGATAAGGAAAGTAAACTTGAACGATTTCTTAGAGAGGCTCTGTTTGGTGAAAAGAGTCAAATCCGCAAAGTTGAAAATGGCCTTGGAGAATAATTTGTCGATAAGTAGATAAATTCGGTCGTCGTTCAACCGTTAAACTGAACCCCAATCTCTCAGGAGTGAGACGTTGGCTAGAGGGAAGGAAACTTCCGAATAAAGGTGGTACCACGATTCGTCGTCCTTTTACTAACATTTTTTGTTGGTAAGAGGATTTTTTTTTATATTTTTTTGCAATGATGTAGTAAGTACAGTTGGAAATCTTTTAACAGAGAGCTTCGGGAGCTGAGAAGAAGCAAAGAGGAACGATTGGAAAATGGCTACTGAGCATTTTACCCCAAGCATTTTGTGAGGCGGTAACGGCTGCGACCGGTATCTCGCTAGAGTATGTTTGTACTTGAAGAGGAGCGACATGTGAATGTGGCTTGAATATGAGGTGGTAACACGCAAAAAGGCGTCCTCAAGGAAATGATTGAGTTCATTTTCTTGAGGATGCCTTTTTTTATTATACAACAAGGAGGAGAACGAATGATTGAGTTAAAAAACATCAGTGTCCATTTTGAGCAAAAAGGTAAAGACATCCCAGCTGTCAATGAAGTGAATTTATCGGTGTCCCAAGGAGATATCTATGGCATTGTGGGCTATTCTGGGGCAGGAAAAAGCACATTAGTTCGTGTGATGAATTTCTTACAGAAACCAACGAAGGGGGAAGTAATCATTCAGCAGACGAATTTAAGTGATCTCACACCAAAAGAATTAAGAAAAGAACGGAAAACGATTGGTATGATTTTTCAACATTTCAACTTAATGGAAAGTCGCACAATTTTTGACAACGTTGATTTCTCCTTAAAGTATACTGGGAAATCAAAACAGGAACGTCGTCAGAAAGTAAGTGACTTACTGGATTTAGTAGGGTTAAAGGAAAAAGCTTCTGCCTATCCCAACCAATTATCTGGTGGACAGAAACAACGAGTAGCGATTGCGAGAGCTTTAGCAAATGATCCCAAAATATTGCTTTGTGATGAAGCGACGAGTGCCCTTGATCCAAAAACGACTCATCAAATTCTAGCGTTGCTCAAAAAATTAAATCGCCAATTAGGATTAACGATCGTCTTGATCACCCACGAAATGCAAGTAGTAAAAGAAATTTGTAATAAAGTGGCGGTGATGGAAGCTGGACGAATTATCGAAAGTGGAAGTAGTGTTCAAATTTTTAGTCATCCAAAAGAAGAACTAACGAAAGATTTTATACGTACAGCGACTCACTTAGATCAAGCATTGGAAAAGATTACTGGACAGCAAGGCTTTGCAGAAGAGCTTACGGATAAATGGCTAGTTGAACTGAGTTATGTGGGGAGCCAAACGAATGAACCATTGATTGCCCAGTTGTATAGCAAATACCAAGTAACAGCAAACATTCTTTATGGCAATATCGAATGGCTGCAAGAAACACCGATAGGTAGCTTGGTGGTAACTTTAGCGGGAGATAGCATTCAAAAACAAAAAGCTCTAGATTATTTGATCCAATTAGGTATCAAAGTCAATCTCTTACAAAAACATGAAACACAAGAAAGAATCAAACTCGTTGAAGGAGGCGTTTAAGATGAACGAATGGCTCAAAAGCTATCTGCCAAATGTTTATTTGATCCCAGATGAATTCATTGAAGCGACAAAGCAAACACTATATATGACTTTCTGGTCTGCTTTGATTGGGGGAATCTTGGGCATTATATTAGGGGTGGTTTTAGTCGTTACCCGCCCTAAAGGATTAATTGAAAACCGCTTATGTTTTGAACTTTTTGATAAGGTGATCAATATCGTACGATCCATTCCATTTATCATTTTACTCTCTTTACTTGCATTGACGACTCGTTTTATTGTCGGAACAACAATTGGAGCAACGGCAGCACTAGTTCCTTTGATTGTCGGTATCGTACCTTTTTTTGCTCGACAAATCGAAAATGCCTTGCTTGAAGTTGATCCCGGTGTTATCGAAGCTGCACAAGCAATGGGAACGAGTCCATTGGGTATCATTTTTCGTGTTTATTTACTGGAAGGACTACCTAGTATCATTCGTGTCTCAGCTTTAACGATCATCAATGTTATTGGCTTAACCGCAATGGCAGGTGCTGTAGGAGCTGGTGGTTTAGGAAATTTAGCTATTTCTCGGGGCTATAATCGATTTCAAACAGACGTAACGGTTGTTGCGACATTATTGATTTTGGCATTGGTGTTTTTAAGTCAATTTATCAGTAATTTTTTAATTAAAAAAATATCACATTAATGGAGGAGAAAAAATGAAAAAAGTGATTCGATTTGCTGTAGTGACATTCGTCGCATTATTTTGGTTGGCAGGCTGTAGTCAAGGAAAGGCAGATACAAAAACAAAAGAAACAACTGTCAAATTAGGGGTGATTGGTGAAGATACAGATGTTTGGGACGATGTAAAAGCACGTCTAAAAAAGGAGAATATTGAATTAGAATATGTAAAGTTTACCGATTATAATCAACCAAATGCGGCCTTAGCTGATGGCTCAATTGATTTGAATGCCTTTCAACACCAGTTCTTTTTAGATAACTATAATGAAGAACATGGCACAAATCTAGTTTCAATCGGAAACACCGTAAATGCCCCATTAGGAATCTATTCCAATACGATCAAAAAGATTGAGGAAGTAAAAGAAGGTGCAAAAGTAGCCATCCCTAATGATGTAACCAATGGGGGACGCGCTTTACTTCTTCTTCAATCAGCGGGGCTGATTAAAGTTGATCCATCGAAGGGACAGACTCCGACGATTTCTGATGTGACAGAAAACGATAAAAAACTTAAGCTCACAGAATTGGATGCTTCGCAAACAGCACGTGCGCTAAACGATGTGAGTCTTTCGGTCATCAATAGTGGGGTAGCAGTCGATGCAGGGTTCACACCAACGAAAGATGCAATTTTCTTAGAACCAGTGGATGATCGTGCCCGCCCTTATGTCAACATCATTGTTGCCCGAAAAGAAGATGAAACAAACCGTACGTATCAAAAAATCGTTGATACTTATCAAACTGAAGCAACTGCTAAAGTCATTGAAGAAACGTCAAAAGGTTCGAGTGTTCCAGCATGGAAAACCTTTGGTCGTAAATGAGCATCATCAGAAAGTACAGCTCAAATTAACTAGAAATTTTTATCTGAAGCCAGCATACAAGGAGGAATTTTTTTATGACTACATCAACTATTTCAACGAATCGATCCAGTTTATTGAAAGAAGCGATCCAAGAAAGATTACCAGAATATCAAGCACTTGCCTTGGATATCCATCAACATCCAGAAGTGAGCAATTACGAATTTTATTCATCTGCTGCATTGATTCGCCAGTTAGAAAAAGAAGGCTTTACAGTTGAAAAGGAGGTCGCTGGACACCGTACAGGATTTGCTGCTAGCTATCGCTCAGATAAACCAGGTCCGACGATTGCATTTTTAGCTGAATTTGATGCACTTCCTGGAATTCGACATGCGTGTGGACATAATCTTTTTGGAACGTATTCCGTATTAGCCGCGAGTATCATTAAGAAACAAATTGACGAAATTGGTGGTGAGATCCGAGTGTATGGAACACCAGGGGAAGAAGGAGGAGAGAATGGTTCAGCGAAAGGGAGCTTTGTTCGTGAGGGATTATTTGACGATGTGGCGGCTGCTTTATGTGCTCATCCAGCTTACCGTTACGGAAAAACAACCGAATCGCTAGCTAATGATCCAGTTGATATCAAATTTTATGGAGTTGCTTCTCACGCTGCTGCTGCACCCGAAAAGGGAGTTAACGCATTAGAAGCCCTGATCCAAGTTTTTAATGGTATCAACGCACTACGCTTACAATTACCTAAAGATGTCAATATCCATGGGATCATCACTAACGGCGGAGTTGCTGCTAACGTCATCCCTGAATATGCTGCAGGACGTTTTTATTTACGGGCTGGCAATCGACAAACATTAGATATAGTCTTTAAAAAAGTGGAACAAATCGTGAAAGGGGCTGCGTTGAGTACGGGCACAAGCTATGAATTTGGTTTGTTTCAAAATGCGGTAGATCATATGATTCCGACACCTTCTTTCGATGAGTTGTTTTTTACACATGCAAAAGCAGCTGGAGTTCCAGAAACGGAAATCGATGTAACAGAAAAGACCAGCTTAGGGTCCTCTGATGTAGGGAATGTCAGTCAAGTGATTCCGACGATTCAACCAACTATTTCGATTTCAGATGAATATATCGCTGGACATTCGGAAGAGTTTAAAGCAGCCGCAAAAAGTGAAAAAGGGTTGGCATCGATCGCCATTGCAGCAGAACTATTAGCGACTACCGCTTTAGATTTATTCGAACAACCAGCTTTATTGACAAAGATTCAGGAAGAACACCAACAACTTTTAGAAAAAAGTCAGTTAACTGGTTCGACTTTTTAAATAAATAATGATTTATGATTTGAAAAAAATAGTCATTTTGTATTGACAAAAAATCTCGCAGAAGGTAAACTTCATGAAAGTCAACTTTTCACATAGTAGCGTTTCAGGTGTTTTGTTCAGAAAGTCGGTGGTAGCTGCGAACCGATCAAGCCGAAATGTCGAATTACATGAAAAGGAATAAAAACTAAATAGTTAAATCAAAGTGAAAAACAGAACTGTTTTTAATTAAGGTGGTACCGCGGAGTCATTCGTCCTTAGTTGAAAATAGTTCTTTTTGTTTGATTAGAGGGGGAAATGCCCATGAATTGTGGCGGAGTCATTCGATATCTATTCTTTTTTAGTACTTCGATTAACTAAAAAAGGAGAATGATTATGAAGAAAAAAGGAAAACCGAGTTTTAAAGAAGCTGTATTTGTCTTATTGGTGATTGTGGCAAGTATAGCAATTGGGGTTGTCGGATTAAAATTATCACCAAACATTACGATCTTAGCAGCAATTGGAATGATCATGCTTTACGCTGTAGTGAAAAGATACCCAACAGAGTGGTTACATGAAGGAATTATCAATGGAATCAAACCGGGAATCATTCCGATTTTTATCTTTATATTAGTCGGCGCACTGATTGCGGTGTGGATCCAAGCAGGAATTATCCCGACACTTATGGTTATTGGTTTTAAATTGATAAGTGTCAAGTGGTTTGTTCCTTCTGTATTTGTTGTTTGTGCTATCATCGGTAGTGCAGTAGGGAGTGCTTTTACTGTCATGTCAACGATTGGGATCGCATTTTTCGGTATTGGTACGACATTAGGAATTAATCCAGCGTTAGTCGTGGGATCAATTGTTTCAGGTGCTGTTTTTGGAGATAAAATGTCTCCTTTGTCAGAGTCAACCAATCTAGCCGCAGCAATCGTTGATGCCGATCTATTCAAGCACATCAAACATATGATGTGGTCTACGGTTCCAGCTTTTGTCGTTTCCTTCTTTTTGTTCATGGTTCTTGGACACACAAATAGAGAAACTAGTCTAACGGCTATCCGAGAAGTCACTGATATTCTGGAAGCAAACTTTACAATTTCTTTTTGGTCGTTGATTCCCTTGTTCTTAATGTTATTATGTGCTTGGAAAAAAGTACCAGCTATCTTGACTATTCTATTAAATATAGCTGTGGCGGTGGGAATGATCTTTATTCAGAATCCGCAAACTTCTCTTAGTAGTTTAGCGACAGTGATTGAATCTGGATTCGTTGCAACTACTGGCAATCAACAAATTGATTCATTACTTAGTCGTGGTGGGATCGAAAGTATGATGCCAACTGTTTCTTTGATCATTTTAACATTATCACTTGGTGGATTACTCATTGAATTCGGTTTGATTTCCACTGTTATGGATGTTGTTTCTAAGAAAATGACCAATACACCAAAATTGATTTTCACCACATTGATGACAAGTATTGGTGTCAATCTCTTTATTGGAGAACAATTTTTATCAGTTATCTTACCTGGGAATGCGTTCAAAGAAACTTACCAGAAAGCTGGGTTTGACCCAACTGTTTTAGGTAGAACGTTAGAAGATGGTGGCACAGTGATCAATTACCTTGTACCTTGGGGAATTGCGGGTAGCTTTGTAGCTAGTACCTTTGGGATTCCAACCCTCACATACTTACCATTTGTCTTTTTCAGTTTACTCTCACCAGTTTTTTCAATGGTTAGCGCCTTTACTGGATTAGGGATCGCAAAAATAGACGAAAAGCCGAATGGAACGCTTGGTATCGATACTAACGAATAAACCATGGGAATATTTGAATCAAAAAAACGCTCAAAACAGCAATGTTTCGGGCGTTTTTTTTACGATATACTTATTTTTGTTCTTCAATCAACTTCTTCATTTGTTCGATTTCTTTTTCTTGCGCTTCGATGATGTCGTTTGCTAATTTCTTGACTTCAGGATCTTTCAAATTGGCACGTTTACTGGTTAAAATAGCAATCGAATGATGAGGGATCATGGCTTTCATCCAAGCGACATCACTGACTGTTGTTTGACTACGGACCATAAACAAAGAACCGGCAAATACTAAGACACTTACCCCTAAAATGATTTTGTTCAATGTTTTATTCTCATACATTTTCCACATAAATAAGAGCATGATGATCGCCATTACAGCGCCCATCATCAATGCCATGAACACCCGTGTACGACTAAAGAAAAGATGATCGATCGAGTAGACATTCAAATACATCATACCAAACATGATGACGGTCGATACCCCAATCATTAATAAAAATTTCCAATACTTTTTCATTTAAAAACACTCCTTTTATTTTTTCCCCAACTTTTATCTTCTCAGCTTACAAAAAAACAAGCAACTAAATTGTTTGGTACAACTTAGTTGCTTGTTTTTGGCTTAAGGAACTCAAGCTATTTATAGGGCTTTTAAGCAAAGATATCATTTTTCTTGCGGTAGCTAAAGAAAATCACCAAGTAAAGAAGGGCAGTCAATAATGTCACACCAATTGAATTAGTGAAGAAGATTCCCACAAAGATCAATCCTAAAACTACGATTGCTAATAAGTTTACCCCTTTTTCAAAAAGAGAACCTTTCTTTAAAGCAAGGATAAAGGCTGCAATACTGATCATAAGCCAGATGACTAAGACAGTGTAGGAAAGAGAACCAGCCAAATAGCCAAATAGTTTGTCACCAACAAAGTAAGAAAGAACAACGCCTAAATATAAAACACTTGCGCAAAATAATACGGAACGTTGTGGAACATGGTGTTTATTCAAAACAGATAGTTTTTTTGCTGCACCTTTTTTGTCTTTTAAACGGAAATACAGCAAACGTGAAGAAGCATATACACCTGAGTTGATGGAAGAAAAGAGCGCTAAGATGATCACAAAGTTTACAAGATCAGCGGCAAATGGAATATGCATTTTTTCAAATACCATCACAAATGGGCTAGCAGATGAGTTTGCCAAGGTATCCCAAGGGAAAATGATTAATAACAAGAACAATGGAATGATATAAAATGAAATGATTCGTCCCATTACTCCACGAATTGCCTTAGGAATCGCTTTTTTTGGATTGTCGGCTTCACTTACTGTGATCGCAATCAATTCTGAACCACCATAAGAATAAATAACTACGAGTAACGAGTTGACGATTCCTTTCATACCATGAGGGGCAAAGCCACCATGATCCGTAATACTGTTTAGTGTAGGAAAGACCCCAATGTCAAACATTTGATGACCTACCAGGTATATCCCGAAGATAATCAACAATATGATTACGCTGATTTTAGCAAATGCCAACCAATACTCAGTTTCAGCAAATAACCGCACAGAATATAAATTAATCAACGTTGTCAACACGGCTAGAATTAAGACAAAGGTCCAAGGTGGAATCGTTGGAAACCATAATTGTAAGAAGGATGCTGCCGCTACAGCTTCGGCAATAATATTGATCGTCCATAATGAATAGTAAACCCAGTCGATAAAGTCAGCAGAATGGGCACCTAAAAAAGGTCGAACAAGCCCCGATAATCCATGCTGGGTATCCCCGTCATCTAAAACTAATTTACCAAGACCATTCATTACGATGAATAAAACAGCCCCACCAATCAAAAAAGCAATCAAGACACCAGGACCGGCAATCCCAATAGCTTCGCCACTTCCTTTAAATAGTCCCGCACCAATAGCACCCCCCAGTGCTAGCATCGTGATGTGTCTGGAACTTAGTTGTTTTTTTAGTTTGTTTGTTTCAGTTTTCTCCATAAGCAACCCCTTTTCTAAGACTAAACTATTGACGGCGAAACAATCGCAGTCAAATGATTGATAACTATATTAAGTAGAAAAATAACTTTTTATATCATAGCAAATTATCTGACAATTTCAACAATTCTGTAAATAAAAATTTCTACTTTAATGAAAACATCATATGTTTGTCATAAATTTCCTATGTAAGCGTAAAACTTGATAGTAGGAGCAAACCCTAATAAGAGAGCGTTTTGTTTGTCTTTTCCTAAGGGAAGAAATTATGATAGCAAAAAATCACTAATTTTCATGTTACTATTGAATTAATCAAATGAACCATAATGGTCATAGGAAAGTGAGGAAACCAGAATGTCAAAATTGCCTATCTTATTGGTTGCAAAAGATAAAGCGTTGTATTTTTTACCCTCGATTGATTCATTAGATGTCATTTCGGGAAAAGATTTATTAGATCCAGTGTATTTTAATTTTTTCCATCCCAAATTGAAAGAATATGAATTGATCGTTTTTTTAGATTATGGATTCGAAACGGAAATAGCTGCGAAGATCCGCCCTTATACAACAGCTAAAATCGTTTTATACTTTTGGAATCATTTGAAAGAAGAGGAACACTTTAGAATGCTTCAACAAGCACAAAACGAATCGGCCGTCGATGAAATATACCATTTTGACCGGATAGAGGCGCAAAAACTTGGATTACGCCACAATAGTTCATTTTATTCTAAAAAGATGAAGATTCCTCAGGTGGAAGTCACTTCTGATTTGTTTTTTGGTGCCACTGATAATGGTCGTAAGGAGCTAGCAGAGAGCTATCGCAAGGAATTTGAACAGCGTGGACTTACAACCAATTATTATATTTTACCTTCACGAGGAAATGAGCAGGCGAATTATCTTTCTTACGCAGATTATTTAGCATTGACCGCACAATCACAAGGAATTTTAGAACTCATGAGAGCAGGACAAAAAGGAGTCACTTTACGAACTTTTGAATCTAGTTTTTTTGAGAAAAAGTTAGTGACTGACAATGAAGCAATTAAAAGCTACTATTTTTATAATCCTCAAAATATCTTTTTACTGCAGGAACGAAATTTGGAGGAATTGCCGGAATTCCTGCATTCACCTTTTCAGCCAGTTGATCCGAACATTTTAAACTTTTTTGATGTCAATAATTGGGCTCAAAGGTTCTTATGGCTAGATAAAGTAGACTTTGAAAAATATGAGTATCATAAAGAAGATTAAGAATGTATGGGTGAAAAAGCTGGAAAAATTTTTTAGAAAAACATTCGTTCTTTTAACGATGTAAACCTTTTCTCATTATACCAGATAAATCGCTTCCTTTTACGTTAATTATTTCAGTGGTAGCCGTAATAGTTGATAGTTATTTCTTCCTATTTAATAGTAAAATAGGCTCCATAGGTTTAGTTGGCGTATCAGATATGATAAATGTATCGTCATTTGTTTAATATCTGATCGTTCAACAAGCGGATCTTTTGGTTTGATGGAGGAAAAATGAATAGATTAGAACGAAAAAAAATAATACAAGTGATTTTAGGGACCAGTATGATTGCATTAGCGATCACATTATTGATCACTGCACATAAAGGCGCAGACACGATCAGTGTTTTTTTATTAGGAATGTTGACGTTGATCGATATTCCCTTTTGGGTAGCTAGTTTGTTGTTTAATGCAGTAGTGTTAGGAATCGTTGCTATCTTCAATCGAAAAGAATTAGGGATCGGTAGTTTAATCAATGGTTTTGGATTGGGATTACTGATTGGACAGATTGAACCATGGCTAAATAAACTTTCAGTTAACATGACTGGTTATTCGATCATGGCAGTTCTTTTAGCCCCTATTTTATTTGGGGTTGGAGCGGGATTATATGTTTCTTCAAACAAAGGATCTGCTGCATTAGAAGCACTGACTCAATTGCTTTTTAAATTTACGGGATTTAGTTTAACTTTTATTCGGATCGGTTTAGATGCACTAATGGTCATTGTAGGCGTATTATTAGGTGCCCCTATTGGTATCGGAACACTTCTATGTGTACTAGCGATTGGACCAATCTTTGGATTAACACTAAAGCAATTGAATAGAGTTTAAACGTGTGAAGCAATTCTGTGCAAATCGAACATCATATTTATATGTATTACATAGAAAGAGTCGGATTGATATCCAGACTCTTTTTTGTTTTGTTTACTAATGATTCAGTTTAATGAAAAAAATAAAGAGAAAGTTTATTTTTGTTCAAAAAGTTGAACGATAACAAAATAAAAAAACAAAAAACAGCATTATTTTTGTGCGGATTTTCTCTGGAAATCCATCAGACAGCTAGATAAAGTGATTAAAAAAACGGATACATATTAAATAAGGTAAGACTTTTAAGAAGTAATTAGACCAATATTTTAGTTTATTTCGGATTTGGCGATACAAAACACAAAAAGATAAACAAAAAACAGATGTTAAAATTTTTTATACTCAAGCTATAGAAAAGAGGTGAAAACGAATGAATCATTTACCTATCAATACAGGTGATACAGCATTTATGATTTTATGTACCGCAATGGTTTGCTTGATGACTCCTGGCTTGGCATTTTTTTATGGCGGGCTGGCACGGAAAAATAACATCACAACTATTATGGCACAGTCGTTTCTTTCAGTAGGAATAACAACTTTGATGTGGATATTTGGTGGTTTTGGATTAGCTTTCGGTAGAGATATCGGTGGACTAATTGGTAATCCAGCTGACTTTTTTTTAATGAAGCATGTCTCTAACGCACCTAATTTATTACATGGAGCAACGATTCCTTTTTTGATGTTCTTTTTATATCAATTGATGTTCATCGTAATCACCGTTCCATTGATGACGGGGGCCTTTGCTGGAAGATTGAATCTTAAAGGTTATGTTTTGCTTTTGATTTTTTGGAATCTTCTGATTTATTTCCCTGTTTGTCACTGGATATGGGGAGGCGGATTTTTAGCACAATTAGGCTTCCGAGATTTTGCTGGTGGTGCTGTCATCCATACAACTGCAGGTTTCGGCTCGTTGGCATGTATTTTGACACTTGGACAAAGAAAGATTCCTACTTCTAAACGATCAGGACATAGTAGTTTGATGGCAGCAGCTATTGGAACAGGTCTTCTTTGGTTTGGCTGGTTTGGATTTAATGCTGGAGGGGCACTCCGAGCAGATTACCAAGCGGTCAATGCTTTTGGTTCAACTTTTGTTGCGTTGGCATTTGCGATGATGACGTGGTTGATCTTAGCGAAAATCAGAGGGAATGGTTTTGATTTTGTCGACATTTTAACTGGTTCTGTCGCTGGACTTGCAACAGTTACACCGTGTGCAGGCTATATTAATCCAAGAAGTGCCATCATCATCGGAATCATTGCCGGAATTGTTTGTCAGTATGCTGTTGCATTTCGTAAGAAGAAAAATTGGGATGATGCACTTGATGTATGGGGTGTACATGGCATGGGTGGTTTTACTGGAACCATCTTAATTGGGCTTTTTGCTACAAATGCTCATTTGCTCTCTGATTCACACAGCTGGTTCCTATTAGGTGTTCAAATCATCGGTGTTTGTCTAGTTGCCTTATACGCTTATGCGCTCACAGCAGGTATCTTAAAGAGCATCATGTGTCTAACGATCATCACGACGACGAAAGAAGAACAAGAAGAAGGATTAGATTTCACGTTTTTTGAAAATAAATAAATTAAATATAGTAGAAAAGAGGAAGTTTCATGCAAGAAAGCAAAGCGAAAATTCCTGCGAAGAAATTAACATTTTTTGGCTTTTTAGCCATGACGATCTCAATGGTTGTTTCACTTTATGAGTACCCAACATTTGCGACATCGGGCTTTAGTTTGGTTTTCTTCCTGTTGTTAGGCGGTTTGTTATGGTTTATTCCGGTAGCATTATGCGCGGCTGAAATGGCAACTGTTAAAGGCTGGGAAAAAGGCGGTGTCTACACTTGGGTAAGTCGCACGCTAGGTAAAAGATTTGGATTTGCTGCCATCTTTTTCCAATGGTTTGAAATCACAGTTGGTTACTTAACGATGTTGTATTTCCTGACAGGAGCATTATCTTATGCAACAGGAATCTCTGCGATTCAAAATAATAAGTTTTTGAAATTAGCGATTCTTTTAATTATTTTTTGGGCTATTTTATTGTCTCAATTAAGAGGGACAAAATATACTTCATTGATTGCTCGGATCGGATTTATTGCAGGGATCTTGTTACCAGCACTAGTTCTATTCGGATTAGGTATCCACTATGTGGCTTCTGGCGCACCCTTACAAACGACACTATCAATGAAAACATTGATACCTGATTTCTCAAAATTACCAACATTAGTCGTTTTTGTTTCATTTATTTTAGCGTATATGGGGGTAGAAACTTCCGCTAGTCATGCAAATGAAATGGAAAATCCTAAAAAGAATTATCCACTAGCGATGTTCGTATTAGTTATATTAGCGATTATTTTGGATACATTTGGTGGATTGACAGTGGCAACAACTGTTCCTCAACAAGGATTATCACTCAATACAGGGGTTATTCAATCTCTTGAATTTTTATTGCGACACATTGATCCTAGTCTTGCTTGGATTGCAAAAATTCTTGCTATCTTAGTGTGCTTAGGGGTTATTGGAGAAATTGCATCATGGGTCACTTCACCATCTAAAGCCTTACATGTGGCTGCCGAAGAAGGTTTATTACCCGCACATTTTGCGAAAGAAAATGCTTATGGTGTACCGGCAAACTTAATGATTGCTAATGGGATCGTTGCATCCATTTGGGCAACTGTCTTTACATTAAGTGGTGGCGGAAATAATTTATCCTTCCTTGCAGCTATGTCACTAACAGTAGTTATCTATTTGATGCTGTATTTTATGTTTTTTATTGGCTATTTAAAATTAGTTTACAAAGATGATTCATTAGAACGGGCTTATCAAGTGCCAGGTGGAAAAGTTGTCAAAACCATTGTCGCTTGTTTAGGATTATTGACTTCACTATTTGCTTTTTGTATTTCTTTTGTACCACCTTCAAGTATTGCTGCAGGCCAACATGGAATCTATGAAACGATTTTAGTCATTTCATATCTCATTGTTGCAGTTATTCCTTTTACGATTTATGCATATCGTCATAAATTTCAACATGCAAATAATAAATAAAAATTGAAAGCTGGTTATTAAAATGGATGTCAAAGAATTAGAACAATTGATTGGGAAAAATTTCCACTACTATCAAACAGGACATGTAGCAGATTATATCCCAGCGCTTGCACAAGTAAATCCGGAACAATTAGGAATGGCAATTTATGATTTGAAGAAAAATCAATTAATCGAAGCGGGTGATTCGCAAGTTCGTTTTGCGATTGAAAGCATGTCAAAAGTACCCGTATTATTATTAGCCATCCAAGATAATGGCATCGATAAAGTCTTTCAAACGATCAATACAGAACCAACAGGTTTTGCTTTTAACTCGATTTTGAATATGGAACTCAATCATCGTCATCATCCAATGAATCCATTTGTGAATGCTGGTGCGATTGCAACCACTTCTTTGATTGCCGGAAAAGATCCAGAGGACAAATTCAATCGTATTTTAGCTTTTATGAAAGAAATTTGTGATGATCCTCAAATTACATTGAACGAAGAAATTTATCATTCTGAATCAAGAACTGGGGATATTAATCGCTCCTTGGCTTATTACATGAAAGGTAATCAAATGATCGACGGAGATGTATCAGAAATCCTCGATGTGTATTTTAAACAATGTTCAGTAAATGTGACTGCTAAAGGGATTGCCAAGTTAGGCGCTGTCTTAGCGAATAAAGGTATTGCTCCTTGGAGTGGACAACAAATCATTACAGAAGAAAGCGCAACGATTGTCAAATCAATTATGACAACTGCAGGATTGTACGATGAATCAGGGGAATTTTCTGTTCATGTCGGTGTTCCAGCTAAAAGTGGTGTCGGTGGGGGCCTAATGGTAGCTGTTCCTAATTATTATGGCATGGGTGTTTTCAGCCCAGCATTAGATGCTTTTGGTAATAGCGCAGCTGGAATCCAACTTTTAAAAGATGTTGTCGAAAAACTCGATGTTGATATTTTTGACTAAAATTAGCGAGAAAGTATTAAGCAGAATGATGAAAGACAGATTCCTCCTTAGTTGAATCTTTTTTACTCGATGCAAAAAATGCTTCACTGTCATTTATTTATAGTTAATGATTGGTTTGTTCGGGCTGGGAAGAAGCTTTTTCCCAGCTCAGACTTTTTTATTTTGTTTTTGTAAACGTTTTCCTTTTAAGGGGATAAAAAAATGGGTTTTAAGTAATATGTTTAAATAAGTATATATATAAATTAGAGGAGCGAAAAAGGCATGTTGGAAAATTACATTGAGCGGAATATTTCGAGAAAAGTCTATCTTTGTGAGCAATTATTTGAATTTCAAGAAATAGATATCGAATATATTGCCAAAATGTTAGGTGTGACAATGCCTACTGTGTTACACGATCTTGAAAGTATCACCGAATGTTTAGAATATTGTATCGAAGACATTAAGCGAGAAAAGCATATCTATAGAGTCATATTTAAACATGGTATTGAATTATCAGAATTAACACAGTTTTTATATGGACAATCGTATTTTTTAAAATTTTTAAGTTATTATTTTAGAGGGCAATTCACTAGTACGGAATTATCAGATCTTGAGTTTATCTCTTTAAGTAAAGTTTATACGATCAAAAAGACAGTCTTAGATTTCTTTAAAGCTAATTCCTATTTAAGAAATAAACAAATTATCATTCCTGAATTTGACGTGCAAAATCTTTTACTTTCCTTAGTGAGATACATTAATTGGGAAGGGTATGAAAATAAAAATCATCAAGTAATAGATGCTTGTCACCAATTGATTGATTTTGTCGAAACACATTTTTTCAAACGAAGATATTCTGATGAAGATAGATTTTTGATTGTTCGAGGAATTGAAATAGCGATTGGACGTAAAGAATATCCTCTTTATTTTGATGAAGAAGATAAAAAGTCAGCTGAAAAAAAGCCTTTATTTCATATTGTTAGCCAAGGGTTAGCTGAACAAAAAGAACATTTAGATATACAAGAAGAAGACGTGTATTATATTTTTTCGTTATTTAACACACGAAATTATACGAACGAAAATATGGAATTATTGAAAAAAGATTTTGAAGTTGTTTATACCAGTTTCATTGAAAACACGCCTTGTCTCCATGAGCTAATCGAAAAAATTGTAACTAGAATTGACAAAAATTGTAAAAATGATTTTATTTTAAAAAAATCATTTTTACAGTTTATTCGTACGATCTGGGCAGATGGTCAAGTATTTCTCCCTGATCAAATCTATTTATTAACTACTGCAGAAAAAAAACTGTATGAGGATATCATAGTTATTCTCAATGATTGGAAGGAAACATACTATCCAAAAGTAAGATGGAATCACAACTTGATCAGAAAATTTGTTAAAAGTATGACCTTGATTACAGACGAAAAAGAAGAACAACCTACTGAAATTTTCATTGTGGCTCCTAGTGTTGTAAAGCAAATTTTTTATCGTGAACTACTCATGTCCGAAATGAATGAATATACTGAACTGAATCCAATGATTTATCATTCGTTAGAAGAATTACCAGATGAATGCTTGTATTTTACGCACAGAATCGTGTATTGTGATTATACTGTATATCAATATGGATTTGACACTGAAAACACGAGGGTGATACCAATTTCTTTGAACAGAAAATATGAGCATCTTAATACCACATGGTCGGTTGTTTCAAATAAAAAGCACTTATAAACAGCAAGAATCAAATAGCAATAATCGAAAGTGGGCGTTCAAGAAGGAAGTGAATTCTTGAACGTCACTTTTCTGTTTTTAGAAAACAACATCAATGGTTTCTAAGTTCCATCCGAGTATTGTTTTTTGCAAATTTTCAACTTATATTGGTTGTCAAAAAAAGAGAAACATGTCTTACTAGTAATGAGAGTAAAGTACAGAGGAGGAACGACAATGACGATCTTAGCAGCCATTGATTCATTTAAAGGAAGTGCCTCATCGTTTGAATTAAATCAAGCAGCTTTGAACGGCTGGTTTTCAAAAAAAGGAGAAAAAATCAATCGCCCGATTGCTGATGGAGGAGAAGGAACAGCAGAGGCGATCTATCATGCTTTAGGTGGTCAATGGCGGGTAATCGAAGGGGTAGATCTGCTTTTTCGAAAAGTGAGCTGCAGATATTTACTCACGGTTTATGCGGGAAAACGCCTGGCAGTGATTGAATCAACTGAAGTAATCGGTCTTGATTTATTAAAGGAGCCAACTGATCAAACGATTCGATCAGCTTCTAGCTTTGGCTTGGGAGAACTTTTGAAAGATGCTTTGACACAAGAGGTTGATCAGGTGATTGTCACATTAGGTGGGAGTGGCTGTTCAGATGGTGGCTTAGGTCTGTTGCAGTCGCTAGGAGCCAAGTTAGTTGGGGCTACAGAGGGAAATCCACTGCTGACGACGAAACGAATCGAGTGGGGCAAAAGCCGTGAAAAATTCAAAAAGGTTCAATTGCTAGTTGCTGCTGATGTGACAAGTTTTTACAGTGGCCCACAAGGAGCAGCTCAAATTTATGGTAAGCAAAAAGGTGGTACAAAAACAACTTTAGCATTTCTTGACAAACAGGCAACGAATTTAACCGAACAGATAAAACAAACGACTAATATTGATTTAAATGCTGTTTCTGGAAGTGGGGCTGCTGGTGGAATCGGTGGAGCGTTATTGCTTGTCGGTGGTAAAATGGTTTCTGGTTTTTCACTTGTTGCTCAACTGATTGGTTTAGAAGAAGCCATCAAACAAGCAGATCTCGTGATCACAGGTGAGGGACGAATCGATCAGCAGACGAACAATGGGAAAGTACCATATGGTGTAGCTAAACTGGCAAAGAAACATGGGAAAAAAGTTATTGCGTTATGTGGCAGTCGCGAAAAAAATCTTGGACGATTAGATGAATTTCTGCCAAGTGTTTTTAGTATCCAGCTAGGACCGATTGAATTGAAAAAAGCCTTAGATCGTCAAGAAACCCTCGAAAAAGTAGCGATTATGACACATAATCTCAGCCGATTAGTGGAAGATGATTTATCTTAGTTGACAGTTTAAAAATAATTATGTTAACCTAATGACAAATAAAACGAAGTGAGGGATCTTGCCATTGAAAAACTAAGTCAATGATTGAAAGCTGCATTAAGGCTATTTTATTAATGAGAAAAGTGCATAAATTACATTAATCACGATGTTTGAGTGAAGAGAAACGGTCTAACGATTGCCCGTTGAAGCTTGCTCATGCAGAATTTAATGTGAAAAACACTTACTCAATAAAAAATAGCAGGCAGATTTTCAGAATTGGCGAGTTTTCATTGGTGGGGTCTCTTTTTGTATCCCTTCTTTGGCGACCAGTTCTGAAAATAGGACTGGTCTTTTTTATAGGAGGATATAAATGTCGAAGATAGAAATTAAAAATTTAACTTTTGGTTATGACAATCAAGTGCTACCCTTATTTGATCAAGCTACATTGAATTTTGATACCACTTGGAAATTAGGATTGATCGGTCGGAATGGACGTGGAAAAACGACATTATTGAACATTTTACAAGATAAACTACCTTATCAAGGACAGATTATCCATCAGCAAGAATTTAACTATTTCCCTCAAGAAATTGGAGAAGAAGCACAATTTACTTATGATGCGTTGAATGAGATAGCTGATGTCGAACTTTGGGAAATCGAAAGAGAACTACAATTAATGGAAACTGACCCAGAGATTTTGTGGCGACCATTTCACACACTGTCTGGTGGTGAAAAAACAAAAGTACTCTTAGCACTGCTTTTTGTTGATGATCAGCATTTTCCTTTGATCGATGAGCCGACGAATCATTTGGATTTAGTCGGAAGAAAACAAGTAGCTAATTACTTGCAGAAAAAAAATCAAGGATTTATCGTGATCAGCCATGATCGCGGATTTATCGATGAAGTGGTCGATCATGTATTAGCCATTGAAAAAAGCCAATTAGAACTGTATCAGGGGAACTTTTCAGTATATGAAGAGCAAAAGCAGTTAAAAAATGAGTTTGAGATTGCCCAAAATGAAAAAATCAAAAAAGAAGTCACGCGCTTGAAGAAAACTGCAGCAGAAAAAGCAGAGTGGTCCCGCTCTCGTGAGGGAGATAAGACGAAAAAAAGCGTTGGGTTTATCGATACCGAAAATCGTAGAGTGAATCGTGGTGCAATTGGTGCGGATGCCGCTCGAACGATGAAACGCTCGAAAGCAATCGTGAATCGGATGGAAACGCAAATCGGGGAAAAAGAAAAATTATTGAAGGATATCGAATATGTAGAGCCTTTGACAATGAATGTCAAAAAAACACATCATAAACGATTGCTGACTGTGGAGAATTTACAACTGGGGTATCAACAGCTGCTTTTTTCGCCCGTTAATTTTACGATTGACCAAAACGAATGTGTGGCGTTGACAGGGGCAAACGGTATAGGGAAATCTACGATCATCCATTATCTTTTAGACGATTTTGATGGAATAACTGCAGGTACGATCCATAAGCCTAATCAACTAACGATCAGTTACGTGCGTCAGAATTATGAAGATAATCGCGGTACGCTCAGTGAATTTGCAGAAAAGCAAAAAGTTGATTATCAAACATTTTTAAATAATCTCCGCAAGTTAGGGATGGAAAGAGAAGTCTTTCATAACCGAATTGAACAGATGAGTATGGGGCAACGCAAAAAAGTTGAACTAGCCAAGTCGCTTTCTCAAGAAGCGGAATTATATATTTGGGATGAACCGTTGAACTATTTAGATGTCTTCAATCAAGTCCAGTTGGAGCAACTGATTTTATCGTTTAAACCTGCAATGTTGGTTGTGGATCATGACCAACTCTTCTTAAATAAAATAGCTGATCGACTCATTTCACTCAAATAACTCATTGTCATCAATAAGTAGTGAAACTTGTTTTGCTCATTAGTTATGTTACAATCGAGCCAGAACAAACAAAGGAGCGTTGAATAATGTTATATGTAACTAGACATGGCGAGACAACTTGGAATGCAGCAGAACGGGTCTGCGGGAGAGCGGATGCCCCGTTAACAGAAAAAGGGCAAAAACAAGCGGAGAAATTGGCTGAAAAAGTTTCAGAATTACAAATCCCAGTCACGAAGATTATCCATTCCCCTTTACAACGTGCAAAAGATACAGCGCAAGCCGTTGCCGATAAACTTCACTTGCCAATGGAAGTAGATGAACGATTAATCGAAATGGATTTTGGGGAATACGACGGGATGCCAAGTCATGAAACAATCTTTCAAGAAGCACGACAAGAATTTGCGGTGCGCTTTCCAAATGGTGAATCAGTGTTAGATGTTTATGCTCGAGTTGTTCCATTGATCGAAGAATGTCTTGCTGATGAAGAGAACGTCTACCTATTAGTTTGTCATAATGCGTTGATTCGTATCATGAACGCTTATTTCCATCCTATGCCAAATGAGACATTCTTTGATTTTTTTGTTGAAAATACGGAATTAGTTACTTTTCCCAGTAAACATGAGCTGAACACTATAAAGTCTTAACTCATTTTTGGCGGGTAGCAGCGGAGTCAAACATTCGTATCATGAATCAAAAAAATAGTTGATTTCTGAAACCGATAAGCGGAAGAATCCAAAAATAGTTTTTGCTATTTTTGTCATTCTTCCGTTTATTTACGTGGCTTTTTGTCAATAAGGACTGATGAGTTGTATAAATCAAATAGAGGTCAGAATGAACCAATGATTGATGCGTATTTTTGTTCTGTCATTCAGCGCATGAAACACTTTTTAGTCGGTGTGTCGTTCTTTCTTTAGTTATATAATTAGCCATTAATCTTTGAAATCGCCTATCATTATCAATCAACGAAAACGCTTTTAGAAATAAAATTAATTTATTTTTATAAAAATGTTGAAATTTTATTTCACAAGAGGTATACTCTGTTCATAGAAATGAATACGGATACATCGCGTGAGGGGGAGACAGATGTTTGGTTTTTCGATCTTTATGAATGAAGCTTTAACGATAGAAAAAAAAGCTTATATCCAAAAGATGGCAAAGAATGGGTTTGATGGGATATTTACTTCTATGCATATTCCTGAAGATGATGCTAGTTTATATAAAAAACGGTTAACAGAACTAGGCGAATGTGCCAAAGAAAATCAATTGGATCTAATGGTAGATATTTCTGGAGATGCTTTAAAACATGCTGGGTTTTCGATGGCAGATTTAGAGCCATTAAAAAAGATTGGCGTTACTGGGTTACGAATGGATTATCATCTTTCAAATGAACAAATTGCGAATTGGAGCCATCAAATCAAAATCAGTTTAAACGCCAGCACGATCACTCCACAAGATGTCACAGAATTACAAGTCGCTAATGCAGATTTTTCTCAACTTGAAGCATGGCATAATTACTATCCGCGTCCCGAAACTGGATTAGATCGGAAATGGTATCAAGAAAAAAATCATTGGCTAAAAGAACAAGGCTTTACAATCCAAGGTTTTGTGGCAGGCGACGAAGCATTACGTGGTCCGTTATATCAAGGTTTACCTACTTTAGAAAGTCATCGACATGTCCATCCTTTAGCTGCTGCGCTAGATTTGATGTCATGCGATACAGATTTGATTTATATCGGTGATGGCGGACTTTCAGAAGAAGTTCAAGAACAATTTGCCATGTATCAAAGAGAACAAACAATTTTACTACATGCTGAAGTAATTGATGCTCAGTTTTACGAGTATATTTTAGGAAACCATATGAATCGGCAAGATGAAGCAAGAGATGTTATCCGCAGTGCGGATGCACGGTTTAGAAACATCCCTCAAATTCCTCCTCGTGATACGAAAGAACGAGCAAAAGGAACGATTACTTTAGATAATGAACGATATCTTCGTTACATGGGGGAGATTCAAATTACTAAAAAGGATTTACCAGCAGATGAAAAAGTGAATCGGGTCGCTCAAATAAGCGAAGCCGAGTTACCGCTACTTGAGCAAATCCGTGCAGGGGTAAATTTTAAAATAATTAGAAGAGAAGGAAAAACAAATGAAGCAAATTAATTTAGAAAATCTAACAACAGAGCGACGAAATCAACAAACATTTGGACTTGATAAAATGAGTGTTACCCAAGCAGTTCAGCTAATGAACCAAGAAGATCATAAAGTTGCCGAAGCCGTTTCAAAAGAATTGGCTAGCATCGAACCAGTGATCCAACAGACGATTAAATCTTTCCAACAAGGTGGTCGATTGATCTACATGGGTGCCGGTACAAGTGGTCGTTTAGGTGTGCTAGATGCTGCAGAGTGTGTACCAACATTTGGTGTAGAACCTGAGATGGTCATTGGCTTGATTGCTGGTGGTGAAGCAGCCATGACAGTTGCGGTTGAAGGAGCAGAAGACTCTTTAGAGTTAGGGAAAGAAGATTTAGTAAACTTAGGATTAACTGAAAATGATATGGTCATCGGGATTGCCGCAAGTGGTCGTACACCGTATGTGATTGGCGGTTTAGATTATGCTCGTACAATCGGTGCGACTACTGCTACAATTTCTTGTAATAAAAATGCTGAAATCAGTCAACATGCCGATTATCCGATCGAAGTTGATGCAGGACCTGAGTTTCTAACCGGTTCAACTCGCCTAAAATCTGGTACAGCACAAAAATTGATTTTGAATATGATCTCAACAATTAGTATGATCGGGATTGGCAAAGTATTCAATAACTTGATGGTCGATGTGAAACCGACCAACGAAAAATTGATTGAGCGTTCAAAACGAATCATTATGCAAGCAACAGAGGTTGACTATCAAACCGCTGAGAAGTATTTTAATGAAGCAGATAAAAATGTGAAATTAGCGATCGTGATGATTTTAACCAATAGTGATAAAGCGACAGCAGAAGAAAAATTAGTTGAAGCAAACGGCTTTGTAAAAGGAACCTTATGAGGGGGAAGAACCAATGGCTAAAAATGAATTGACTTTAGAAGAACTAGCAACGCGGATCTATGCTGGTGTAGGCGGAATGGGCAATGTCGAAAGCATTGTCCACTGCATGACCCGTGTTCGAATGAAGATCATTAATGATGAGCTTGTCGATGTTGCAAAATTGAAAGCGATACCTGGTGTATTAGGCGTTGTTGAGGACGAACAACTGCAAGTGATCATCGGTCCTGGTAAAGTGAACAAAGTAGCACAAACGATGGTAGATCAAGCAGGTGTAAAATTAGGAGAACAGATTTCTTCAGGAAAGAGAGCTTCTGATAAGTCGTCAGCCTCAGGAAAAGATTTGGTAAATGAGAGAGCGCAAGCGATGAAAGCTGCTCAAAAAAATAAACAAAAACCATCAAAAATCAAATCAATCTTGAAAGATATTTCGAACATTTTCGTCCCTATGATTCCAGCATTTGTCGGTACTGGGATTGTGGCAGGGATTGCTGCGGTACTAGCAAACTTAGTGACAGCGGGTACATTAGATGCAGCAACTTGGCAACAATACATTGATATCATGAACATTCTAAAAAATGGTATGTTCAGTTTCTTAGTGATTTATACAGGGATCAATGCAGCTCAAGTTTTTGGTGCAACACCAACTCTGGGTGGTGTTATCGGTGCGGTAGTCTTATTAACGGGCATGAATCCAGAAGCGCCACTTAAAAACTTATTCACTGGTGAAGCGTTAGCTGCAGGTCAAGGTGGGATTTTAGGAGTTATTTTTGCTGTCTGGTTATTAGCAATCGTTGAAAAGAAATTGCATAAAGTTGTACCAGATTCCATTGATATTATTGTTACCCCTACATTATCATTGATTGCTATTGGCTTAGTCGAAATTTTCTTCATCATGCCACTCGCTGGTTTCATCTCAGATGGAATGGTTGGCGGAATCAACTGGGTATTAGGTGTAGGTGGTGCCTTTTCAGGATTTGTCTTGGGGACACTATTCTTACCGATGGTTATGTTCGGATTGCATCAAATCTTAACACCGATCCATGTCCAAATGATTGATGAAACAGGAAAAACACTATTATTACCTATTTTGGCGATGGCTGGTGCCGGACAAGTCGGAGCAGCATTAGCATTGTGGGTTCGTTGTAAAAAAGATAAAGAATTGACTGAAATGATCAAAGGTGCGTTACCCGTAGGAATCTTAGGAATCGGTGAACCATTGATCTACGGTGTGACACTGCCGTTAGGACGTCCGTTCATTACCGCTTGTATCGGTGGTGGTATTGGTGGTGCTGTTGTTGGGATGATTGGAAATGTAGGTGCTATTGCGATCGGGCCTTCTGGTGCTGCTTTGATCCCATTGATTTCAGATGGAAAATGGTTAGGGTATGTCTTAGGGTTACTCGCTGCTTACGCAGGTGGTTTCCTAGCAACATTCTTCTTTGGTATTCCTAAAGAGCAATTGGAGAAAGAAGAATTAGCTGAAGAAACAACAACTGAAATGACACCAATGACGGAAAATACAGGAGCAGTCAGCACAAGTGAAATTTCATTAGCTGCTGTAGCTGATGGAGTAGTTGAGTCACTTGAAAAGGCAAGTGATCCCGTATTTGCTCAAAAAATGATGGGAGAAGGTTACTTTGTTGAGCCAATCAATGGTCAGATTTATTCACCAGTAAGTGGAACGATCAGCTCAGTGTTCCCCACTAAACATGCGATTGGTATCACAACCGCTAATGGATTAGAAGTGTTACTTCACATGGGGATCAATACAGTTGACCTTGGTGGTGCACCATTTGAGGTGAAGGTAACAGAAGGTCAGTTGGTGACACCTGATACACTTGTTGCTCAAGTCGATTTAGCAGCAATCAAAGCTGCCGGTAAAGAAACTTCGATGATGGTTTTAATTACCAATATGGAGAAAGTAAAAAATTTCGTTTTAGAAAAAACAGGTGAGACAAAAGCCAAAGCGAAGGTCATGACTGTTGAAGCTACAAAAAATTGAACGAAGTAAAAGCAGATAAAGAATAGAGAAAATTCGAGCCTGGGACCAAGTGCGGTCTCAGGCTCTTTTCTATGATTAATAAGAGGGAAAAATAATTGTAAGAGAAACAGTTTGATTCATTTAAGACGATAAATCACTGGTGAACCAAGCTAAAAGTTCAATTGGAGAAATTAGAAGAAATACACGAAGACAAAGTGGCTAGAATAGTAAAATAAGACCGATTTTGATGGTATGTACTAAAAGTAAAATCAGGCTTATTTCATTTTTGGTAGATGTTTGTCCCAACATCGCCTATCTATTTAGCAACAAGTAATAAATGATTTTTCAAACTATCTAGTTCGTTTTCTTTCTCTTTTCCAATCATGAATTCCTCTTTGTCTATAGTTACCTTATTTACTTTTGAAATCTGAATCTCTTGTACAACATTATTGTTTTTATAAAACTTTATTTGATAGTTGCATCTTTTTTGCTTTGATGTCAGTTTCATATCATAACGTTGAGCATGTTGATCCGATTTATTAAACAGAACATTAAGGTTTCCTATTAATGTTTTTAAAAAATTGGGGTCTGTAGCTTTCCAACTTTTTTCTTTTCCTTCGTCATCTTTAACAAAAATCACTGCTTTATCGACTTCTTCTAAAGAAACCACAGGATCATTCTTTTGCTTGCAAGCACCTAAAAATAATAAATAAAACATTGAAAATAACACAACAAGAAATTTCTTTTTTTTAATGTTTTTTCACCTCCTTGTTTATAATCTAGTGTCAAAAAAATAAAATAACATATAAAAATCTAAATATTTCTATTTTTATTATACCTTTTCCTTTTTGTTCTGTTAAGTTAACGTTTGCAATATGCTTGGTTATATTAAGATTATTTGAACTGAATAGCTTTAAAAAGAGTATGGGGAATTTTATTTCTTCCATTTTGACTAGTGATTCTCTTTCAAACTGTCTATGTTTAAGTTTTTGATAACAAATTTTTCTGACAAAAGTAATCTAAATGAAGGGGAGATCCATTGAAATAGAATTAGAATCTGATACGATAACTTTTTATAACGGAAGTCTATGAATGGGGCATCATGTGGATGACGAGTGTTTTATCTTAGCCAGAGCTTCGTAACAAGTTCACACAATAAATCACAGTGTTGGAGGTGACACAGTTTACTTCTATTGTAATGTAAAATAATCGCAAGTGATGGATGAAGGATATCCGATAAGCGGATTACTGAATGAGTATAAAGCCTAAAAAAGAAAAATAGAGAGGAAACTTACCAACTAAGTTTCCTCTCTGTTCTATGTTTTGATCGAATTTTTTAGAAATTATTGGTTAGCTGTTTCGACTAACTTTTGATATACTCGCTCAACATCTGCTGGGGTTCCCCGTAATTCATAGTCGGCGAGGAAAGGGAAGCCAAATTGGCTGGCGTATTGTTTAGCTGTTAAGCAATATTGATTATTAAAATTTTTGTTTCCACTCCCTACGACACCCAGACAAAGCGTATGATTGTCTTCGTATTCCAGATATTCACGCATGGTTTCTGTTAAAATTTCTGTATCACCGTTATCTAACCCATTTCCTCCATCTAAGTAAGTGGGTACAAAAGTGAAGAAAGGTTCACTCTCTTGTTGAAAGTCACTATTTTCATGAATTTCTTTTAGCGTGATTTCTGGTAATTGAGGATTTAACTCATGTTGGTTCGCAGCATATTCAGCAAGTTTTTTAGCGAAAGCTCGTGTGTTTCCAGAGATCGATATATATAGAATGTTCATTACATTTCCTCCAATTCTTGTCTCCAGTATAGCATTTTTTTATCAATTTTTGGAAAAGGTTTTCCCTAAATGAATATGCAATATTCTTGTATAATTAGAAAAAAATAGTTACAATTATATTTCTATTAGAATTTTTATGAATAAAGTAAAACAGGTGAAGATTTGTTATACTTTTGGTAAAAGCGGTTTATTTTGGAGGATGCTTAAAATGGATACAGAGCAACAGAACAAAGGAATAGGGTTGTTTCCACTAGCGGCCTTAGTGATTGGGTCAGCGATAGGAGGTGGCGTATTTGGTATTATGACGGACATCTCCGGATCGGCTGGTGCCCCAGCTATTTTTAGTTGGGTGCTAGTTGGAACAGCTATGTTGATGCTCTCGTTATCAATCAATAATATCAATAAAAAACGTCCAGAGCTGGAAGGTGGTATTTTCAGCTATGCAGAAGCTGGTTTCGGACGTTTTGCTGGATTTATCAGTGGTTGGGGTTATTGGCTTACTTGTTGGTTGGGGAACGTAGCCTTTGCTACGTTGCTAATGAGTGCTTTAGGTTACTTTTTCCCAGTATTCGACGGAGGTCAGAATATCGCTTCGATCGTTATGAGCACTTTGTTTTTATGGGGATATGCTTGGCTAGTCAATCGTGGGGTCGAAAATGCAAGTTATGTGAACGCTATTGTAACGATCTGTAAACTTGTCCCACTATTTTTATTTATTGTTGTAGCAATCAGTACCTTTTCACTGCAACAATTTATCGATAATTTTTCTAGTGATATCATATTGAGTGCGAATGGCCAGCCCGTGCCATTTTCTAGTCAGATATTGAGCTGTATCATGGTGATGTTATGGGTGTTTGTTGGGATCGAAGGAGCTTCTGTGGTTGGTTCTCGTGCAAAGAAAAAATCAGATGTAGGGAAAGCAACGATCCTTGGTATTTTTGGTTTAATCATCATTTATGTTTTAGTTTCGATGTTACCTTATGGGACAATGTCAATGAAAGAATTGCAAGGAATCCAAACACAGCCAGCGATGGGCTATGTGTTTGAAATGATGGTAGGAAAATGGGGAGCAATCTTGATCAACGGTGGTTTGATCATTTCGCTTGTCGGTGTCTGGTTATCTTGGACGATTTTACCGATTGAAACCATGAGGAATATGGCAGATGCTAACTTATTACCGAAACGCTGGGGTCAAGTCAATAAAAAAGGTGCGCCAACATATGCTATTGTCTTAACGACGATTTGTACTAATGTTTTCTTACTTTCTTTATTGTTCACGGATAGTGCGTATAATTTTGCTTACACACTTGGGACAGCAGCGATATTCTTTACTTGGTTATTCTTAGGTCTTTATCAGATGAAACTATCTTATCAAAGAAAAGAATGGGGGCAATTCTTTATTGGCTTTTTAGCCAGTGCATTTCAAGTCTGGGCAATGCTCGTGGTTGCTTTCAATGAAGTGATGTTAGTGTTAGTACTCTTCTTACCTGGGATCTTCTTTTATTTAAGAGCCCGGAAAGAACAAAATGAGCCAATCCCTCATCTTCACTTAGATAAATTTTTATTAGTCGGTGTCACAATGATCGGACTAACAGCAATGATTCTATTTGCTACAGGCGTTTTACATGTTTAAATACACAAATATGTTAAATTAAGTCATTAAAAAAGCCAAATAAACGGTAATTCATGATTCTAATAAAAGAATTGTTAGCAAAACCGGTTATCTGGCTTTTTTTGATGTGTTCATGCACCTACTATTGTTTTGGTCTGATCAACCATTCCTGATAATGTAGGATCAATGTCCACTCGTTATTTTGATTCCGACCAGACTAATCAATAATAAGCCAACGAAAAACCAAGTGGCTAATGTCAGTTTATCATGAAACAAGACGACACCAATGATCACTGAACCAACGGCACCGATTCCGGTCCAAATAGGATAGGATAAACTCATTGGTAACTGTTTGATCGCCTTTGATAAGAGATAAAAGCTGGCGATCATGCCAATGACTGTGTAGAAAGAATAATTCAATTTAGAAAAACCATCACTCCATTTCATCATCGTAGACCAAAAAACTTCCAAGATTCCCGCTAAGATTAATTCAAACCATGCCATATTAATCACTCCATTTACACAAAAAAGAGGAGTAGCATTCCTCCAAAGACCTAATGGAATGCTTATCCTCTTAATACTACCCGGCGATAGTTGTGTCATTATTTTGTTAATTGAAAGGATAACACAGAATAAAAAATAAGGGTAGTGATAAGCTAAAACGTGAACCAATTTGAATCGGCCATTCGATTTAGAAGTCGTTTTTTGGAGGAAAACACCTACGCTAAAGTGTTATTTTAGATAATGAAGCACGTTTTTGTTTGTTTTTTGTTCATTTGTTAGTTAACAAAAATAAGATCTCAATAAATTTGAACTGTAAACGAGTTGTTTCAATCGTAAGTGATTTTTCTAATTTTTTTATTGAATTGACTGAATTTTTAAAAAATACAATGAGATAATTGGATTTTATCTATATTTTCATGGCTTTTTGATTTATAATAAAAAAATATCTTGTAATTTTAAGGAGGAAGTCAAATGGAGAACTATCTTAGTCTTTTAGGTGTCTTGATCGTCATTATCGGTTTTGCACTAAAATTAGATTCAATTTTGATCGTAATGGTCGCACTGATCGTCACCGCATTGACAGGCGGTTTAGGAATTGAAGGAATGTTAGAAACTTTAGGAACAAGTTTTGTCAATAATCGAGGAATGGCTATTTTTATCATTATTATGTTGGCAACAGGTACACTGGAACGTAATGGTTTGAAAGAATCAGCAGCTTCGCTTATTAAGCGCTTTAAGAAAGTATCAGCTGGAATGATCATTGATATCTATGGGGTCTTCCGTATGATCTTTGCAGCGTTCAATGTCAGCTTTGGTGGAGTTGCCGGTTTTGTTCGCCCAATCATCATGCCAATGGCTTTAGGAACAGTCGAATCAAAAGGCCTGGAAATTGATCCACAACATGAGGAAGAATTAAAAGGCATGTCTTCTGCGATGGAAAATATTTGTTGGTTCTTTGGTCAAGTATTATTCGTTGGTGGAGCAGGTGCGTTGTTAGTTCAATCGACTTTAAAAGGTCTGGGTTATGAAGTGACACTAGGACAACTTGCTTTGGTTGAAGTACCAGTTGCTGTCGTTGCACTGATTGTTGCAAGTATTTATTTCTACTTAAGAGAAAAGAACTTAGCGAAAAAATATTATTCAGGAAAGGGGCAATAATATGAGCTTTTTTACAGATCCTGAAATTTTATTAGGGGATAAATTATTAGAAATATTATATATCATCATGGGGTTAGTTCTGATTTATACAGGAATCAGAAATATTAACGATAAAACGAATCCTCATCGTTACGGTTCTGCTTTTTTCTGGACAGTATTAGGAATCGTAATTGCTGGTGGAAGATGGTTACCTGCGATCGTCAACGGTCTTTTGATTTTTGCCATGACAGTTCCAGCGATTGCAAAGAAAGTCAGCAAAGGAGAAAGTCGCTTACCTTCTAAACAATACATGGAAAAAATGTCTGATAAATTAGGAATGAAAATCTTTATTCCGGCATTGAGTATTGGGATCTTTGCAATCTTGTTCGCACTCTTTACTAAGCTTGGCGCATTAGTTGGTGTTGGTGTCGGTGTTTTTGCCGCAATGGTGATCATGATGTTCTTCTCACGAGACAATCGACCAACTACTTTCTTAGATGATGCTGCAGATATGCTAGGAACAGTAGGACCTTTAAGTATGTTACCAATGCTCTTGGCATCATTAGGAGCGGTTTTTACAAGTGCAGGAGTAGGGACAGTTATTTCTAATGCAGTCGGGCAAATCGTTCCCGAAGGTAATGTGAATGTCGGTATTATAATCTATGCATTGGGTATGGTTATCTTCACGGTGATTATGGGGAACGCCTTTGCAGCGATTACGGTAATGACTGTAGGGATCGGTGCACCGTTTGTATTCAGTCACGGCGCAAATCCAGCACTAGTGGGAATGGTTGCTCTGACCTGTGGGTTCTGTGGAACCTTGTTAACACCGATGGCTGCAAACTTCAATGTCGTGCCTGTGGCAATGTTAGAGATGAAAGACAAATACGGCGTAATCAAGAACCAATTATTCGTAGCGATCTTCATGTTAGTGTTCCAAATCGTTTATATGATTTTATTTAAATAAGAAAAAACTCTATAATAATAGTTAGTTTATATTGAGAATAATGGAGGAATGTAAAATGAAAGTACTAGTAACTGGTTTTGATCCATTTGGTGGAGATAAAGTGAATCCTGCTTATGAAGCAGTGAAAAAAATGCCTGATGAAATTGCTGGAGCACAAATTATCAAAGTGGAAGTCCCAACGGTTTTTGCTAAAAGCAGCCAAGTTGTGGAAAAAGCAATCGAAGAACATCAACCGGAAATCGTCATCTGTGTTGGACAAGCTGGTGGACGTTCAGCTGTTTCATTCGAACGAGTAGCAATCAATTTAGCAGAAGCTAGAATTGCTGACAACGAAGGAAACCAACCTTTTGATACAGCGTTAGAACCAGATGGACCAGCTGCTTATTTCACTTCTTTACCGATTAAAGCAATGACAAAAAATGTCCATGAACATGGATTACCTGCTTACATTTCGTATACAGCTGGTACCTTTGTTTGCAACGACATCATGTATCGTTTGCTTCACTTGATTGAGACAAAATTCCCAACGATTCGTGGCGGATTTATCCATGTGCCATTTTCACCTGATCAAGTGATTGATCGTCCAGTAGGCACACCATCAATGTCATTAGATGATATTGCCGCTTCTTTGACTTATGCAGTCGAAGCAGCCGTAACAAATGATCATGACATTGCTGGCAATGCAGGAACAACTCACTAATTTTTACAAATAATGTAGTGAAAAACAAATCATTGTGTCGACTGGTCGAATCAGACCAGTCGATTCTTTTTTTGAAAGGAAACATAAGTAATGAACGACTGGCAAAAGGTATTTAAAGAATGGTACCCCAAAGAAATCAATCAAGTCTATCCAATTAAGATATCAAAACAGTATACAAGTAATCAGCGTTGGGAAATCTATGAAAAGTTGACGACGAAACAACGTCAATTAGTTGATCAACATCGACGCTACTTGATTAATTCCCAATTTATAGAAGAAAATTATTTAGCAGCGACTGATTGGGTCTTTTCCGATTTTAAAATCAATCCTTTTTTTCGTACCAAACGGCGACAACAAAAATTATATTGCGAATGCGGTCGTGAATTAAAAGTGCAATATATCGTTCATTCACCAAAGACCGGTAAGAGCCTTTCTTTAGGGATCAATCACTTTGCTGAACATTTACACGTAAGCCCGCAAATCGCAACATCTATCAATCAAGGGATGACTAAAGTCGATTTAGCACTAGACGAATTATTGTGGCTGAAACAGCAAAACGTGGCGTTTCCAGAAGATTTATGGCAAGAATATTGTTTTATGCTCTACCAAAATCGAAAATTAAAAAATCCCTATTTGCCTGATCAAAAACTAGTTGCCAGGGTTGTGGATTTTCGTGAAGCAGATATGCCAATTTATCTTGCTGATTATCAAGCGCTGAAACAAGAGATCTCACGTATTGCAACGCAATTAGAGGGAACCCCTAAAAAAATTCGTGGGAAGAAAGAACTATTTGAAGATTTTTCAGAAGAATTAGTGAAAGATGTCGAGACTTTTTTAACGAATTACCGAACTTTTTTGCAAAAAGATTGGGCGTTGATCGCTGTTGACGGGGGTGAACAACTATCATTGACCTTCTTTGAAACATTCATCCAGCAATTAAGAGCAACTGGACGCCAACAAACTCCAGAACAACAGAGTAAAATGACCGAATATGCACGCAAGCAGCGATTTATCCAATCCGAGGTGTATCTTTTCATCTGGCAGCAATATTGTCGTTATGGTTTCACAGAAGGCTTCTTTGATAGTATTCCTAGAGTCATGAGAAATGGTTTCTTGAAGGTCTTACGAAAAGAAAAAGAAATGAAGCAAACAGTGATAGCCAACGAAAATGTGTCACAGAAAAAGGTAGTCACCGAGGAAGTATGGGATAAAATTGCTGTTGAGTTGAAAACGAAAAAAGTGATGACCATTTTAACAGAACTAAATGAAAATGACTATTCCTTATCGAAAGAACAAGAACATGCGTTACAATATTTCCAACAATTAGAAAAAGTTTTGCAAACAGAAAATTCAAAAACTAAGCAATTATTAAAAAGACTATTGTGAAAGTCGATAGGGTAAAAATAAGCTAGCTACCACCAATCAATTGTTGGCGACAGCTAGCTTATTTAGATAAGTACCAAGAAAAAGGGAACATCGAAACATGCTTTACCAGAAGTCTGTCGATTATATTCAGATCAAAATGATCATGGCACGGTCTTAAATCAGCACACTCTTTTCATGCTCTTGATTATATTCTTTTTCCATTTTTAGCATTCGTTCACGTTCTTTTTGGTTATACCAAGGAGAAACTGTGAAAGCCAAGACATCATTCAATAGGTAAACGGAACTATTGACAAACATAGCTAAACTAGCTGAACCATGTCTAAATGAGATGTACCACAGAACCATCTGTGCTAATCCTGAAGCCAACCACCAATAATATTGGTTATTGTAACGCAAGAAACTGATCACACCAGCTGTCAAACTGATTGAAAAGGCAATAGCATCGATCCAAGGACGTGGATCGTCTGTTAAGCGCCCAATCAAGAAACCTGAAATAGCATAAACCAAGATTGTAGCAAAAATTGCGACTAACCATGTTTTTCCATTGAACTTACGGATTTTTGCTGCCATGTTATGATTCCATTCTTTACTTAATAAAACAGGGATATCTAAGGTGATCATATAGGCGATTTGTTCGCCGATACTCAAGTAATTTTTAGCAGAAAAACCAACGATGATGAAACAAATAGCTGATAAAATTCCTAAAATACCATTAACAGATTTCGCTGCATTGATTGATAAGATACACAAGACACCAAGTGTAGTACCGATAAAAGTGATCACCGCTAACCAAGTAATAGGGCTATTCACAAGGGTCATAATCTGACACCCAAGACTAAAAAAGAAAAGATAGTAATTTTGTTGAGGCCAACCTTTGAGTTGGTGTGCTAAAAAGCGAAAATAATTTATCATTGATAAAAGCTCCTTTAAACACTAAATATAGTATGTGTTCGATTTGTTGACACAACCTATTGTATTACTTTCAAAAAATATTTCTAGTCTTTCAATTTAAAATAATATGTGTTATGATACTTTTTGCTTTGTTTTCTGGAAACATGAAAACTTTACATTGAATTGATGAAAGAATGGGAAGTCAACCGACGTAGGTGAACTTTCCATTTTTTTCTTTATAAAAAACTTTTGACCAAAGAAAATGTTAAAATATGAAAAAGAATAAAAGATTAAAGGAGTAAAAAAATGAATTTATCTGCTATCCATCATGTCGCAATTATTGTATCTGACTATCAAAAATCACGGGAATTTTACGTTGATAAGTTAGGCTTTGAAGTAATCCGTGAAAATTATCGTGCGGAAAGAGAAGATTATAAATTAGATTTAAAGCTTGGAACAGCTGAATTAGAAATATTCGGGGTAGCTAATGCGCCTAAACGTCCAAGTTATCCAGAAGCATGTGGATTAAGACATCTGGCTTTTAAAGTGGAACAGATTGAATCTGTCATTGAAGAGCTTCGTTTAAAAGGGATCGAAACTGAGCCAATTCGAATCGATACATTTACTGGGAAAAAAATGACTTTTTTCTTTGATCCAGATGGTTTGCCGTTAGAATTACATGAATAAGTAACAAAATTGTCACTTTTTCTTTCTGTCATTCGATTTTTTTTAATAAAAAATCTTGGTATGCTAGTAAAAAAAGGAAAAGGGAGACACTGATGAAGATGAAAAAAATTTTATTTAGGTCAGCTATTCTCATACTTATTGGGCTAACGGCTTCGTTAGGATTATTGACTGCTACGTTTCGTTATGATGATATTAGTGAACAAGAATATCAAATCTCACTGAAAAAAGCAGTGGGAATCTTTAAAAAAGAAACAAATAAAACAAAAGTTCAAATGGTTCAGTTTGTACCAAAAGAGGATGTCCAACAACAAACAAACAATACCTTTCAATATCTTTTCGTAGATTCTGAACAAACGCTTGTTGTCAATCCTACAACCGGAAAGCCAGCTGTTCGTTCGAGTAAATTAGCCGAAAACCAACCATTCTTTGACATCAAAAAGATCTACTCAAGCAAATCTCCTCAAAAGGCAATGAAAGAAGCTGTTAAACAAAGTGGAAAGCGCAATGCTAAAGTAAGAAGTTGGGTTTTGCTAATGAAAAGCGACAAATTATACTATGAGATCAAATTAGCAGAGGATAATGAAGAATCTGTTTTGTTGATTCGTGCCTAAAAATCAATAGCTATCATTTTTCTTTTTTACGATATAAGAGTAAGCTAAATGTGTAAAAAAGAAAGGAAGTCATTGCTATGGAAAAGATGAAATGCCCAAATTGCGGGAAAAAGTTTACTTATGAAGAAGTCAACAATGTAGTTGAACATGTTGATAAAGAAATGCCGATCGTTTGTCCTTATTGCCGGACAGAAGCTGCTCGCATCGTTTCACATGGTTATTTTGTTACCCAAAAAATCGAGGATTATTTAAAATAACTCTTTTGATCTTTATTTTTCAGTGATAGAATGAAAAAAAGGAGAGAATGAAATGATTCGTTTTGCAAAAAAAGAGGATGCTCAAGAGATTGCTCCGCTTATTTTAGTTATTTTAAATGATATGGAATTACCTTTTTTACAAAAGTATGGGAAAGAAAAAACAATTGAAATCTTAGAAGAAGCCATTATGGATCCCGATTATCGTTACAGTTATACAAGAGGAATTGTTGAAGAAATTGATGGCAAGATAGCTGGTGTAGCATTTGGCTACACAGATGAAGAAGAGCCATTTATCGATAAACCCTTAGAAGTAATTTTAGAAAAACATGGAATTACAGATAAGGAACAATTATTTGTAGATCAAGAAACATTTCCTAAAGAATGGTATTTGGATTCCATTTCCGTTTCGGAAGCTTTTAGAGGACAAGGAATAGGTTCACACTTACTTGAAGCTTTACCTAAATTAGCTAAAAAAACTGGGCGAAATGTTATTGGTTTAAGTGTAGATGAACAAAATCCTAACGCCAAAAGATTGTATGAACGTCACGGATTTAAAGTAGTAGGCAAAAGGAAAATCAGTGATCATCTCTATGATCACATGCAAAAGGAAATTTAATGGTTTCTTAATCAAACCAAACTTATTTTTTTTTAATAAAGACATTTAAATTGTTGTAACTATTATTTGATAAAATGTTGAGTGAAAACAAGGTTTTTCACTCTTTTTTTGTTTTGTTTGGTTGCGTCAAGAATTATGTGTAAATGGAAAAGCCCATTCTGTTGATTAAGTTAAAACATTGATTCTAATGTATCATGTATTTCTTTAAAACCTTTATGAACTCGGCATAGAAACTTTTGATTATAGTTGTTGAATTGAGATACTAGAAATCTCTCCAGAGATTCTTCATTAGGAAATTGCTCTTTTCTTTTGGTATATTTCTTTAATTGTTTGTTAAAACCTTCAATCAAATTAGTTGAATAAATAGTTCTTCTGATTGACGGAGGGAAATTATAAAAGGTTAATATAGCAGGATTCATGAGCAATTTAACCACTCGTGGATACTGCTTTTTCCATTTATCTATCATAAACCTTATTTGATTATTTGCTTCTTCTTTTGAACTTGCTTGATAAACTAATTTGAAATCGCTACAGATTTCTTGTCGATCACTAACACGAACCTTATGAGCGATATTTCTAGATATATGGACACAACATTGTTGAAATTGAGCATTTGGATAAACACTATGAATACTATCGTTAATGCCACTTAAACCATCAGTTACGACTAATAAAACCTCTTTTAAACCACGGTCTTTTAGGTCTTGAAGAATCTCTTTCCAAACATAAGCAGATTCAGTTGGAGCAAGACTAAACCCAAGAACCTCTTTGGTTCCATCTAATCGAATGCCAATTACAATATAAACTGCTTCTTTTGAAACAGTTTGTCTTTTTAAAGGAATATAAGTAGCATCCATGAAAATAGCGACATACTTATCATTTAGAGTTCTAACTTTAAATGCATTTACTTCTTCAGTCAGCACTTTAGTCATGTTGGACATGGTTTGGGGCGTGTAGTGATGCCCATACATTTTCTCAATCAAGTCTGCGATTTCCGACATGGTAATACCTTTTCGGAAGAGGTGAATGACGGTCTCCTCTAAGGTATCATTCGTCCGTCTATAAGCAGGAACAGTCTGTTGCTTGAACTCGCCGTTGCGGTCGCGCGGAATCTGGAGATGAAGTTCCCCGTACTCGGTCTTGACCGTACGGTCATAGGAGCCGTTACGAGAATTACCCGTGTTAAAACCAATGCGATCGTACTTTTCGTAATCGAGGAAAGCCGTTAACTCCGTTTTGAGAAGCGTATTGACAGCTTTTTCCAAATGGACACGGAATAATTCATTCAAATCGCCTTTGTTCGCTAGAGTCTTTAGAATTTCTGTAGTAAAATCGTTCATATGGAAGTCCTCTTTTCTGTGAATGTGTTGTGGTAACTCTATTCTACAGAAGGGACTTCCTTTTTTCTATTTACACAAAATATTTTACACTCTCTTTTGTTTTCATAAATGTCAGTTGTATATATTAAATGATAGTTGTTATAATCTCTTTTTTATGAAAATATTTTTCATTTATTTTCAATTATTCTGTAATGACGGGTCTTTTTTTAAGTATTAAAATATGCTCTATCGCTCGTCACTGGGCTTGGAGACAGGAAAGGACCGTTGAAATGTTAAGAAGTAAAATTGGGAATATATTTGGTGTTATGCTATTATTTTTAAATCTCTTTGTTGCTCTACCTGCAATAGCGGAAACTTATACGCCTCAAGATTCTGGTAGCATCTATGATGATTTAACTGGTGATTATGGAATATTAGGGATTGCTTCTCAATTCCATATATTCGCAAAAGAAAAAACGACGATAAACGCGCATACAAATGGTAATGTTGCAACAAAAGAGCTAGATGCAAACAATAATTTTGGGACAGATATCATCACAGGTGACCTCCAACTAGAAATTAACTATGTTCAAGCAACTGATTCATTGATTGGCTCATCCTTTACTTCGGGAGATAGTAACCGAGTAAATAAATTTGTTGTAGGTTCTTCAATTAGTACAGGGATCGAAAATGATCGGGCAGTGGTGAATGGCTCAAGGATCGACCATTTATCTGCTTCAGAACTTTATCAAGATCGACCTGGGAATACTTATATTGATTTTGACACGGAATTTGCAAAATTAGAAGGAGCTTCGGAAAGTTTGATGTTGATTACTCCTGCTAAAACCTATCTTTCAAGTGATTTTCCTGATATGAATAATCGAACGATTGATGTAACAGGAATGGGAAGTTCAGATGTTGTAATCATCAATGTGGATGCTTCAGTGTTATCAATGAATACACCACTGAATATTGTAAATTCTGAAAATAAAATTTTGGTTATGAATGTCATCAATGCACCAACTGATTTCACGATCCAGTCACAAATTCATTACAATAATCGAGCAAATCATGAAACGGAAGATTTTTCTGACGCAAATATTTCATGGAATTTTCCAAGTAATGTAACGAACTTGGCGATAAATGCACCTTTTCAAGGTACCATTATTGCGCCACGAGCAGATGTCACAGCCAATCAAAATATGGATGGAACAATCATCGGAAAAAATGTTACGCTAAATGCAGCAACCAATCGTTGGGACCCTAACGAAATTTTCCTTGCTGATAATCCAGATAATTCTGGATCAAGCGATAGCAGTACGGACACGACAAGCAGTGACAGCAGTAGCAACCCAACAAATGGTAATAGTGATACTGACACGCCAACTCCATTTCATATTGATCCAAGTATGAGCGGAGAGGATACCAATCAGGTGTATCCTAATAATAATGATAAAACTAATCAATCAAATGGAATGAATAGCACCATCCCACAACAAGGGAAGGGTACTGATTTAGATAGAAATGAGTTTAACAGTTCTACAAATGAAACAACTAACGTAACCGATGAATCGCGGTCAATGGATTTTCAAGATCAAGATTCGCAAGTTTTGCCAAAAACAAATAGTGCTTCCAATAAATGGTTAGCAATTGTTGGTGGAATGATTATTGTGTTAGTTGTTATTGTGGGATTTATGAGAAGAAAGAAGCATAAATAAGAAGAATAAATAAAGGCTCATCAAGTGTTTGACTGAGCCAACTAAAAATAAGCCTTCCTACATGAAGCGTATCTGCTAAGTTCGTTTGCTCTGACTAGCGGGTCTTGTTTCCTAGAGGATGGCTTATTTTTTCTTGAAGTTATTCTGATTATAAGAAGGAGCAAGTTAATTTGTGTCTAATCGGTAAGAAAGAGGTGTATCTTTGTCATGGTTTTTACGATATAACCAGTAGTCTAATACAGCTGCGATACAGATACAGATAGGCGCATTTTCTTCCATTGGAATATCAAGTACATAATAATCTCCAGAAAAAAGCGTTGCTTTATCCATTTTCATGATTCGTTGATTAAAATGATGGATTTGATATTGATGGTTATAGATATCTCCTTGAACTGTCCAATGAAGACGACGTACATAGTAAAAATCCCCGGGCCAGTTAAAGATTTTTTGCATCGTTCCTACTTTTTTAAAATCCTTATAAAGTTCAAAACGGGTTCCGAAAGTTAGACTCGTTTGTTTAATATGTGCCACAAGATTTCCGTTCATTGCATAAAGAGACAAAGCATCTCCTTTTGTTCCCCAACGACCAACCATTAAGAAGATGGATTTACCAGATTCATTTTTAACAACAGTCCTCGTGACACGACTGAGATGCTTTTCTTGAATGAAAAATTCTGACATCTTTCTCCCTCTTTTCTCGAAAATTATAGATTTTCGGAAATTGCCCGTAAGATTGCCTTGCCGACCCCAGACTCCAGGTTAGTATCAGTGACAAATTTTGCGTAATCTTTGACTTCGATTTCAGCATTTCCCATCGCAAAACTAACACCAGCCACTTGTAACATACTAACGTCATTAAAATTATCCCCAATCGCCATGACATCGTCTAATTCGATTCCTCGGTCATGTGCGACATGAGCCACAGCAATTCCTTTTTGGGCATTTTTGTGATTGACCTCGATATTGTTTTGACCAGACGAAGTAACAGCTAAGTCACCCAGTTCACTGATTTCTTTTCCAACTGGACCCAATACTCGCGGACCTTCCGTATGGAAACAAATCACTTTTAATACCTCTAATGTTTCGTCTTGGAGCAAGTCACGAATACTATCAACATAATTGATATGCAAAAGTTCAAGGTTGGCTGAAGCCATCGCAATCGCCATTTTATATGTTAAATGGGGGAGATGACTACCAATCATTGAGGCAAAGCTTTCAATTCTTTTGGCTTGGCTTTCAGAATAAAGCCCTCGATTGGTCGATACTTCATAATAAATCTCATTTTGATCAAGGATATCTAAGACAGTTGCAGTTTTTAGAGTCGGTATTGGAACAGTGAACAAGGAGTTTCCTGTTTTGTCGAAAACTTGCGCACCATTTAGCGTAATCATGGCACAATCAATGCCAACTTCATCTAAAGCCGCACGTGCTTCTTGATAATTGCGACCAGTCGCAACCATAAATTCAATCCCTGCATCATTGGCAAAGCGGATCGCTTCGGCATTTTCGGGTGATATACTCATATGGGCATCTAATAAAGTACCGTCCATATCTGATGCGATTAATTTGATCATAACTCTCATCGTTCCTTTCTTTCTCTTCTTCTTAGTTTACCATATCCAGATGACACTGCGTGCGAAGATTGCCCCTTGTTAAGAAAGAATTTGTGAGTTATCCTGATTGTTGGAGGTGGAACGATTGAAAGAAATCATTCATAACAGTTGGCAAACGATTTTAACAGATGAGTTTGAAAAAGAATACTACCAAAAGTTAAGAAACTTTTTAAAAAAAGAATATACGACTCAGAAAATTCATCCAGATATGTATCATATTTATGAAGCGTTGGAATTGACTCCTTACGAAAAAGTAAAGGTTGTGATTTTAGGTCAAGACCCTTACCATGGTGTCAATCAAGCACATGGCTTATCTTTTTCTGTGCAACCAGGGGTTAAAATTCCACCATCATTAAACAATATCTATAAAGAATTGCAAAGTGATTTAGGTATTTCGCCGGTCAAACATGGCAATTTAGTTTCTTGGGCTAAGCAAGGCGTTTTACTATTAAATACGGTACTAACGGTCCGAGAAGGTCAAGCTTACTCACATCGTGGCAAAGGTTGGGAAATATTGACGGATAAAATCATTGAAAAATTAAACGAACGAGAAAAACCAATCGTTTTTATTTTATGGGGGAAACCGGCTCAAGAAAAAATGAAAATGATTGATAAAAGTCGGCATATCATTTTAACATCTGCTCATCCTAGTCCATTATCAGCTCATCGAGGATTCCTAGGCTCTAAACCTTTTTCTAAGACCAATGATGCACTGATGGCATTAGGAGAAACACCGATCGATTGGCAATTACCTGAAACAGTGTAGTAAGACAGCGTTTTCCTGTTATATGTCAGATTGTATGTTATGTGAAAGACTTCATTACTAATGGTTTTTTGACTGATACAGATAAAATAAACTGTTCTTTTTTTTAGGAATAGTGTATGATGGATACATAGAAAATATCTGGAGGTCATCTTGTGGAATTGTTTGATAGTTTGAGATTCAAAATTGTACGTCGCAGCATTAAAATCGTTTTTCCTGAAGCAACTGATGCAAGAATTTTAGGTGCAGCAGCTCGTTTGAAAGCGGAAGAATTAGTGGAACCTATTTTGATTGGTAGCGAAGAAGAAATCACAGCTGCTGCTCATGCTCGTGGAATTAAAACTTCAAGTTTTACGATCATTGATCCAAATCGTTATGATAAATGGGATGAAATGGTTGAAGCTTTTGTGGAACGTCGTAATGGAAAGGCATCCAAGGAACAAGCAGAAAGCATCTTAAAAGATGTCAATTACTTTGGTACGATGTTGACATATATGGGAATTGCTGACGGGATGGTTTCTGGTGCGATTCACTCAACTGGAGATACTGTTCGTCCAGCGTTACAAATCATCAAAACAAAACCAGGCGTCAGCCGAACAAGTGGTGCGATGATCATGGTACGTGGACGTGACCAAGAAAAATATGTCTTTTCAGATTGTGCTATCAATGTCAATCCCAATGCCCAAGAATTAGCAGAAATCGCTGTAGAATCGGCAAAGACTGCTGAATTATTCGATATTGATCCTAAAGTAGCATTAATGAGTTTTTCAACTAAAGGATCTGCGAAAGCACCAGAAGTGGATAAAGTGGTCGAAGCAACTAAAATTGCTAAAAAATTAGCGCCTCAATATGTAATTGATGGCGAATTACAATTTGATGCTTCTTATGTTCCTTCAGTGGCTCAACTAAAAGCACCTGATTCTGATGTAGCTGGACAAGCAACTGTCTTTGTTTTCCCAGAATTGCAATCTGGAAACATTGGTTACAAAATTGCTCAACGTTTTGGTAACTTTGAAGCGATCGGACCGATCTTACAAGGATTGAATAAACCAGTTTCTGATTTATCTCGTGGAGCAAACGAAGAAGATGTGTATAAATTAGCGATCATTACTGCAGCCCAAACATTATTAGACTAAGATCTAAGACTCAATGAATAAGAGTTCGTGAAAGAAGCGATCAGCTCCGAGCGTATAAGCGCTGATTTTTTGAAACAGTTCTCATGTTTTGAAAAATTTAGACTTATTGCAAGGAGCTGATGATTGAAAAATATTTATTCATTTTGACACATATGAAAAAGCTCGGGACGACCTTTGTCCCAAGCTTTTTTTGCTTTAAAAAATTTTGCATCCACGATATACTGTCACAAAAGGCTAGATGAAGGAGTAAGTTAGAATGATTGAATTAAGTGGTTTAGATAAGACAGAAGAATTGGCAAAAATCATCGGTGAAGTGGCACTGCCTGGGGATAATTTAGTATTAACTGGTGACTTAGGAGCCGGAAAAACAACGCTGACCAAAGGGATTGCTCGCGGATTAGGAATCGAACAAATGATCAAGAGCCCCACTTATACAATTATTCGGGAATATGATCAAGGTAGATTGCCACTTTATCATATGGATATTTATCGTGTGGCAGCTAGTGGTGCGGATCTTGGTTTAGATGAGTATTTTGAAGGAGAGGGTCTATCTGTCATTGAATGGGGAAATCTTTTAGAAGAAGCCTTACCAGAAGACTATTTGGAACTGATTTTAGAAAAAAGTGATACAGATTTAGAATATAGATATGTGAAATTGCAAGCATATGGAGAGCAAAGTGAAGCTTTCAAACAGCGGATCGTGGAACAATGGAGACAAAACAATGAGTGAAGAGATCTCATTGACCATTCGAGAAGCTCAGCCAAATGATGCCAGTGAATTATTAGCAATGATGCAACAAGTAGAGGAAGAGACTGACTTTTTGGTTATGGATGAACAAGGAATGGAGCTAACACCTGAAGCCTTAGCTTTATCCATCGAATATCTACAAGACAGCAACAATAATCTTTTACTCTTAGCTTGTATGGGTCAAAAAATCATCGGGGTTGTTTCTGTTAAAGCAGGCGAACAATACCGCATCTCTCATGTGGGAGAGGTTGGAATCAGCATCTTAAAGGACTATTGGGGTTTGGGATTAGGAACGATGTTGCTTGAAGAAGTATTGATTTGGGTGAAAGAAAATGGTGTACTTTTTAGACTAGAACTAGATGTGCAAACTCGAAATGAACGAGCGGTTCACTTGTATCAAAAAATGGGTTTTGAAATCGAAGCGCTTATGAAAAGAGGCGTCCGAACAGATGATGGGGACTTTTTGGATGTCTATAGGATGTCTTTATTGATTGACTGATCTTAGATTTAGGAGGAATAGTCAGTTCATTCCTCCTAAATCTAAAGAGTGCAACATAGATTTTCTGAATCATTTGTTTATTTGACCCGTTAGTACTTTATCGGACAGGGTTAGCATTTTTTATTTCTATTTTTCGAAAAACAGTAGATTTTTGGATGTGCTTTGAAGCTGTAATGCACTGTTGCTTTTTTTGATAGAAATATGATTTATCATTGATTTCTCCCGTAAAAATTTGGTTGATAAAGGGATCTTTGTTAAAGTCAACGGTATAGTCATAGTTGACTTTTCTTTGCTTTTTTGTTAAATACCATGAAAATAAATGATCAAAACAATTTGAGACGCCGCTGAATTTTTTTATAGTAGCTAATAAAGATTTACGAGCAGTTATCGTAGGATTGGAATTAGTCTCAGGATTAGAACTAACATTTTTCCAAGTGATTTTTTCATAGTATGGATCCCTCAATTTAAATATATCGTATTGACAGTGAAATAATGCTGTTTTGATAGGTGCTTTTATTGCAAGGGTAGTATCATTAGCTACTTTTTGATAGCCAGTATATACATTAAGAGGAAGTAGTTTTTTAGATATAGAGTGATCAATGATTGTCTCTAATATTTCTCTTTTTTTTTATAGTTGGTAATTCTGCTTTTGTGTACTTTTTAACTTGATTGTTTAAAAGTAGTTTTTCGCAAAGAGAGGATAAATTTTCTGGCGGAATCAAGACGTAGGAGACAGGAAGTCCATCAATAGGTCTCATTTTATCAACTATTACTGCTTTATAACCAGTAGGGGCTTTATAAATCAATAATCCAGAAGCGCGAAAGCCATCTATTACTCCCATGTTGAGATCGATCTTCGGTTTTTTTAAAAGATAGTGAATTGGGAGAAGCATGAAATCTGTAGGGTCATCATCCCTCATAGTTTGAAGGACATTTGATAGTTCTTCACCATGTCCAAATGTGTAAAATTGCTTACTTCGTTCAAGGGAATGGATGAACTTCTCTTTTTTTGTTGCTTCAATAAAAAAATTATCGTGATCTTGTTTCAATGTTTCAATATAAATCGAAAGTAATAAAGGATAATTGGTTTTATCATCACTTGATATCCAATTAACATTATCTTTCAAGCCTAAGGTAAGTGCCCAGATGTCACAGAGACGGTGTAACTCATTAACGTATGGCATATGATACTCCTTTCACTTTTATTGAGTATAGTGTCTCATATCTTACCGTTGTATCGAGGACATCTTTTCAAATAATCAGAAAAAATTGGTGAATGGTTGGAATGAAGGGGATAAAGGTTCTTGGAAAGGTTAAAAAAGGCGATCAAAAAATCCATTGTTACCTGTAAAAAGCAACCATGGATTTTTTGTCTACCTGTTTTTTAGTAGCTCATTTTAGGGTAACTAATTTTTTCAAAGGATCTGTTCCAAAGTGTTTTTCTTGATAAAGTAAAATCTCTGCACAGGCACGACTGTCTTCTAATGCATCATGGTGATTCGCTAAAGTGATATTTAAATTTTCACAGACAGTATTCAATCGATGATTTGGCATCTCTGGAAATAAACGACGACTGGTTTTTACCGTACATAAAGATAAATAATGAGGTTGGAGCAAATTGTAATAATCTAAACAACCAGCTAGAACTTTCGTATCAAAAGCTGCGTTATGAGCGACGACTAAGCGGTTTTTTTGGAAATAATGTTGAATCGTTTGCCAAACTTCAGGAAATTTGGGTGCGGTACGAACATCTTCTTGATGAATACCGTGAATTTGAACATTTCTCCAGAAAAAAGGTGTTTCTGGCTGGATGAGTGTGTAATATTCATCAACAATTTGGCTATTTTGAACCATAACCAATGCTAATGAACAAGCACTGTGGGATTGATGGTTGGCTGTTTCAAAGTCCATTGCAACAAAATTCATGTGCATAAAACCTCCTTAAAAAATAAACACTAACATAAAAAGTGAAGAAAAGAAAGTGATGGATATGTAAAAAAAATCAATCAAATGAAGAAAGACCACGCTCAAAAAAGAAGCATCTTTGCTGATCTTTCTTCATTCTTTTTAATAAAAATATTCAGCCCTGCCTAGGATGACGATGGCTAACAATGAGATTATTTCAAGTCTAGTTCTACGGGACAATGATCGCTTCCCATAATCGAGGTATGGATTTTTGCATCCACCAAGCGTGACTTCAACTCGTCACTAGTTAGGAAATAGTCGATACGCCAACCTGCGTTGTTTTTTCTAGCATTGAAACGATAACTCCACCAAGAATAAATACCAGTTTGTTCAGGATAGAAATAGCGGAAGGTATCAATAAAGCCATTTGCTAACAAGTGTGAGAAGGCAGTTCGTTCTTCCATCGTAAAGCCAGCATTTTTTTGATTGGTTTTCCAATTTTTCAAATCAATTTCCTGGTGGGCAACGTTTAAGTCGCCACACACAATGACTGGTTTTTGTTTTTTTAGTTCTTCTAAGTAATGGTAAAAGGCTTCTTCCCATTGTAAACGGTAGTCCAAGCGTTTTAATTCATTTTGGGAATTAGGTGTATAACAAGTAACTAGAAAGAATTCAGGGTATTCAAGTGTGATCAAACGTCCTTCTTGATCATGTAAATCAATGCCCATTCCATAAGAGACATTTAGTGCGGGTTCTTTGGCAAAGATCGCTGTGCCTGAATAGCCTTTTCTTTCTGCATAATTCCAATATTGATGATAGCCAGGTAAGTCTAATTCGATTTGACCGGCTTGTAGTTTGGTTTCTTGAAGACAGAAAAAGTCGGCATCTAATTCATTAAAGACGTCTAAAAAATTTTTATTGACGATTGCACGTAGGCCATTCACATTCCAGGAGATAAATTTCAATTAAATACGCATCCTTTCTTTTGGATCTTAGATTAGCATTTGTGGTTCTATTGTACCTTATTTTACTAAAAAATAGTGTAAGATAAGAGTAATGAATGGATTGGAGGAACGAACATGCGAATTGGTGTGATTGGTGTGGGTAATATTGCAGAAAAAGCGTATTTACCTACTTATGCAAAAAATCAAGGAAAGATTGATTTCTACTTTGCGACTAGAAACAAAGAAACGAAAAAACGAATCCTTGAAATGTATGGATTTGACCATCTATATGAATCAATTGATGAACTACTGTCTCAGGATATCAAGGCTTGTATGATTCATGCAGCCACAAAGGTACATTATGAATTAGCCAAAAAATGTCTTGAAAATCAGGTGCATGTGTATATCGATAAACCACTCAGTGTTGACCTTAATGAAATCAACGAATTACAAGAACTGGCAGATAAAAATCAAGTTGTCTTAATGGTTGGATTCAATCGACGTTTTGCTCCAATGGTCGAACGTTTGAAACAAGTCCCCGAGAAGCGGCTAATCCAGTTACAAAAAAATCGAATTGCCGCTCAGGAAACAACGGAATTTGTGATCTATGATTTGTTTTTACATCTTGTTGATACGGCGGTATATCTTTTGGACGAACCGATCTTGCGTACGAAATATCAGATCCGTGAAACAAAAGAATTTTTGGAATTTGCCGTATTACAATTGGAAACAGCCCATCAAACAGCAATTTTAACAATGGATCTTTTAAGTGGAGCAAATAGCGAGAACTATCAGATCACTAGTAAAAGTGGCACTTATGAAGTGGCGGAATTAACGGATATGACGATCCAACGAGCATCAGGCGTCGAAATAGAAAAATTTGGCGATTGGGAAAGTACGTTAGTCAAACGCGGTTTTGAGCCAATGGTTCAAACATTTTTCGCAGAGATCAGCAAAGAAAAACCTTCAATGGAAGGATTGAAGCAACAAGGGATCATGCAAAGTCATGCATTTTGTGAAGAAATGCTACGTAAACATACAAGACAACAAATGTGAGGGAAACTGGCAAGTTTGTTTTAAGCGTGATAGAATAATGGGGATGTTTGATATAGAAAGGAAAATCCTCAGTGAATAAAGAAGACTTAGTTAAAAATTTACCAGCACTCAATCTATTGTTTGATGAACCATTGATGAATTACACGTTTACCAAAACGGGCGGTCCAGCGGATGTTCTCGTTTTCCCAAAAACACAAAATGAAGTAAAAGAAGTAGTGGATTATTGCCGAACCCATGATGTACCTTGGATGGTTTTAGGTAATGCCAGTAATTTGATTGTTCAAGATGGTGGGATTCGTGGCATGGTGATCATGTTGACTGAGATGAAACAAATCCGAGTTTCTGGGACGATGGTCACAGCTGAAGCTGGAGCAAAATTGATCGATACGACCTATGCGGCGTTAGATACTTCTTTAACCGGGTTTGAGTTTGCTTGTGGCATTCCTGGAAGTATCGGAGGCGCTGTTTATATGAATGCAGGTGCCTATGGCGGTGAAATCAAAGACGTATTAGCAGAAGTGGATGTTTTATTAGCAGATGGTACGTTGAAAACTCTAACCAACGAAGAAATGGCGTTTTCTTATCGACATAGTAAAATCCAAGAAATGGATGCAGTCGTTTTAGAAGCACGTTTCCAATTAACTGCAGGAGAGCATGAAGTAATCAAAGGTCGGATGGACGAGCTGACTGAATTACGTCAATCGAAACAACCATTGGAATATCCTTCTTGTGGGAGTGTATTCAAACGTCCTGTGGGGCATTTTACTGGTCAATTGATCCAAGAAGCTGGATTACAAGGCTTAAAATGGGGTGGCGCTCAAATCTCTGAAAAACATGCTGGCTTTATTGTCAATATTGATCATGCGACCGCTACGGATTATACAGAATTGATCGCGCATATCCAAGAAGTGATCAAAGAAAAATTTGATGTGTCTTTGGAAACAGAAGTACGGATCATTGGCGAAGCAAAAACAGTGGATGCAAGCATGTAACCATTGCTAGTTGAATGAACTAGCCATCAATGACTACAGTGAGATGTTCAAACTTTTGTAATAAAACAGATAGAAAGAGCTATTCTGTTTAGAAAGGAAGTTAGCTCATGCTAGATAAACATGTTCCTTATGCCGAGATTTGGATGACTCGTCCATTAAGTGACAGTCTCCCTACGCAATCTTTAGCGACTGGGTATCATTTTGAGTACTACCGTCTAGGCGATGAAACCGAATGGGCAAGAATCGAACAATCAGTCGGAGAGTTCACAACAGAAACAGAAGCACTTGCTTACTTTCAGAGAGCTTTTTTACCTTATCAAGAAGAACTTCAGCAACGAATGCTTTTCGTTGTAACTGATACAGGTGAAAAAATCGCGACTTGTACCGCTTGGTTCAAAAAACGGAGGGATGGAAGCTATCCGCTTTTTCATTGGCTGGCAGTAGATCCGAGGCATCAAGGAAAAGGGATTGCCAAAGCATTAACGATCGAAGTATTGCGTATTTTCCAAAAGCTGGCATCTCATGGACCAGTGTATCTGCATACGCAAACTTGGAGTCATCCTGCCATTCAACTATACCAAAAGCTAGGGTTTACGATTATCGCTGAGAATTTTGATGGACGTCCGAATAGCGAGTATCCCTTAGCAATGGACACTTTGGAAAAATTGAATATAAAAGCTAAAAAAGACTAACATTCTTTTTGTGGAATAACCGTGATAATGGAAAGTAGAATCAGCTATTTTCTGTGACCATGGTTATTTCGGCTTTCTTTTTTCCGACCTACTGGTTTCATTTCAAATAGGTTTAGACTGAAATGTAAGAATGTATATATAACTATAGGATACAATTATGAATGAAAAACAGTTATTTAGGAAATGAATGACCTGAAGAGGTAAATCTAGACTATAATACATTTAATATTTATTAAAGCTTTGAGAAAGATGTGCCAAATGATATTAAAGGGAGCGATATCATGAAGAAAACAGAAGAAATCAATCAAATTATAGTAGAATTATACGACTTGATTCTTAATAAAGAAGTCAAAGAAAGGGAAAGAGTATCATTAATCGAGGCTAAAAACAAACTAGAAAAACAAGAATATTTTCCAAGAGTAATGAAAGATCTGGAATATCAACTACGCCCTTTAGCGATCAAGAGTCGATTGACACCACCAGTCGCAGCTTTTTATTTAAAAATTTCGACGATGGGACGCTTTGAACAAGAATTAGGTCGAGGATTAGCTTCGACACCCATCACTTTTGGCCCATTTTTTTAATAAATATCCCCTGAAGCGTGGAACCACTGCTAGCTGGTTTATCTGATCTTTTTAATAAGTGTAAGTAGTACAATTCTTGAACACACTTTATTTGTTTTTATACTCATCAAAAAAGCCTAGGACGTCCTTGCCCCAGGCTTTTAATAGTAGACAATTTTTCTTATACTAGTTTCTAAAGTTATCGATAGAATCACATAAAGAATAATTGATAATAAAATTTTGTTTATTTCGAAGGTGCTTTTCTTCTTTCAGTTCGTGATTCTCTCTTTTTTCTGGGAATGAAGTTACGGATAAAAGTAAACTTCCGATAATCATTCTGACTATAAAGATATCCAAAGATACTAAACGTCAAGGCTCCAATAAAATTGACGAATAGGTCTTTCATCGTGTCAATAATCCCTATGTCAAGATAACCACCAGAAATCACATATTTTTCTGTATTTCCAGCTGAATCTTTATATTCCACGATGGTTTGCTCGATATTAGGGATCGAGTGGACAGTATTGCCATCTTTACTTAACTCCACACTATTGATTTGTTGGACAAGGCTATCTTTTTGCATGTCCAGTTGAAATATATGATCAGCTGAAAATTCAACAAATTCCCACATCACACCGACTGTCATTGAAAAACAAAATGAAACGATAGCTAACAATAATGGTGTTAGATTCATTGTTTTCGTGTTTTTGTTCAGTAAGTAGACAAGTGAAAAACCAACCCCACCAGCTAAAAAACCAGTTAAAGCATGTAAGATAGTATCCCACATTGAGAAATACCCGTAGAAGTCACTTAATTCTCCTAAAACAGTTGAACTAAAAATAAATGAAATAATAATGATTTCTAACATATTCGGGATTTCAATCTTTAACATTTTTTCTAGAAGATAAGGAATTTCAAATAAAACTAGAGTTAGCAATAAGAGAAAAGTATTTCCCATGTTTTGCTGAAAAATTTGATCGACTAACATTACTGTAACGATGACCCGTAGAAGAATATAAAACGCATGGGTAATTCTTCCAGCGGTTTTGGTACCATTCATAAAAAACATTTTCAGATAGTTCATAAAATAACTCCTTTATCTATAGTAAAGATTATACTAGGGTAAAAGCGCAAACCAAAATTATTTGTACCAAAACGCCTAAATGAATAAGAAAACAGCCAACAAAAAATAGCAAAAGTAGTTATCTAGAGATGCTAGATGAAAAAGTCATTGTTTATTGATAAAAAGAATAAAAAAATAGTTGGAATTGTGAATTTTTTCACTTAAAATAAAGGAGTACTAAAATTTAGGAGGAAAAGAATGAAAAAAGTGCTAAAAAGTTTGGTGGTTTTTACATCAGTTTTAACAATGGGAGCTTGTAGTGCAGATTCAAAAGAAAAAACGACGACAAGCACGAAATCATCTGAAAAAACAGAGGTATCTTCAGGTGCATCGGAACAAACGTATACCAACCCAGCTGAAATGAAAGATTCTTATGATATTATCATTGTTGGTGCAGGTGGAGCAGGGATGACAGCAGCGATTGAAGCAAAAGATGCTGGATTGAACCCAGTCATCTTTGAAAAAATGCCAGTAGCAGGTGGGAATACCTTAAAATCCTCAAGTGGAATGAATGCATCAGCCACTAAATTCCAACAAGCTGACGGAATCAATGACTCCAATGAAGCGTTCTACGAAGAAACATTAAAAGGCGGAGGTGGCACCAATGATCAAGAATTACTCCACTACTTCGTTGATCATTCAGCCGCTGCGATTGATTGGTTGGATCAAAATGGAATCAAATTGGATAATTTAACAATTACTGGGGGAATGAGTGAAAAAAGAACCCACCGACCTTCAGATGGCTCAGCTATCGGTGGTTACTTAGTTGACGGATTGTTAAAAAATGTACATGAACGTAAAATTCCTATTTTTGTGAATACAGATGTAACTGATATCAAAGAAAATAGTGGTAAAGTCAATGAGGTGACTGTACAAGTCCAAGGCGAAGAGCCAAAGGAAATCAAAGGGAACGCAATTGTAGTGACAACTGGCGGGTATGGTGCCAATCAAGAAGTGATTGAAAAATACCGTCCTGATTTAGCAGGCTATGTCACTACTAACCAAGTAGGCTCAACTGGTGATGGAATCACGATGATTGAAAAATTAGGTGGTCAAACGGTTGACATGGATAAAATCCAGATACATCCAACAGTCCAACAAGATGAAGGCGTCTTGATTGGTGAAGCTGTTCGAGGTGAGGGAGCTATTTTAGTCAACCAAGAAGGACAACGATTTGTGAATGAATTAGATACAAGAGACAAAGTTTCCGCAGCTATTACAGCTTTACCGGAAAAATCTGCTTATTTGATTTTTGATCAAGGAGTAAGAGATCGAGCAAAAGCAATTGATTTCTATGAGCAAAAGGGTTACGTGACTTCAGGAGATGATCTGGCAGAATTAGCTGAAAAAGTAAATGTGCCTGCAGACAATTTGGCTCAAACACTTGAATCCTGGAATAAAGCAGTCGATGCTCAAAAGGATGACGCTTTTAATCGGACGACAGCGATGGATAATGGGCTGACAGAACCTAAATACTATGCGATCAAAATTGCACCAGGTATCCACTACACAATGGGTGGCGTGAAAATCAATACGAAGACAGAAGTGTTGAATAAAGAAAATCAACCGATCACTGGGTTGTATGCTGCTGGTGAAGTAACTGGTGGGCTACACGGGAATAATCGGATTGGTGGAAATTCAGTTGCTGAAATTATTATCTTTGGACGACAAGCTGGACAACAGGCAGCAAAATTCGTCAGTGAAAATTAAGAACGTAAATATAAAGTAAATGGACGGTCAATTAGGAGAAAACTAGCATGTCAAAAGTTAGTTTTCTCCTATACTTTTATCAAACTGTGAAGAACATGCGATCATGGTTCTACTCCTTTACTTTGAATAAATGATTATTTGATAGAAAATAAGTGACTTTTGCAGGTCGTTCCAGATGATAATAAATAAAAATAGAAACGAGTGAAACGAATGAGTCAACAATTATATTATTTCTTTTTGATAATCGCATTCGTACGATTGTATGTATTAAAAATTTCAAGTAAGCATGCGAACCAATTATTACATGAAGGAGCGATTGAGTATGGAAAAACAACTACGAAATGGTTAGCTATCTTACATACGCTGTTTTATTTTTCTGCTTTCTTTGAGGGAAGCATTCAAAAAACACAAATTAATTGGGTCAGCTGGATTGGATTTTGTCTCATCCTATTTTCGTTTATCATGCTCTTTTGGGTCATGAAATTATTAGGAAAATATTGGTCAGTGAAATTGATCTTTGAACCAGATCATCAATTGATTGAACATTGGTTGTTCCAACGGGTCAAGCACCCCAATTATTTTTTAAATATTTTACCTGAATTGATTGGAGTCGTGCTTCTTTTTCACGCCTATGTGACACTCATTATTTTTATTCTTCCTTATAGTCTCTGTCTCTATCTACGAATAAAAAAGGAAAATCAATTAGTCGCATCTATCAAACAGAAAGAAATAAAGCAGTCATAATAAACTAGCTAAATAAAAAAAGCCGTAGAATCCAAAAATAGTTGCTCCTATTTTTGAGATTCTACGGCTTATTTTTTGATTGCTATTTGCATTTAAAAGTTGGTTATTCTGCTATCGTCAAAATAATCTTTCCGATATTCTTATTCGCTTCCATATATTCATGTGCTTCTTGGACTTGCGCCAATGTAAAGGTACGATCAATAATTGGTTTGACTCGTTGGTCAGCTAGATAAGGTCCAACTACTTGCATAAATTCTTGAGTCAATTGAGCTTTGTACTGATCACTTCGAGGAGTCAACAAAGTGCCGATCAGTTGGATTCGTTTGGTGATCAAGGTAGCTAAATCAATCTCTGGTACAATTGTTCCACCTAACATTCCGATCAATACCCAACGTCCATCAATAGCAATAGAAGCTAAATTTTTCTCCCAATAAGAAGCTCCGATGAAATCTAAGATGACATCGACACCTTTTCCATTGGTAATTCTTGCTACTTCGGTTGAAAAATCCTGTGTTTTGTAATTGATCTGTTCATCTGCACCAAGTTTTTGACAAAAAGCTAGTTTTTCTGATGAACCAGCAGTGACGATGACGGTTGCCTTAGTAAGTTGTTTTGCTAGTTGGATGGCTGCCGTTCCCACACCGCTCGCTCCAGCGTGGATCAAAACAGTTTCACCTTCTTGTAAATTTCCTAGCCAATGGAGTGTTTGGTAAGCTGTTAGAAAAACTTCTGCAATACCAGCCGCTGCAATATTATCCAATGTATCGGGCAGTAGAATTGCACGGTCAGCTGGCATCACTGCGTACTCGGCATAACCGCCTAAATTGACTAACCCACATACTCTTGTACCTGGTACAAAAGCTGGGTTATCACTTCGGTTTTCAACAACTTCTCCAGCTACTTCTACGCCAAGAATCGGGTAAGGAGTCTGTTGATTCGTTGTTTCTCGACGCATGATGTCCGTTCGATTGATTGCCGCTGTGTGAACTTTTATGAGTAATTGTCCTTTTTCCGCTATTGGTTTTGGTGCATCGATCTCTTGTAGTACTTCGGCAGAACCGGGATGTTTGATCGTGATGGCTCGCATTTTTTATTCCTCCTCGACTATTTGCTGCAACGCAGTTGAAATTTCCTGCGTTCCTTCAGATAGTACTAGCGTTGTTTTAGTTATAGTTGGTTGTTCCACTAAAGCTGTCAAAACAGCAGCTACCGTTTGACGAGAGACGGTTTTAGCAGTGGCTTCGGTTGGTTTTGCCAGTTGGACTGTAGTAACTTCTTCATTTGTCAATGACACTGGCTGGATGATTACATAATCTAAAGTTGTTTGTTGTTTCAGCCACTCATCAGCATAATGTTTCGTAATGTAGTAATCAATCATAGAATCTGGCCATTTGCTGCGATCCTCGGCAAAAACAGCACTAATCATAAAGTAGCGAGAAACATGTGCTGATTCGGCCGCTATCATTGTCTTGATCGCACCGTCTAAGTCGATCTGCAATAAGTTTTTCCCTTGCGAACCCGCAACAAAAATAACGAGATCACAACCTTTAAAAGCATCTGCCATTTCTTCAATTGTCCAAGTCAGATCGAAAGAAACATAAGTGACATTATCTTTTTTTACTAAAGATTGTGTTGCAACCTCGCGTACACCTGCTGTCACTTGATGCCTAGTAGTTGCAAGGTCTTTGATTAAATGCCGACCAATTTGGCCATTAGCACCTACAACAAAAATTTTCATTTTAATCATCCTTTCTTATAATAATCACTATCAATCATAACACTAAACAAAAAAAATGCGAGAAGAAGGTCGTGAACAGAGCGTTCTGACCTGAGCAATAAGGAGGAAAATCTCGAAACAGCTTTTCATGTTTTGAGATTTTTCGACTTATTGACGAAGGGTCAGCTCTGAAAACGCCGTGGATAAGGTTGTGAACAGCATTGAGGACTTAGAAGACAATAAGAAAGAATTTTATAAAATAGCTTCACATATTTTGAAAAATTCAGGCTTATTGCCGAAGGTCAGCTCTGAGAACGCCGTGGATAGGATAATAAACAGCATTGGGAACTTAGATGAGACAAATTCAGGCTTGCTCCAAGGAGTAGAAGCTTTCATACTGTTGATGATTTTTAAGTAAAAAACATCCATCTACCAATTTCAAAAAAATTGGGATGGATGTTTTGATTCAAAGAAGATCATGTTCGCTATCAGCTAATTGTCTTATTTAGGTTGGGGTGTCGCATGCATCAAACGAAGCAAGACACTACCAACAGCGACTGTAGCAATTCCAGCGACGATCCCTTCTGGAACACCACTCGTAAAGATAACAGCTAAAATAGCAGTATATAGCGCATGGATACTTTTTCCGACCACTTGAGCATAATCTTGTTGGAATAAGAAATAGATCATATTCATCACTAGGATCGTATTCACGAAAGAACCAGCTAAGCCTGCTAGAAACAAAGAAACACCTTGAAACTTGTTTTTACTTAGCCGTAGTATTCCTTTATAGACAAAATAGGGAACAACACCAATCAATATCCGTGGAATAAAAGCAATCAATAATGCTTTCAAACTTCCGTGGTCTGTGCCAATCACTGGGATGAATGGGGAGAAGACGAATGATAAAGGCGTTTGAATGACCGTACTACGAATCATACTAATCAAGCCGAATGTCCCTCCTAGAAAGCCACCTAAACGTGGGCCTAAAACGATTGATGCAATGATCACTGGGATGTGCATGGTCGTAGCGTTGATTGGACCAATAGGAATAAACCCAAGCGGTGTGACCGCTAATAAAATCATGATTGCTAAAAACATAGCAGTCAAAGCAAAAGTACGTGTGTTTTTCATAATGACTCCTTTTATATTAAGCGTTTCTTTCATTAATCAGTTGTACCGTTTGATCAATGATTATTTGGGTATCAGCTAAAGCACCTTTGCCAAAATCACCACAAGCCAACAACGACTCTCTTGGCTCGATTTCTTGATAGCCGATTGATTTTAACGTATTTAAATTCCTTTGATTGAGTGGATGTTGATACATATTTGTATTCATTGCAGGAGCAATCAACTTCGGAGTATCTGCAGGGAGTGCCATTGCAACTGTTGAGAGTAGATCATCTGCCAGCCCATTTGCTAATTTACCGATAATATTAGCCGTAGCAGGAGCAATCAAGAACAAGTCTGCTTGTTTTGCCAGTTCGATGTGATTAATCACTGAAGGTTCTTTTTCTTGCATGACATCGGTATGGACGGCACGTTTTGATAAAGATTGTAACGTAAGTGGCGTGATGAAGTGAGTGCTGCTTTCTGTCATGATCACGTCTACTTGGTAGCCAAGTTTCACGAGTTGATTGGTAATATCCGCACTTTTATAAGCAGAGATACTGCCAGTAACCCCCAATAGAATTTTTTTCATAATTGTTTACTCCTTTCATTCCCTGCTAAAATCAAGCTTAACTTTTGTGTTTTAAGAAATAAATCAGAGAATTCTTTTCAGCGTTTCATTGGTTAAAGGAAACTGGTTCTATTATAACCGATGCTAATAATTTAGCAATTTCTTCCTTGGACTGAGCTTCTTTGATTGTTCCGTCTGCCCCTAATAGATAGCCGTGATGGTTTGTTCCGTCGATTTGTGTCAGATCATTCGCAAGGATGTAGTCTACCTGATTCTTCATGATGCTTTTTTTGGCGACTGCTAAAAGTTCTGTTTTTGAAACATCGACTAATAACTTAAAGCCGATGATGGTTGCTTCTGGTTGCCATTTTCTTAGATAGCTGATGATCTTAGGCGTTTTTTTCAAGGCAATTAACAAGTGTTCTGTGTCAGAAGAGATTTTTTCAGCTTTATTAGGATTTATTTCATGGTCTCGGAACCATGAAGAAAGGTGTTCTGGCGTTAGCGGTGTTTGGTCAATGCTCTGTGCCAATTGTTCTTCAGATAGGCTAAAAGCAGGAGTGAAATCGCTCACTGCCATACTATGGATGATGGCATCATAAGAGTCACTTGTCAGTAATCTTTCCAAAGTTTCAAATAAATCTTGAGTGGACTCGATTAGATGAAAGCAAATATTATCCTGTGACGTTGGCTTGACAGCACTGTTTGTCGTGACATAGTCGATCATTACTGTTGAATCAGCTACCAATGTTTCAGCAACCTTTTTACCTAACTGCCCAGTCGAATGATTTGTGATTGAACGGACTTGATCAATTTTTTCGCTTGTGCCACCAGCCGTAATCAATATCTTCATTTCATTTCACCTACATTAACTAGTGTTCTTCCCTGATGTTGCCCAGCTAACAATCCTTGAATCACTTCGGGCAATTCCTCCAAGGCGATTTCTTTAACGAAAAGATCATCAGCAATAGCAAGATCAGCTAATTGTTGCCATAAGGAGAAACGTTTTTCATGCGGAACATTGACTGAATCGATACCGATCAACTGGATATTGCGCAAAATGAACGGTAATACAGTAGTGGTCAATTGGATTCCTCCAGCATTTCCACATAATGCCGCAGCACCATCATAGGCGATCAAAGGAAGGAGTTGGGTCAATAAGTCACCACCAACCGTATCAATGACATAATCAATTTGTTGCTTTCCTAAAGGTTTTGTCTTTTCAGGAAGAAATTCATTTGGGGATAGGACTTCATTCGCCCCTAATTTTTTCAGCCATTCTACCGATTCTTTTTTACGTGAAAGAGCGATGATCGAAGTAAAACCCATTTTTTTTAAAATTGCTACAGCGGTACTGCCTACTCCGCCAGATGCTCCAGTTACAACAATACGGTCACTCGATTTCATCCCTTTTGATATGAGGGCATTCACGCATAAAAGTGCAGTAAAGCCAGCAGTTCCTAATACCATTGCCTGACGAAGTGACAAGGTTTTCGGAAGTGGGATCAACCAATCACCAGAAACTTTTTGGTACTGGCTATAGCCTCCAGGTTGAGTGACGCCCAAGCCATAACCAGTTAGGAGAACAGAATCATCTGTTTTGAAACGTTCATCTCGACTTTCGACAACGGTTCCTGAAAGATCAATCCCAGGTGTCATAGGATAAGAGCGGATGACACCACCAGATTCACTACTAGCTAGTGCATCTTTATAGTTAACATCAGAATAAGCAACTTTGACCAACACTTCGTTCGCTGATAAAAGAGGCATTTCCTGGTCAATGATCGAAGTATGAAAATGCGGAACATTATTTACTTGAAACGCTTTAAATTTATTCATGTAAAAACAGAACTCCTCTCAAAATTTTTCTTTTATCATACCATAAATCAATCTATTTTATGGTGATTCGCTGATGATTAGTGACTAAAAAAAGTGAAACTTATTCTTTCAAATAAAAAAGATGTTTTTCTTGAAATTTAAAATAAAAAGGGTTGTTTTTTTAATCAAAATTTGTATACTAGTACGAGTGAGAGTAAACTTGATGTTTACTATTAGAAAACTTCATGGAGGAGGAATGAGATGGAAATAGGTGAGAAGTTAAGAAATTTACGTATCCAGAAAAATTTGACACAAGAAGAATTAGGTGAACGTACGGATTTATCAAAAGGCTATATCTCTCAATTAGAACGTGACTTGAGTTCGCCATCCATGGAAACATTTTTTTCGATTCTTGAAGTATTAGGTGTTTCCCCTGAAGAATTTTTCCATCAAGAAACAGTGAATCTACAAGTTGTTTATTCTAAAGAAGATCATACCGTTTATTTAGATGAAGAAAATGGTTATCAACTTGAATGGTTGGTCTCTGATTCGAATGAAAAAGAAATGGAACCTGTTTTACTGACATTCAATGAAGCAGGAGAGTATAAATTATTTGAACCTTCTTTATCAGAAACGTTTATTTTTGTGTTAGAGGGGGAATTAGAGTTAAGCTTAGGTGAAGAGCGATATATTGCCAAAGCAGGTCAATCGATCTATTACCAAGCAACAAAGCACCACCAATTGAAGAATCATCAATCAAAACGTACGAGGGCATTGATTGTCGCTACTGAATCGTACTTGTAATTTTAGGGGGTTAAAAAGTGGGAAAACCAATTATTTCATTTGATCAGGTGGTCAAACGCTATGATGATGAAACGATTTTGAAAAAAGTGAGTTTTGAGATCGAACAAGGAAAATTTTATACCTTACTAGGTCCTTCGGGTTGTGGAAAAACAACGATTTTACGAATTATTGCTGGTTTCACAGATGCTACTGAAGGCGAAATGTATTTTGAGGGAAAACGATTAAATGATGTGCCAGCTAATAAACGGCAAGTAAATACGGTTTTCCAAGATTATGCCTTATTTCCTCATATGAATGTATTCGACAATGTCGCTTTTGGATTGAAAATCAAAAAAATGAATAAAGTCGATATTGAGAAAAAAGTCAAAGATGCACTTCGTATGGTGCAACTTCCTGGGTACGAAAATCGAGAAATTAGCGAAATGTCTGGTGGACAAAGACAACGTGTGGCTATCGCGCGGGCTATCGTTAATGAACCTAAAGTATTGTTGTTAGACGAACCTCTATCTGCGCTGGATCTAAAGTTGCGAACGGATATGCAGTATGAATTAAGAGAGTTGCAACAACGTTTGGGAATTACATTTATTTTTGTGACACATGACCAAGAAGAAGCTTTAGCAATGAGCGATGAAATCTTTGTGATGAATAAGGGAAAAATCGTGCAGAGTGGAACACCTGTCGATATCTACGATGAACCGATCAATCATTTTGTGGCTGATTTTGTGGGTGAAAGCAATATCGTTGATGGTGTGATGATCGACGATAATCTTGTAGAGTTTGTTGGCAAACGATTTGAATGTGTTGATGGTGGAATGCGTCCCAATGAATCAGTTGAAGTCGTCTTGCGCCCTGAAGATTTAACGATTACTACCCCTGATAAGGGAAAACTGGTTGTGACTGTTGATACGCAACTGTTTCGTGGGGTCCACTATGAAATTGTCTGTTATGATGAGCAACAAAATGAATGGACGGTTCATTCAACGAAAAAAGCAAAAGAGGGTAGCAAAGTTGGTCTAGCCTTTGATCCAGAAGATATCCATGTCATGCGTTTTAATGAATCAGAAGAAGAATTTGATGCACGACTTGATAGTTATGAAGAGTAAGGAGGAATAGTCAATGAAAGCAATGCGTAGAATCTACTCTGTTCCTTATGTACTCTGGCTTGGTCTATTCGTGATCGCACCAGTTTTGATGATCATTTACCAATCTTTTTTTGATATGAATGGACACTTTACTTTAAATAATTATGCTACTTTTTTGACGTCTAGAACGAATCTTTTCATGGCGTTAAATTCTGTTTGGTATGCCTTTTTGATCACCTTTTTTACATTAATCATCAGCTATCCCACTGCTTATTTTTTAACTAAATTAAAACATAAACAGTTGTGGTTGATGCTGATCATCTTACCAACATGGGTGAATTTATTACTAAAAGCTTATGCGTTTATTGGTATTTTTAGTATCCATGGAAGTGTGAATCAATTTTTTGAATTTTTAGGGATTGCTCCAAGACAAATTTTGTTTACCGATTTTAGTTTTTTATTTGTGGCAACTTATATCGAGATTCCATTTATGATTATGCCGATATTCAATGCATTGGAAGAAATGAATCCGTCATTGATCAGTGCTAGCCGTGATCTAGGAGCTAATAATTTTGAAACATTTCGCCGAGTAGTATTCCCATTGTCATTGAATGGTGTAAAAAGTGGGATTCAAGCAGTGTTTATTCCTTCACTGTCATTGTTCATGTTGACACGACTGATTGGTGGAAATCGTGTGATCACTTTAGGAACAGCAATTGAACAACATTTTCTCGTGACTCAAAATTGGGGGATGGGTTCGACGATCGGAGTTATTTTGATTATTGCAATGTTTATTGTGATGTTGCTGACAGGTGAGAAGAAGAAGGGAGGCCGCGCATGATGAAAAAATTTAAGTGGTCTTACCTTTACCTCTTTATTGTTTTTCTACTATTATATTTGCCTATCTTTTATTTGATTTTCTACTCCTTTAATGACGGTGGTACCATGAACAAATTTACCGGTTTTACTTGGGACCATTATCAGGCAGTTTTTGAAGATACACGATTGATCATTATTGTATTGAACACCTTTATGTTAGCTTTTTTATCGGCACTGATCGCAACGATTATCGGAACGTTTGGGGCAATGGGGATTTACTATACTAAAAAACGTCAAGCAAGAACGACATTACTAAGTATGAATAATATTTTATTAGTTTCACCAGATGTAATTATTGGTGCCAGTTTCTTGATTTTCTTTACTTTTTTAGGCTTTGGATTAGGTTTCCAAAGTGTTTTGCTTTCTCATATTGCCTTTAGTATCCCAATCGTTGTATTGATGGTATTACCTAAATTACAAGAAATGAATGATTCGATGGTTGATGCCGCTAGAGATCTAGGTGCAAATAATTTTCAAGTCGTAAAAAATATTATTTTACCATTCTTATCTCCTGGCATCATTGCAGGCTACTTTATGGCATTTACTTATTCATTAGACGATTTTGCGGTGACCTTTTTCGTGACAGGTAATGGATTCACTACGTTGTCAGTAGAAATCTATTCTCGTGCTCGTCAAGGAATCAGTTTAGAAATCAATGCGTTAAGTGCATTAGTGTTCCTATTTTCGATGGTTTTAGTGATCGGTTATTATTTTATTAGTAAAGAAAATCGTTCCAAAAAACTGAGAAAAAATCGCCGAGGACGTGAGGAGGTCGCACGCTTACGATGAAAAAATTACAATCACTGTTTGTGGGTATCGTTGTGATCATCTTGATCTTGCTCTTTGGTGTACGGCAATTAGAACAAGCAAGCGGAATGAGTGGAGCAAAAATCGTTACGATCTACAATTGGGGCGATTACGTTGATCCTAGCTTGATCACAAAATTTGAAAAAGAATATGGGTATAAGGTCAATTATGAAACGTTTGATTCCAACGAAGCCATGTTTACTAAGATCCAACAAGGTGGCACAAATTATGATATAGCCATTCCTAGTGAATACATGATCCAAAAGATGATCAAAGAAAAATTAGTGCTTCCTTTAGACCATTCCAAGATCAAAGGATTAGCGAACATTGATGAGCGCTTTTTGGATTTAGACTTTGATCCCCAAAATACCTATTCGATTCCATATTTTTGGGGAACCTTGGGGATCGTATATAATGATAAAGTTTTCGATAAAGAGGAAATCCAGCACTGGAATGATCTTTGGAAACCGAAATTAAGAGATAGTTTGATGTTGATCGATGGTGCCAGAGAAGTGATGGGGCTATCGTTGAACAGTTTGGGCTATTCGTTGAACAGCAAAGAGATGGATCAATTGAATGCAGCTGCAGATAAACTGAACAAACTAACCCCTAATGTCAAAGCAATCGTAGCTGATGAAATCAAAATGTATATGATCAATGAAGAAGCATCCGTCGCAGTAACTTTTTCTGGAGAAGCAGCAGATATGATGTCTGAAAATGAACATCTTCATTATGTGATCCCTTCAGAAGGTTCGAATTTATGGTTTGATAATATTGTGATGCCGAAAACAGCCAAGAACAAAGAAGGTGCGTATGATTTCATCAACTTTATGTTGAAACCAGAAAATGCTGCCCAAAATGCTGAATACATTGGCTACTCAACACCTAACAAAAAAGCGAAAGCTCTTTTACCAAAAGAAATTTCCCAAGATGAACAATTCTATCCCTCTGATGAAACCATCTCTCATCTAGAAGTTTATGAAGACCTTGGACCTAAATTTTTAGGAATCTATAACGACTTGTTCTTAGAGTTCAAGATGTATCGGAAAAGCTGGTAAAACTTAGTGAAATTGGGAGAAAATCAAGCTTAAAATAGTCTATTTCACATACTTTCTAATACTCAGTTTTCCAATTTTCTACCAAAAGCGTCTTTTTAGGCGCTTTTTTTTGTGTTATTTTATCTTTTCTACCAGTGATTTTCTACCAGAGTAAATAGACGAAATAGTGATGCAACAAGTATGATATGTTTTTGATAGGCATTGGTTGGATTAGTCTAATGCCTGTAAGGTAACTTACAAATAAAAGCCTATTTTTCAGTCGCCTTTTGGTGGCTATTGTTTATAGTTGATATAATGAATGTGAATAGAAATAGGTTGTTTTATCAACTATAATTATATTGTGATGTATGAGACATTCTATTGTATTTGTATTCTATCCTTTACATAAATCATCTAACAAAGAAGGTATAGTTATGTACTCTGTAGAGTTCAGCAAGGAATTTTCCGATGTATTTTCTGAGAATCAATCAAAAAAATATCAAGAAATAATCGTATATAAAGTGAATGAGTATTTGACACATAATTTTTATCGCATCAAACCTGTCCATTCATCTGCAAAATACTCTATTTATGAAATGAAAATCCATTTAGGAAAGGAAGATTTTCGAATTGCTTTTAGAATAGATGGCAAAAAGGTGCAAGTTTTTTATATTAGTCGAACGTTGAAAAAATATTTATTTGATAAGGAAGTAAATAAGTTGGTTAATCGATTCAACAAAAATCAATGGCTAGTCGATGAAGAAAGTAGAAGTGCCGTAAAATGAACATGATTTATAAAAAGCAATTAAAACAATATTTGAAAAAAATATTTAAGTCAAAGAACTATTTCGCTTTAAAAATTCTTACATTCAAAAAAGATCGCTATGTATTTATTTGTTATGACCAAGAACGATACACGATAGTTGAAGATGGATTCGAAAAGAACAGGTACCATTTTGGCTCTTCAGATGAAGCAATGAAAAAAGTAATGAAAATAGCAGATATTGAATTTAAAAATAGCTATAGACTTTATATACAAACTAAACTTAAACAATGACTCTCATTTGTTTTATCTTCTTGAAAGGAATGCTTTATTATAAATAAAAAACGACTCAAAATGAGTCGTATAAATCAATTATTGTAATAAATCATTAATTTCTTTAAATTCTTTATCAAGTTCTTTTTCATCATATTTCTCATATTTACCAGCTTCATGAAGGATTTTTTTAATTTCATGAATCGCTTTTCGTTCAACTAACCATTTTTTTAGGTTATGTTTTTTTTCTGGATTTTCAGATAACGTATCAAGTTCGTCTAATTCTTTATCCAGTTTATTAACCGTAGCAATAATTTTGTCTAAAGTTTTTTCTTCTTGATGTTCTAAATTTGACATTTATCTTCACGTCCTTTTTATTTGATAATTCAAGTATAAAATGTCAATATATTTTTTTCAAATAAAACTCTTTAGATATGTTTTATTGCATAAGTAAGTAGAACTAGTTCCCTCTATCACACTATACGATAAATCAATTTAGTTAAAAATATCCTCTTTGACTATCGTACTACTGTGATCAGTTAGGATTTGTTAGTGAGCTATTTACTCAAAAATGCCTTTATATCAGAATTTTTGGTGTTTATATGAATTGATAGAAGTAAATTTTAATCAAGATGCTAGAAATTAACTTTGAATAGAAGAATAGAGGCATGCTATAATAATCGTGCAAAAGGAACTGCGTCAACAGTTCCCTTTTGACAGCACCGCTAAAGACGGTGGCGAATTTAATAGTATTTCAAAAATAAATAGCCAGTCTGCTCGCTAAAGTGACGGCTATTTCTTTTTGTCATGTTTAAGCATAGATACAACCAAGCCAATCAAAGAAATGGTAAACATACCAAATCCAAGAATGGTTTGAATTGTCTCGTATGCGGACAAAAAGGCATCTCCTTTCTCTAAAGTGTGAGATTATGTGCATAAGCACCACCTCGCTTTCAGAATGGAAAGCCACCGTTGTTAAACTATATTGTCACAAAGGATCGAAGCCTATAGACTTAGTGATCATTGCTTTAAAAAAATAACCGTTCTTTTGTTTTTTATTGAATAGAAGAATAGAGGTATGCTATAATAAACATGAAAAAAGGAACTGCGTCAACAGTTCCCTTTTGACAGCACCGCTAAAGACGGTGGCAATTAAACTAAATATTTCAAAAATAAATAGCCAGTCTTCTCGCTAAAGTGACGGCTATTTCTTTTTGTCATGTTTAAGCATAGATACAACCAAGCCAATCAAAGAAATGGTAAACATACCAAACCCAAGAATGGTTTGAATTGTCTCATATGCGGACAAAAAGGCATCTCCTTTCTCTAAAGTGTGGGATTATGTGCATAAGCACCACCTCGCTTTCAGAATGGAAAGCCACCGTCATTAAACTTTACTGTCATAAAGGATTATAGCATATAGACTTAGTTATTTTCTTGAAAATCCAAAAAGAGCTGAGTCTATTTTTGTTTGAAAATAAAAAAATAGAAGGGATAATGCGTATTGAAAAAAACAAACCAACTCACTTATCAAGTGTTAGTCAATTTTAGATTTTTTGGCTAACTATTTTTTTAACTATTTAATTAGTTTAGTTATTGACAAACAAAATAAATAGTTTATCATTTATTTTGTTGATATCGATATAAACTAAGTAAATATTTTGGAGGTCATCTTATGAATAATCATGAAATCTTAGAAAATCTGTTAGAAATTGCGCATCAACCGTTTTTGATTTTTGCCTATCAAGTGGAAGAAAAGACAGACAATGCTTTTGAAACATTAAAAATTTTAGTGGCTGAGGACGATGTGACGGCAGGACGATTAGCTGAAGTGCTAGATATTAAACCGTCTAGTGTGACACAAATCATCAAAAAATTAGAAGAGGCTGGGGCGGTCATGCGGGAAAAATCAGCAACGGATTCCCGAGTGACTTTGGTCAAGATTACTGATAAAGGTCGAGAAAGTCTGCAAGAGCGTGGTTCAATCAGTACAACGTTAAAAGATGTCTTATTTAAAGGTTTTGCAGAAGAAGAGTTAGCACAATTGAATACCTACCTTGAACGAATGAATGAAAATATCAATCGTCCTGAATTTCAAGAAAAATTAGCTGAAGTTTTCGGCGATGATCAACGCTGGGAACGATTCAATAAGATGAGTGCGCATTTTGGCAGAGCACGTGAACAGATGATGGATCGCAGTGGGTTCGGTGGTTTTGGTCGAGGTGGCTTTGATCGAGATGCCTTCGATGGACGATTTGATAGACATTACGGTGGCTTTGAAGGATGGAAGAAAGGACGTAGAAAATAATGGCACAAGGTGGAGGCGGAAGACCCGTTAGTATCTCGATGAAACAAATGAACACAAGATTTTCTTTGAAAGAATTTCTTAGTTTAATCAAACAAACAAAACCGCGCTATCCCTTACTGGCGATGGGCATGATCTTATTAGCAGGTTCATCAGCTGTGCAAGTTTATGTTCCTAAATTGGCGGCTAATTTAGTTAATCATTTTCAAGAGGGGATCGATTATGCTTTATTAGGAAGAGTCGTGGGGATGTTCGTTTTTTCAGCTGTAATTTCAGCGATTGGTGGGACGGTTCTAGGAATTTTTGGCGAAAACGTCATTCAAAATATGCGAAAACGTTTATGGAATAAATTAACGATACTGAAAGTCACCTATTTTGATTCGGTGAAGGCGGGTGAGATGTCCAGCCGAGTAACGAATGATACGACCCAGGTAAAACAGCTGTTGGCTGTGACGTTTCCACAAACGATTGCGAGCATCATTACCGTAATTGGGACTGTTTATATGATGATCCGAATGGACTGGCATATGTCGCTAGCCATGGTTATTGCTGTTCCCGTCGTTATCCTATTGATGATTCCTGTGATGACCTTTGGTTCAAAGATCAGTCATATCCGTCAAGATGCTATGAGTCATTTCAATGGAATCGCAACAGAAACGTTGTCTGAAATTCGTTTAGTAAAAACGTCGAATGCCGAACAACAAGCACAAGAACGGGCAGCAAATGAAGTCGATCGTTTGTTTCGCGTTGGTAAAAAAGAAGCAGTCTTTGATGCTGCAATGCAACCACTCATGATGATGGTTTTTATGAGTATGGTCTTTGGTTTGCTAGCTTATGGAATGCATCGTATTGCGATTGGTGCGATGACGATCGGGGTATTGATGAGTTTTCTCATGTATCTCTTCAATCTGATCGGCGCGATGCCAACGATTGCCACGTTGTTTTCTGAAATGGCAAAAGCTGCTGGTTCGACACGCCGTGTACAAGAATTATTGAATGAAGTACCTGAAGATTTTGAATCTGGTGAAGAAGTGGATTTATCGAACAAAACATTGTGTGTTTCTAACGTGGACTTTGCTTATAGTGATGCACCTGAGGAACCGATTTTAACGAATGTGTCTTTTGAAGCTAAACCTAACGAGATCATTGCTTTTGCGGGTCCTTCTGGTGGAGGGAAATCGACTACATTCAGTTTATTAGAACGTTTTTATGAGCCAACAGCAGGTACGATCAAATTTGGCACAACAGAGATCCAAAAGATCAAGTTGTCCAATTATCGTAGTCAAATTGGTTATGTTTCCCAAGATTCTGCTATTATGGCAGGAACGATCCGTTATAATTTAACTTATGGATTAGCGGATACTTACACAGATGAGCAGCTTTGGGAAGTGTTAGAATTAGCCTATGCACGTCAATTTGTGGAAGAGATGCCCAATGGTTTAGATACAGAAGTGGGCGAGCGTGGTACGAAAATTTCTGGAGGCCAACGGCAACGACTGGCAATCGCTCGAGCGTTCTTAAGAGATCCAAAGGTCTTGATGTTGGATGAAGCAACAGCAAGTCTTGATTCTGAATCAGAAGCAAAAGTCCAACAAGCCTTGGCAAATCTGATGAAAGGTCGGACAACATTAGTGATCGCACATCGTCTATCAACGATCGTGGATGCTGATAAAATCTACTTTATCGAAAAAGGAAAAGTAACCGGTTCAGGAAAACACGCTGAGCTTGTTCAAAAACACAAAACCTATGCCAAATACGTAGACGAACAATTTAAAGTTGATACATTGCAAATTGCCTAAGTGTTAAAAAGCTGAATCCTTTTATCTTACTGAAAGAATGCGAAGAATCTAAGAGAAAGAAGAAATACTTTTTTCTGTTCTTTTTATTTGGTTAAACAATTTTCCGCGAAATAGATAATCAGGTTTAGAATGTTTAGGATATGTTTGATAAACTGAGTATCAGACATCTTGAATCCTCCTATGAATTGGTTCGTTAAACTAATTCTAAAGGAATTCAAGGTGTCTTTTTTTCACCGTTTATTCGTTTTTAGAGATACTAGAAGAGACTGAGACAAGTTTTGGCTCAGTCACACAAAGTATAGAAACAAAAGAGAAGGAATTATATACAGGTATAAAAATCTATCATCTGATCACAATTTAGTCGTTTTGTCATCTATTTCATTGGCAATTGTATTTGAAAAACGACTCCTCTAGGTTCCCAGTCTCTTACGGACAGTTTGCCTTTATGCTGAGTGATGATCTGTTTGGCAATTGCGAGACCAAGACCATAGCCACCAGTTTCTTTAGAACGAGAGCGGTCTTCGCGGTAGAAGCGTTCAAAAATTCGTCTTTTATCTTCATCGCTAATAGATGGCCCGTTGTTTTTGACTTCAATCAGCCAATTATCGTTGGAGATTTCAGATTGCAGGACAATTTTTTCTTTAGCTTCTGTGTATTTTAGCGCATTGTCCAGCAGAATAACTAGAACTTGGTGGATACGTTTTTCGTCGACTATCACTGGTTGATCGGCAAAGTTTTCCAAGACAAAATATTGATCGTTTATTTCTGCGATTTCCTGGAAGGGCTGGGCTAATTGACGAATAAATTCTTTGGGATTAACTGATTCTTTCTGCAGAAGCAACTGATTGGAATCACTGCGTGCCAAGGTTAGCAGGTCTTCAGTCAGGCTTTTCATTCGCCGTGTTTCATTCAGGGCTTGGGCAATTGGTTCAGACTCTTCCAAGATGGTGTGATTGGGTCGGGTGAACAATTGCTGCAGGCTGTTTTGAATGATTGCTAGTGGCGTGCGTAATTCGTGAGAGGCATTTTCAACAAATTCCTGTTGTTTGCGCCATGAGAGCATGATGGGTTGCATATTCATTTTTGAAATGTAAAAGCTTATTCCAATCGAAATCAGCCAAAAAACGACCATACAGATAATCAGTGTTGTCTTGAAGGTTTTCATGGAGTCTGCGATTTGATTGGTATTGGCTAAAAATTGAATATAGGCGATGTCTCCTCCTTTATCTGCTTTGATTGTATACGAATGAAAGGAAAGTTTTTGGCTAGAATAGCCTGCATTTTTTAAACTTAATGCTTGAACAGAATCGAGATTTTTCTTATCTAAGGTTAAATTTTCCAGTTCAGTGAACCGTCCACCAATCGTGTCTTTGTTGAGAATCGTTCCTTCTTTTGACCATAAAATGATCTGAGTATTGAACTGATTATTGCCTTCTGGTCTATTCTCTCTCAGCTGCTCGCCCGGCATTTGTGCCAGAAAGGGATTGCTTTGTTGGTACCGGTTGATTTCCATCTGAATAAGATGTTCATTCTCCGCCATTTGAGTTAGTGACAGGTCTGTTTGGCGGTAGGCCGAGCTTTGCAGCAGTTGTAGAGTTATAAATCCTAATAATAGGAAGATACTTGCAAAAGCGGCTACATTTAAGAAGAAAAATTTTAATCGTTGTTTTCTTGATATTTCGGTATTCATAGCATTAATCCTTTTGTAAGATGTAGCCGACATTTCTCAGTGTTTTAAAGAGCTGATCTGCACCTGACGGCTTCAAATGTTTTCTTAAGTGACTCATATATACTTCTACAACTGTAATGGTCGTATCGGAATCAAATCCCCAAATCCGATCGAAGATTTGCTCCTTTGTTAAAATCACGCCCTTATTTTGGATGAAATAAACCAAGAGATCAAATTCTTTTCCTTGAATTGATAGGATCTCATCGTCGATGGTTACTTCTTTCGTCGCAAGGTTGCAGGTAATATTTTTATAGACGATTTGATTCTCAGAAAACAATCCTAACGAACGCTTCAATAACGCTTTTACCCGCATAATCAGTTCTTCACGATAAAAAGGTTTCGTCAAATAATCGTCTGCACCTTTTTGAAATCCATTGATTTTGTCTTCTAGGCCATCTTTGGCAGTTAGAATCAGCACAGGGGTTTGGATATTTTTTTTCCGTAATTCTGCTAAGATTTCGTAGCCGTTTTTCCCTGGCAGCATCAGGTCTAGCAATATTAGATCATAAACACCAGTTTCTGCTTCAAATAAGCCTTCTTCCCCATCATAGATCTGTGTGATCTCACCTAAATCCGACAAGATTTCTTTTATATTATCTGAAAGTGTCGCTTCATCTTCTACTATTAAAAGGTTTATCATTGATTTTCTCCTTTTTCATCTATTACTTACTCAGTTTACCACGCTTTCCTAAAACAACCTTAAAAACTTTTTTGTCACGTTTAAGCTTCGGTTAAGCCAACTTGCCTACTCTATAAACAGACAAATGAAGGAGGAACCAAAATGAATTATATCAAACGGGCGATTCAAAGCCTTTGGGCCAAAAAAGGACGCAGCATAATTATGATCACCGTCTTTTCCGCCATATTAATTTTTGTATTAGCGGGGTTAACGATCCGCAGCGGCGCTGAACTGGCGACCACGAATGCGAAAAAAAGTGTCGGGGCGACCGTCACCTTATCAATGAACCGAGAGGCAATGTTCAAACAGCAATCAAATTCAGATTCAGATGATGAAAGCAGTCGTCCAGATCCAGGTAGCTTTGAACAGACACCCGTCAACTTGAGTGATGCAAAAAAAATCGCAGAATTAGCGAATGTTAAATCGTATTCATTTGAAGCAAGTACTTCAGCGGATAAAGGCACAGGGATTACACCGATCTCGAGTGATAGTGACAGTGAAGAGGAATCTTCGGATGAACAAGCTGTTGGATTTGGTGGACAGAAAGCACCTGGTGGGATGAGTCAAGGGGATTTCCAAATTAAAGGTGTTTCCGAAAGTAATTCTTACAGTGATTTTTCATCAGGAACAGCTAGCCTAGTTGAAGGCAAGGCAATCACTTGGGATGATGAAGGGACGAATAATGTACTGATCGAGCAAAGTTTAGCGGAAGCAAACGATCTAAGTGTCGGGGACAAATTTAAGATTAAAGATACCGATGATAAAGATGTTGAAGTTACTATTAAAGGTATTTACAAAACAAGTGATTCTGGCAACAGTATGAGTGCTCGCTTCAACTTTATGAATCCAGCGAACACGATTTTTTCTTCTTATACACTGGTTAACACCTTAACTGGATCGGAAGGAAAAACGATCGATTCGGCAGTTTATAACTTAGATGATCCCAAAGACATGGACAGCTTTGTAGAAGCAGCGAATAAATTGATCGATACGGATACATTCAGCTTAGAAACCAATGATCAAATGTATCAGCAAATGCTTCAGCCGTTGAATAATGTATCAAGCTTTGCGAAGAATATCGTGATTTTAGTAGCCGTAGCCGGAGTCATTATTTTGACATTGATTATTATGCTGTCGATTCGTGAACGTAAATATGAGATCGGTGTATTACTTTCATTAGGTGAATCACGGGTCAAAGTTATTTCACAATTTTTCGTTGAGATTTTTGTCTGCATGATCTTCGCTTTAGGGATCGCTGCAGCTAGCGGAAATGTTGTTGGCAATGCAGTCGGCAACCAGTTGTTGAGTCAGCAAACAACTTCGCAAAATGCAGATGGACAAGAAGCGAATACTGCAGGAAACGGCGGTCCAAATCAAGGTAACCAAGGACAAGCACCTGGTGGCGGAAACGGTGGTCCTAGTGGTGGTCAAATGGGAAGCAATCCATTTACACAATCAAAAGAAATTCAAGAACTAAATATTTCAATGCAGCCAACCGAGATTTTAAGTCTTGCAGGAATTGGGCTGGGGATTAGTTTATTCTCAATTGTCCTTTCATCAGCAGGAATTCTACGACTGAATCCGAAGAAAATATTGATTTCCTAATTAAAGGAGGAATTTTTAATGACACTATCAACAAAAGATTTAGGCTACTGGTATGAAGACAACCGACGATTATTCGAAAACGTTAATTTAACTTTTGAAAAAGGCAAAATGTATGCAATTTTAGGTACGAGCGGTTCAGGGAAAACGACTTTTTTATCCCTGATTGCAGGACTAGATACACCAAAAAACGGAGAAATTCTCTATGACGACAAATCGTTGAAAAAAATTGGCTTGCGGGAATATCGTCGTAAAGATGTATCAATTGTATTCCAAGCCTATAATCTACTGCCGTATTTATCGGCAGTAGACAATGTGGTAACAGCGATGGAGATTGCTCAAAGCCAACAGACAGATAAAAAAGCCTACGCCTTAGCGAACTTGGAAAAAGTCGGAATCACTAAGGATTTAGCAGATAAAAAAGTTACGATGCTATCTGGTGGTCAGCAGCAACGAGTAGCAATCACTAGAGCCCTATGCTGTGAACACGATCTAATCGTTGCGGATGAACCGACTGGAAACTTGGATGAAGCAACTTCCAGCGAGATCGTTAAACTTTTCCAAGAGATTGCACATGAGCAAAAGAAATGTATTATTTTAGTCACCCACGAACAGGATGTTGCTAAAGGCTGCGATGTGGTGTATGAACTGAAAAATCAAGAATTCAATCAAGTATCTTAAACAAACAGAATTTCGGTTCAGCTAGTATGAATGAGTAGGAAATGAATAGAGGAGACTGAGGAAATTTTTGCTCAGTCTCTCTTTTAGTAATAGTCGTTTTTTTTAGGTTGAAAGGAATAAAGTGACCTATTAATAAAAAGAATAACAGATATAATTCTTGTAAAAGAGCGATAGATAGGAGTGTTTAGAATGGGATTGACTCAATGGCTTAGAAAAAAATTTTCAAATAATCAAGATAAAGAAGTCAATGAAATGCTACTTAAGCTAAATAAAAAAATTCATGAACCGAAAGAACGTTATTCGCCGGCTGAAGCTATAATCCGCTTGTATGCACTAGAAAAAAAAGCAGAAGAAGTAAATAGTGGTGATACCAGTTATGAATCTCATACTGAAGCCTTTCATAAAGAAATACAAGTCCATAGTCAAGAAAAGATTTATCTAACAGATTATTTAAATATCTGGCTACAAATAAATGAAGCAAAATTACAGGAATATAAGTTGGATACAAGGTTCGATGAAGGAAATTTAAAAGAATTCAAAGAAGAACTAGCGAAGGATATAAAGATAAAAAGTGAAATTTTATCGCGGTGTTTGGGAGGGAAAATTACTAATTATCGGCTAAATCAACAAGCTTATCAAGAAATGTTCGGGCGAATAAATCCTAAAGGCTGTCAAAGAAACAAAGTGGTAATTGATTTTCAAGTAACAAAGAAGATCACTGATTTCTCATTGAATAAGGGGAGGGATCAGATGGAGAGTCACACAAACCAAAAAACTCAAACGAATGGATGCCAAACGATGGAAAGTATAACCGATAAAATAAAGGATCCCGGTTTAATCGAAACAAAGGCACAATCTAGTGAGACAAAAATTCAAGATAATCCGGTCAGGTAATCAACAAGTACTTTGAGATTGCTCTGATAGTGTGCGTTGTGATAAATGAAACGCCCTCGAAACAGCAGGTACTGTTTTGAGAGCGTTTCTAGTGCAGAAATGAATATTCATTTATCTGTTTTTATTCATTTTCATATTTTTCAAGCTCAATACTCAAATCTTCCCATTCAGAAAGTTTCGTTTCTTGAGATTGGCGAGTTGCTTCGAGTGTTTGATTCAATTCATTTAATTTGAGATGGTCATCCAAATTCTCTGGGGACACCATTTGCTGTTCTAGTGACTCGATCTGTTCATCTAAAATAGCTAATTCTTCTTCAATTTGAGTGATTTTACGTTGTAAACTACGTATCAGCTTTTGTTGCTCTTTACTTTGGAAATAGGTTTTCTTGTTCGTAGAAATATGCTCTTCTTCTGGTGTTTTTTCAGCTAACAGCTCTGCTATCTCCGCTTCTTCTTGTTTCTTTTCCAAATAATAATCATAGTCACCTAAATAAACTTTACTACCGTTTTCCGATAATTCGATGACTTTTGTGGCAATCCGATTGATGAAATAACGGTCATGAGAGACAAACAACAAAGTACCATCATAATCAATCAAGGCATTTTCTAATACTTCTTTATTATCAATGTCCAGGTGGTTGGTTGGTTCGTCTAAAATCAAAAAGTTTTCTTGATTCATTGCGAGTTTTGCAAGGGCGACTCGGGCTTTTTCACCACCGCTTAGCAAGGGGATGGTCTTTTCTACATCTTCACCAGAAAATAGAAAGGCACCCAAAACGCTACGAATTTCTTTTTCGGGAGTCGTTGGATGTTCATCCCATAATTCAGCTAAAATAGTTTTGTTGGTGTGTAAGTCCGCTTGACCTTGATCGTAATAGCCGATCGTCACATTGGTTCCTAAATGTTCTTTTCCACGGATAAAAGGCAACTGATGGATGATCGATTTTAAAAGCGTGGATTTACCAATACCATTGGGACCGACCAGTGCAATGGCTTCTTGACGCCGAATATCAAGATTGATCGGTTCAGACAAAACTTCATTATGATAACCAATCGCAGCATCTTCAATTTGTAATACAACATTTCCTGATGGCTTTGCTACATTGAAAAGGAAGTGAGCTTGTTTTTCGTCTCCTTGAGGACGGTCAATCCGATCCATTTTCTCAAGGACTTTTCTGCGACTTTGGGCTCTTTTCGTCGTAGAAGCGCGTACCAAGTTGCGTGCGACAAAATCTTCCAATTTATGGATCTCAGTTTGTTGTTTTTCATAAGCTTTCCATTCAGTTGCTAATTGTTCAGCTTTCATGTCAAGATACTTCGAATAATTCCCTTTATAGTGGCGCATTTTTTTTCGACTTAATTCGTAAACTTCTGTTGCGACTTTATCTAAGAAATATCGGTCATGGGAGACGATCAGTAAGGCACCAGTATAACTTTGCAGGTAGCCTTCTAACCAAGAGAGAGTCTCAATATCTAAATGGTTGGTTGGTTCGTCTAAAATCAATATATCTGGATGTTGGAGCAACATTCTTGCTAACGCTAAGCGAGTGCGTTGTCCGCCAGACAATTCATTGATTTTTTGATCATAAAAAGACGGATCAAATTTAAAGCCATGCAAAACAGAGCGTATTTCATTTTCGTAGCCATAACCGTTTCTATCTGAAAAATCGTGTTGTAATTTATCGTATTCTTTCAAAAGTGACTCATAGGAAGGTGTATCAGGTGTTCCTTCACTAATCAAGATTTCAAGTTCGCGCATTCGATTTTCCATTTGACGGATTGTTTCGAATGATTTAAGCATTTCATTCCAGACTGTTTCTGCTGAATCTAACCCAGTATCTTGTGCCAGATAGCCTAAAGTAGCAGCTTTATTTTTAGCAATTGTTCCTTCATCGGGGCGTTCGATTCCAGCAAGGATCTTCAAAAGTGTTGATTTTCCTGCTCCGTTACGGCCGACTAATGCGATCCGAGCCCCTGTGCTGATTTCTAAATGGATATTCTCAAATAAGATCTCTGCACCGAAGTGACGAGCAATTTGATTGGCTTGTAATAATATCATGGAATCCTCTTTTCTACTTTGTGAATTCTCTAAGAATAAATCTCTTTTTCAACTAGTAGTCTACCATAAATTCCTTGATACTGCGAGGTTCAAAGAAATGATAAAAAAATGAATAAAGAATAAAATTTCACAATATCCAAGCAATCAAATTGATTTTTTCCTATATATACTGATATGATGGATAAATCAAAGTAAACTTAAAGTAAAAGTGGAGGTAATTAAGTGAAAGATCATGTTATTCCAAAGGCAACAGCCAAACGGCTACCTTTGTATTACCGTTATTTACGAATCTTAAATAATGCTGGTAAGAAAAAAGTATCATCAACTGAATTAAGTGAGGCTGTTCAAGTTGACAGTGCAACGATTCGCCGTGATTTTTCATATTTTGGAGAATTAGGAAAACGAGGCTATGGCTACGATGTTGAAGACCTCATGCATTTTTTCGCAAAAACATTGAATGATGATCAATTGACTAATGTGGCGTTGATCGGTGTCGGTAATTTGGGAAGTGCCCTTTTAAAATATAAATTCCATCAAAGTAACAGTATCCGTGTAAGTTGTGCATTTGATGTCAACGAAGCAATCGTTGGACGGATCGTGGATGGGATTCCCGTTTACCCTATGGAAGATATGTTTGAGCAAATCAAGATCCAACAAATCGAAGTAGCAATATTGACGATACCAGCTGAGCGAGCACAAGAAGTAGTTAATCGGTTGACTGAAGCGGGCATTAAAGGCATCTTGAATTTTACCTCTGCTCGATTAAATGCGCCAGCAGACGTGTTGATTCAAAATGTTGACTTAACGAATGAATTACAAACGTTGATTTATTTTCTTCATTCTGATGCATCCTTGCAAGCGACTGAAGAAACTGAGTAACGAATGATTCAGGTGACCTGGTTGGTTTACTCAACAGTCTCAAGTGATGAATGATCATTTTAGAAGTCGTGATTTCCGAAATTGATGTCTCAGTTTTTGTGAAATTTCGGCTCTTTTTTATGGTCCGTTCGGTGGGTAACCATCTTCTTGTCACCGAACAAAAGTTCCTATATAATCATGATAGGGGTGAGTGAGATGGAATTACAGTTTCCTTTACATAATGATACATCTAGAAAAATCATTCATATCGATATGGATGCTTTTTTTGCCTCTGTCGAAGAACGGGATCATCCAGAATTTAGAGGGAAACCCTTAGTTATTGCCAGACATCCGAGTGACACTGGTGGTCGAGGAGTGGTTACTACAGCGAATTATGAAGCAAGAAAGTATGGCATCCATTCAGCGATGAGTGCGCAAAAAGCATATGAATTATGTCCGCAAGCCATTTTTAAACCAGGCGATCATCAAAAATATAGTGAGATCTCACAAATTGTTCGTGAGATTTTTTACCGATATACGGATATCGTTGAGCCTGTCAGTATTGATGAAGCCTATCTTGATGTGACGAACAATAAACGCAATTGTAAATCAGCAATCAAAATTGCTCGTTTGATCCAAAGAGACATTTGGGAAGAGGTAAAACTGACCTGCTCGGCAGGTGTGAGCTATAATAAGTTTTTAGCGAAATTAGCCTCAGATTTTCAAAAACCTAAAGGCATTACTATCGTTGCACCTCAAGACGCATTGACGTTCCTAAAGGCACTACCTATTGATAAATTTCATGGGGTAGGAAAAAAAACCGTCCCTAAGATGCATGAACTTGGTATTTTCACTGGAGAAGATCTTTATAATTGTACAGAGATGATGTTGATCCAACAATTTGGAAAGATGGGCTATTCGCTTTATCGAAAAGTAAGAGGTGTCCATGATGCACCAGTCAATGTGACAAGAGAAAGAAAATCTGTAGGAAAAGAGCATACTTATGGTCAGCCACTACAAACGGAAGAAGCGGTATTAGCACAATTACGACAATTAGCTGAGAAAGTCGAAGAGTCGTTGAAAAAAGTCCAGAAACATGGAAAAACCGTAGTGCTAAAAGTGAGATATACGGATTATACGACAGTCACGAAAAGAGTCACTTTACCTGAGTATATCTATAAGAAAGAAGCGCTCTTTTATCAAGCAAGTTTGATTTGGGAAGAAATTTTAGGGATTGAACAAGGCATACGTCTCTTGGGGATCACGTTAACGAATTTAGATCCCATGACTTATGAGAATATTGTGTTACCTTTGTGGGAATGAAAAAACAGTAGAAAACGTGTTGGAAATCAACATACGTTTCTACTGTTTTTATTCAATAAGGAGTGGGAGGACCTAAATGAACTCCTGTTTTTTGATTTGTTCATACGATTCTGTAGCATCGCTGCATTTTTCCCAAATCACTACTCTATTTTCGGCTAGCGATTTTTTGACATCGATGATGCGTTGATTACTACTACCGCGAAACTGTAGTTTTAAATCCTTTTTACTTAGTTCAAAACGTCCATCAACTAAGATATCGATTTTTGCTAAAAGAGCTAACTTGTCTTCGGAGTCTTGAAGTAGTTCGTCAAAAGTATAACCGGTCCACGACCAGATATCTTTGGTCTGACCAAATTCTTGTCGGATACGCTCAACGACTTGGAGACAGACGTCCGTGTTTAGAAAAGGTTCCCCGCCTAAAAGGGTCAGTCCTTGAACGTAATCATGGCGGAGATCGGTAATGATTTGTTCTTCCAGCTCTGGTGTGAAAGGTTTACCATAGCGGAAGTTTTGCGCTGCTTTATTGAAACATCCTTCACAAGCAAATAAGCAGCCACTCACATAAAGACTATTTCTTACGCCTTCGCCATCCACAAAGTTAAATGGTTTGTAATCAGCAATGTAATTTTGGCTGTAATCTTGTGCCAGCCATTCTTTAGGTTTAGGATTTCGCATAAAAAAACTTCTTTCTAACATCAAAGTATGAAAAATTTACTTAAAACTCAAACCAGTTTCACAGCAAGCAGTCTCAGAAAAGATAATGGACTAGCCTCAAAAAAATGCGAATAAATCGAACGGTCACGGTTCACACACCGTTCGATTTATCGTAGTCACGCTGTGAAAGGGGATTGTTTTCTAAGGAATAACTGATCGCTCTATCTTTTTTTTAGAGTGAATTAGAACGAAATAGTAGAGAAAGATTACTTCATATGTTTGACACGTGAAGAGATCTCCTTGTGACGACCGTGAACCATTGGACGTGCTTGTGGGTTACCTAAATAGCCACAGGTTCTTTTAACGACGTCACAAGTTTTTGGATCATGATTGCCGCATTCGGGACATTCAAAGCCACGTTCGGTTGGTTTGAAGTCACCTTCAAAGCCACATTTGTAGCAATGATCAATTGGTGTATTCGTTCCTAAATAGCCAACTTTATCGTAAGCATAATCCCAAACGGCTTCTAATGCTTTCGGGTTTTGTTGAAGCATTGGGTACTCACAGTAATGGATAAAACCACCAGAACAATACTTCGGATAATCTTTTTCAAAATCTAGTTTTTCAAACGGAGTTGGGTTTTTACGAACGTCATAATGGAAACTATTCGTGTAATATTCTTTATCAGTGATGTTTTCGACTTCGCCAAATTTTTCTGTATCTAAACGGCAGAAACGATCAGTTAAGCTCTCACTAGGTGTAGAGTAAACGCTGAAATGATATCCATATTCGTCACCCCAAGCATCTGCTTTAGCTTTTAATTCTTTCACGATATCAAGGGTAAAATCTTTTGCTTCGGGATTGTTTTCCCATTCCCCACCATAAAAAGCAGAAGCCACTTCGTAAAGACCGATATAGCCTAAAGAAACCGTTGCACGACGATTTTTGAATAATTCATCGACAGCATCTGTTTTTGAGAGACGTTTACCGAATGCACCATACATATATAAGATTGGTGCGTTAGCAGGGATCGCTTCTTTACAACGATCGACACGATAAACTAAAGCATCTTTCATGATGGCTAAGCGCTCAGAGAGGATTTGCCAGAATTTTTCCTGATCGCCTTTCGCTTCGATGGCAATACGAGGTAAGTTTAGTGTGACCACACCAAGATTCATTCGTCCAACGTTCACTTCTTGGCCATTTTCATCTTTCCAACCTTGTAAAAATGAACGACAACCCATAGGTACTTTGAAACTACCGGTTAATTCAACGATTTTGTCGTAGTTTAAAATATCAGGATACATCCGCTTAGTTGCACATTCCAAAGCTAATTGTTTAATGTCATAATTAGGATCAGTTGGGTTCAAGTTTATGCCATCTTTTAATGTGAAAATCAATTTAGGGAAGATAGCTGTCCGCTTTTCGCTACCTAAGCCATTGATCCGATTTTGTAAGATTGCTTTTTGAATTTCTCGCTCAAACCAGTTTTTTCCTAAACCAAAGCCAAGAGAAGTAAATGGTGTTTGACCATTTGAAGTAAAAAGAGTATTGATTTCATATTCTAGACTTTGCATCGCATCAAAAATATCTTTTTTGGTTTTTGATTTCGCATACTCTACTCGACGTTCAGGTGTTTCGATCCATTCTTCTGCATCCGCTAAATGTTTTTGATAATTCAGTTCAGCGAAAGGAGCAAGTAATTCATCTGTTCGGTCAGCAGAACAACCACCATATTGACTGGAAGCTACATTTGCAATAATCTGTGAAATTTGAGCAGTAGCAGTTTGAATTGATTTTGGTGATTCCACTTCAGCATTTCCAATTTTGAATCCGTTGTTCAACATTCCTTTGAAATCGATCAAACAACAGTTTGTCATTGGTGTGTATGGATGATAATCTAAATCATGGTAATGGATGTCGCCTTTTTGATGCGCATTTGCGATATGTGGGGGCAACATTTTCAAACCGATGGATTTTCCAACGATACCAGCGGTTAAATCTCTTTGAGTATTGAAGACATTGCTATCTTTATTCGCATTCTCATTGACAACTGTTTGGTCTTTATTGATCAATTTTTTGATCGAAAAATTGATATCTGTCGCTTTGCTTCTGGCAAAATCACGTTTTGTGCGGTAATTGATATATTCTTCTGCTAATTCATATTCGTTTTTTTCTAAAAGAATGTGTTCAACGATATTTTGGATCTCATATATTTTAACGTTGTCGGTAAAGCGTCGTTTGATTTCTTGAACGACTAAATCCACGATCGTTTGAATTTTTTCATAAGTAAGTGGAGACAATGAGCCATGAATTTTCTTTTCAGCTTTGACTAAAGCCTCATTGATTTTTGTTTCATCAAATTCGACACGTCGACCATCTCGTTTAATGATTGTTATGTTTGATACTTCTGAATGAAGGGGATCTGTTACTTTTTCTTCAATTTGTACACTCATTTTATTCAACTCCTGCTAAATTCTTCTTGTCTATCATAAAACAAAATCCACGAAGGAGCAACTAAATACTAGCTATATATAGTATGCAAATGGGTGTATAAACGGACAACTACACTATATGTTGTATATATTTCTTTGTGAAAAAAAGTGAAAACGTAAGTTTATAGGATTTTTATTTTGAATATACCGCTTTCATGAATAAAATAGATGAATAAAAATTTTTTTTAAAAAAGGTTATGTCTGTGAAATGATAAAAATCTAAAAAGAAATGCTCAAATGCTGTAAAGATCAGAGAAAAAAACCAAAGAATATGCTAATATGCTGGTAAGTGTGTCAGTGTGGCGAGTAAGCAAAACCCAAGGAGGAAAGCCATGGATAAAATGATCGAGGTAAAACATGTAAGTAAAAGCTATGGAAATAAGCTTTCGCCGGTAAAAGTACTTGATAATATCTCTTTTACAGTAGAAAAAGGAGAATTTGTTGGCATCATGGGTCCGAGTGGTGCTGGAAAGACGACTTTGATGAATATTCTTTCGACGATCAATCTACCAACGATGGGAAGTGTGTTGATCCAAGGAAATGAGATCACTAAAATGAAAAATAATGAATTGAGTGACTTCCGTCGCAAAAAATTAGGATTTATTTTTCAAGAATTTAATTTGATCGATACATTGAATGCGAAGGACAATATCTTACTACCATTAGCGGTGGAACGAATCTCGAAAGAAGAGATGGAAAAAAGTGTGTTGCATGTTGCTCAATTATTAGGGATCGAAGAAATCTTAAAACGTTATCCAGATGAATTATCAGTTGGTCAGAGACAACGGATTGCGGCTGCTAGAGCATTAGTTATTCAACCACAAGTCATTTTTGCTGATGAGCCAACCGGGTCTCTGGACTCGAAATCAGCCACCGAGTTACTAAATTATTTAACAACGATGAACCGAGTAGAAAAATCAACTATCTTATTAGTAACACATGATCCGTATACAGCCAGTTATTGTGATCGGATTTTATTTATTAAAGATGGGGTGATTTTCTCTGAAGTAGTTCGCAGAGGTTCAAGAAACGAATTTTTTGAACGGGTGATTGATATGCAGGCGACCATTGGGGGAGGTGGAAAACTCAATGCTTTATAAGTTGGCTGCGAAAAGTTTTCTGCGACAGTCAAGAGGGTATCTCGTTTACTTTTTTAGTCTAACGTTATCAACGATGATCTACTATTCTTTTAGTACGATTTCTTATGATCAATTATTGAACCGAAGGACACAGCAAGATTCTTTATTCAATGTTTTTTTTGGTATTGGTAGTTGGATTATCTTAATCGTATTACTTTTTTTTGTTATTAGTGCAAATCGTTTTTTCTTTAATCGCAGACAAAGAGAGATTGGGATCTATCAGTTGTTTGGTGTGAAGAAAACCCAAATCTCACTGATCTATGTATTGGAAACAATGGCTATTGGATTATTCGCCTGTACAGCAGGGATTATTTTAGGAATCATTTTCTCAAAATTATTTTCTATGATCTTGATTCGCATGATGAACTTGCAAATCACGAGTCTTTTCTTCATTTCCGTGCCATCGATTTTTGAAACATTTCTGTTGTTTTTTTTGATTTTATCTGTTGTTTCTTTGTATTCATTATGGAAAATCTGGCGCTATCCGACGATTCGAAATTTTGGCGAATACGATCATTTGGAAAGTAGCAAGTTAAGAGTTCGGACACGCCATCGTTTTTTAGGAACACTGGGTTTATTGCTGATCTCTAGTGGTTATTTCTTTGCGGTCCACTATCGGGAATTTGCTGCTAAACTTTTTATTTTTACGCAAGATCTTCGCTTTCCTTTCTTATTATTTGTTCTGATCCTGCTGTTTTGTGTGATCGGGACATATCTGTTCTTTTGTTTTTCCCTACGTGTGTTAATCGATTTGGTGAGTCGTTCTCGAATTAAGTATCGAGGGATCAACTTCTTGCTGATTGGCAATACGCAGATCCATCTGCTGAAAAGCTGGCGGATCAATTCGTTGATCACACTGATCATGGCTCTAGCTTTAACGATGATTGGCGCAATGATGAGTGCGACTGTCATCATGTCTCGAAATTTGGAGATGGTCTCACCGGTATCTTATCAAATGGATAAGGCAACAGCCAACAAGCTGCGACCGCTTCTTGCAAGTGAAGGGCAAACGATCACAAAAGAAATGACGATCAATTACAAAGTAATTGGAAGTTACTATAATGATAAGTTAGACGGGATTTCTGAGGAAAAAGTATTTCAATTGGTAAATTTGATTCCAGAAAAAGAATATCATGCCTTTCGACAATTCAATCCTAAAATGCCTAAAATTGATTTAACATCGGATAACAGCACTGTGGTATTAGATAGTATGAAAAATATCTTTAGAAATTTTTCAATGTATGATTCAACATTCTACTTGCCCGATCAAACTTTAGATATTCAAGCAACCTTACCTAATTTTTTAGGAGATGGTTCGTTGAGGTATTTCGGTCCGACACTCGTTGTCAGTGATGATTATTTTGCTAAAGCATCTGGACTAAACTATCAAGTGGTCAATTGGAATGTGCAAGGGGGAGATCAGGAAAAAATCATTGAACGTATTTCTAAAGAGATTCCTACAAGTTATGAGAACATCATTTATTATGATTATGAGATCAAAGGAGAGTCTATAACTGGAACGATTCATAAAAATGAATCGCACCAAGAAAAAGCAGCTTCAGATCAATCTTCTGATGAATACAATAATGAAGATTCACGTCTTAATTTTTCTGCACGTTTCCCATTTAAACGAACAGTTGAACAAGGAATTGGTTTAATGGCGTATGTTTCGATCTTTATTGGAATAATTGTTATTGTCACGACTGGAAGCATGCTGATGGTTCGTCAATTAGCAGAAGCAGAAGAAGAACGAGAGAATTATCAATTATTAACGAAATTAGGGATTTCTCGAAAAAAAGTGAAGCGAGTCATCTTTGGGCAAAATGCGATCATGTTTTTCCCACCAATTATTTTGGGGAGTATGCATACCTTTTTTGCCATTGAAGTATTTACTCAATATGTCGATACAGCAAATTATGGGTTAGCATATCTGATTTGTGGCTCACTTGTCTTGATCTATATCTTGTTTTATTACATCACAAGCGTCTTATATTGCAGGATTATCGAGGAATGAATCAAGTAATATACAAATGAGTGAAAGATTAGCACGCTGTTTTTTTAATTTGAATTAAGGCTTAAACGATTTGTCACATAGATCGTTTAAGTCTTTTTAGCTTTTAAAAAAAAATCTTTATTTATTTGAGGTGATGCTTATATTATAATAACCGTCTTTTTGTAGTTAATCTAAATTGTGACAAAATTGTTAGCAGAAAAGCGATTACTGTTAGGAAAACAAATGTTGTTTTTTAAAAAGAATGGGTAAAATTATTTTGAGATTCGATTAGGAGGGAAATATAAATTGAAAAATTGGTGGAATAATCCTCAATTTAGGTACTGGGGCACGTTTGTGGTACGAACATTATTGTATAGTGCAATTATTTTTATGTTGATTTATTTGTACCATTATAAAAATGTCCAAGGCGGATCTTTTATCTATAATGAATTTTAGGAGGAAGACGATGGATATTCAAACAATCGTTGAATCAATTGATTTTTTTGGTCAAACGGAACCAGATCGGGTCGTTTATCAGACAGAAATCACAGAGCATACCTATGGGGAGCTAAAAAGAAAGTCCGATGCTTTAGCAGCTTATTTAGACAGAAATCTACAGAAACAGGGACCAATCGTGGTTTTTGGAAATCTAGAGTTTGAAATGATCGTTTCTTTTCTTGGTGGCACCAAAGCTGGCCATGCCTATCTTCCGATTGAAGAACATACGCCGAATGAGCGAATTGAATCAATTCTTCGAGTAGCAAAACCAGTTTTGATCATTAGTGTCGGTGACTGGCAGATGGAAACAGATGGTATCCCAGTGATTTCTCGGGAAGAATTAGCAACGATCACGAAAAAAGAGAGTCAATACGAAATAACACATCCAGTTAAAGGTGACGAAAATTATTACATTATTTTTACCTCTGGTACTACAGGTGAGCCCAAGGGTGTGCAAATCAGTCATGATAACTTATTGAGCTTTGTTCGTTGGACGATCCAGGAATTTCATCTTGAACAGGGTCTACGTTTCTTAGCGCAAGCACCATTTTCGTTTGACTTATCGGTTTTTTCGATTTATCCAGCACTTGTGACAGGAGGAATGTTAAAACCCTTAGAAAAAGCGGTTATTCAAGACTTTAGACAATTATTTTCTACTTTAGCAAAGTTGAAATTAGATGTCTGGGTATCAACTCCTTCATTTATCGATATCTGTTTGATGGAACCCACTTTTGATGCGGAACATGTACCAGATCTAGCCACTTTCTTGTTCTGTGGGGAAGAATTAACCAAAAAAACAGCGCAAGAATTATTAAAACGATTCCCTGAAGCCCGTATTTATAATACGTATGGACCAACGGAAGCCACGGTTGCTATTTCAAGTATCCAAATCACTCAAGGTATTTTAGATCGCTATGAACGTTTACCGATTGGTTATATCAAAGAAGATACCGAGGTTCAGATTGTGAATGATCAAAAAGTGCAACCGGTCAATCAAACAGGTGAAATTATTATCTTGGGTCCTAGTGTCTCCAAGGGGTATCTGAATAATCCAGAAAAAACCAAAGCTGCTTTTTTCAAGAAACAGGATCAACAAAGTTATCATACTGGCGATGCTGGGTTTCTTAATGAGGAAGGTCTTTTGTTCTATGAGGGACGAATGGATCAACAGATAAAACTTCATGGGTATCGAATCGAATTAGGAGATATCGAACACGGGCTTTTGTTAGATGAACGGATTAAACAAGCGATAGTTGTTCCAAAATACCAAGGAACTAAAGTTCAACAACTAGTTGCTTTTATTGTATTAGAAAAAAATTCGCCAGAACCAAGTTTTAAACTCTCTAAATCAATTAAGGAAAAATTGGCACATTCGGTCATGGATTACATGGTCCCTCAAAAAATCAATTACATTGATCTTTTACCACAAACGGTGAACGGGAAAATCGATCGGAAAAAATTAATAGCTGAGGTGAATCCTCAATGACCTTTCCACATATGATCCCGTACGCAGAACCTTATTATTTTCTGCTGTTAATCATCGGTTTAGTACCGATCGTGCTATCATTGTTGATTCGAGGGAAAAGATTGCCAATTTATCAAACACTCATCACCTTGCTTTTCTTATTCATCAGTTTTGGTGGTGTCTATTGGCAACAAGGTGTAGCCTTGATTGCATATGTTGTTTGGCAGACATTATTAGTTTGGGCTTACTTCGTTTACCGTCAAAAGAAAAATCAAGGTATTTGGTTTTACTTAGCGGTGATCCTAGCGATTTTCCCATTATTTTTAACAAAAGTCACACCGTTTTTTGCCCATGGGAAAGAATCTTTTCTAGCTTTTCTAGGGATCTCCTATCTAACCTTTAAATCTGTTCAGATGATCATGGAAATTAGGGATGGATTGATCAAGAACTATCAGCCTTTTCGTTATATTCAATTTTTACTCTTTTTTCCAACGATTTCATCTGGACCAATCGATCGCTATAGAAGATTTGAAAAGGATCAATGTCAGCCGCCTGCAACTGAGAAATATCTGACATTATTAGAAAAAGGTATCCAAAATATTTTTCTAGGTTTTTTATACAAATTTATTATTGGCTATTATTTGGGCCAAGTGTTGTTACCAATCGTTTCCAAAGCTGCCTTGCAACATGGTGGTTTTTCTTGGTCATTAGTAGGATATACCTATGTGTATAGTTTATATCTGTTTTTTGACTTTGCAGGCTATAGTTTGTTTGCGGTGGGAACGAGTTACTTGATGGGATACCAAACACCAATCAACTTTAACAAACCATTCTTGTCTTGGAATATCAAAGAATTTTGGAATCGTTGGCACATGACGTTATCATTTTGGTTTCGAGATTATGTTTATATGCGCTTGATGTTTTTCTTGATGAAGAAAAAATGGTTCAAAAGTAAAATTGTAACCTCGAATATTGGTTATTATGCATTATTCCTATTGATGGGAATCTGGCATGGTCTAACTTGGTATTACATCGTGTATGGGTTGTATCATGCTACTTTGATTTGCTTAACCGACGTTTGGCTACGATTCAAGAAAAAACATAAAAAACAACTACCATCCAATTGGTTTACTCACGCTTTTGCTGTCTTTATGACTTTCCAAGCAGTTTGTTTTAGTTTATTGATATTTTCGGGCTTTTTAGACCAACTTTTGTTTAAGTAAAGCAGATGATTATCTAAGACTTAAAAATGATTTATTTTACATTATGATTATTTAAGGAGAGATTATATTATGGAAGAACAAATTTTAACTATTTTAGAAGACATTACAGGAACAGATGAAATAAGAGAAAATCGAGAGCTTGATTTGTTTGGTGAAGGATTGCTGGATTCACTTGCTTCTGTTCAATTATTAGTCGAATTAGATGGACAATTAGATGTTCAAGTCCCTGTTTCTGAATTTGATCGTGAACAGTGGGGCACACCGAATAAAATCATTGCACAAGTACAAGAATTGAAGGGATGAGAATGAAAAAGAAATTATTTGCTATTTTCGGTCCAATCCTTTTAGCCTTTGGATTGATAGCAGTTTTTTTCACTTCTTCGTATCGTGTGGATCTAACCGACCCAACAATCATAAAAAAAGCTTCTACATCCATGTCCGAAAATGTGTTAAAAGGAGATACCATCAAAAACGAAGCCTTAGCTGAAAAAAAATATGTTCCTTTTTTTGGTTCAAGTGAACTCAGTCGGATCAGTCCATTTCACCCATCCGTCTTGGCGGAGAAATACCATCGTGATTATCGTCCCTTCTTATTAGGGGCACCTGGGACACAATCATTAAGTCAGTATATGATGATGCGCTCTGCAGGAGATGATTTGAAAAATAAGAAAATCGTTTTTATCATTTCTCCACAATGGTTTGTCAAAGATGGCGTAAAAAAAGATTATTTTGATACGTATTATTCACAGTTACAAACCCTTGACTGGCTGTTCTCATTGAAAAAAATCACTCCTGCTGACCGTTATTTAGCTAGAAGACTTTTACATTTTTCTATCGTTAAAAAAGATGAAAAATTGACGGAAATATTACAAATGATCAAAAAAGGTCAACTTCCTTCTGTCGAAAAACGAAATCAATTGCGCTTGAACTGGAATATTTTAAAAAGAGAAGATGAAATGTTCAGCAATATTGGTCTGAAAAGTAAACAAGACAAAATTGATCAGGCAATGAAGCCATTGCCTGCTAATTATCAAGAAAAAGTTCTGGCAAACCTAGCGGAAAACATTGGGAGAAAAAGTACAAGCGACAATTCTTTTGAGTTAAAAAATGATTTTTATAAAGAGCGCATTCGTCACCACTTAAAAGAGCTGAAAAATTCTCAAAAAAATTGGGATTATCGTTTTTCACCTGAATTTTCAGATTTTCAATTAGTCCTACAGCAATTAGCCCAAGAACAGGCAGAAGCATTATTCATCATTCCACCTGTGAATCAAAAATGGAGTGATTATACTGGGTTATCTCAAGAAATGCTTCAAGGATTTGCAAAGAAAATCAAATTTCAATTGCAGAGTCAAGGCTTTGATCGGATCGCAGATTTTACAAAAATGGCTGATCAACCTTATTTCATGGAAGACACCATTCATTTAGGTTGGAAAGGGTGGCTAGCAGCAGATCAACGGATTAGACCGTTTTTAGAAAACCAACAACAACCAAGTCACTATCAATTGGATCCATCATTTTATAGTAAAGACTGGCAAAAACATTCACCAAATGATTTAAAAGAAAACCAACAGTAATGGAGTTTCGAACACGAAGTGCATAAAAGAAACGCTCGTTTACTGCTGTCAGTCCATTTAAGAGAAAATAGCGATTGCTATCGTATGCATTATGCAAAAAAGCCAGGATTATTGAAAGTTATTCGGTAAACTTTCGAGGAATCCTGGCTTTTTTCTAACTGAAAAAATCGTTCTGCTGAAAAGCACACCTAATAAATGGTATAATCTAGCTATCAATACGAGAAATGAGGGAGACGTTTTGGATAAAAAAGAAGAACAGTTATTGATTGATCTGACTTCAGCCAAAGGAGTACCAGGCAATGAAGAAGAAGTGAGACAAGTCTATAAAAAGTATGCAAAAGACTTTGCGGAAGATATTTTTTATGATGGTTTAGGTAGTATTATCGCCAAACATGGTTCTGGTGGTGGACCTAAGATTTTTATTTCCGGTCATATGGATGAAGTGGGATTTATGGTGACTAAGATCACTGATAAAGGTTTTTTGGAATTTCAAACATTAGGTGGTTGGTGGGGACAAGTGATGTTAGCCCAACAAGTGGAAATCAAAACGCAAGCTGGGAAAGTGATCCATGGCGTGATTGGTTCGAAACCGCCACATGTTTTAACCCCACAAGTAAGAAATAAACCGTATGATATCAAGGATATGTTTATTGATATTGGAGCGACAAGCGATAAAGAAGCAAAAGAATGGGGTATTCGCCCTGGCGATATGGTAACCCCATATATTGAGTATAAACGGTTGAATGGCGGTAAATTTTTACTAGCTAAGGCTTGGGACAATCGCATCGGTACAGCTGTTTCATTACGAGTTCTTGAGAATTTAGCAAAAGAAGGACATCCCAATGTTTTATTCGCAGGGAGCGATGTGCAAGAAGAAGTTGGCCTTAGAGGGGCACGCACAAGTACACACTTAGTGAATCCAGATATCGCCTTTGCTTTAGATACAGGAACAGCTGGAGATACACCGGGGATGACGCCAAAAGAAGCGGATTCGATTTTGGGTAAAGGTCCACAAATCTTGATTTTTGATGCTTCAATGATTCCACATAAAAAACTGTTGAATTTTGTGATTGATGTGGCGGAAGAAATGGATATACCATTCCAATACACCGTCATTACTGGTGGTGGGACAGACGCAGGACAGATGCATTTGACAAGAGATGGGGTACCGTCTGTGGCGATTACTGTTCCGGTACGGTATTTGCATTCACATACTTCAGTGATCCATGAAGATGATTATTTGAATACTGTGAAATTAGTGACGGAATTAGTGAAGCGATTAGACCACAAAACAGTTGAAAAGATTAGGAGTTATGATTAATGGAAACAAAGTTATCACTTTCAGATTATCGCAAAAAAGCTCGAGCTAGCCTTGCGCAACAATGGGGAATCAATGCTTGGCTAGTCTTTCTTTCGATGTTTGTTGCGGGTTTGATCCAAATGTTTTTTGAGGGATTTTTTTTCGTAGATAGCACGCAACAACAAATAGTTAGCTTTTTACTAGAGAATTTCCTTTTATTTGCTTTTTCATATGCCTTATATTACATTGCGCTGGTAGTCGTTCGTGGCGGCAGAGCAAAAAGTAATTTATTGTTTGCCGTCTTTCAAAAAAAATATTTTGGACCTATTTTAGTGATTAATTTGATCAATGTTGTGATCAATTGGATCATTAATGCCCTTGTTTTATTACCAGGTTTTTTGATTGGTGGTGTCAATACTTATACACAATTACTATTTAATTCAAACACAATTTCAACAGATGTGTTATCAGGGAATGCTTTGGACATTAGTTACGTTTTGACCACCCTGCTCATGACCTTTGTTTCTCTTTTGTTGATGAGTATTGTAGGCGGATTGTTTCAATTTGCGGCTTGGACTAAATTTGATTACCCAGAACTTTCAATCATCCAGTGTTTGCAATACGCGTGGTATTTATTAAAAGATCGTTTAGGTACTTATATCCTATTACAACTTTCATTTATCGGGTGGTACCTTGTTGGAGCCCTAGCCTTGTTCTTTGGTTTATTGTGGGTTATCGCCTATGTCAATGTGACCATTGCAGGTTTTTACGAGCAAGCAAGACTTGAAAAAAAACCCCCAGCTACTTATTTTTCATAAAACATGAGAGAGGTTTCACAGAAAAAACAGGATTCTATTACATTGATTCTGAAAGGAGAACGATCATGAAATTAACTGTATTAGGTTGCTTAGGCGCCTATCCATATAAAAATCAAGGAACGACTAGCTATTTATTGCAGTCAGCTGGCTTTAACCTACTGATCGATGCTGGTAGCGCCACCTTGATAAAATTACAAGAGCATCTTGAACCGTTAGAACTTGATGCGGTTATCTTGAGCCATTACCATCATGATCACATCGCTGATCTAGGTGTATTGCAATATTATTGGCAACTACATCCTGAAAAAGAACCAGGAGCTATCTTGCCAATCTATGGTCATACTAAAGATACTTTTCATTTTGATGAGTTAACAATGCCGAACGTGTCAGAAGGACGCGGCTATTTTGAGGCAGAAGAATTGAAAGTAGGTCCTTTTTTAATCACGTTTATGGAAACCATCCATCCAGTGGTGTGCTATGCCATGCGGATCGTCGAAGAAGCGACTGGCAAAGTCTTTGTTTTTACAGGTGATTCCGGCTATTTGGAAAGTTTTGTAGAATTTGCTGAAAATGCAGACTTATTTCTAGCAGATACTTATCTGTTTGCTGGTAATGAACGACACAAAGCGCACTTTACGTCAAAAGAAGCGGGGGAACTTGCGAAAGCAGCAAAAGTCAAAAAGCTAGTATTGACCCATTTACCTCAATTTGGGGATCTTACACAATTACAGAACGAAGCGCAACAAGCTGCGGGTGATACAGTAGAAGTAGCACTAGCAAAAGTCGATAAAGTATTTGATATCTAGGAGGAAGACAATGATTTTTGTACCGAATGACAAGCATGATCCACGTATCAATCTAGCAATTGAACAATTTTTACTCCAAGAAATGCCTGTTGATGAACCGATTTTATTGTTTTATATCAATGAACCATCTATCATTATTGGGCGTAATCAAAACACGATCGAAGAAATCAATCGAGATTACGTTGAACAACAGGGCATCCATGTCGTTCGTCGTTTAAGTGGCGGTGGAGCCGTCTATCACGACTTTGGAAATTTAAACTTTAGTTTTATCATGCCTGATGATGGCGATTCTTTCCGTGATTTTGCTAAAGTTACTAAGCCAATTATTCAAGCTCTTCACGAATTAGGGGTATCTGGAGCGGAATTAAAAGGCCGAAATGATTTAGTGATTGATGGTATGAAATTCTCTGGTAATGCAATGTATGCAACGAATGGTCGAATGTTTGCCCATGGAACTATCATGTTTGATTCTGACATCAATGAAGTGGTCAATGCGTTAAAAGTAAAAAAAGATAAAATCGAGTCCAAAGGGATCAAATCGATTCGTTCTCGTGTGACCAATATCAAACCATTTTTACCTAAAGAAAAACAAGAGATGTTAACAGAAGAATTTCGTGATGAAATTCTATTAAAAATATTCGGAGTAGCAACGCTGGCAGAGGTTAATACGTATCAGCTAACAGACAAAGACTGGATCAAAATCAACGAAATCTCTGATCGCTATTATCGTAATTGGGATTGGAATTATGGGAAATCACCTGATTTTAACTTTTCGAGACAAAAGCGGTATCCGATTGGTTCGATCGAAGTCCATCTGAATGTGGCACATGGTTTGATTGATGATGTGAAAATATTTGGTGACTTCTTTGGGTTAGGAGAGATAAAGGACGTCGAAGAGAAACTGATTGGACAAAGATATGATAAATCAGTTTTAAGTGATGTAGTAAAAACGATTGATATCAAAAAGTATTTTGGTGCGATCGAAGCTGAAGATTTTCTTGCTCTTTTATATTGATCGAATGTTAGTCATTAGTCAAAAACAGGGAACACCAATGATTGGTGTTCCCTGTTTTTTATCTTTTTTTGAGAAAGAGAACGAATATTATTTTGTCCGCTCAAACCTTCATTCAATGAATCAATTTTCCAATCTGCCAAAGACATTATATGCTTTTCTTGGGATTTGTTTTAGTCAATTGGATGATTAAACGATCTACCTGACTATCTTTTTCCTGAGTCAACGTTCCTGCATAACGTTCCGCCACATCTTGGATTATTTTTAAATCAAACTGTTCTTGTTCAGCAAAGTTTTCGGTAATTCCTTGTGAAAAGAGATTTGTTTCATAGTTTGCGCTATGTTCACAATGAATCAATAGTTGATTTTCTTTTTCCTGCATCGATAAATAAATTTTTCGATGCATTGGATCTTCGATGGCATGTGTTTCTCTAAAAGAATGTTCTAAGACATGAATCAGTATTTGGGTCAAGTCATCATCATTGACGGTCAATACTTTTGGTAGTTCGGCTTGAAACTTCACTTTGATATTTCGCTTTGATGCAATTTCTTGATAACGAGCTAAAATAAGATTAGTGAGTTGGTGAGAGGAGTAAGAGAAAATAAATTCAAAATTTCGAGCATTAGTTAAGATAGTTTGCACATAATTTTGTACTTCATCGGTTTCTTCTTCCTTGACCAAATGTTCTAAGTTTTCCATAGTTTGGATAAACTCAGTTCTTAATGTACTGATTTCTTGAATGTGATCACGTAGCTGATCATAATGCTGTTCAAGTAAATCCGATTTTGTTTTCAAGAAATTAACAGTTCGCTGATGCTTATCAAAGCTGATGATGTACTCGATAATATTATAACAAATGATAATAATCAGAATAATCATAAATAGAATAGTAGACCAATTAATATTTGCATTATAAATACCTAATGATGGTTGGATATAAAGCATACAATGGAAAATGGCAATCAGCACAATCCACGGTGTACAAGCAATGAAAAAACGATTATTCCGATAGGCTTCCCCAACACAGACAAGCGAAGTAACTAATGTACTGATTACACTAACCGCATTAACAATGGGCATTAGTTCAGTTAATTCTCCTACTGTCATCAATGAATAAATAAGGACACCTATTTGGATGGAGACTTGCAGAAAACAAAAGAGACCATATATTTTTTGATAATGTTTCATTCGGGATAAATAATACAATACCAGAAATACTGAAGTTAAAATAGTAAATGTATCAGATAAAATCGAATGGACGATTGGTTCAAAAAGGATGCCGCTTAATATATCTTCAGAGATTGATTCAAACCCTAAGACTAACGCAAAACAACTGAGAATGATCAGTGAAATATCTAGTGTCTTTTTTTTGTAAAGCTTAAAAATGGCGTACACCAATATCCCAATTCCTAAAAAGACGGCAATGATCATGGTAACTACTTGAGGAACAGATTGGGAAAAAATAAAGCTGATGATTGGTCCCGTATTTCCAACATAAACTTTTGGTGGAATACCCGAATAGTTTTCATATGGTGAAGTAACTTCGATTTTTAAGTGTTCACCAGCATAATGTGTAGGCAGATCAATAACTGCCAAAGATAAACCAGGATGAAGTTGGTCTTGTTCATTTGTTCGATCATATAAAAGTTGATCATTTAAATAAACTTTTATCCATTGGTTGTTTCCCCGAATCACTAAGTTCGAATCATCCATCTCTTCTTTTAATATAGTTTCCATCACAAAAGTTTCATTTCTTTCAACTGTTGGAAGGTAACTAATATAATGACTATCAAAACGAAAATCAGGTTCATTTTTTAAGTAAAATTCCCATGAATTTTTTATTTCTTTGACCTTTCCACTATCAGAAGGAGTAAAAATATAATAAAAGAAATATACTGTTATCATTAAAAATAACGTTGATAATAGAATAGTGAAAAACCATTTTATCTTTAATGAGTTCGCTTTTTTAAAATATTCAATGTTATTAAAAAAGTTCATAATGTGTCCTTTCTAAAAGTAACATTTTTTTTAGGGTAAACGTTTTTTGTTTTCTAGTCAATCATAAACCTGCACAAAGTTAGATAACCAGAGTTATTTTTTAGATTTTTTTTAAAATTCTTTCAATTCGTTGTAGAAGAAATAGAGTTAAAATTGATAAAATTAAATCGTTATTATATGATGGGAAATAAGAAATGAGTAAAGGGAGTGGAAACTAGTGCCATTTTATAAAAAAATAACCTATATTAGTTCAATTACACTGATTGTTATTTTAGCGATCATTTTGAGCATTATTTTACTTCCTAAAATAGCTGGTCTATCAACCCATATTATTGAAGATCGTGGTATGAGTCCTTACTATAGCCAAGGAAGTTTGATCTATGTACGTCCGAAGAAACCAGAAGAATTGTTGGTTGGTGACGTGATTACGTACTATGAAAACTCAGGAGAGCAAATAACCACCCGACGAGTGATCGCAGTGGAAAAAGACCATCAAGACTTTTATACTAAAGCAGATAGTTCTACGCAGACCGAATCCGGTGTAGTGGGGAGAAGATACATCATTGGAACGCCCATTTTTCAGATTCCCTATATTGGCATTCTTTTATCAAAGTCAGCATTTACTTGGATACGCTGGCTATTTTTTACCATCGCCTTTTGTTTGACAGGTATTACAGCTTGGAACATGTTAGATGAATTTGAAAAAAAGAAAAGTTTCAATCGGTTTTTTACTCATAGCCAACGAAAAGGAAAGTGAGTGTAAATTTGTTTGCAACTTGTGGATTTGTCAGGTTCTTCGTATAATAATTTGGAAGAGGAGGCAGATTATGCGTAATGAAATGATGCATCGTCCGGTAGTAAAAGAAGAGTTAGTTGATTTTATGCGGACAAAACAGAAAAAACTGTCTGGAGAGCTTGGTTTGATTGAAGAAGAAGCCCATTTAGCGGAAGTACCGATCATTCCTCATGAAACAGTCGTATTCATGCAGTTTTTATTAGGGCAATTAAAACCAAAGAATGTTTTAGAAATTGGTGCAGCTATTGGTTTTTCTTCTAGTTTGATGGCTCAATTAATCAGTGAAAAAGGTCACGTCACGACGATCGATCGTTTTGATGTTATGATCAAAAAGGCCAAGGCAACTTATGAAAGACTTGGTTTAACCGAAAAAGTTACTTTACTAGAAGGACAAGCGGCTGATATTTTACCAGAACTAACTGGGCCTTATGATTTTATTTTTATGGACAGTGCCAAATCGAAATATATTGAGTTTTTACCAGAATGTTTACGTCTGCTAAAAAAAGGTGGCGTATTGATGGTTGATGATATTTTTCAAGGCGGAACGATTTTATTGCCTGATGAAGAGATTCCTAGAGGCAAACGTGCCATTCATCGTAAATTAAATGAATTTTTACAGGTCGTCATGACCCATCCAGACTTGACTTCCACATTAGTGCCGCTAGGTGATGGTGTGATCTTGATAACTAAAGAAAAAGAGCAAATTCATCTACCTTAAGAGTATTTACCTTGTTACGACAAAAAGCTTGCTTTTTGTCGGACACTAGGTAAAAGAGGAACGCTTTTTATTGAGCAATCTTTTTTATTGATAAAATAACTATTTCATATTGACAGAACCAAAATGATTCTATATAATTATTTTTGTTCCGAAAAAGCTGTCATAGTAGCTCAGCTGGATAGAGCATCCGCCTTCTAAGCGGACGGTCGGGGGTTCGAATCCCTCCTGTGACGTAAAAAAAAACCAAAACCGGTAGAAACGAAAGTTTCTACCGGTTTTTCTTTGTTCTGGTAGTTGGACCAAATGGGTACGTAGCAAGTATTCTTATGATACGCAGTCTAGTCAGGTAGGACCTAGGTATGTGTTAAAAAAGAATATATTGGATGTTTTTCTAAGTAAAAGGAGTAGGTAAAATTTTTACTCTACAAATTCATACATTCGTGTATTTTAACTTCGTTTAAGCAGAAATCAGTCCATCCTCTATAGGTGGATGATGTTTGATATCAGGGGATTCAAGGCTTTTTTAAACGCTACAAGTGTGTTTGTTTTTTTATTTTTGAACGGTTCGGCTATACTTATTCTAAGCCGATAGGCAGAAATGAATAGGGGGGAGAAAATATGTCGATTATTTCACAAATTATCATTACATTAGTCGCAATTGAATTTTTTTATATCATGTATTTAGAAACCTTTGCTACAACTTCTAAAGCAACTGGCAGAGTATTTAAGATGAGTCAAAAAGAATTAAGTAATTCGTCGGTGCAAACGTTATTTAAAAATCAAGGTGTTTATAATGGATTGTTAGGTATTGGTTTATTGTATGCCACTTATATTTCGTCTGCACCAAAAGAAATGGCAAGTTTGTTATTGATTTATATTGTATTGGTCGCAGCTTACGGTAGTATCACTAGTGACAAACTAATTATTTTGAAACAAGGTGGTCTGGCAATCATTGGATTACTGACTCTTTTGATTTGAGTTAATCTTATTTTATAAAAATTTTCATGAAAACGCCTATAACTTTGTGAAAAAGCTGACATGAGTTAGAAAAATATGCTATTCTAGTAGTTGCGTGTTTCGTAAAATTTTTATAAAAAAGGAGTCTCTAGGTTGTTCAAAAAGTATATTTTTTTACTAAATGAAGAATTTGACAGATATGATCGTCAAAAATTCCAAAAAGATTTATTAGCTGGTATTACTGTAGCTGCAGTAGCTTTACCTTTAGCGTTGGCGTTTGGCGTGTCCAGTGGTGCAAATGCTGCGGCAGGATTAATTACAGCGGTTATTGCTGGACTTATTATTGGTGGCTTGTCAGGTGGTTTTTATCAAATTTCAGGACCAACAGGCGCAATGGCTGCGATCTTGATGTCGATTGCAGCTACTCAAGGGATGTCTGGGGTGTTACTGGCGACATTTTTAGCAGGACTATTATTGCTAGTGGCAGGCATTTTTAGATTAGGAACATTGACCTCTTTTATTCCAGCTCCAGTGATTACTGGATTTACTTCGGGAATTGCTATTATCATTGCCTTGGGTCAAGTGGATAACTTGTTTGGTGTCCATTCAGAAGGTGCAAATGTGATTGAGAAGTTTCTCAGCTATCAGACCTTTGGCTTTTCGATAAATTTTTCCTCCTTTATTATGGGATTATTAGTGATCATCGGAATGATTATCTATCCCAAAAAATGGGCTCAAACTATACCAAGTTCTTTGATGGCAATTATTCTTGCAACGGTTGCGATGTTCTTGTTTCACTTGCCGATAGCAACCGTGGGAAAAATCCCACAGACGTTGATCAGTAGCGATCGCTTAACGTTTGCAGCCTTTCATCTTGATTCTTTAAAAGAAGTGATGGTGCCAGCGATTAGCATTGCCTTGCTTGGCATGGTGGAAAGTTTGCTCTGTGGTGCTTCTGCGGGACGAATGGCAAACAAACCATTGGACAGCAACCAAGAACTTGTTGCGCAAGGAATCGGAAATCTAGTTTTACCATTTTTTGGAGGCATTCCAGCGACAGCTGCGATTGCCCGAACAAGTGTGGCAATTAAATCAGGGGCACAGACTCGTTTAGCTGGTATCATTCATGCTTTGGTTTTGTTTTTATCTATGATTATTTTTGCACCAATTATGTCAAACATTCCTATGCCAGCTTTGGCAGGAGTGTTGATTGTTACTGCTTGGCGCATGAATGAATGGGAAACGATCAACGTCTTGTTCACTAAGAGATATTGGTCTGGCATCTTATTATTTTTGATTACTATGGGATGTACCGTGATTTTTGACTTAAGTATTGCGATCGTCATCGGCATTATCGGTGGCTGTATTTTCTTTGTGATCAAAAGTGCGGCAATCACGATCTCGGTTGAAACAATCGATTGGGAACGAATGGATTTGCCAGAAACGAAAAAATTAGATAATTGGACAGTTGTCTATATTAGCGGACCACTCTTTTTTATGTCTGCTGAAAAATTAAAAAATACATTAGCTGATTTAAATCAAAAAGAGGGGATTATTTTTTCTATGCGTGGTGTTCCAAGTATTGATTTAACTGCCCGGGCTGTTTTTGATGAGTTTCAAGAAAAAGCTGAAATGCGAGAACAAACGATTATTTACACCTCGCTACAACCAGAAGTAGAAAAACAACTACAGCATTTATGGCAAAAAGCTGGCTTTGAGCAACACCAAACAGTAGCGCACGCACTCTCAGCGCTGCATGAACAATATACGTAATCAGTCATGAGCAGGAGAAATGTTTTTGAGAAGCAGGGCAAACAAAGTGTTTTTTGCAGTGTTTAATTAAAATAAGCTATAAAAATTCAAAAATCCCGAAACAGCTTTTTTCTGTTTCGGGATTTTTTACTATGGAAGCTGTGGCTATTGATTGCTAGGATCTTTCTCGAGATAGTTTGCTAAGGTAAGCCAGTCTTTGCGGATCACGTCAGCTAATGTTCGATTGTAAAAAATAGCTGCAGGATGGAAAAGCGGGAGGATCTGGTAGCTTTTATCACTCCACTCGTAAGCATCTTTTTGTTGATTCAGTTTTAAAATAGGCCCAGTATAAAGCTGACCATGATTTTTAGAGATCGTATAAGCAGAACCTAATAACCGTTGCAAACCGATATTGCCTAATGTAGCAATCAAATGGGGCTCGACATGTTCGATTTCATAATCTAGGATAGGCGCATGAGCGAATACTTCCGCTTTCGTTGGTGTCCGATTCGGATAAACAGTTTCTGCTTGCTGAGTTCGTTTATTGAGTCGTTGGACTGTCCGATAAGGTCGACTTCTGACTGCACTAGTAATATAAACATCTTCTCTTGTCAAACCAGCTAGAGCAAGAGTTTGCATTAGTTCTTTGCCTGCTTGTCCGCTAAAAGGAATATGATTATCGATTTCTGTTTTGCCAGGAGCTTCACCTACCAGCATGAGTTTTGGGTGGAGTGGGCCTTGACCAGCAACGAAACCTTCTACCGCACGACCTTGCATACGAATCGTTGCTTCTTGAACCAATTCATCAGGATAGATCATTCGTTTACCTCCTTCGTCTTCACTAACATTATAATGAGCAAAAGTGAAAATTGCGATTGATTGACTTAAGAAAAATTCTAGAATCTAGAGTTGACGAATGCGCTAGTTTCTGGTAATCTAGTACTGTTGTAATTGTGGACTCCACAGCTACAACCGCACAGAACGAGTTTGTAAGTACAGGTAACTGTCACTCTGGATGGCGAGTCTAAGTCTACTATAAGGAGGTGCTTTATAGCATGTACGCAATTATTAAAACTGGTGGTAAACAAGTAAAAGTTGAAGTTGGACAAGCAATCTACGTTGAAAAACTTGACGTTGAAGCAGGTGAAAAAGTTGTTTTTGACGAAGTTATCTTAGTAGGTGGCGAAACTACAAAAGTAGGCGCTCCAATTATTTCTGGTGCAACTGTTGAAGGTACTGTTGAAAAACACGGCAAACAAAAGAAAGTCGTTACTTTCAAATACAAACCTAAAAAACATTCACACCGTAAACAAGGTCACCGTCAACCATACACAAAAGTGGTTATCGACGCGATCAACGCTTAATTAGCGCTTGAGAAAGAAGGCCTGAATAATGATCAAAGGAACATTTAAACGTAATGACGCTGGTCAAATCGTTTCATTTACTTTGACAGGGCATGCTGATGCTGGTCCTTATGGGAGTGATATCGTTTGTGCAGGAGTTTCTGCATTAGCGATCAGTACTGTCAATGGGATTGCCTCATTAGCTGGTTTTGAACCAATTGTCGAAATGAATGAAGAAGAGGGCGGTTATTTATATACCGAAGTCACTTCAGGATTGACACAAGAGCAAAACAATATTGCCGAGATTCTATTAGAAAATCTCTTGTTGGGATTACAATCGATAGAAGCTGAAAATTCAGAATATATCCAAATTAAAACAATTAATGATAAATAGGAGGTGCAGACCATGTTGTTATCAATGAATCTACAATTCTTTGCCCACAAAAAAGGTGGCGGTTCTACATCTAACGGACGCGACTCAGAATCAAAACGTCTAGGTGCTAAACGCGCTGACGGACAAACAGTTACAGGTGGATCAATTCTTTACCGTCAACGCGGTACAAAAATTTATCCAGGTGTGAACGTGGGTATTGGTGGAGACGACACTTTATTTGCTAAAGTTGACGGAGTAGTACGTTTCGAACGTAAAGGCCGCGACAAAAAACAAGTGTCTGTTTATCCAGTAGCTCAAGAAGCTTAATGAACAGTTTGCTCTATCCCTTATTACGTAAAGGATAGAGCTTTTTTTATGACTTTTAATGAAAACGGTTGACAAAAAAGTGCTTAAACATAAAAATCAATAACATTCTTTACTTTTTTATTCAAAATCCTGTGCTTATCATTAGTTAAAATGGAAATTACATATTAAAAAAACAAACGTCATTCTAAATGATCGGTTTGAAAAAAATAAAAAAAGTTTCTCGTTTGAAGTATAACAATATATGAGTGGAAAAAATCACTACTATTTGTGAATGTTGTATTGTATACTGGGATTTAAAAAGGAGTGATGAATAAAAATATGAATTTAAATAACGTTTCAAAGCGTTTGTATAAATGGGACAATTTAAAGGCTTTATTAATTTTCCTGGTTGTAGTAGGTCATTTAATTGATCGGGCGAATCAAAAGAGCGACTTGTTAATGAAAATTAACTATTGGATATATATGTTTCATATGCCAGCATTCATCTTTTTTTCTGGTCTATTCAGCAAGAATACAATTCTTAACAAGGATTTCCGTAAAAGTTTTAGATATCTCAAATGGTTTTTCATTTTAAAAATTATATTTTTGATTAGCACTTTTCTCTCTTCAGGTTCTTTAAGCTTTTCCTTTTTAACAGAAAGCGGACTGCCGTGGTATTGTTTTGCTATTTTTGCTTTTCAATTAATCAGCATGGTTATTGATGGATATGACAAATACTGGGTGCTAGGCATAGCTGTTGTAATTGGTTGTTTGGCAGGATATGATGCAAATTTGGGAGATTTTCTATGTTCTTCAAGAATCTTAACTTTCTTTCCATTTTTTTATGCTGGATACTTAATTGATTATCAAAAAATGTCAAGTTATCTAAACAATTTTAAGATCAAGTTGTGCGCGTTGTTCCTTTTGTCAGGGAGTTTTTTTGTCGTTTATTTTAAGTTATATGGCACCTCACTGACGATGGGATTTTTGACCGGTAGAAATGCTTATGCGAATGTAAGCGAATTAGTAGGTCTTTATGGTGGTTTTTTCCGATTTATTTACTATATTGCAGTCTTCCTTATAATCAGTAGTTTGGTTGCTTTGATAAGTAATAAACGACTGTTTATTACGAGTTTTGGAGAATTATCCTTGATCATATATATGTTGCATATACCTATCGTCAGAATAGTGAATGATAAACTTCATTTGGATTTGTTTATTAAAAGTTTTGGTGTACCGCAGAGTATTACGATTCTAATAGTAACTATATGTATTTTCTTTTTGTGCAGAATGGAGTGGGTTCATAAGCCGTTAAACAAAATTCTCTATTTTAATGTTCCTGAAAAAACAGATAATTTGGTAAAAGGAAATGGGTATTTTAAAAGCTTTTTTTTATGACCGTACTTTGACCATACTTGATAGTAAAAATGAAGAATAATTAGATGGTATGATGAGCGTATTATTATAGAAGACAAGTGTTTAGGTTATACGATCGGAGTTAATAAAAGTTCACTAGAAAATATTGAATTGGAAGTGATTGTTTATCCGAGCACTCAATAAACAGAATAAATTGAATAAACAATGAACTAAACTCAATGAAAAAAGTTCTCTCTTGTTGATTAAGAGGAGAGCTTTTTTTGTCTGTGTTTCATTACAATAGATAAAATGGTTTATCGGCGCAAGCACTTCGATCCGATTATTTTAAAGAAAAGCTTTAAGTTGAAGGGGACGTTTTTGGATAATTCTAATGAGGCAAAGAGTAGATGAGCCAGTCAATACTTCTTTTAATAAGAGATATTTACTGTAAATAGTTGACGAAATGGAATTAAATTTATAGTATTATGTTTTGAAGCCAGTTAATGAAAAAGGGGCGAAACCAAATGGCGAAGCGCATTGATCGAATTTATACGTATGTCAAAGAAAAAACGGCTCATCTAAAACCGATTGAATATGATCAAGGGGTCACAACGAAAGAGATAGCTGAGGTTTTAGGAATCCAACGGACCAATAGTAGTAAAGATTTGAATCAGTTGGTACGTGAAGGAAAATTGTTGAAAACCGATGGGCGACCTGTACGTTACATATATCAAAAAAATGTTGCCTATGAACAACCGACCGCCAAACATGTCATAAGCTATAAAGAAGAAAGAGTACCAGTAGAAAAAGCAAGGATTCAGATTGATACGAAAGATATTTTTGCTAAGATCATTGGCGCAAATGGGAGTATGAAAAACTCGGTTGAGCAAGCGAAAGCCGCCATTTTATATCCGCCGAGAGGTCTGAATTGTTTGATCACTGGACCAACTGGATCGGGGAAAACCTACTTTGCACATGCGATGTTTCATTTTGCCAAAGCCAATCACGTCATTAGTGAAGACAACGAGTTGATCGTCTTTAACTGTGCCGACTACGCTAATAACCCGGAATTATTGATGAGTCACTTGTTTGGATATGTCAAAGGTGCTTTTACTGGAGCAGAAGAGGAAAAAACCGGAATCATTGACCAAGCAGATGGAGGAATGTTGTTCCTAGATGAAATTCACCGGTTACCACCTGAAGGGCAAGAAATGATCTTTTACTTCATGGATCATGGTACCTATAGTCGATTAGGAGAAACAACAAAATCTCATGAAGCAAATGTTCGGATCGTGGGTGCAACAACTGAGGATCCTGGTTCTTCTCTATTAGAGACCTTTGTTCGAAGAATACCGATCAATATCAAGTTGCCATCTTTTGAAAAACGCCCTGCAAATGAAAAAATCGACCTGGTTAAAATTATGATCGCCCATGAAGCTAACCGTATCCAGCGGCAAATTTCGCTAACTGAAGATGTTGTTAAAGCGTTGATCGGTAGTGTAACCTATGGGAACATCGGTCAGTTGAAATCGAATATCCAATTGATTTGCGCTCGTGGTTTTTTAAATCATATCAATTCTCCTGAAATTTCGATTACGATCGATGATTTGACGGAAGGAATTAGAAGTGGATTGATCCAATTAGCAAGTAATCGAGTAGCGATGTCCGAACTATCGAAGCTATTGGAGCCCAAAATTACGGTGTACCCTAACGACACAATCATGAAGATTCAATCTGATTCTTATGAACTACCCTATAATCTTTATGACATTATTGGGGACAAAGCAGCGCTATTAAAGTCTGACGGATTAGATCAAGAAGCCATCAATCATTTTATTTCAACGGATATCAACATCCATTTGAAATCTTTTTACAAGGATCATGGATTCTCATTCAATGCCGATAATAAACTAGCTGAGTTTGTTGATCCTAAAATCATCGAAGTCACCAATCAAATATATATAATGGTAAAAAATGCCTTGCCATATGAGTTTCAGCAAAATTTTATCTACGCAATGAGTCTGCATATCAGTTCTTTTTTAAAAAGAATCAATATCGGTGAAGAGCGCCATACGAATGATAATATACGTGAAATGGCAATTGATTTTCCGGTGGAATATGAAGTAGCGAAAGAAGTTAGAAAGTATATTGAGGAGTATTTCCAAGTAACGATTCCAGATAGCGAAGATTACTATCTCACTGTCTTGCTTGTGTCGCTAAGGGCAAATCAAGCAAGCGGTCGTATTGGGGTAGTCGTGGCAGCACATGGTAATAGTACAGCAAGCAGCATGGTTCAAGTGGTCCAACAATTATTAGATGCAGACAATGTACGAGCGGTCGATATGCCATTGGATATGGATCCTAAAACGGCGCTTAGTCGGATCGAACGAATGGTGCAAGAGGTGGATGAAGGCAGTGGAACGATCTTATTAGTGGATATGGGTTCGCTTGCTTCATTTAATTCTCAGATTCAGCGAGATACAGGAATTCCTGTGCGGACAGTTGACATGGTGACGACCTCTTTGGTATTAGAGACGGTTCGCAAAGTTTCTGTGTTAGGTACGGATTTAGATATGTTATACGATTCCTTGAAAAATTTCCGTGGTTATGCAGAAATTTCGATGGAAAAAACACCTGAACCGACCGCACTCAGAAAAAAAGCCATCTTAGCTATTTGTGCATCTGGTGAAGGAACCGCACAACGAATCAAAGAATTGATCGAACGTTCTGTAAGTAAACGGCAAGATGTCGAGTTGACTGTTTTGGCACTCTCTGTTTTAGAATTGGAAAAAGAATTGCCTAAATTAATCGAAAATTACCAAGTCATTGCGACTACTGGAATTACAGATCCGCAGATTGCTGCGCCATTTATTCCATTGGAGCGGTTTATCGATCAAAATATCGAGTTGATTTTAGATCAATTATTACTTGAGGCAGAATTAGATGAAACAGAAGAAGTGCCATTGAGTGAAGAAACTGCAAAACAGACTTGTGTGAAATTTATTGAACAAAATTTTACATTTATCAATGGAACCAAATTGATTGATCCTTTATGGAATTTTAGTGATCAAGTGTCTGAGAAGCTATCGATTGAGAATCATGGATATAGTTTTAAAATCAATTTAGTTTTACACACAGTGGGGATGATTGAACGGATTTTATTAAACGAGCCATTGAATGTTGAATCAGACGAACTGGAAAAAGCGATGGAAGATCCATTGTTTTCGTCTATCCAACAATTGTTATCCCCGTTGGAAAAGACCATCAGATTTGAAACACCTTCATCTGAAGTTTATTATTCATTAAAGCTGATTCGTAATGAATTGGCAAAAAATGAATACACTAAATGAAAAATACACAAAAAGATACACTGTTATTAGTGTATCTTTTTTGTGTATTGCTTCGAAACGCCTTAAAACCCTTTAGTGTATTGATAAAAAGTTGGCACGGTTCTTGCTTTTATATAAATGTGCCAATAGATGGTTATACACACAGAAAATGAGAGGGGTTTCTGTGAAGTAGTTTAACAAAAGGAGATTTGCTGATGGATATTCGGTTAGCGCGTATAGATGATCGTTTGATCCATGGACAAGTTGCAACGGTCTGGTCAAAATTGACCGGCGTGGAACGCATCATTGTTATTAGTGATCTAGTAGCCCAAGATAAATTGAGAAAGTTTCTTTTAAAAGAAGCTGCTCCACCGGGGATCATCGCAAATGTGATCACGGTGAAAAAAATGATTCAAGTTTATCAAAGCGGTTTACTAGCAACGACAAAAGTGATGCTTTTATTCACTAATCCTCAAGACGTTGAGAAAATTGTCTTAAGTGGTGTACAGCTGGATTCATTGAATATCGGTGGGATGAGTTTTTCTGAGGGGAAGACGATGATTACAAATTTTGTGTCAGTCGACCATAAAGATATTGCATCGTTCCAATTCTTGAATCAGCAAGGTGTAGAATTAGAAATTCGCAAAGTACCCGCAGATAGAAAGATCCTTTTGATGGAATTACTAGCAAAAGCCAAAAAGGCATAATATTGTTGTTGGAAAATGGTCAAATTCATCTGTTGTAATGGTTAGCAATTATTTTAATATTTGATTTGTTACAACAAAAAGAAGTAGGAGGTATAAATATGGTAGGGATTATCCTTGCAAGTCATGGACAATTTGCTGAAGGTATCTTGCAATCAGGTTCAATGATTTTTGGCGAACAAGAAAACGTCAAAGCAGTCATTTTAAAACCAAGCGAAGGTCCAGATGACTTGAGAGCCAAATTAGAAGAGGCTGTTGCTTCTTTTGATAATCAAGACGAAGTATTGTTCTTAGTTGATTTATGGGGCGGAACACCGTTCAATCAATCAAACACATTGTTTGAAGAACACAAAGACAAATGGGCAATTGTTAGTGGTTTGAACTTGCCTATGTTGATCGAAGCTTATGCGTCACGTTTTTCAATGGAATCTGCTCAAGAAATTGCAGCACATATCATTGAAACAGCAAAAGATGGTGTGAAAGTGAAGCCAGAAGAGCTTGAACCACAAGAAGCACCAAAAGCAGAAGTTTCTGATGGACAACCTAAAGGTGCATTACCTGAAGGAACAGTAGTTGGCGACGGTAAGATTAAATATGTTTTAGCACGTGTTGACTCACGTTTATTACATGGTCAAGTTGCTACTGCATGGACAAAAGCTGTTCAACCAAATCGGATCATCGTTGTTTCAGATGCTGTATCAAAAGATGATTTACGTAAGAAATTGATCGAACAAGCTGCTCCCCCAGGGGTTAAAGCAAACGTTATCCCAATTTCTAAAATGATCGAAGTTGCTAAAGATCCAAGATTTGGGAATACAAAAGCTTTGCTATTGTTTGAAAATCCTGAAGACGTGTTGACAGCTGTTGAAGGCGGCGTTGACATCCAAGAATTAAACGTAGGTTCAATGGCCCACTCAGTTGGGAAAGTTGTCGTAAGTAAAGTTTTATCAATGGGCCCTGAAGACGTAGAGGCGTTTGAAAAACTAGAAAGCAAAGGAGTTAAATTTGATGTACGTAAAGTACCAAATGACTCTCGCGACAATATGGACGAAATTCTTAAAAAAGCTAAGTCTGAATTATCTAAAGCATAATTCAAAAAACTAATATTTATAGGAGGCTTATCATGTCTATTATTTCAATGATTTTAGTCGTATTCGTTGCCTTTCTAGCAGGGATGGAAGGGATTCTGGATGAATTCCAATTTCATCAACCTCTAGTGGCATGTACATTAATAGGTTTAGTAACAGGTAACCTTGAAGCAGGTATCGTATTAGGTGGTACTCTTCAAATGATCGCTCTTGGCTGGGCAAATATCGGAGCTGCTGTAGCACCAGATGCTGCATTGGCATCAGTTGCATCTGCAATTATTTTAGTATTAGGTGGTCAAGGTGTTCGAGGCGTTCCATCAGCTATTGCTATCGCAGTACCACTTGCTGTTGCTGGTTTGTTCTTAACAATGATCGTACGTACAATCGCTGTTCCTATCGTTCACTTGATGGATGCTGCTGCTGAAGAAGGTAACATCCGCAAAGTTGAAATGTGGCACATCATTGCAGTATGTTTACAAGGTATCCGTATTGCAATTCCTGCTGGAGCATTATTATTCATCCCAGCTCAAACTGTTCAATCTTTCTTAGAATCGATGCCTGCATGGTTAACAGACGGTATGGCTATTGGTGGGGGAATGGTTGTTGCTGTAGGTTACGCATTAGTAATCAACATGATGGCAACTAAAGAAGTATGGCCATTCTTCGTTATCGGTTTTGTTGTAGCTGCAATTACTCAATTAACATTGATTGCCCTAGGTGCTTTAGGTGTTGCTTTAGCTCTTATCTACTTGAACCTTTCTAAAATGGGAGGCTCTTCAAATGGTGGCGGAGGAAGCAACTCAGGTGACCCTCTAGGCGACATTTTGAATGACTATTAATCTTGAAGGAGGAAAATAAAAATGGCAGAAGAAAAAATTACTTTATCTAAAAGAGACCGTTTAGCTGTTGCATGGCGTTCTACCTTCATTCAAGGTTCATGGAACTATGAACGTATGCAAAATGGTGGTTGGGCTTTCTCAATGATCCCAGCAATCAAAAAATTATACAAAACGAAAGAAGAGCGCACAGCAGCTCTTAAACGTCACTTAGAATTTTTCAACACACATCCATATATTGCTTCACCTATCTTGGGTGTTACGCTAGCATTAGAAGAAGAACGCGCAAATGGCGCTCCTGTTGACGATGTAGCGATCCAAGGGGTTAAAGTTGGTATGATGGGACCTCTTGCTGGTGTTGGTGACCCAGTATTCTGGTTTACTGTTCGTCCGATGTTAGGAGCTCTTGGTGCTTCTCTAGCAATGGGTGGTAATATTCTTGGACCAATCATCTTCTTCTTAGGTTGGAACATTATTCGTTGGTCATTCATGTGGTATACACAAGAATTTGGTTACAAAGCTGGTTCTAAAATCACAGATGATTTATCTGGTGGATTATTGCAAGACGTAACAAAAGGTGCATCTATCTTAGGGATGTTCGTATTAGCCGCCTTAGTACAGCGGTGGGTATCGATTAAATTCTTGCCAGTTGTATCAACTGTTAAGTTAGATAAAGGTGCTTACGTTGAGTGGGATAAATTACCTGCTGGTGGCGAAGGAATCAAGAGTGCTTTTGAACAAGTAAACAGTGGTCTAGCACTTAGTCCTGAAAAAGTAACAACTTTACAAGATAACTTAGATCAATTGATCCCAGGGTTAGCTGCTTTAGCATTGACATTACTATGCATGTGGTTATTGAAGAAAAAAGTTTCTCCAATTGTCATTATCTTAGGTCTATTCGTTGTCGGTGTAGTTGGCCATGTTGTTGGTCTTTTATAATAAGAATCTAGCTCGGGCGTAGCCCCGAGCTTTTTTTATCAAAAAGTGGATGCTGCTTGAGATTTCAACATTGAAACGATAGTATACTAGATAGATAAAATAATAGGAGTGATTAAATGGTTCAATCAATCAATACAAAAGTTGATTTGGTAATTGATGCCACTGCGTTTACTGGTTTGACTGATTATGGGAAAATCATGATTGGAGACCGAGGATTCGAATTTTATCATGCAAGAGACACTCGGAAATTTGTTCAAATCCCTTGGGAAGAGATCGATTACGTCATCGCATCCGTTATGTTCAAAGGAAAATGGATTCCGCGCTATGCCATTCAAACAAAGAAAAATGGTACATATACATTTTCTTCTAAAGAACCCAAAAAAGTACTTCGCGCTATCAGAAAATACGTAGATCCTAGTCGTATGGTTCAATCCTTGAGCTTTTTTGATGTAGTGAAACGTGGTGTCAAAAGTATCTTCAAACGCAAGTAGAAAAACACGAATGGATGCTCTTCGCAGCATGTCATTCGTGTTTTGTTTTGTGTTTCGCTTTTTCTTTTGTGTGCGGTGTCATTATCTAGGTCAGCTTCAACGCTGGTTCAATCATTTGCTCCTAATAATTTTCCTATGCTAGAATGAAACTGTAAAGAAGGAGGTTATTAGTATGGGTTGGATATGGACTTTAATCGTTGGTGCAGTCATCGGAGCCATTGCTGGAGCAATTACCAGTAAAGGAAATTCTATGGGTTGTATCACAAATATCATTGCTGGATTGATTGGTTCAAGTATCGGTCAAGCAATTTTTGGTAACTGGGGACCACATGCAGCTGGTATGGCACTTATTCCATCAATTTTAGGCGCAGTTATTTTAGTGGCAGTTGTTTCATTCTTTTTTGGGAAACGATCATAATCAAATAGATTAACGCTTAGCCAATAGTTTTGCAGATAGAAGTAAATAGTTAAGGCAAATCTGAAACTGATTTGTCTTAACTATTTTTGTTTTACTAAGTTTATTAAGAAAATTTGTTTTATCTGCTGTGTCAGAAAGAAAATTTGCTATAATAGAAAAAAGAGAGCAAAGAAAGAAGGAATTTCATTTATGATGCTACGAGTAGAAAAATTGCGTAAAAAGATGCAAGAAGAAAATTTAGATTCATTTTTGATCACTAGTCCATACAATCTTCGTTATTTGACTAATTTTACTGGTACGACAGGCTTAGCGGTCATCACATTGGAAAAAGCCTTTTTTATTACTGACTTTCGTTATACCGAGCAAGCAGCAGCTCAAGCTCAAGGATTTGAGATCATCAAAAATGTAGGACCGATTTTTGAAGAAGTAGCTGACTTAGTTCAAAAAGAAGGACTACGTGAACTTGGTTTTGAAGAAACAACTGTTTCCTTCTTAGAATATTCGGTATTAGAAGAGATCATTGATGCGCAACTGATTCCTATTTCGGGCATGATTGAAGAACTTCGAGAAATCAAAGACGAAGAAGAAATTGCGATTATTGAAAAAGCTTGTAGTATTGCAGATTTGGCATATGACCATATTCTCAAGATGATTCAACCGGGAATGACAGAGATCGAAGTTGCCAACCAATTAGATTTTTATATGCGTTCACTTGGAGCGTCAAGTGTTTCTTTTGAAACAATCGTTGCTAGTGGTTTACGCTCAGCTATGCCGCATGGAGTTGCTAGCAAAAAAATCATTGAACAAGGCGATTTGATCACAATAGATTTTGGATGCTACTATGAAGGTTATGTTTCTGATATGACACGAACATTTGCGATTGGTGACCCAGGAGAACAATTAAAAGAAATTTATCAAATCGTTCTTGAAGCCCAGCTAGCAGTTCTGGAAGTAGCTAAACCAGGAGTTACCGGTAAGCAACTAGATGCTGTAGCTAGAGATTACATTACGAAACATGGTTATGGCGAAGCTTTTGGACACTCAACAGGACATGGAATTGGCTTAGAGATCCATGAAGGACCCAATGTTTCAGTTCGAGCTGAGAAACAATTTGTTCCAGGAAATATTATTACCGACGAACCAGGCATTTACTTACCAGGTATCGGTGGCGTTAGAATCGAAGATGATTTATTGATTACTTCTGATGGAAATCGCGTGTTGACGCATTCACCAAAAGAGTTGATTATTTTATGATGAGCGTAGCCTAAAGCATCATTCACTCAGACTTTGTTATAGAAAATCACTTGATTTAATGATACACTATAGAAGACAGCAAGCTTTGAAAACAAAGCGTAATTTGTTTGAGAAAAAGACTCTCAAATAGGCAAGTGAACAGTTTACCTTTATACGTTTCGAATGAAGAATAAGTGAAAGAACGGTTCATTCGTAGGCAACAATCTGTGTAGAGGCAAAAGGAGGAATAGATAAAATGGCAGAGGACAAAAATTTAATTTTGAATGCGACTCAAGAGCTTGGTGAAATTGTCATTGCGCCAGAAGTCATTGAAGTGATTATTGGTATCGCTGCTTCAAAAGTAGAAGGCGTTTATGGGATGCGTGGAACATTTGCCAGCAACGTAACGGAATTATTAGGGCGTGCAGCGCATGGTAAAGGTGTCTATTTAGTAAATGATGAAGATGGGTTAAAAGTAGATCTTTATTGCTATTTAGAATATGGGGTTTCTGTTCCCAGAGTAGCGATGGAAATGCAAGAACGCGTGAATCAGCAAGTTCTTTTCATGACAGACATTGCTTTAGCAGAAGTCAATGTTCATGTGGTAGCAGTCGTACCGGAAAAACTAGAACAACCAGCAATTGAAGAACTTTTTGAAGACGAAGAGGAAGAAAATGAATAAAGAATTATCAAGACACGAAATTCGTGAAATGGCTTTACAAGCATTATTTCCATTAGATTTTAATGCTGATTTGACCAAAGAAGACGCAATTTTCCATGCAATTGAGTTGGATCACAAAGAAATGATCAATGAAGAGGAGTCAGAGTTTGTTCCTGTTTATTTAGATACATTGGTTGGCGGTGTGTGTGCGAAAAAAGGCGAATTAGACCAAACCATTGAGAAGCACCTCAAAGGAAACTGGCGCATCAATCGTATCTCTAAGATGGATTTGATCATCTTGCGTATCGCCATCTTTGAAATGAAGTACATTGAAGATGTACCATCCGCAGTCGCATTGAATGAAGCCATTGAATTAGCCAAAACTTTTAGTGATGATCAATCACGTAAGTTTGTCAATGGTGTATTATCTAATGTTTTAAAAGAGATTGAAGCTGGGGCATAGTCCCAGCTTTTTTCTATGAAAACAAGGAAACGGGTTCTAAAAGCTTGTTTATCTATGGTAGAATGAAAGCACAAAAAAATCTGGGAGTGATCGTATGGCAGAATTGATTAATGGAAAAGAACTAGCTGAAAAAATGCAAGCAGAGATTGCGATAAAAGTGAGCGAATTAAAAACAAAATCGATCTCCCCCGGATTGGTCGTTTTATTAGTAGGAGAAAATCCAGCCAGTCAGGTTTATGTACGTAATAAAGAACGTTCCGCAAAATCAATCGGGATCCATTCAAAAGTTGAACGTTACCCAAGCACGATCTCTGAAGAAACGTTGTTAGCTGAAATCGAAAAATATAATCAAGACCCAAATTTTCACGGGATTCTTGTTCAGTTGCCATTGCCAAAACACATTGATGAAGAAAAAGTCTTATTAGCAATTGATCCTAAAAAAGATGTAGATGGTTTTCATCCAATGAATTTAGGACGATTATTAGCTGGTAACCCGGATAAGATTCCTTGTACGCCATATGGCATCATGAAAATGTTCGCAGCTTATGATATCGATTTGGCAGGGAAGCGGGCGCTGGTGATCGGACGTAGCAATATTGTAGGGAAACCAATGGCACAATTATTATTGATGGCAGATGCTACAGTAACGATTGCTCATTCAAAAACGGCTAACCTTGCTGAACTTGCAAAAGAAGCTGATATTTTAGTCGTAGCGATTGGGCGAGGCCATTTTGTTACTAAGGAATTTATCAAACCAGGCGCAGTGGTGATCGATGTTGGTATGAATCGTGATGAGCATGGGAAATTAATTGGTGATGTAAAATTTGATGAAGTAGAACCTTTAGCAAGCTATATCACTCCAGTCCCTAAAGGAGTAGGACCTATGACGATTACGATGCTGATGTATCAAACCGTGCTGGCTGCTGAAGCAGGTGAGTAGATGACACAAGAATATTTAACAGTAACCACATTAACCAAGTATTTAAAAAGGAAATTTGATGTAGACCCTTATCTTGAAAGGGTCTATTTAACAGGTGAAATCTCGAATTTTCGTTTGAGAGCAAATGCACATCAATATTTTAGTTTAAAAGATGACCATGCGAAAATCTCAGCAATCATGTTCAAAGGTGCATTTCAAAAATTACGTTTTCAACCTAAAGAAGGGATGAAAGTATTAGTTGTCGGACGGATCTCTCTTTATGAAGCTTCTGGTTCTTATCAGATTTACGTTGAACACATGGAACCTGATGGTGTAGGAGCGCTATATCAAGAATTAGAAGAACGAAAAGAAAAATTGCGAAAAGAAGGTCTTTTTAAGCCGGAACATAAGCAAGCTCTTCCACGTTTTCCAAAAAGAATTGCAGTTTTGACCAGTCCAAGCGGTGCAGTTATCCGAGATATCATCACAACTGTCAAAAGACGTTACCCCATCGCTCAACTCGTCCTATTCCCCACGGTGGTGCAAGGAAATCAAGCAGCTGACAATATCGTTGAAAATATCCGTCGTGTTGAAGAACTGGGAGATTTCGACACGATGATCATTGGACGTGGCGGCGGATCGATTGAAGACTTGTGGCCATTTAATGAAGAAAGAGTAGCACGTGCCATTTTTGAGGCACGAACACCTGTGATTTCTTCAGTTGGGCATGAGACGGATACTACTATTGCTGATTTAGCAGCAGATGTACGAGCAGCCACACCGACGGCGGCAGCTGAATTAGCTGTTCCTGTTTTATCTGAAGTATTGTTGAAGCTGAAAGAACGGCAAGCAAGGCTTGAACAGGCCTTTTTGCGTCAAATTCAACGCAAACAAGAACGTTTTGAACGAGCAAAACAATCATATGTTTTCCGTCAACCGGAACGTCTGTATGAAGGACAAACAATTAAGCTTGATCAGTTCAAACAGCGCTTGTTCCAAGCGACACAACAAATTTATCATTTGAAAGAAAAACAAACGGTTCGTTTGAACCATCAGTTGGCACAAGTTGCACCGACTTATCGAGTGAAATCTGCCAAGCAAGAAACAGACTACTTAGAGAAGCGGTTAGCTGAAAAAATGGAACAATATATGCAGAGCCAGCAGCAACGTTTCCAACAAGCGATTCAATCATTAGATTTGCTTAGTCCGTTGAAAATCATGGGGCGAGGATACAATTACACAACAATCGAAGGTCGTGTCGTGAAAAGTGTGACAGAGATGAAGCCTGAGGATACGATCACGATCCATTACCAAGACGGACAAGTGAATGCTACGGTACAAGAAGTAGAAGAAGGAGAATGATCAATATGGAAAATCCGACATTTGAGGAATCATTACAAGAATTAGAAAAAATTGTCATGGAATTAGAACAAGGTGATGTACCTTTAGAATCTGCTTTAGATGCTTTTAAACGAGGAATGGAATTAAGTAAGCATTGCCAAGATACTTTAACTAAAGCTGAAAAAACCTTGACGAAAATGATGTCAGAGGCAAATGAAGAAGTTACTTTTGAAGGAAATGAGGAAGCATAATGAAGTTGGCTGATTTTTCAACGATCCATCTATCTTCTGTAGAAGAAGAAATTGTTTCTTTTCTAAATGACTACACTTCTGATGAACAGTTGAAAGAAAGTATGCTTTATTCCATTCGTGCTGGAGGCAAACGGATTCGTCCTTTGCTTTTACTTAGTACAGTAGCTGCGTTTGGCGAATCGATCAATACAACAACTTATCAAGTAGCAGCTGCTTTGGAAATGATCCACACGTATTCGTTGATTCACGATGATCTTCCGGCAATGGACAATGATGATCTACGCCGCGGGAAACCAACAAACCATAAAGTCTACGGGGAAGCACTGGCTATTTTAGCAGGAGATGGGTTATTGACAGGTGCCTTTCAACTAATCAGTATGGCTCATTTAGCAAACTCACCAAAACTTTTACTGCTGCAACAATTAGCAATCAATGCGGGAACCCAAGGGATGGTTGCTGGTCAAGCAGCGGATATCGAGGGAGAAACAAAACAATTAACATTAGAGGAATTAATGTTTATCCACGAAAGAAAAACTGGTCGCTTGATGCACTACGCTTTATTAGCGGGAGGAGTTTTAGCAAACCAACCGGAGGAAGTTTTAGCTAGCCTACAAAAATTAGCCAGTCATCTAGGCCTTGCTTTTCAAATTCGTGATGATCTGCTCGATGTGGTTAGCACGACTGAAGTATTAGGTAAAACAGCTGGTAAAGATGCTAAAATGGAAAAAACGACTTATCCAGGTTTATTAGGTATCGAAGAAACAAAAAGCGCACTTGAAAATGAGATTGATGCGGCGAATCGAATGATTGATCAGTTAGAACAAACGGTATGTTCATTCGATGGACAACTTTTACGTCAATTAGTTCAGCAATTCAGTGTATAGAAATGGAGAAAAAAATGAAAAAAGAACGCGTAGACGTTTTAGCAGTCAAACAAGGCTTGTTTGAAACGAGAGAGCAAGCCAAACGTTCAGTTATGGCTGGTTTGATCTATAACGAAAAAAATGAACGTTTCGATAAGCCAGGGGAAAAAATCCCTGTAAGTAGTGAATTACAGATCAAAGGCAAAAAATTACCTTATGTTTCTCGTGGAGGATTGAAATTAGAAAAGGCGCTAAAGGTCTTTGATTTATCTGTAGAAGGTAAAATATTATTGGATATTGGAGCATCAACGGGTGGTTTTACCGATGCGGCTTTACAAAATGGTGCAAAAATGAGTTATGCTCTGGATGTTGGGTATAATCAATTAGCTTGGAAAATCAGACAAGATGAACGAGTTGTAGTAATGGAAAGAGCGAATTTTCGTTATGCCAAACCAGAAGATTTTCAAAAAGGAACCCCAGAGATTGCCGTCATTGATGTATCATTCATTTCTTTACGTTTGATGTTAGTGCCATTACACGAAATTTTAGTTGACGGTGGCGAAGTGATTGCTTTGATCAAACCACAATTTGAAGCGGGGAAAGAAGCAGTTGGCAAGAATGGGATCGTTCGTGACCCTCAAACGCATGTACAAGTGATTGAGGATATTTTACACTTTGCTGCGATGCATGGGTATGATGTATTAGATTTAAGTTATTCGCCAATAACCGGTGGAGAGGGGAACATTGAATTTTTAGCCCATTTGAAAAAAGTTTCTGATCAAGGAACGTTATCTCCAGATGTGGCACCTGAAAAGATCGTCCAAGAAGCCCACAACCAGTTTAACCACAAATAATGACGGGCAAGCAATAAAGAAGACAGCGGATTCTTCTTTATTAAGCGTTTGAAATAAGCTATCATAGTAAGGAAGAATACGTAAAGGAGCGAAGAACGTATGCGAAAAAAAGATCGGCATCGTTTGATTACCCGGCTACTAAATGAAAATGATATCAGAAAACAAGAAGAATTTGTGGAGATCCTGAAAAACAAAGGGATTTCAGTGACGCAGGCAACGATTTCCAGAGATATCAAAGAACTCAAACTCATCAAAGTTCCTGCAGCTGATGGAGGTTATCGCTATAGTCTTCCTGCAGAAACTACTGAAGACGTTAGTACGAAATTAGAAAAGTTATTGAAAGATGCATTTGTGGCTGTTGATCAAATGGAAAAATTTGTCATTTTAAAAACTTTACCAGGCAACGCTTCTGCTGCGGCTAATTTAATTGATAAACGATATAAAAAAGAATTGTTTTCCATCATTAATGATGACGATAATGTGTTGATGATCACACGAACAGAAGAAGATGCAGTTGCATTGAAAATGGATTTTTTACATTACCTTTGAGTTGAGGAGTGGTTGCCTTGTTACAAGAGATCAGTATTACTAATTTTGCGATTATTCCGGAATTGCATTTGTCTTTCCATAAAGGAATGACAGCTCTAACTGGCGAGACCGGGGCAGGTAAATCGATTATCATTGATGCCCTTGGATTACTGGCTGGTGGTAGAGGCTCCAGTGATTATATTCGCCAAGGAGCCGATAAGTGTATCTTAGAAGGGTTGTTTGAATGGCCAAGTCAAGAAGGATTTACTGAATTGATGGAAGAACTTGGCATCGAATCAGATGGTGATAACTTGATTGTTCGTCGTGATATGGCATTAACGGGTAAAAATGTCTGCCGAGTCAATGGACATATTGTTACGCTGGCAAACCTTAGAAGGATCGGAAGTTATCTAGTTGATATTCAAGGACAAAATGAACACCAGGAGCTATTACAACCAGAAGCCCATTTAAATTTATTGGATCGTTTTGGTGATCGTACTTTTCAACAACAAAAGAAAAAATATCAAAAAGAGTATGCTATCTATCGTGAGCTCGAACGAAAAATGCGGAAAGTCCAACAAAATGAAAAATCATTTGTTCAACGGATCGACATGCTTCATTTTCAACAAGAAGAAATCGCAGCAGCTGATTTACAAGTTGGCGAAGAGGAACAGTTAAGCGAGGAAAGAGAAAAATTAAGCAATTATCAAAAGATCGTGGATAGTTTTGCTAGTGGTTATAGTGCATTGAGTGCGGGAGAACCCAGTAGTGTGGATAACGTTGGTTTAGCTGTTTCTGAACTACAAAGCATTGCTCATCTAGATAATGAATATGAAGCAATCGTTGAGAATGTTCAAAGTGCTTATTATTTACTTCAAGATGCCATTGGTGACATGAGTCGCCAAATCGATCTGCTGGAATTGGATGAAAACCGATTAGAAGAAGTCAATCAACGGCTTGAATTGATTCGTCAGTTGAAACGCAAATATGGGGAGTCAGTGGAAGCAATCCTTGATTATTACGAAGAAATCACTAAAGAACTGGATTCTTCTGATTTCTCAGAAGGTCAACTAGAAAAAATGCAACTGGAATTAACTAAAAAAGAAACGTTCTTGCAAGAACAAGCATTAGCACTGCATAAAACAAGAAAAAAAATCGCTAAAGAACTAGAAAAATCAATCTTAACGGAATTAAAAAGTCTATATATGGAAAACACTGAGTTTGAAGTCCGTTTTTCATCTGAAAAAAATGGACAATTAGATGCTAATGGATTGGACCAAGTGGAATTTTACATAACCACAAATCCTGGAGAACCATTGAAGCCATTAGTAAAAGTTGCCTCAGGTGGGGAACTATCACGTATGTTGTTGGCGTTAAAAACTATTTTTTCTTCAGAACAAGGTGTGACTAGTATCATTTTTGATGAAGTGGATACAGGAGTAAGCGGTCGAGTTGCCCAAGCGATTGCAGATAAGATCTCACAGATCTCATGTCACTCACAAGTTTTGTGTATTACCCATCTACCGCAAGTCGCTGCAGTTGCCGATTTTCAATACTATATTCAAAAAGAAGTCATTGATGGGCGTACCCAAACATCGGTTACCGAACTACAACCCACACAACGAGAGACCGAAATTGCCCGAATGTTAGCAGGAAGTGAAATTACCCCACTAACAGTCGAGCATGCCAAAGAATTATTACGCTTAGCAAGTAAATAGAAAAATAGGTAGAAGCCTGAGCAGTCTAAGAGAAGAGGATATCTTAGAATGAACAGTTATTTGACTAAGAGATGCTACTTGTATGGCAGCAACTAAAACGACACTTGGCTTTCTTATAAAAAACGAACCATTAGCAAGCGAACATTCTTTCCTAGCAGGGTAAAAAACAAGTCCCGCACTTCTTTTTAGGAAGTGCGGGACTTATTGGTTTTTAAGCCATTCTTACATGACACTCATAACTGCAGTCAAGACAACTGAACCAATCGTTAAGATCAACATGGTCCAAACAACGAATTTAGTGATTTTTGAAAAAGTACTTGTTTGTTTATTCTCGCGCATAATTTTTACCTCGAAATTTTTTAGTTGTCTTTAGTTTAACTCCTTTTACTTTTCTTCACAAGGGGACGGTTACAAAAACTTTCCCTTTTTTAAATAATAAGCAGTAGCGATACTGATAAAAATCATCAGTAGAATAATCCATAAAAACGCATCGTCCCTTCCTGCAATAGGAAGCTTGATATTCATTCCATATAGACTACCAATGATGGTCGGGATCGTTAAGATGATCGTTAGAGAAGTTAAAATTTTCATAATATTATTTAGATTATTAGAAACAATCGCTGAAAAGGTTTGATTCATTTGTTCAACTAGTTTTAATTGAATTCGAGCGGTAGTGCGTGATTGTTCGGTTTCAATAATCACATCATGGAGATGATTTTTTAAAGCGTGGTTTTCTTGAATCGTTTTGTTTTTTACTAAGGTTTTTAAAGTGGTCAAGTTAGCCGTGGTTGCTTCTTTGAAATAAACCAAGCTTTTTTGGATATCCATGATTTGATACAGTTGACTATTTTCTGTTGAGACACGCAATTGTTTTTCCAAGACATCGCATTGTGATTGTAAGGTGCTGAGATAAGTATTGTAAGAAAAAGTAATTTGCCACAATAATTGCATGAAGATATTTAAGTTGGCTGGTAAATCATTTTCAGCAAAAGCTTGACTAAATACTTTTTTCAAAAAGAGTGGTTCATGATTCGTAATTGTGATAAGCTTTTTTTTAGGTGTCACAATAATAGAAAAAGGGTAAGTATCTACTTGAAAATAGCCACTTGGGCTTGTTTTTGGAAACGGGTATTGCAATAATAATAACGCTGGTTTTGTTAATTTGGTCTGATTAAATTCTTCTTCTCGTGAATTTTCAGCATCGTCTAAAATAGAAGTAATGTAATCAGACGGAATTTGAAATTGGTGTGTGATTTGCTGGATTTCATCTTCACTTGGACGTTCGACGCAATACCAAATCGTATCTGCTGTTTCTTTTTGAGTATTGACCAATTGTCGATCCTCGATAGAAAAATACTTGATCATTTTTGAACCTCCTAATACGCTCTTTCATCTATTATAACGAATATCAGAATAGAACACAGTGAAAGAGCTTGGAAAATGGGATTGGCTAGGAACAGGAAAAAGGTAGTATTAAAGGAGTGGACTCATACAATTTGGATTAGATCTTTATCTAAGAAGTAAAAATAGTAGAAAACTTTATAAATTTAAAATAAATGAAATAGTTGTGTAAAATACATCAGGTATACTTGAACCAACTATGAAAGGGAGTTTTGTTAGATGGGCACTTTTACGCCACTTGTTTTATTTTGGTATATCTTTCCAGCCATCGTGTTGTTTGGCTGTAATTTTTTAGTGAAAATTTTTTCATTAGATCGTCGTTTTAAAATCAAAGCGCCTGATCTTGCCGTTCCTTTTTTATGGGGAGGGATGCATGCGTTGTCACGCAATTCTGCGACAGTTTCCTTCCTGCCTTTCTTTATGATTTCACTTTTGTTGATGGCGATTTGTATCGCTGTATTCCAGGCGTATTACTATGATGAAATTATCTATTCACGTTATTTTAAAATGACTTGGCGTTTAGCTTTCTTGTTAACAAGTGGTTTTTATGTCGTTTTAATCGTCTTAAATCTTCTCTCGTATCTTTGATAAAAAGCCAATCAAGCTGTAAAAAGACTTTTTAAAGACTTTTTACAGCTTGATTCTTAAAATTTTTTTTACTAATAAAAAAGTTATTCTCTGATTTCCCATAAAAGGTGGTAGAAAGTGGGGGATTGTGGTAGACTAATTTTAGTTAGTGGAGAGATGGGGGTAGTTTCAATGTTCATGGGCGAATTTCGGCATAATATTGATACAAAAGGTCGTATGATCGTACCTTCAAAACTTCGTGAAGAGTTAGGTGAACAATTCGTTCTCACGCGTGGATTAGATGGCTGTCTTTTTGGCTATCCAATGAAAGAGTGGGCGAATTTAGAAACAAAACTGAACGACATGCCTTTAGCGAAAAAAGATGCTCGAACTTTTGTGCGTTTTTTTTACTCGGCGGCCACTGAATGTGAATTAGATAAACAAGGACGGATCAACATTCCCAGTACATTAAGAAACTACGCTGCTTTAACGAAAGAATGTGTTGTCATTGGTGTATCCAATCGAATCGAGATTTGGGATGAGGCACGATGGCAAGAATTTTCTGAAGTGGCAGCAGAAAACTTTGATGAAATTGCTGAAAATATGATTGATTTTGGACTATAAGAATAGGAAGAGGCTGACTAATGACTGAGACATTTCAACACTATACAGTCATGTTGAAAGAAACGGTAGATGGCTTGAACATCAAACCAGATGGCATTTATGTAGACTGTACACTAGGCGGTGCCGGACATAGTGAATATCTTTTGAGCCAATTAAATACAAACGGGCACCTTTATGCATTCGATCAGGATCAAAAAGCCATTGATCATGCAAAAGTACGGTTAGCCCCATACATTGAAAAAGGTATGGTTACTTTTATCAAAGCGAATTTTCGTGAATTAGAAGCAAAGATAAAAGAGCATGTTCCTCAAGTCGATGGTATTTTGTATGATTTAGGCGTATCTTCTCCACAATTAGATGAAGCTGAAAGAGGTTTTAGTTATCATCAGGATGCTCCTTTGGATATGCGTATGGATCAATCAGCACCTCTGTCAGCGTATGACGTTGTTAATGAGTATTCCTATAATGAATTAGTAAAAATCTTCTTTCGTTATGGCGAAGAAAAATTTTCTAAACAAATTGCTCGAGAAATTGAACGAGTAAGAAAAATCCATCCGATCCAAACAACTGGTGAATTAGTAGAAATCATTAAAGATGTGATTCCTGCACCAGCAAGAAGAAAAGGTGGACACCCAGCTAAACGAATTTTCCAAGCAATAAGAATTGCAGTAAATGATGAATTAGGTGCAGAAGAAGCTTCATTAGAACAGGCGATTCGGCTATTAAAAATCAATGGAAGAATCAGTGTGATCACCTTCCATTCATTAGAAGATCGGATTGTCAAAAGTATGTTCAAAGAATACAGTACCGTTCAAGATTTACCACCCGGATTACCGGTTGTTCCTGAAGAATTTCAGCCAGAGCTGAAGTTGGTTAATCGAAAACCGATTCTTCCATCAGAAGAAGAACTAAGTGAAAATAATCGATCACGTAGTGCAAAATTACGGATTGCTGAAAAAATACGAGTGAAAGAGGAGTAGCGTAATGGCAGAATTAAAAAAAGTCCAAGAATATCCATATGATTTACCAGAAGTGGTTGATCAACCAGAACAACAATTGCCAGATTCAAATCAAGAAATCATACGCCCTCAATCACCGGCTAAACGCCTAAAACATATTTCTGTTTTAGAAAAATTAGCAGTAGTAAGTATTATTTTTTCAGTGATCGCACTATGTGTCTTAACAGTCATGTTACGAACAAATATTAGTGGTGTCGAAAAAGCAATCACAACGATTCAAACAGAGATCACTCAAAAAAACCAAGAAAAAACTAGTTTAGTACAGGAAAAAAATGAATTATCACGTACTGAACGAATCAAAAAAATCGCAGAAGAAAAAGGGTTGTCAATCAATGACGACAATTTAAGGAAAGTGAAGTAAATGAGTCTTAAAAATAAATTCCGGCGGTTTATGGAAAAGAAAAATCTAAATCCGACGAACAATCGCAAAAAAGTAGGTATCATTTTATTTGCTACGAGTATTGGATTGTTCTTTTTATTTGCCGTTCGTTTTTCTTATATCGTGATCGGTGGTCACGTGGCAGGAACCTCTTTGGCAGAAAAGACCGAACAACTTTACAAAGGGAGCGAGGTCGTAAAAGCAAAACGAGGAACGATCTATGATCGGAATGGGGTCGCTTTGGCAGAAGATGCCACTTCTTACTCAATCAAAGCAATCCTTTCAAAAACTTATACTTCTGGTGACAAAAAATTGTATGCCGAAGAAAAGAACTTTGACAAAATCGCCGAGATACTAAATAAAAATCTCTCTATAGAAAAGAACGATGCCTTACAAATCTTAAAAGATGGCGCCAAAAATAATCTATATCAAGTTGAATTTGGTTCTTATGGAAAAAATATCAGTCAAGAGACCAAACAGAATATAGAAGACGATATGAAGAAAGCAGGAGTAGTCGGTCTGTATTTTGAAGATCATCCCGCACGGATGTATCCTAACGGTGAATTTGCTTCCCACTTTATCGGCTATGCTGTTCCAGATAAAAATGAAAATGGCTTAGTTGGAAAGCTCGGACTAGAAGCTGCTTATAATGATATTTTAAGTGGTAAAAATGGGAAGATCGTTTACCAAAAAGACAACTACCAAAATCCTCTACCAGGAACAGTGGCAGAAGAAGTGAAAGCAGTTGACGGACAAGATATCTATACGACGTTGGATAGTCGTTTACAAAGTTACCTTGAAACGCTTATGGATCAAGTGAATGAAGAATACCAACCAGAAGAATTAACAGCCATGTTGATGAAAGCTAAAACTGGAGAAATTCTAGCAATGGGTCAACGACCTACTTTTAATCCTGAAACGATGGAAGGCTTAACCGGCAAGGATGCTGTTTGGCGTAATTTCTTAGTGCAAGATAGCTATGAGCCTGGTTCAACTATGAAAGTCTTCACGACTGCAGCAGCGATCCAAGAAGGGAAATTCAATGAGAATGAAACGTACCAATCTGGGAAAATAAAAGTTGCTGACGCGACGATCAACGACCACGATTTTGGAGCAAAAGGAGTTCTTACGATGCGACAAGCGTTATCTTGGTCAAGTAATGTTGGGATGGTAATGCTGGAACAACGAATGGGCGGTACTTGGTACAACTACCTACAAAAATTAGGCTTTGGTCAAAGTACTCATTCAGGTCTAGATGATGAAGTAAATGGTGCTTTGCCAACAGAAAATATCGTTGACCGCGCAATGAGTTCTTATGGGCAAGCGATTGGTGTTACAAATTTCCAAATGATGAAAGCTTTCACTTCCGTCGCAAATAATGGAACGATGATCCAACCACGCTACATCAGTAAAGTTGTAGATCCTGCAACGAATGAAGAGCGTACAACGCAAACGGAAGTATTGGGGCAACCATTTTCAAAAGAAACGACCGAAAAAGTACGAGAATATATGCGTGACGTAGTTGAAAGCGAAAATTATGGTAGTGCATATGGGGTATATAGTGTGCCGGGTTATAATGTTTCAGCTAAAACTGGTACGGCACAGATTGCTTCTGATAAAGGTGGGTACCAAACTGGCGATACAGCATACTTATATTCCATCGTCGAAATGGTTCCATCTGAAGATCCTGAGTATGTTTTATACATTACGATGAAACATCCTAAGACTTACGATCGAATGGCTTTAGCTAAAATCGCTAATCCATTGATGAAACGTGCGATGGACTTCCAAGAAAGTGAAGAAGAAAATTCACCAGAAGCAAAAACAGAAAAAATCACTGTAGCAGATTACCGTAATCTAAGTGCTGACGTTGCCGCAGCAGATGCACAGAAAAGTGGATTGCAACCTATCGTTGTTGGTGATGGGAAAAAAGTGAAGAAACAATCTACTGCAAATGGTGATCAATTGATTTCTGGCGAAAAACTGATCTTGTATACAGGCGGAGAAAAGCTAATGCCTGATGTCACCGATTGGTCCAAAGCAGATATTATGAAGTTAGGGAAAATCTTAGGGGTTGAAGTCACCTTCCATGGCGATGGTTACTGTAAGGAGCAAAGTTTAGCACCCTATGAAAAAATCACTGATAAAAAATTAAGTTTTACATTAGAAGAATAAGAATAGAATTGGGAGAGAAAAAGAGTATGGAGTGGACACAAGCATTGATTCCTATCGTTAGTAGTTGTGCAATGACTATTGCAGCAATGCCACTATTTATTGGGTATTTTCAAATGAAAAAACAAGGGCAGGCGATTCGTGAAGAAGGACCAAAATGGCATAATGTAAAAGCCGGAACTCCAACGATGGGTGGATTGGTGTTTTTAGTTGCAGCAATATTAACCGGAATTTGGGTTGGCGCTTGGCAAAATCAGTTGACGCCTACTCTTTTCATCCTACTATTTGTTTTAGCTTTATATGGTGTGATCGGATTTTTAGATGATTTCATTAAAATCTTTAAAAAACGAAACATGGGGCTAAACTCTAAACAAAAACTGCTAGGGCAGATCATTGGCGGGATCATTTTTTATCTTGTCTATCGTTCAGAAGGCTATCCTGGTACGTTAAATTTCTTTGGAATAGAGTTGCCACTTGGACTATTCTATGGGGTATTTGCTATTTTCTGGCTTGTTGGTTTTTCAAACGCGGTTAATCTGACAGATGGGATTGACGGATTAGTTGCTGGACTAGGAACGATCTCTTTTGCAACGTACGGGATCATTGCTTGGCATCAACAACAATATGATGTCTTAGTTATTTGTTTAAGTGTGCTTGGTGGGTTACTTGGCTTTTTTGCTTATAATCGTAAACCAGCCAAAATATTCATGGGCGATGTTGGTTCTCTGGCATTAGGTGGATTATTGGCAGCAATTTCTATTATGCTAAACCAAGAGTGGACATTGTTATTAGTTGGTTTGATTTATGTTATGGAGACAGCAAGTGTGATGCTTCAAGTTACTTCTTTCAAATTAACAGGAAAACGTATCTTCAAAATGTCTCCTATCCATCATCATTTTGAAATGTGTGGTTGGTCGGAATGGAAGATCGACATCATTTTTTGGTTAGTAAGTATTGTAACTTCTTTAATAACACTATGGTTCATTTGGTAGGAGATGACAGGAAATGAAAAAAATTTCAACATATGAAAACAAAAAAGTCCTTGTTCTTGGATTAGCGAAAAGTGGATTTAGTGCGGCCAAACTGTTACATGAGTTGGGCGCACTTGTCACTGTTAATGACGGAAAGCCGTTTGATGAAAATCCAGAAGCACAAGAGTTGCTATCACTGGGAGTCAAAGTGATTGCTGGAAGCCATCCGATTGAATTATTGGATGAAGAATTTTCTTTGATGGTGAAAAATCCGGGGATTCCGTATAGTCATCCATTTGTTCAAAAAGCACAAGAACTGGGTATTCCGGTAATTACGGAAGTGGAATTAGCTTACGAGGTAGCGGAATGTCCGATTATTGGGATTACAGGAACAAATGGTAAAACAACAACAACAACTATGACAGGCTTGTTATTGAACGCTGGTGATTTGCCAGGAACAGCTCGCCTAGCCGGGAATATCGGTTATCCAGCTAGTAGTGTGGCGCAAGAAGCAACAGCTGACGATAAAATCGTTATGGAACTATCTAGTTTCCAATTGATGGGAATCACTGATTTTCGTCCCCATGTAGCAGTAGTAACCAATATTTATGAGGCTCATATCGATTACCACAAAACGAGAAAAGAATATGTAAAAGCAAAATGGCATTTACAACAGAATATGACAGAGAAAGATTATTTGATCTTGAATTGGAATCAAGAAGAGCTAAGAGAACTCAGTAAAAAGACTAAAGCAACGGTGTTACCTTTTGCCACAGAACAAAAACTACCTAAAGGTGCCTATTCTTTAGATGGCAGTATCTACTATAACCAAGAAAAAATCATGGATATTACAGAATTGGGTGTTCCTGGTTCACACAATGTTGAGAATGCACTAGCTGCCATCTCAGTTGCTAAATTATATGGTATCTCAAATGAAGCGATCAAAAATGCTTTACACCATTTCCATGGAGTACCGCATCGTACACAGTATGTGGGGGAATTTCAAGGAAGGAAGTTTTATAACGATTCAAAAGCCACTAATATTTTAGCTACTAAAATGGCATTAAGTGGTTTTCAGTTAGATCAATTAGTATTAATCGCTGGAGGTCTGGATCGGGGAAATTCATTTGATGAGTTGATACCAGCTTTAAAAGGCATCAAAGCGTTGATCACTTTTGGGGAAACTCAAAATAGATTAGCAGAGGCGGGTAAGAAAGCAGATATCCCTGTGATCAAGGCAGCTGAAAATGCAGAAGCCGCTGTACCGATCGCCCTTGAATTGAGTGAAGAGGGTGATTCGATCTTATTGTCACCAGCAAATGCAAGTTGGGATCAATACCCTAATTTTGAAATTAGAGGCGAACGGTTTATGGAAGCTGTCAATAAACTAACTATACAAAAGTAGAAACGAGCGAGAATGAATGAAAATTTTGGTTACTGGTGGCGGAACTGGCGGGCATATTTATCCAGCACTAGCCTTCGTCAATTATGTAAAAACAAAAGAGCCGAATACTGAGTTTATGTACGTTGGAGCGCAAAGAGGCTTAGAAAATAAGATTGTTCCTGAGACCGGAATGCCTTTTCGTACGCTAGAAATACAAGGATTTCAGCGAAAACTTTCGCTATATAATCTGAAGACTATCCAACTTTTTTTAAAAAGTATTCGAGAAGCAAAAAAAATTTTAAAAGAATTTAAACCAGATGTGGTGATTGGGACTGGAGGCTACGTGTCGGGTGCAGTAGTCTATGCGGCATCTAAGTTAGCGATTCCTACGATCATCCATGAACAAAATAGTGTGCCTGGCATCACCAATAAATTTTTAAGTCGCTATGTGGATCGAATCGCACTTTCTTTTGAAGATGCTGCTCCATTTTTTCCTGCAGAAAAATCGTCTTTGATCGGTAATCCTCGGGCGCAAGAAGTTGCGGATATGGATAAATCGAAAATTATAGCCACTTATGGTCTTGATCCAGAGAAAAAAACAGTCTTGATTTTTGGTGGTAGTCAAGGGGCTTTAAAAATCAATCAGGCAGTGACAGAATTTTTAATGTCGTTCGATCAGGAATACCAGGTTCTCTATGCCTCAGGCGAACGCTATTATAAAGATATCCAAACGAAAGTTCCTGCTTGTGCCAATGTCAGCATACAGCCTTATATCAATAAAATGGCAGAAGTAATGGCATCAAGCGATCTATTGGTTGGTAGAGCAGGTGCGACTTCGATTGCTGAATTAACAGCTTTAGGTTTGCCAGCTATTCTAATTCCAAGTCCTTATGTGACGAATGACCATCAGACAAAAAATGCAATGAGCTTAGTCAAAAACAATGCAGCGAAGATGATCAAAGATGACGAATTAGATGGACGTTCCCTAAAACAAGCGATTGAAGAGATCATGACTAATGATCAATTACAAAAACAAATGTCTTTAGCTTCTAAACAGCAAGGAATCCCAGACGCATCAGAAAGAATGTACGAGCTAGTAAAATCATTAATTCAAAAATAAAGGTGGTGTGGTCTTAGTGAGTAAGAAAAAAAAGCCAGACAAGCTGCCAAATGAATCTGAGGGTGAACAAAATCTAACTCCTTGGCAAAAGGCCAACCGGAAATATTTGGCAGAACACGAAAAAAAGGAAGAACAAAAAGAAGAGCAAAAAGAAGAAAAAAATGAAAATACAAATGAGCCGGCAGCATCCACTTCCGCTACTAAAGAAGCAGACTCAGCGGAAGGTGAGAAGCAAGAAGCAACCGCTTCTGATCCAATGAAAAAAGGAGACTCTGAGCCATTTGAAAAAATTGAACAACCAAAAATTGGTAGTCCTTATAATGGCTCTTTTTTAAATCGGCTACCGAATCTGAAAAATCAACGAAATAAAGTTCTTTATCGAAGACTGACTTTTATTATTTCAATCCTAACGATCCCACTGATTTTTTTGATTTATTATGTTTCCCCTTATAGTCGACTGCAAGGGATAACAGTTTCAGGGAACCAAATGATTACGAGTCAAACAGTCATTGCCGACTCTCATTTGGCAATTGATGGAAATGTTTGGAGTCAGTATTTCCATAAAAACCAATATCTTGATACATTGAAAAAAGAACAACCAAGAGTAGAGAGCGCACAATTGCATTTTAAGTCAATCAATACTTTTGAGTTGGCTATCAAAGAATACAAAGAGATTGCTTTAGTGATGAAGGACGGCGAATATTTTCCTGTAATCGAAAATGGGAAAGTCTTAAAGGAAAAAGTAGCAAATCCGACTAAGAATTTACCAATTCTAGAGAATTTCACAGATAACGCCAAAATTAGTCAATTGGTTAAAGAATATAATCAATTAACTTCAGAATTACAAAAAGCAATTTCAGAAATCAAATATACACCAAAAGAGAGCAATAAAAATTTGATCCAACTAAATATGAATGATGGGAACCAAGTGATCGTCAATATTCAAAATCTAGCCAGTCAAATGAAATATTATCCACAAGTCGCTAAAGAGATGAAAGAAAAGGGCGTCATTGATATGGAGGTAGGGATTTTCTCTTATCCTTACAGTGAAAGCAAGAAGGAGAATGGCGAAGCAACAGATCCATCTGTGCAGACAAGTTCTACCGAAAATCTCACAGGACAATCGGGAGCATCAAGTGATCAGTCAGACCAATCTTCGGAATCAGTTGAGTCAAATCAAGCAGGTCAGTCAGAGAATACAAGTGAATCTAGCCAAATCGATGACAATTCAAGTTCATCGTCTTCAGATTTAACCGAAAATTAATAAAACAGCTTTAAAAAGTGATAATCTACTTTCTAAAAACCGGTAATTTATGGTAGAATTGAAGGCAGTGAATATATCTATTAAAGTATATTTAAAAACGGACGTTAGTTGTTCGCTTGTATATGGAATAGTAAGTAGGAGGGAATCCCGTTCATGGCAAAAACAGGAATGTATGTAGGCCTTGATATTGGAACGACATCTGTCAAAGTTGTCGTGGCTGAATATATCGACAGCCAAATGAATATTATTGGAGTAGGAAACGCAAAATCAGAAGGGATTAACCGCGGCATTATCGTTGATATCGATAAAACGGTCCAAGCGATACAACGAGCAGTAAGACAAGCAGAAGAAAAAGCAGGGATACAGATCAAAGGGGTTAGTGTTGGTCTACCAGCAAACTTGCTTGAAGTGGAAAATTGCCAAGGAATGATTGCAGTAAACGGGGATTCGAAAGAAATCACCGATGAAGATGTCAGAAACGTGGCTTCAGCTGCCCTTGTTCGTTCAATTCCTCCTGAACGTCAAATCGTATCAATTTTGCCACAAGACTTTACCGTTGATGGATTCGAAGGAATCAAAGATCCTCGTGGAATGATCGGTGTCAGATTAGAAATGTATGGCTTGTTATTTACTGGGCCAAAGACGATTGTTCATAATATCCGTAAATGTGTAGAAAATGCAGGATTGGTTGTCAATGAATTAGTCATTACACCATTAGCTTTAACAGAAACAATCCTTTCAGATGGAGAAAAAGATTTTGGAACGATCGTGATTGATATGGGCGGTGGACAAACAACAACAGCTGTTATGCATGACAAACAATTGAAGTTCACTAGTCTAGATCAAGAAGGTGGCGAGTTCGTCACAAAAGATATCTCGATTGTGTTGAATACGTCATTCAATAATGCTGAAGCGTTAAAAATCAATTATGGGGATGCTTATCCAGAACGTACTTCTGCAAATGAAGAGTTTCCAGTAGATGTGATCGGTCAATCTGAACCTGTCAAAGTGGATGAACGCTATTTATCAGAAGTGATTTCAGCCCGTATGGAACAGATTTTCAATAAAGCCAAAGAAGCGTTAGACCAAATCGAAGCACTAGAGTTACCTGGTGGTATCGTACTAACTGGTGGTGCTGCAAGCCTTCCAGGTGTTGTTGATCTGGCACAAGAGATTTTTGGTGTGAATGTTAAGCTATATGTACCTAACCAAATGGGACTTCGTAATCCAGTCTTTACTAATGTAATCAGCATCGTGGATTACTCAGCTAACTTGAGTGAAGTCTATCAATTGGCTAAAATTGCTGTGACAGGTGAAACAGTGGTCGCGCATCACACAACTGTAGAACAAGAAGTGACATCATATGATAATGATAGCTATGATGTACCAGAAGAAACGGTCTACGACGAACCTGAACAAAAGAAATCAGACGAAGATGTAACAACTAAAATTAAAGGTTTCTTTTCAAAAATTTTTGATTAATTCATCCTGGGAGGAATAAAATATGGAATTCTCAATTGATAATAATATCAATGACGGCGCAGTAATCAAAGTCATCGGTGTCGGTGGCGGCGGTGGAAATGCTGTTAACCGTATGATTGAAGAAAATGTAAAAGGTGTTGAGTTCATCACTGCCAACACAGATGTCCAAGCATTGAAAAATTCAAAAGCTGAAACAGTTATCCAATTAGGACCTAAATATACACGCGGACTAGGTGCAGGCTCTCAACCAGAAGTTGGACAAAAAGCTGCCGAAGAAAGTGAACAAGCTTTACGCGAAGCCTTAGATGGCGCTGACATGATTTTCATTACTGCAGGTATGGGAGGCGGAACTGGTACAGGTGCTGCTCCAATCGTAGCAGGAATTGCTAAAGAACTTGGTGCTTTAACTGTCGGTGTCGTAACTCGACCATTCACTTTTGAAGGACCAAAACGTGGCAGATTTGCTGCTGAAGGTATCGCACGTTTGAAAGAAAATGTCGATACATTATTGATTATCTCAAACAACCGTCTTCTTGAAGTAGTTGACAAGAAAACACCAATGTTAGAAGCTTTCCGTGAAGCTGATAATGTATTACGTCAAGGGGTTCAAGGGATCTCAGATTTGATTACAGCCCCAGGTTACGTTAACCTTGACTTTGCTGATGTGAAAACTGTTATGGAAAACCAAGGAACAGCGTTAATGGGTATCGGTGTAGCAAGCGGTGAAGAACGTGTGATCGAAGCAACGAAGAAAGCTATTTCTTCTCCACTTCTTGAAACATCAATCGATGGAGCTGAGCAAGTCTTGCTTAACATCACTGGTGGATTAGACATGACTTTATTTGAAGCTCAAGATGCTTCAGATATCGTAGCAAATGCTGCTACAGGCGATGTTAACATCATTCTAGGTACATCAATCAATGAAGAAATGGGCGATGAAATCCGTGTAACGGTTATTGCAACGGGTATCGACGAATCAAAAAAGGAACGCAAGTCTAGTCGTCCGGCTAGACAAGCACAAATGCAATCATCTACTCAAAAAACAGTTTTAGATATGGATCAAGCAAAACCAATCTCTGCTGAAGAAGAAAATAGCAGTTTTGGTGACTGGGACATCAGACGTGAACAAAATGTCCGTCCTAGAGTTGAAGAAACGAATTTTGAACCTATCGAAAAAAAAGAATTTGATACATTCAATCGTGAAGAAACAAAAGCAAAAGGTGACGATGAATTAAGTACACCACCATTTTTCCGTCGTAAAAAATAAAGGAGGAAGAGCACATGATTGCTGACAACTTGCTAAAAATCGAGCAAGAGATTCAGGACTCGTGTGCTCTTGTTCATCGTGATCCGAAAGAAGTCACACTAGTCGCTGTCACCAAATCAGTGGATTCTGCTACGGCAGAAAAATTGATTGAACAGGGTGTAAAAAACTGCGCAGAAAACCGCGTAGATAAATTGTTACAAAAAAAACAAGATTTAGTTAATTATCCTGATGTAAAGTGGCATTTAATTGGTAATTTGCAGCGTAGAAAGGTAAAATTGATTATAAATGAAATTGATTGCTTTCACGCATTAGACAGTTTGAAATTAGCAGAAGAAATACAAAAAAGGGCAACAAAACCCCTCGATTGTTTTGTGGAAGTGAATGTATCTGGTGAAGCATCCAAACATGGTTTTTCGCCAGAAGAGCTGGTTCCTTTTATCGAATCTTTAGTTGCTTTGTCTAAAATAAAGGTTGTTGGTTTAATGACGATGGCACCTAAAGAGGCTTCTGCTAAACAAATTCGCAAAGTATTTGGAACGCTGAAAGAATTGCGTGATCTTGTTCATTCGAAAGGTTTTTCGCATGCACCATGTACGGAATTAAGCATGGGAATGAGTCAGGACTTTCAACTGGCAATCGAAGAAGGTGCCACATTCATCCGTGTAGGAACAGCGCTATTCAAAGACGAGGAGGAACAATAATGCCACTTTTAAATAGAGGTGCGATTGCTAATTTTTTCGGATTAGCTGATGAGGAAGAGTACGAGGAGTATCCTGAAACATCTAAGCCGGCTGTAGCACAGCCTACAACAAAAAAGAAACCAATACAGCCAACACAATCTCAAATGAGCCAGCCAAGAGCTGTCTCAAAGCCACGTGCGCAACAAACAACACGTCCTGTTGCTCGTGAAAGTGTAGCGGCAAATGAAACAAAAAAAGTGATTGAATTACATCAAACACCAGCTAAAAAAACACGTAAAGAAGAAACAGCAAAAACTTCTTTTACACCTAAAACAAATTTAGCTGGAAAAATTACGGTCATGGAACCACGAGCTTATTCTGAAGCAATGGCTATTGCCAAACGAATCATTGCTGGTGAAGCAACATTAGTAAATTTCCATTTAGTAGAAGAAAAACAAGCGAGAAGAATCGTTGATTTTTTAACTGGCACTGTTTATGCATTAGATGGTGACATTAAGCGAGTAGGTGACGAGATTTTTCTATGCACGCCAACTGGAATGGAAATCGATAGTTCAACAGCACAATCTTTTGCAGACGTGAACCTATTTGACCTATAAGAGGAGGAACGACAATTTATATTATTTTTATATTACTTAATCTGCTGGGACGAGCAGCCTACTTTTACAGTCTTTTGTTAATGGTTTATGCACTTTTATCCTGGTTTCCAGGAGGATATCAATCAGGGATTGGTCGCTTTTTAGCAAAAATCTGTGAACCGTATATCCAGTTATTTGATCGGCTTCCACTTCGATTTGGTGGAATTGATTTTACGATTCTAGCTGCGATCTTGATTTTAAACTTAGCAGTACAAGGTCTTCAACATATCGTTTTATGGATAGTCATGGCAATTTATTAAAACGATCAAAGGAGTAGCTGATAGGAGGGGAAAATATGGATGCTAATGTTTATCAGCATTTCCGTGCAGATGAACGTTCTTTCATCGATTCAGTAGGTGATTGGATCGAACAGGTACAAGGGCAATATGCACCTTATCTTACTGACTTTCTTGATCCAAGACAATCCTATATACTAGAGACGCTGATCCGTCAAGATAGTGAATTACACTTTTCATTTTATGGCGGTTATGAGCAAGCAGAACGGAAGCGATGTTTGATTTTTCCTGACTATTATGAGCCTACTGACGAAGATTTTGAGGTGTCACTTTATGAAATCCATTATCCGAGTAAGTTTGCTAGTTTGACTCATGGAAAAGTATTAGGTACATTGGTTGGTACAGGTATCAAACGAGCTTACTTTGGTGATATCATTTCTGATGGTGATCGCTGGCAAGTGTTCATTGCAAGAGAAGTTGAACAGTTTGTAGCAACGCAAGTAACAAAAATCGGCAAAGTCTCTGTTCGGATGGAGCCAATCAAGTATACGGAATTACTTGTGCCAAAAGATGGTTGGACACAAGAAAGAGGTACAGTGACTTCATTGAGACTAGACAGCGTGATCTCGGAGATTTATAATATTTCCAGACAGCGTTCGAAGCAGCTGATTGAGTCTGGAAAAGTAAAAGTAAATTGGACAGAAAATACACGCCCTGATTTTTTACTTGAGTTATTAGATATCGTTTCGATCAGAGGATTTGGTCGAATCCAAATTCAAGAACTTGAAGGAAAAACCAAAAAAGAAAAATACAGGGTATTATTTGGTGTATTACGTAAATAAAACAAAAAGGTGGTTTACACATGGCTTTAACTCCATTAGATATCCAAAACAAAACATTCCCCACAAAAATGCGGGGATACAATCAAGACGAAGTAGATGATTTCTTAGATTTAGTTGTTCGTGACTATGAAGAAATCACGCAACGAAACCGTGAACTTGAAAAAGCAGTGAAACATTCAGAAGAAAAATTAGAATATTTCAATGAACTAAAAGATGCATTGAATCAGTCAATCATCGTTGCTCAAGACACAGCGGATAAAGTTAAAACAAGTGCAAGTAAAGAGTCCGAAGTAATCGTGACATCTGCTCAAAACAAAGCGGATGAATTAGTGGCTACGGCTGAAAAACGTGCGCACCAATTAACGACAGATGCGGAAGAAAAAGCAAGACAAATCCTAACAGATGCAACTGAAAAAGCAAAACAGCTAGCAGTTGAAACAGAAGACTTAAAGAAAAAAACACGAGTTTTCCACCAACGAATCAGCTTGATGTTAGAATCTCAATTAGAACAAGTAAAAAGTCCAGAATGGGATGAAATTTTACAACCTTTCTCAAGCTATGTGTCAGATAGTCATGAAGTGATCAAAGAAGTTTTAGCAAAACAACTTGACAATGAAAATCAAACTGATGTAAACTCAGACACAGGCATCATGGAAGCACCAATGACTGCATTTGATACACAGGCGATCGATATTTCGATCATTCCTGGTGATGACGAAGAGTAGAACAGAAAAGCATTTTGTCATTCTTTTCAGCGAGCCGATGATAGTGGAAGTTCGGCAAGACCCTGCAAAGTGAAAGATCCTCTACGAAAATTGTTTCTGAAATAGGAGTAAGAAACAACGGTTGACCTCGTTATTGGTTTTTAAGAGTTACATGATCATGTAACTGAATTTGGGTGGTACCACGGCATGTTCGTCCCTTTGGATGAACATGCTTTTTTGTGTTCTTTAAAATGATGAAAGAAGGAGCGTAACTGGTTTATGAAAATGAAAGAAACCTTACAACTAGGTAAAACAAAATTCCCAATGCGTGGTAATTTGCCTAATCGTGAAGCGGATTGGCAAAAAGAATGGGAAGAAAATAAAATTTATCAAAAAAGACAAGAATTAAATGAAGGAAAGCCAAGTTTCATCTTACATGATGGACCTCCTTATGCAAATGGAAATATCCATTTAGGACATTCATTAAATAAAATCAGTAAAGATATCATTATCCGTTCAAAATCAATGTCAGGATTTCGTGCACCTTATGTTCCAGGTTGGGATACTCACGGTTTACCGATTGAACAAGTATTAGCTAATAAAGGGATCAAACGAAAAGAAATGACAATGTCAGAGTACTTAGAAAAATGTCGTGAATATGCCCTTTCACAAGTCGACAAACAACGAGAAGATTTCAAACGACTAGGAGTGGCAGGCGATTGGGAGCATCCATATGTCACTTTGGATCCTTCTTACGAAGCGGCACAAATCCGTGTTTTCGGTAAAATGGCTGAAAAAGGCTATATCTATAAAGGATTGAAACCAATCTATTGGTCTCCGTCAAGTGAATCTTCACTTGCTGAAGCAGAAATCGAATATAAAGATGTGAAGTCTCCTTCTATCTTTGTGGCTTTCAATGTGAAAGATGGCAAAGGGTTGTTAGATGAAGATACAGCTTTCGTTATTTGGACAACTACGCCATGGACATTACCAGCAAACCAAGGGATTGCAGTAAATCCAACTTATACGTACGTTTTAATCGAAGCAGATGGACGTAAATTTGTCGTTGCAAAAGATTTATTAGAAAAAGTTCAAACTGAAATCGGTTGGTCTGATGTTCAGGTGTTGAAAGAGATTGCTGGTCAGGAAATGGAATACATGACTGCTTGGCATCCGTTTTATGAGCGGGAATCATTAGTCATCTTAGGTGACCATGTAACTTTAGACGCTGGTACTGGATTAGTTCATACAGCACCAGGTCACGGGGAAGATGACTATATTGCAGGAAACAGATATAAATTGCCAGTAGTTTCTCCAGTAGATTCAAAAGGGGTTTATACAGAAGAAGCACCAGGATTTGAAGGGGTCTTTTACGACAAAGCGAATCCAATGATTACTGATTTGTTAGAAGAAAAAGGTGCTTTATTAAAACTTGACTTCTTTACACATAGTTATCCTCATGACTGGCGTACGAAAAAACCTGTGATTTATCGTGCTACACCACAATGGTTTGCCTCAATCGACGATTTCCGACAAAATATTTTAGAGGAAGTAGAGAAAGTAGATTGGATCATTCCTTGGGGCAAAACACGTCTTTACAATATGATCCGTGATCGTGGCGACTGGGTTATTTCACGTCAACGAGCATGGGGTGTGCCATTACCAATCTTTTATGCTGAAAATGGAGAAGCAATCATTACGCCTGAAACGATTGAACACGTAGCACAACTATTTGCTGAACATGGCTCAATCATTTGGTTTGAGAAAGAAGCGAAAGATCTTCTTCCAGAAGGCTTTACGCATCCAGGATCACCGAATGGAGAGTTTACGAAAGAAACAGACATCATGGATGTTTGGTTTGATTCAGGTTCTTCTCACGAAGCAGTCTTACGTCAACGTCCAGAACTATCTTTCCCAGCTGATATGTATCTAGAAGGTTCTGATCAATACCGAGGCTGGTTCAATTCAAGTATTACCACAAGTGTGGCAATCAATGGGGTTGCACCGTATAAATCTGTCCTTTCTCAAGGGTTCACTTTAGATGGTGAAGGGCGTAAGATGAGTAAGTCGCTAGGTAACACGATCTTACCAGACAAAGTGATCAAACAATTTGGTGCGGATATCTTACGTTTGTGGGTAGCAAGTGTAGATTATGAAGCAGATGTACGTGTATCCATGGACATTTTAAGTCAAGTAGCAGAAGTTTACCGCAAAATCAGAAATACGATGCGCTTCTTGATTGCAAATACTGAAGACTTCGATCCACAAAAAGATACGATTTCATTTGAAGAATTACGTTCTGTAGATAAATATATGACTATCCGATTGAACGAAGTGATTAAAGAAATTCGTGAAGAAGGATATGAGAAATATAACTTCATGCACATCTATCGTACCGTAATGAACTTTTTAACAGTAGATCTATCTGCGTTCTATCTGGATTTTGCTAAAGATGTTGTTTATATCGAATCAGAAAATGATTACCAACGCCGTTGCATGCAAACTGTGTTTTATCAAACAGCAGTAGCTTTAACAAAATTATTAACACCGATTATTCCACATACTGCAGAAGAAATTTGGTCTTTCTTAAAAGAAGAAGAAGAGTTTGTTCAATTAAGTGAACTTCCAGGTTACCAAGAGTATCCAAATCAAGAAGAATTGATGGATACTTGGGCAGCATTTATGGACTTCCGTGATAAAGTGTTAAAAGCTTTAGAAGAAGCACGAAACAATAAATTGATCGGTAAATCTTTGGAAGCGAAGTTGACGATCTATCCAAATGAACAAGTTCGTGGATTGCTGACAGCTGTGGATGCGGATATTCCACAATTGTTGATCGTGTCACCAGATTACTATGAAGTGATGTCAGCTAACTCAGAAGTACCAGAAGCTGCGGTGAAATTTGATGACGTAGCCATTTTAGTAGAAAAAGCTGACGGACAAACATGCGATCGTTGTCGTCAAATCCGCAAAGACGTAGGCGTTGATGAAAAATTACCACACTTATGTGGACGCTGTGCGCACATCGTTGAAGAAAACTATCCAGAAGCAGTGGCAGAAGGATTTGAATAAAAATTTGGTCATGTTTGGTGACTAAAGGAAAGTTATCTAAAAAACATCAAAGTTAGTAAGAGTTACTAGCTTTGATGTTTTTTGTTTTAATAGAGTGATTTCATTATCCATATAGAGCCGAGAGGAGCCAAAAAGTCTGGGATATTAATCAGAACATAACTGATTAATATCCCAGACTCTTAATGTTAGTAAATTTTTACTTTTAAACGTTACACACAGCTAGTCTTCTAGCTTTCCACGATCACGGTACCAGCCATCTGGTTGCCAGATCCATTCAAACCCATCTTTTTCCAGCAATTCAAATGCAGCTTCTGGTCCCATTGTTCCAGCTTTATAATTAGGGAAGTCAGGTTCCACTTGATCCCAAGCTTTACGAATGACATCGACGATATGCCAAGATTGAGCAACTTCTTCCCAATGTGAAAAGTTTGTACCATCACCTTTTAAAGCATCTAAAAGTAGCTTCTCATAAGCTTCAGGACTGTTTTCAACCATTTCAGCGCTATTGCGGTACTCTAATCTTCTAAATTCAGTGTTAAACCCTTGTCCAACCTCTTTTCCATTTAATGTTAAAGAGAAACCTTCCGTTGGTTGGATATAAATCGTTAAAACATTTGGTGGTAATGTTCTATCTTCACAAGGTTCATCTTCGACCGAAGTTTTAAAAACATTGACTGGGACTTGTTTAAAGACGATATTGATCCGAGTTCCTTTTTCTGTCAAACGTTTCCCAGTGCGCACATAAAAGGGAACACCTGACCAGCGGAAATTGTCAATGACAAACTTCCCAGCTACAAAAGTTTCGGTAGTAGATTCAGGATCTACTTTATCTTCTTCACGATAGCCTTTAAATGTATTACCATCTAACTCACCAGGTGCATATTGCCCACGGATAAAGTTTTTTAATGCTTCAGATTTTTCATAGATTCGCACAGCTTTCAGTGCCTTGATTTTTTCTGCACGAATTTCTTTTTCAGAAAAGGCGACAGGAGGTTCCATCGCTAAAAGTGCTAGTACTTGTAGAATGTGGTTTTGGACCATATCTTTTAAAGCACCACTGTGATCATAGTAGCCACCACGATCTTCAACACCTAAAGCTTCACCAAATGTAATCTGAATATTATCGATATAGCGATTGTTCCATTGTGATTCAAAAATGTTATTAGCAAAACGAATTGCTGAGATATTTTGGATCATTTCTTTACCTAAATAATGATCAATCCTAAAGATATCTTGTTCAGGAAAGACTTGACGGATCTTTTCATTCAGCTCGAATGCAGATTGATAATCTGAACCAAATGGTTTTTCGATGATCAAGCGATTATAACCATTTTCAGTAACGATATGTTGCGATTTAAGATGAGAAACGATCGTACCGAAAAATTCTGGAGACATGGCTAAATAATAGATGCGATTGCCAGCTAATTGGTAGGTTTCATCTAAGCGGTCAGCTAGGTCTTTTAAAGTATTGTAGTGGGTAGAATCATTTACATCATGTGATTGATAGTAGAAATGACTAGCAAATTCTTTTGCTTCTTCTTCAGTCGGATTCAAGGACTGGATCGTCGAAGCGACCACTTCACGATAATGTTCATCGCTCCAAGGTCTACGAGCAGTACCGATTACTGCAAAATGTTTTCCTAGATTTCCTTTTTTATAAAGGCGGAACAAGGAAGGATACAATTTGCGTTGTGCTAAATCACCTGTACCACCAAAGATTGTAAATAAGACATTTTTTTCATTAGCCATATGGGTGTACTCCTTTATAATTTGTCGACAAAAATCGTACTGGCTGCTTTAAAGCTGACAGGGATTTTCTTTTGTTGATTTTGGATTGTGATCGGTCCTTCATAAGCGGCAACATCTACAATCTCGTATTCTTCATCAATGTTTAAGTCAATCGTCACAAGATAGTCCAATAGTTCTTTTTCATCCAACACTCGAGCGATGCGAACTTTAGAACCAACTGGATAAGACTCTAATGTTTGTCTACGTTCTTCATGAACCACTTGTTCTTTTTTAGGAATAATTCCACCATGTGGACAGTGCATAGGATGATTCAAATAGTCTTCTAAATGGTCAGCAAGTTGTTCTGAAGTCACATGTTCCAACACTTCAGCATCATCATGGACTTCGTTCCAGCTATAATCTAAATGTTCGACTAAAAAAACTTCCCATAAACGATGTTTGCGAATCAAACTACTTGCCTTTTGTAAGCCAGTCTCCGTAAGTTGAACTCCTTGATAAGGAGAATGCTCAACGAGTTGTTCTTTCACAAGTTTGGAAATCATTTCGCTAACAGAAGCTGGAGACACAGCAAGACTGGAAACGATTTGTTTATTATTTACTTTTGTCGTGTCTCCGCCTAATTCCAAAATGATTTTCAAGTAATCTTCTCGATTTGGTGTCATGTTTAATCATCCTTTCATGGTATGAAACCATCATTAGTAAGTTTATCAAAAAAAACATCAAATGACTATTTTTCTAGACAAAAAACGTAAAATAAACGAAGAAATACAGAAAGGTAAATCAATGATGAAGGGAATGAAAAGAGTTTGGGATATAGGACTTGCTCTAAAAGTCGTTCAAGAAGTGGCTCTATCAAAAATAAGTCGAAGAATTCCAAAAACAGGAGGAGATTTTTGGAAATTCTTCGACTTATTTCTCAGAGTTAGCCGCTCTTGTCACACCCTCTTTTGAGGAACTATTTTGTTTTGTCAACGTATAAGAAGTATCGGATGATTCATCATAAAAGGTCGTATCACTGTATGATAGAATCAAATAAAAACCATATTGATCTCGCAAGACGAGTTGCTGTGGAGTTAGTTCGACCAATTCCGTTACTAAGGAGTGACCGTTGATAGATAAATCAAACGTTTCTGTGACCAGTAGTTGTTGTTTTTGTTGATTTTTATCTATAAAGGTCCAGGTTCCATGATATTGCGTTGGATCAAAGTCTTTGGTGGTTGGCTGTTTCTTTTTCAGAAAGAATTTTCCAAATAAAATAGCAAAAAATGCTAGGATTCCATAAAGTGTTTTTTTACGTATCATACGATTGTCACTCCTAACCTCTTTTAATTCCAACGATCATTTTCTGTCAGTTTCATTGTACCTAAAAAAAATAAAGATTTCTCTAGGACTTTCGACTGGTTTTTCAAGAGTTTTTTGTGAAATTATGGTAGGATACATAGTAGGAAGAAAGGTGACCGTTTTTGAAGTACCAGCAAGTAGAAATCGCTTTTTTTATTGAACGACCGAATCGTTTCATCGCTCATTGCTTGAACCAACAAGGAGAAGTGATTGTAGCCCATGTGAAAAACACTGGAAGAGGTAAAGAAGTCCTGCTCCCAGGAGCGAAAGTAGCGGTTGCATATACACCTAGTTTAAAACGGAAAACAGATTATGATTTAATTGCTGTGAAAAAAGGGGATAACTGGTTCAATATCGATAGTCAACTTCCCAACCGTTTGGCATTAGAAGGAATTTTATCTGGAACAATCCAGTTGCCATCGTTGATCGGAAAAATCGTTAAGTTCAAGCGTGAAGTCCGCTATCGACAGTCCATATTTGATATTTATTTAGAAACAGATTCAGGACAAAAAGTGTTCGTCGAAGTAAAGGGAATGACTTTAGAAAATAAAGGAATTGGGGCGTTTCCTGATGCGCCAACGTTACGAGGTTTAAAACATGTGAAAGAATTAGTGGAAGCGCGACAGGAAGGCTATGAAACTTACGTGTTGTTTATCGCACAGTTTGAACACCTTCATCTGGCAACAATCAACGAAGCAATGCAACCGGAGTTAGCCAATATCATACGCTACGGACAGTTAAACGGCGTGAATGTTTTAGCCTATAATTGTCAGGTAACAGCGGATTGTGTCAATTTGAAACAAGCCATACCATTTGATGTAGAGGCATCGTTTGAAGACCCGAATAAATAGAAAGAAGGTAAATGAAATGATCAATTTAGGAATTATTGGTACCAACTGGATCACCCATCAATTTGTGCAAGCAGCATTAAGCACGAAACAATATGAATTAACAGCAGTTTATTCGAGACATTTAGAAAAAGCACAAGAATTTGGCGCCAAGTATGAGGGAGATATTGCCTATGCGACAGATTTAGAAACTTTTTTTGGTCTGGAACATCTTGATACGGTATACATTGCTTCGCCTAACAGCCTGCATTTTCAACAAGCAAAACAAGGCATTTTAGCAGGGAAAAATGTCATTGTTGAAAAACCGGCATTTAGTACGCCTAAAGAAATGGACGAAATCATTCATCTAGCGAATGAGAAAAATGTTTATTTTTTTGAAGCTGCACGAAACATCCATGAAGCAGGATTCAAAAAAATTGCTGACTATCTTCCATTGAAAGATGAGATCCTCGGTGCCAACTTTAGTTATATGAAATATTCTTCTCGTTACGATCAAGTACTAGCAGGAGAAGTACCAAATATTTTCTCTACCCGTTTTTCTGGTGGTGCGCTGATGGATCTGGGCGTTTATCTCGTTTATGCTACGATAGGATGGTTTGGGATGCCTTCAGAAGTTCATTATTTTCCACGGAAAATCTCAACTGGTGTTGATGGACTGGGTTGGGGGATCTTGCGTTATGAGACATTTGATGTCACGATTCAACCTGGTAAAATCGGTGATTCTTACTTACCTTCAGAAATCTACTTTAATTCAGGAACATTAGTCATGAACGGGGTCAATGCGATTGAAAAAGCAGAGTTCCATGATCGAGAACATCAGGAAATTGATGCATTAGCAATTACCGTAGCCGAAAATCCCATGGCAGAAGAGGCAGCTGATTTTGCCAATGTAATCAATCATCCAAACGATCCAGCTTGGGGATTACGATATGAAGAATGGATCGAACTTGCTCGCAATGTGAACCAAGTAGTTTACGATCTTAGAATAAATGGGGGCATCAAATTTGATGCCGATAATGAGGACGATTTTTAAAATGAATGAATTTGTAAAAAACTTTCCACAAGCTTGGCAAAAAAAATGGCAGGAAAAGGGATTTCAAACACCCTCTCTGATCCAACAGGCTGCTTTTCAACCGCTTAAAGAAAAAGAATCAATTATTGGTATTTCACCAACCGGCTCAGGCAAAACATTAGCTTATCTTTTACCTTTGCTGCTGAATGTCCCTAAAGAGGGGGGAAGTACTTTACTAATCCTTGTTTCTTCACAAGAATTAGCAATTCAAGTCGCAGAAGTGGCTCGTGAGTGGTCAAAAGGATTGGCATTAAAAGTCCAATCACTTGTGGGCGGAGCTAACGTCAAAAGGCAGATTGAAGGTTTGAAAAAACGACCAGAAGTCTTAGTAGGGACTCCTGGACGGGTGCTGGAATTGATGAAGACCAAAAAATTAAAAGCTCATCAGTTGCAAACGATTGTTTTTGATGAAGCAGATCAATTGTTTGATGAAGGGAATCGTTCATTAGTGGAACAAATTTTGCGACAAGCCCCTGTGGACTATCAATTAGTATTCTTCTCAGCAACAGCTGATCGCTCAATCAGTAAAATTGAAGAAATCACAAAGGCTTCCATCCCAGTTGTTGATGTCACAAAAGACGATGACTCTAGAAAAGGTCAGCAACATTACTATTTAAGGATACCACCTCGTAAAAAAGAAGAGTATTTGAGACGGCTTGCTTATGTCACAGATTTTCATGGACTAGTCTTTTTCAACCAACTCAATGAATTAGGGACAATGGAAGAAAAATTACAATTTCGTGGTGTTTCAGTTGGCAGCTTAGCTTCCGATCAAAATAAATTGTTACGTAAAGCAGCACTTGATCAATTCAAGAATAAAAAAATCACGATGTTGTTCACGACTGACGTAGCAGCCAGAGGATTAGATATCGAACAATTACCTTATGTTGTGAATGCCGAAATTCCCTTAACGGAAGAAGCTTATCTGCATCGTTCAGGGCGAACCGGACGGATGGGGAAAGACGGAACCGTGATCACGTTTGTGCAAGATCATACAGTTAAAGAGTTGAAAAAATTAACACGTCATATGGCGATTGATATGGAAGAGATTTTTCTTCATGGTGGACAATTAGTCAAAGAATTGCCACAAAAAGAACTCTCACAAAAAGAAGAAGTCAATGACAAAAACACAAAAAAAACTGCTCCATTTGGTCCTTCGAAAAAAGAACAAGTTGAAAAAAATAGTACGCCAAAGAAAAAGCTTAAAAACAAACAAAAAAAGCAGAAAAATAAAGGAGCAAGGCGCAAATAAGCGCCTTTTTGTGTTATTATATTGAAAACGCAATCAGCGTTATTTGAGGATAGTGGGGGATTGTATGAACGAAAGACAAGAAGAAATATTGGATCTATTGCATGAGAAACAGCAAGGATTGACGGCAAGTGATGTGGCAAAACATCTAAAAATCGATCGAAGTAATGCAAGTCGATATCTCAGCGATCTCTATAAAAACCGCTATATTATCAAAAGTTCCGGCAGACCAGTCGTCTATTCATTGCCTCCGCAAAAAACAGCCTCTGACAAAGTTCACGTTGATGCATCGACCCAAGTGACGTTTGATACACTAGTTGGTGAAAATGATTCTTTGAAAGTAAGCATCCAGCAAGCTAAGGCAGCCATATTATATCCTCCTCGAGGATTGCATACAATCATTTTTGGTGAGACAGGAACGGGTAAATCGATGTTTGCAGAATGTATGTATCATTTTGCGATTGATTCTGAAATGCTCTCAGAAGATGCACCTTTTGTTTCATTTAACTGTGCGGATTATGCGCAGAATCCACAGTTACTGTTTGGACATATTTTTGGAATCAAAAAAGGAGCTTATACTGGGGCATCGCAAGATAGTCAAGGGTTGATTGCGAAAGCGAATGGTGGGATCTTGTTTCTTGATGAAATTCATCGTTTAACACCAGAAGGACAAGAAATGTTGTTTACTTTTATTGATAAAGGGGTCTATCGTCCGTTGGGAGAAAGCGCCCACGTCCATGAAGCATCTGTTCAGATCATTGGAGCAACCACCGAGTCATCCGAAAGTTTTTTGACAACCTTTAATCGCCGAATTCCTATGGCAATCACATTACCAAATCTGGCTTCTCGTTCATTAGATGAACGTTATGAAATCATTTCTTTATTTATCAAACAAGAAGCCAATCGTTTGAATCAACGTATAGATATCGAAAAAGAAGCCATTTTGGCATTTATGCTTTATGATGCAGAAGGAAATATCGGACAAGTCAAGCGTGATTTGAAATTAGTATGTGCGAAGTCATTTTTACATTATCGGACACATAATGAAGAAAAACTGATCATTCGTAAAGAAGAACTGTCTCTCCAAGTACAAAAAGGGTTGTTGAAAATCAAAGAAGTACCTGAACGTTTGGATCGCTTTATGGATAGTAAGAGTCAATACCTGACTTTTGAGCCTGGTTTTGCTGATGTTGTTTGGTCACAAGATCCAGAACGAAACATGCAGGTCTATAATGATATCGAAGAAAAAATGCTTTCTTTATCAGAAACGGGTGTCGAAAGTATTGATTTAGAAACTTTGATCTCGAAAGATGTGGATGCTTATTTCCAAACTTATGTCAAAGAGTTGACAAAGAGTACGATTCCAAAAGATCTGTTGCCAGATGATATTTGGCGGTTAACCAACGAGTTATACGATGTTGCAGAAGCTAGGTTGGATCGAATCTACAATGAAAAAGCTCGATTTGCCTTTGCCCTTCATTTGCAAAGTACATTGGATCGGGTCAAAGAAGGACACATGATTGTTCATCCTGATCTCAACAACGTACGCAAAAATTTTAAAAAGGAATTTCAAGTAGCCATTGATTTATCTACGATCATTGAAGAAGAACAACAAATTGAAATTCCGTTTGACGAAATTGGTTTTATCAGTATGTTTCTTTCCATTAATCTTGGCGAAAGTGAACCAGTAAAAGAAAATAAAGTTGAGGTCTTAGTTTTGATGCACGGCAGACAAACCGCCTCAAGTATGTTGGAAATGGCGCAAGAATTATTAGGAACGAAATTAGGTACAGCATTTAATATGCCGTTAGCCATGGAAGTCCAAACAATGTATGAAGAAGTGCTGGCTTATGTTCAAAATCGTCAGGCAAGTCTGACGAATGGATTGATCTTACTGACGGATATGGGTTCTTTAAATACCTTTGGTGACTTGATCTTTGAAGAGACTGGAATCAAAACGAAAGCAATTACAATGAGTAGTACGATGATCGTGATTGAGGCATTACGGATGGCGAATGTTGGGCGGAGCTTGGAAGATATCTATCAAAGTATCCAGATTTCCTTTGAAACGATCGTCAAGGACCAATTCAAAGAAGAACAAACTGAGACCTATGAACGTAAAAAAGCGGTGATCGTTACTTGTTTTACTGGGGAAGGTGTAGCAGCTAAATTATACCAGCGGATTGTTCCTGTAATCGACCAGAAAAAGGTCGAAGTGATCCAAATGCAGTTTTTAGAACGAGAATCATTTAAGCGACACATTGATGCATTATTAGAAGAATATGAGATCAAAGCCATTGCGGGCACGGTAGATGTGGATTACCAAAATATTCCGTTTTTCTCAGCGTATGATGTCTTCAACGATGAGAAATTGAATATGCTCAAGCGGATCGCTGATGATGAAGTTCCAACTGCCAAAATCGTTGATTCATTAAAAGATTCTTTAAATTCGATTTCTTCGGTAGAGCTTTTGATCCATTCTTTACAAAAAAACATCCAGCAAATCCAAACGGATCTCTCAATTATAGTAGAGCCAGGAGTAGATATTGGGATCGTGATTCATTTAGCCTTTTTACTGGATGGACTGATCAAGCATGAGAAGACCCGAGAATTTGAGAATCTGTCTACTTTCTCAAAAATTTATCGTTTAGAAATGGACATCGTTCGAACGAATCTTATTGGATTGGAACGGAAATATCAGGTGAATATCCCAGAAAATGAGATTGCCTTCTTAACGCAAATGTTTATTGAAAATAAAATTAAAAAATAAAACACACTAATCTATTTTTTTACACAGATATTATCAGTGTGCGCACAGAAAAGAAGGACCAAAGGCTATGAAAACGCTATTTTGGTTCTTTTTTTGTTTGGCATGCTTCTTGCATTATAAAAATGTGTAAAACAAATTAAAAGGAGTGGAGAAAATGGCGAAAAAAACGATTATGTTAGTATGCTCTGCGGGGATGAGTACAAGTTTGCTAGTTACGAAAATGCAAAAAGCTGCAGAAGAAAAGGGAATGGAGGCAGATATTTTTGCTGTTTCAGCTTCAGATGCTGATAATAATCTTGAAGCAAAAAATGTCGATGTCTTACTTTTAGGACCTCAAGTCCGGTTTATGAAAGCTCAATTTGAGCAAAAATTAGCACCGAAAGGGATTCCGCTAGATGTAATCAATATGCAAGATTACGGCATGATGAATGGTGCAAAAGTACTAGAACAAGCCGAAAATTTGATGCAATAAATCTATAGGAAATGGAGGAAAAAATGTGGAAGATCAACAAAATCTCGAAGCCATCATGGGACTCATCATGTTTGGTGGTAATGCCAAGAGCGATGCAATGGAAGCGATTCTGCGGCTAAAAAAGGTAATTTCGAGTTAGCGGATCAAAAAATAATGGATGCAAAGGAATCATTAGTCCAAGCCCATCATTCACAGACGCAAATGTTGACACAAGAAGCACAAGGAAACCATGTTCAGGTCACGTTATTGACCGTACACAGTCAAGACCATTTAATGACGTCGATTGCTTTTACTGATTTAGCAGAAGAACTTATTGAACTTTACCAAAGAATCAATGTCGAATAAAGACAGATGAACGAAAATAGAACCTTCTTTTTTGAACGGAAGAAGAAAAAATTTTGAACGGATTTTTTAATTTGGTATGAGGAAGCAATTCTTTATATAAACAACTTATAGGAGGATATAAAAATGAACGGATTAACAAGTTGGATGGAGAAATACATCCTTCCGGTTGCCGCAAAAATTGGCGCGCAGAAACATTTAGTTGCTTTGCGTGACGCTTTTATCGGTACTTTACCTGCAACAATGGCGGGATCAGTCGCTGTAATGATCAATGCAATTATTCGAGATTTACCACAGCAATTTAATAGTACGTATGCAGATAGTTTAGCAGCGGACAAAGGAATTTTTGCAGTATTAAATGTTATTATTGGAATTAATGGATTTGTATGGAATGGAACTTTAGCAATTGCCGGCTTGATTTTTGCCTTTTCTTGGGGATACAATCTTGCGAGAGCTTATGGGGTCAATGACCTAGCCGGAGGGATCGTTGGTCTGGCAACTTTGATCCAAGGAATTTCTTTTGGTCCTTCATTGTCAGCCGCTTTGAACGTGAATGTTCCGCAAAATATCGTTGATGCCATCAATGGAACAGAATTAGGGGCAACGATCGCGGATGGAAATTTATCTGTTGGTCTTTGGGGTTGGCTAAAACTTGATCATTTAAATGGAAACTCTTATTTCACAGTCATGATCATGGGTGCTATTTCTGTCATTATTTTCTGTAAATTAATGTTAGCCAACATTACGATCAAAATGCCAGATTCTGTACCACCAGCAGTATCGAAGGCTTTTGCCGCAATTCTGCCAGCAACGATCGCTTTATATGTCATTGCTATTATTAATTATATCGTTAGTCGTATCGCTGACGGACAATTGATCATTGATTTAGTTCAAAAATATATCGCTGAACCTTTCTTGGGATTATCTCAAGGGATCGGTGCTGTTTTGATCGTTACGGTCTTTGTTCAGATCTTCTGGTTCTTTGGTATTCATGGACCAAACGTATTAGCTCCAGTTTTAGAAGGAATTTGGGGTCAAGCACAATTGATCAATATCGATATTTTCCAAAAAGGTTACAATGGAAAAACAGGAACACCTGCAGTCTTAGATGCAATTGAAGATGGTAAGGCTTATATGTGGGTTCGTGGATCCTTTGATGCCTTCGCTTGGTTCGGGGGTTCTGGTGGTACGATCGTTCTATTGATTGCTATTTTACTCCTTTCTAAACGTGCTGATTATTTAACAGTTGCTAAATTGTCGATCGGACCTGGTATTTTCAACATCAATGAACCAGTTATGTTTGGTTTGCCGATTGTATTGAACGCTATCATGTTCATCCCATTCTTATTAGCACCTGTTGTTGCAACAGCTATAGGTTGGGGAGCAACTTACTTTGGTTTGGTCGCCCCAGTATCGCAACAAGTCACATGGGTTGTTCCACCATTCTTACTCTCGTTCCTAGCTACCGGAGCAGACTGGCGTGCGCCAATCGTGACATTAGTATGTATGGTTGTTACTTTCTTGATCTGGGCACCGTTCGTTATCTCAGCGAATAAGATGGATCCAGCAGCAGGCGAACAATAAAAATCAATGAGCAGAAGCATTTTTTGCTTCTGCTCTCTAAACAATAATCTAGGAGGAACTAAAATGATTTCAATCGCAAGTGCCATGCAACAAGATGCTATCAAAGAGTTATTAGAAGGTTACAATGAAGATGGCTTTTCATATACATTTAAAGAAAAACAAGGAATCAAATTGTTTTTTGAGACGAGCGCACAAGATAAAGAAGCAGCAGCACAAAAAGCAAAAGCATTAATCAAAGCACAACCATGGGGCACTGTTTTATATTTTCAAGCAACAGCAGTTTAACTGGTTGTAAGATAGGAAGGGTTCAAAATGATGAAAAACGGCTTATTTTTATGTAGTATTGGTTCACTGATCGTATTGTATTGTTTAAATCCTAGTTCGCAAAACTATGATTTGTATAGTATGGCTACAGGACTATTTCTGGGAGGTTTAGGTATACATTTCTTTTTAAAAGGGAAAAAAAGAGAAGAAGCAAAGGGGAAAAATAGCTAATGGAAATCGTTAAAACTTTAAATATTCCAGCATCCTTTTTCTATGATAAAGTGATGGACTCTGTCCTTTTTGATGTACGTAAAGCGACTGGAAAATCGGTTACTCGTAAACAACTTAAAAACCTTGAATACGTCAAACAATTCTCACAAAATAGCCGCGCTCGCATCAAAATCGAGGAAGTTATTGAAAATCAGTCGTATAAATTTCGAACATCTACCACAAAAAATGATTATGTCGTCCATTATCAAATCAAAGCGTTAGATGATAAAACCTGTGAAGTACGTTATACGGAACAAATGCAATCATATGGGATGCTACAAAAATTGAATGATATGATTTTAGGAACGATGTTGATGTATTTTAAAAAACGTCGCTTCAAAAAAATGTTAGTAATGATCGAAGAAACTTACTAGTAAAAAACTAATTGTGGCAAGAAGCAGTTGATTCAGCTAAATAGTGATTTATTGAAATAACATTTTTATTTTGATAAAGTGACTATGGTTGGATCACTGAACTTGACACAATTTTTTATTGTTTTTGATGGAAGGGGTAACAAAAATGGCAAATGAAGTAAAAGAACTTGGTGTTGCTTATCAAGAAGCGATGTTTGAACTAGCAACCTATGCATTTAATGCGCAGGATACACCTGCAAGACGTGAACGATTCAAACTGATCGTTGAAAATTCATGGAATTATGGTTTTTTTGACGAGGAAGAGCAACTCACTAGCCAAGTAATGGCGACGCCTTTTTCTGTTGAATTTTATGGGCAGCAGTATTTAATGGCAGGAATCGGTTATGTAGCATCTTATCCTGAAGCTAGGGGACAAGGCGGGATCAATCAAATCATGGAAAAAATCTTAAAAGATTGCCGTGAAAGAAAAGTAAGTCTTTCTTATCTTGCTCCATTTTCTTACCCATTTTATCGTCGCTACGGTTATGAGCAATTGTTTGATAAAATCAATTATCAATTGGATAGTCGAGATGTACCGAACGTGAAAAAGACGGCTGGCAAATTGAAACGAGTGACTTTTGAACAAGCAAAAGAAGTCATAGAAATGATTTATAAACAAATGCCAGTGAATCAACGTGGTGGATTAAGTAGAGAAGACTGGTGGTATACTTATAAGTTTAAGCAAAAGACAGATAATCATTATGCGCTGTATTACGATGAATCTGGTCAAGCAGCGGGATATGTGGTTTACCAGTTAACGGCACCAACATTTGTAGTAGTGGAATGGGGCTATTTGAGTCATGAAGCCTTTCAAGGATTAGTGAGGTTTGTTAGTTCCCATAGTGGGGCGTTTGCTTCTTTTGACTATGCTTGTGGTTATTCAGGTAGTGATCAAAATTATTTGCTTAAAAATCCTTTTGCACAAATGACGATCACGCCATATATGATGGGCAGAATTGTTGATCTTGAGTTGTTTTTGAAAGACTATCCTTTCAAAAAACAAGCGCTCACTTTTGCTTTAGAAGTAACAGAAGATCCTTACGCACAGTGGAATGAAGGGATCTTTGAGATCACTGTATCAAATGCAGAGGTGAAAATTGAAAAAGTAACAGAAACAAAATTACCAACCATCAGTGGAACCATTCAACGCATGACTCAATTATTAATGGGGTATCGTCAGATGGAAGAACTTGTTTTTTACAATCACATCCAATTGTCAACTGAAGCTCTATTAGAAATGGCGCCATGCTTTCCAAGTCAGCAACCTATTCTAAATGATTATTTTTAAAATGAACGTAAAATGTTTGTTGCTCAACGCAGATAACGCCCTCCAAGGTTTTCGACGAATTCTTGGAGGGCGTTATCGTATAAAAAGCTATTTTGAAATTTTTTCGATATCATTCTGAAAATCAGATTGCTTTTTTGCCACTGATTTATCTCATTTCTCTACAGCAAATCTTCTTTTTTAGTAAACTTGAATTTGCGACTTTCTTTTTTCTGAGGTTTTTCATCTTCATGCTGTTTTATGGCTTCTTTTGACAGTTGTTCTCGTTCTTTTTTAGAAGCATCAAAGCGTTCAGCGTATATTTCTTCTTTTGGTTTGTCATTCATAAATAAAACCTCCCTCATCACTTGTTGGATAATTCTATTTTATCACTCGTCAAAAGCTAGTGGAAACGTTTTGCTTAGGAAGAAAAATGATTTTTCTAAGAGAAGCTTGCATGTGATTCCTAAACAAGCTAAAATAATACTATTGAGAACTTGTTCCTGTAGCTCAGTAGGATAGAGCAATCGCCTCCTAAGCGATAGGTCGCTGGTTCAATTCCAGTCAGGAACGTTAAAAACCTGTAACCGTTGTGGTTCAGGTTTTTTTGTTTATGTGGGACCAAGATAGTTTTCTACGCTACATTCGATTTTTCTGGTGAGTGAAAGACAGCTTTTCTAAATTTTTTTGATAAAGGAAAGGTAAACATACAAATAAGCAATAATAACTGGCTCAAAGTGATGATAGTTAAGCAAACTGTTTGGTATTTGACCAGTAAATAAAAATGGATGCCTAATTCGATAATATTAATCAAGATAAGGTACAAGTAGTATTGTTTCTTTATTTTACATTGATAAATACAGTAGAAACTGAACCGATAATCTAAACAAACCAAAAATAGCAAAATGAATTTGTGGATTGTTGTGAGCAGGTCATGTTGATTAGCTAAACGATGAAAAAACAATAACGCAGTTGGCAGAGGGATATAAAGCGTTAATAGTAAGACAAAAAAATAAACAATAAAAGGTATACTATCTCTCCATCATTTTTTCTAATTTTTAATAATAAATGTTGTTTTTGTCAATCTTATCAAAAAATAGAAAATGTATTAATAGAATTTCGTGATAAATAGTATAAATAATTTTTATAAAAAACTTGAACAACAGGATCAAAAAATCGCTTATTCGACCATCTTTCAGTGAGCAGCAGGGAAAAGTGTTGTCTGTAATAGAAATAATCATCACAAAAAAGAGAAGAAGTCTGTAGTACCCCAAAAAGTTAGACCAAAAATCTAACTTTTGGAGGTCGTTTAAGATTTCTCCTCTTTTTTTGTATCGTTTTATCAGATTAAGCCCAGTCACCATTTCTAAATACTGGAACAGTAGAACCGTCTTCACGGATACCGTCAATATTCATTTGGCCAGAACCAACCATAAAATCAACATGGGTTTGACTACGGTTAAGACCAGCTTGCACAAGTTCTTCATCGGTCATTTCAGTACCACCTTCGACACTAAAGGCATATGCAGATCCTAGAGCTAAGTGATTCGACGCGTTTTCGTCAAATAACGTATTGTAAAAGATAATACCCGATTGAGAAATTGGCGAAGGATCGGGAACGAGTGCTACTTCTCCTAATGAGCGTGCGCCTTCATCAGTGTTGAGCAAGGTTTCCAATACTTCTTGACCTTGTTCAGCAGAAAAATCAATGACTTTTCCAGCTTCAAAAGTAAACTTCATCCCTGAGATGATCGTACCTGCATAGCTCAATGGTTTTGTACTAGAGATATAACCATCGATCCGTCGGTAATCAGGTGCAGTAAACACTTCTTCAGTAGGCATATTTGCCATGAATTTTTCTCCACGGGAGTTGTAACTTCCTGCGCCTTCCCAAAGATGATTTTTTGGTAGGCCAATGACGATATCTGTGCCAGGGGCAGTATAGTGCAGGGCAGTAAACTGTTCTTGATTTAATTCATCGGCTTTTTTTGCTAATTTTTCATCATGTTCTTTCCAAGCCTGTACAGGATCTTCTTCGTAAATACGAGTTGTTTTAAAAATTTGATCCCATAACGCATCCAGTTGTTCTTCTTCTGGTAAATCTGGGAAAACTTTAGCTGCCCATTGTTTACCAGCCGCAGCGACTACAGTCCAGCTTACTTTATTTGCTTGGGTCGCTTTTCTTAGATTCATCATTGCTTTGCCAGCGGCAGTTTGATACGTAGCGATTCGTTTTCCATCTACGCCACCAAAAGCATCTGGATCGGCAGATACAACACTGATTCGGCTAGCACCTTTAGCGATCCAATCATCAGTCTGATCAATTTTATATTGTGGAACAGTTTCAAGACGGTCTTGTGCAGCGTAAGAAAGAAATTCTTTTTGGATCACGTCGTCCGTCCATTGTACGATCACTTCAGCTGCACCTAAACGATAGGCTTCTTTGGTGATCAAGCGAGCTAATGGGGCTTGATCGACGTTGATTTGTAAAACAACTGTATGGTCTTTTTCGACGTTTACGCCGGTTTCAACAATTAATCGTGCATATTTTTCGAGGTTCTCATTAAAATTTTCTAACATAATCCATTTCCTCCTAATGTTTCATCCAATAGCTATTTGTATGATAACATTTAATTCTTTTAGAGACAATCTGCCAGAATCGTAAAATAAAAAAATGGATGTTCTTCTAAATGATGTCTAGAATTTATAAAATTGATTGTTTTTAAAGTAATTTTTTAAAAATAAAAAAACAAGTTGTGCATAACAAAATAATCATGTTACAATTAAATTAATCAATGGTGGAAGCGTTATAAATAATTTCAAGGAGATTAAAAAATTATGGCAAGAAAAAAGACGATCACAAAAGATCAGATTTTGGCAGCCGCTTTTGAAGTGGCTACCACAGAAGGATTTTCAAAATTTACGGCAAGGAATATTGCAAATAAAATGAATTGTTCGACTCAACCGATTTATCTTGAGTTCAAAAACATGGATGATCTGAAGCAAGCCTTATTTGCTCAGATTTACGAGTACTTGAAGCATGAAGTGTTCCCAGTTGTACATACAGGAAATACCATTATCGATTTAGCTGTAAACTATATTGATTTTGCCAATCGAGAGAAAAAATTATACAGTTCTCTGTACTTAGAAGAATATGGTGGGGGAAGGGAGATGCAAAACTTCTCTTATAATTATTTTGTCGAGACGGTCAAGAAAGATCCAGAGTATGCTGATCTATCTGCGGAACAAATTGAGTCTTTGCATAACACAATTTGGATCATCGCTACAGGATTAGCGGCACTGATGTCTTCAAGTATCATTCATCCGACCAAGGAACAAATTGAAAAAATGATCCAAGATAGCATCAATGCGACGCTAAATACGAAAGAAACGATCCAAGTGAATTAAAAAAACTACTTGAAGTATTTCTCGAAAGTCTTTCTCAAACATACACATTGATTTTTTGAAATAAAAAAAGCTTCTAAAAACATGATAAAAAGAACGTGTGACGCTAACTCTCTCCAGCATCACACGTTCTTTTTATCAAATAATTGAAGTTTTGCCAAAAGTTCTTAGCTGTGAGCTGACTGCTTTGGCCTATAATTTTGAAACAAGCGCCTTAGCAAATGCTTCGAGTTTTTCGATGTCTTCTTCTTCAGCGTTTAAATCAACTTTAACATTTTCTGTTCCTTTGACTGCTCCTGTTTTCGCAAAGGCAGCATCGAAGTCATCTACGGACTTACAAAATTCATCATAAAAAGTGTCTCCAGAACCACAAACGCCATAGATTTTTCCAGACAAGTCAAGTTCTTGTAAATCTTCATATAAGTCTACGATCTCATCTGGTAAGTCACCATCATCGTATGTATAAGTTGCGACGACACAAATATCTGCATCCTCAAATTCATCTGCATCCACTTGAGTACACTCATTGATTTCAACATCAATATCTAAATTTTCAAAAGCTTCTGCTACGATATCAGCAATTTCTTCTGTATTGCCAGTCATACTTGCGTAAACGATTTTTGCTAAAGCCATGGGTTGCCTCCTACTTATTGATATATGATCCTCTAACATTTACAGATTATACCAAAACCTTTACTAAAAGAAAACAAGTCATGTGAAGAGAATCTGATTTGGCGAACGACCGGACACTATGGTAAAATGAGGAAGATTTGTAAAAAGGAGACGAAAATATGATTACATTGAAATCAGCACGAGAAATTGAAACAATGGCTGAGTCTGGCGCGTTGTTAGCGGATGTACATAAAAATCTGCGAGATTTTATCAAACCAGGCGTGACGAGTTGGGATATTGAAGTTTTTGTTCGTAACTATATTGAAAGCCATGGTGGGATTGCGGCTCAAATTGGATTTGAAGGCTATGAGTATGCGACTTGTATTAGCATCAATGACGAAATTTGTCATGGATTTCCACGTAAAAAACCGCTGAAAAATGGCGATTTAGTGAAAGTGGATATGTGTATCGATTTAAAAGGCGGCATTTCTGATTCTTGTTGGGCTTATGTAGTGGGAGAGTCAACACCGGAAATTGACCGCTTGATGGAAGTGACAAAAAAAGCTTTGTATCTGGGAATCGAACAAGCGCAAGTTGGGAACCGAATTGGCGACATTGGTCATGCTATCCAAACTTATGTTGAAAGTGAAAACTTAGCGGTTGTCCGTGACTTTATTGGTCATGGTGTGGGTCCAACGATCCATGAAGAACCTGCTGTCCCTCATTATGGTGAAGCAGGAAAAGGTCTACGGTTAAAAGAAGGGATGGTTATTACCATTGAGCCAATGGTTAATACTGGAACTTGGAAAATGAAAATGGATCCAAATGGCTGGACTGCTTATACAAGAGATGGTGGCTTGTCTTGCCAATATGAACATACACTGGCAATTACGAAAGATGGACCAAGAATCTTAACTTCTCAAGGTGAAGAAGGTACGTATTGAGAAGCTAGATCAATAAGGAGAATTTGATGAAATTATTAGGGAAAATAAAGCAAAATGAGAATTTAATGCGTTTTATTGCAACAACAAAAAAACGGATCACTGATTCAGAAATGGGTACCACGTCAGTTGTTGTGGCGTATTATTTATTATTGTCTTTATTTCCCCTAATTATTGCGTTTGGTAATATTTTGCCATTTCTAAAAATCGATCAAGAGACAGTATTGACTTATGTGCGGCAAATCATCCCTGAGACGGTCTATCAGTTTATCGGTCCTGCAATTCGAAATTTGTTAACGCAAAGTTCCGGTGGCTTGTTGTCGTTATCTGCTTTAGCTGCTTTGTGGTCTGCCAGTCAAAGTATCAACGCTTTACAAATTGCCATGAATAAGGCTTATGGTGTAGAAAATAGAAAGAATTTTTTGATCGTCCGTTTCTTTTCATTAGTAGTGATTTTGCTTTTCATGATTGCGATTAGTGGAGTAACGATTTTTTTAGGACTGGGTCAAATGATACTTGAAGCGCTCCAACCGATTTTTAATTTTTCTGGCAATGTGATCATCCAGTTCCAAACTTTGAAATGGCCGATTACCTTAGTTGTCTTATTTATCATCATGTTTTTGATTTATGTGATAGTACCGAATGCGCAATTAAAACTAAAAGCAGTGATTCCGGGAACGATTTTTGCTACTGTCGGCTGGATGTTGCTATCTCAGGTGTTTGGAATCTACGCAAAATACTTTGCAACAAGAGTCAGTGGATACCAAATCATCGGGAGTTTCATCGTCTTGATGCTATGGCTCAATTTTGCTGCTACAATCATTATATTTGGCGGAATCATCAATGCTGTTGTGCAAGAATACATAACAGGTAACGAAATCAAGAAAAGACGAGTTTCTACAAATAAATGGTGGATTCGTTTCAAAAATAAATTTTCTCATAAAAAAAAATAGAACTGCGAGTTTTTATTGCTTGAGTGTTTTATAATAATTCTAGACTCTTAATTAAAGTAGGTGCCAATATGCTTGTTTCATTTAGTATGGTTGTCAAATTTTTTTTAACAATCTTGTTATCTTTAGTACTAACGCCCATATTTAAAATTATTTCTGTCCAAACCGGAATGGTGGATAAACCGAATGCGCGACGTATTAATGAAATACCTATGCCTTCAGCTGGGGGACTACCCATTTTTATTTCATTTGTCGTATCCACCTTATTGTTTTTTCGTGACATCATTCCCAAATTTTATATCATTCCTATTTTACTAGCTTCCTTAGTGATCATTCTAACGGGAGTACTGGATGATAAATACGAGTTGACGCCTAAACAAAAGTCCGTCGGGATCTTATTAGCAGCGTTGATCGTCTATTTTGTGGCAGATATTCACATTGATTCAGTAACATTGCCCTTTTTTGGTTATATCGAATTGGGTTGGCTGAGTTTTCCTGTGACCATTTTTTGGATTTTCGGTATCACTAATGCAATTAATTTGATTGATGGATTAGACGGCTTGGCAACCGGAATCTCGTTGATCGGGTTGATTACAATTGGTATTATCGGATATTTTTTCCTACATGCTTCTACAGTATACATACCAATCGTCATATTCTGTTTAGTGGCAAGCATTATTGGCTTTTTTCCTTATAATTTTTATCCTGCCAAAATTTACTTAGGAGACACTGGGGCATTGTTCTTAGGATTTATGATGGCTGTTCTTTCTCTACAAGGTCTGAAGAATGTAACATTTGTTTCTTCTATCTCATTATTGATTGTGATGGGCGTTCCAGTAACAGATACATTTTTTGCGATTATTCGCAGAAAAGCGAACCGTGTCTCTTTTTCTACAGCAGATAAAAAACACCTACATCATCGATTATTGAGTCTAGGTTTTACGCATAAAGGAGCAGTTTTGACCATTTATGCTATGGCATTGATGTTTTCATTTACTGCCATGATCATGAACTATACTGGGCGTCTCGGTTCGATTGTTTTGATCGTTTCGATGCTATTTGCGGCTATTTTATTGTTTGAGTTGATTGGATTAATCAACGAGAAGCATCAGTACATTCTTAAAACTTTACGTTTTTTAGGCAATAAAGAATATCGAACACAAGTCATACAGAAATATAAAAGGAAATGGACTAGACACTAATGAAAATAAATCAAAAACAACCGATTTTAATTAGCATCGTAACGGCTAATAGTCAAAAGATTTTTCAAACGTTAGATACGCTTCTAGCCAGCATAAATGACCAAGCCATGGTTGAGATCTTGATTTTCGATAATGCTTCGTCGATTGACTACCAAGAACGATTGAAAGAATATCTAAAGTATCCGTTTGTCAAAATCTATTTTAATCAGGAAAATAAAGGATTTGGTTATGGACATAACCATAATTTATTAACGAGTGACTTTTCTTATGCTGTGATCTTTAACCCAGATATTCTGGTGGATCAGCAGACAGTCGTTGACTTGGTCAAACTTTTGCAGGAACATCCAGAATGTGCCATGTTAGCACCTAAAATATTGAATGAAGATGGAACGACACAACATTTGATTCGCCAAAAATTAGATGTGTTCGATTATGTATTGCGGTTTATTCCGGCTCGTTTTGTCAAGCAGTTGTTTGCTCAACGTTTAGCAAAATTCGAATGCCATGATTTGTCAGAAACAACCAATAGCTACGTGCGTATGATCTCTGGTAGTTTTATGGTCGTTGATGTCAATAAATTTAAAAAAGTCAACGGGTTTGACAATCGCTATTTTATGTATTTTGAAGATAATGATCTTTGCTTAACTTTTGAAAAAGCAGGAGAAAAACTCCTTTATACGCCGTTATATACGATTGTTCATTTATATGGAAAAGGCGCTCATCGCAATTTTAAACTTTTTCGTATCTTTTTACAGTCAATGGTGAAATTTTTCAATAAGTGGGGGTGGACTTTCTTTTGACCATACCCAAAATAGTAGTCGTTATCGTATTATACCAGCAGCGTTTTAGTCAATCGCCTTCTTTTGATCTGCTCATGAAAGCTGTCAAAGAGAAGAAGATCCAACTGGTTGTTTATGATAATAGTCCCGTTATGCAATTGGAGCCATTATTAGAACAAAACGAAGATATAAGCTACTATCATGATCCATCAAATCCTGGTCTGGCTACGGCTTATAATTATGCGTTGAATCATGCACAGCAGAATATTCGCTATTTCGTTACACTTGATCATGATAGTCAATTGACTGCAACGTATTTTGATACGCTATTAACGATTGATTGGACAGATGAATTGGTTGCAGCAGTTCCGTTGGTTTATGCTGGAAGCAACCAAATATCGCCTGTTTTTGCGGATCGCTATATCAATCGTCAAGTTGAAAAGGTTGATCGATCACAGCTCAGTCAAAGACGAATCATGGCGATTAATTCGGGCGCTGTTTTTTCTATCAAATTTTTAAAGGAAATTGGCGGTTTTAATTTAGATTTTCCCCTTGATTTCTTGGATCATTGGCTTTTTTGGACGATCTATCAGTTCAAAAAGACGGTTTTTATCTTACCTGAAAAAATGGAACATGATCTTTCAGTTCTTGATTATCAGAAAGTTTCTGTTACAAGGTATCAGTCGATACTGAAAGCTGAAAAAACTTTTTATCAAAATTATGATAAAGAAATGTTACCGCGTCATCGAAAACAATTATTGTTACGTACAGTAAAACAATTTTTAACAGTCAGAAATCGTAAAATATGGCGTTTGACATTACAATCATTTACTGAAAACTGAAGGGTGTGAATTTGTGCGATCAGTTTGTATGGCTACCTTTAATGGTGGCAGATATTTAAGAGAACAATTGGATAGTATTTTAAACCAACTGACACTTGAGGATGAATTGATTATTTCAGATGATGGATCGACAGATGAAACTTGTCAAATTATAAAGGAATACACGCAACTAGACAATCGAATCAAATTTGTTGAAGGACCAAGGAAAGGTGTCATTGCCAACTTCAACCATGCCATTCAACAATCTAAAGGTGACATCATTTTTTTAGCAGACCAAGATGATGTATGGCTACCTAATAAGGTGGCTAAGATTACCGCATATTTTGAAGGAAATCCGCAACAATTAGTAGTAGTGAGTGATCTAGTGATTGTGGATGGTCAACTCAATGAGATACACGCGTCGTATTTTTCCTATCGGCATTCCCGAACAGGCTGGCTCAATAATTTGATTCGGAGTAATTATATCGGTGCCGGTATGGCTTTTCGATCTTCATTAAAGAAAGAAATAGTACCGATTCCTTCTGAAGTACCAATGCATGATATGTGGATTGGAATGTTAGGTGGAACTCGTGTTGGGTTTATTAGAGAAACATTGACACTTTATCGTAGACATGATTTTAATGTGAGTGAAATCAAAACAAACACTAAACTAACCCAAAAAATTACCTGGCGGTTGAATCTGATCAAGGCGCTTGTGAAGAGAAAATGGTTTGGAATTAATAAAAGATAGTTAAATCGTTAATAATTCCATGACAAATAACAAGTTTGATGAGATAATAACAAGGTGAATTTTAAATTGAAAAGGAGAATTTATACTCATGAAGGGAATCATTCTTGCTGGGGGAAGTGGTACACGCTTATACCCTCTAACTAAGGCAACTTCAAAACAGTTGATGCCAGTCTACGATAAACCAATGATCTACTATCCAATGTCTACACTAATGCTAGCGGGTATCAAAGAAATCCTGATTATCTCTACTCCTCAAGATACACCAAGATTTAAAGAACTGTTTGGTAATGGGGCAGAGTTAGGATTACAAATTGAGTATGCAGTGCAAGAAAGTCCAGATGGGCTAGCACAGGCTTTTATTATCGGTGAAGAATTTATCGGTGATGATAGTGTGTGCTTAGTTTTAGGAGATAACATCTATTACGGTGGTGGCTTATCTAAAATGCTTCAACGCGCTGCTTCTAAAGATACTGGAGCAACAGTGTTTGGTTACCACGTTAATGATCCAGAACGTTTTGGTGTTGTAGAATTTGATGAAAAGATGCGGGCTCTGTCAATCGAAGAAAAACCTGCGCTACCAAAATCAAATTATGCAGTAACAGGGTTATATTTTTATGATAATGATGTTATTTCGATTGCGAAAAACATCAAACCTTCTGAACGTGGTGAATTAGAGATCACTGATGTAAACAAAGTCTATCTAGAAAAAGGAAAACTATCTGTTGAATTGATGGGTAGAGGTTTTGCTTGGTTAGACACTGGCACGCATGAATCTCTTCTAGAGGCATCCACATTTATTGAAACGATTGAAAAACGTCAAAATCTCAAGGTAGCTTGCTTAGAAGAAATCGCCTACCGAATGGGATATATCACTAAAGAGCAATTACTTGCATTAGCTCAACCGTTGAAAAAAAATCAATATGGTCAATATCTTTTACAGTTGGCCAACAATTAAGGGAGTCTGAAGTAATGAAAGTAACTGATACTAATTTAACAGATGTGAAGATCATTGAAATGGATGTTTTTGGTGATCATCGTGGCTTTTTTACCGAAAGTTATTCCAAAGCAAAATTTGTTGAACATGGTTTAGATTTTGATTTTGTTCAAGATAATCATTCATTATCGGCAGAAGCTGGTGTTATCCGCGGACTGCATTTCCAAAAAGGAGAAGCAGCACAAACGAAATTGATTCGGGTAACTTCTGGTGCTGTTTTAGATGTGATTGTCGATATTCGTAAAGGAAGTCCAACCTATGGTAAATGGGAAGGCTTTATCTTATCTGAACACAACCATCGACAACTTTTGGTGCCTAAAGGTTATGCTCATGGATTTGTGACATTGACACCAAATGTCAATTTTCTTTACAAATGTGATAATTACTACAATGCACAAGCTGATGGTGGGATTGCCTTTGATGATCCAGACTTAGCGATTGATTGGCCTATCGATCTTTCCAAAGCGATTATGTCTGAAAAGGATCAGCATCATCCAACTTTAAAAGAGTTTGAAGCAGAAAATCCATTTGTTTATGGTGAAATTTAGGATTGCAAGGAGAATTTTTATATGAAAAATATCATTGTTACTGGTGGTGCCGGATTTATCGGCTCAAATTTCGTCCACTATGTGGTCAATCATCATCCAGAGGTTCATGTTACGGTGTTAGATAAATTGACTTATGCTGGGAATAAAGAGAACTTAGCAGGGCTACCTAGTGACCGTGTAGAATTGGTCGTTGGTGATGTTGCTGATGCAGAATTAGTGGATCGTTTAGTCAAAGAAGCAGACGCCGTAGTCCACTATGCAGCAGAATCGCATAACGATAATTCGCTAAAAGATCCATTTCCTTTTGTCCAAACCAATATTATTGGTACGTACACCCTGTTAGAAGCTTGTCGTAAATACAATGTTCGTTACCATCATGTATCCACCGATGAAGTGTATGGGGATTTACCTTTACGTGAAGATTTACCAGGTCATGGAGAAGGCGAAGGGGAAAAATTTACAGCTGAAACACCTTATAATCCATCAAGTCCATATTCTTCAACTAAAGCGGGCTCTGATTTATTAGTGAAAGCTTGGGTTCGTTCATTTGGGTTGCAAGCAACGATCTCAAATTGTTCAAACAACTATGGACCGTATCAACATATTGAAAAATTTATTCCTCGTCAAGTTACTAATATCTTAAGTGGTATACGTCCAAAACTATATGGTGAAGGAAAAAACGTTCGCGATTGGATCCATACGAATGATCATTCATCTGCGGTTTGGTTGATTTTGACTAAAGGAAAAATCGGTGAAACTTATTTGATCGGTGCCGATGGGGAAGAAGATAACAAAACAGTCATGGAATTGATTTTGGAACTTATGGGACAACCCAAAGATGCTTACGACCATGTCAACGATCGTGCAGGACATGATTTACGTTATGCAATTGATTCGACAAGGTTACGTGAGGAGCTAGGTTGGCAACCTGAATTTACCAACTTCCGTGATGGTTTAGCTGATACAATCAAATGGTATGAAGAACACCAAGATTGGTGGAAGAAAGAAAAAGAAGCTGTGGAAGCAGCCTACGCCAAAAATGGTCAATAAATGATGATAAGCCGGATTTAATGAACTCTCAAAAAATTCGGGTAAAAAAGACACGCATGAAGTTGTAAAACGTGCAGAAAAAAATTAGTATAAAAATAGGAATTGTTTATTGGCAATTGTAAGGGGAGCTGTGACAGATGTTGCAGACCCCTTTTTAAAACAAAAAAGAGGAGAGATCAGAATGTTCTTATTAACCGGAGGAAATGGTCAACTTGGAACGGAATTACGCCATTTATTAGATGAAAAAGGAATGGCTTATGTGTCAACTGATGCTGCTGAGCTGGATATTACTGATGCAGAAAAAACAATGGAGTATATTACAAACTTAAAGCCAGAAATTATTTTTCATTGTGCAGCGTATACAGCCGTTGATAAAGCAGAAGAAGAAGGCAAAGAATTAGATGAGAAGATTAACGTTGATGGAACTAAAAATGTGGCATTGGCTGCAAAAGCAGTGAATGCTAAATTAGTATATATCAGTACGGATTATGTCTTTGATGGCAAAAAGAAAGACCAAGAATACCGCGAAGACGATCCAACTAACCCATTGAATGAGTATGGTCGCACAAAATTACTAGGGGAACAAGCAGTTCAAGAAATCTTAGAAGACTATTATATTATCCGTACTTCATGGGTATTTGGTGTTTATGGACATAATTTTGTCTTTACAATGCAACGTTTAGCCGAAACGCATGATCGTTTAACTATTGTTAATGATCAATATGGTCGCCCAACTTGGACTCGAACACTTGCTGAATTTATGGTATATGTGATTGAAAAACAAGCACCTTATGGCGTATATCAGTTATCCAATGATAATAGCTGTTCATGGTATGAATTTGCCAAAGAAATCTTAAAAGATACGGATGTCGAAGTAGCACCAGTCACTTCAGCAGAGTATCCACAAAAAGCAGTTCGCCCACAATATTCTGTGATGAGTCTAAAGAAAGCAGAAGATCTAGGCTTTGTCATTCCGACATGGCAAGAAGCATTAGCAAAAATGTTGGAAGCAGCTGAAAGTTTGAAATAGCAAACTTGTTTTTCCGTAAAAAAAGAACAAACTAGAAATTGGAGAATCGCATGGAAAAACAAACAAGACGCGCGCAACGAACAGCCGTGAAGCTTGAGCGCACAGATCATTCTGTTCTTGATGTCTTTCTAAAACTTCGTTACCTCATCGGATTGCTAGTCATTGTAGTTATTGTAACGTTTAATTTGAATGGTAGTTCATTGGGTGTATGGGATAAATATGTATCGCAACGAGATGACGGAAAGAAAACTGATGTCATCTTCGGGCAAAATAGGGAAGTTCGTTCAGATGAATGGCTCGTGCAAACACCTTTTTATCTTTCACAAGCTGAAAATGACTATCATTTAGTAAATCCCGATTATTCCTTAAATGGACAAAATATGATCATTGCTTATAATTCTCCTGTTAAAAATATCACAGTTATTGGTAAACCATTCAATTGGGGATTCTTTTTCTTGGGAAGAGATCGTGGGCTTTCGTTTTATTGGGCAATGAAATTAGTGGTCATGGTTTTATTGGGATATGAAGTTTTAATGATTTTGACAAAAAGAAAAAAAGCTTTATCACTCGTAGGCGCCTTTGCCTTAACTTTCTCACCAGCAGTCCAGTGGTGGTTCATGCAACACGTGGGAGATTTGATTTTCTTCACATTAGGACTAATGGTTGCTTTTTATCATTATTTTTACCAACATCAAAAAAAATGGGTACGAGCAATGATGATGAGTTTGATCGTCATATTTGGTCTAGGTTTTATCCTGGTGATTTATCCAGCCCATCAAGTTATGCTTGCTTATTTTCTTGTCTTTTATTTTGTTGGGTTATTGCTCTATTATGGGAAGCGAATCACTTGGGATTGGTTTGATGCAGTACTGATCATTGGGGCAATATTATTTATAGGTGGCGTACTGATCCACTTTTGGTTAACCTCTAAAGATGCGTTACTGGCTTCTTTAAATACCTTATATCCAGGAAAACGAGTAAGTACAGGAGGAAAATGGCATTTAGGAGAGTTCTTTTATTTTCTGACAAACTGGAAAATTTCGTTTAAAGATATCAATTTTTCTAATAATTCTGAAGTTGCTCTGTTTTATCATTTCTTCCCGACTGTCTTTTTAGCAAGCCCATTTGTTTTATTTGGTAAAAAAAATAGTGAACAAAAACTGTTTGGACGGATTTTAATGCTCTTTTGTCTGTTTTCAATTTATTGGATTACTTTAGGATTACCAAAATGGCTCGCTGAACTCACTTTATTATCTTACGTGCCACCTTTTAGAGCAATCTTAACCTTTAGTTTTGCAGCTTGCCTCTTAACCATATGGTTTATTGCCTATATTTGGCAAGAAGATGTGATCCCAACATGGTATAAATTTTTCCTATTGTTGGCGAACGCGGGAATCTTTACGTATGCTTTGGTCAATTCCAAAATGACAAAATACTTTACCGAATTAGAGATCACCATGATCGTGATTGTTGGTACGTTAATCCTGGCATTTATTCTGTTCCGACGTTGTCGATTGTTCTATCTTTCGTTTATCGCTTTGATTGTAGCTTCAGGTTTCTTTGTGAACCCAGTTGTAGAAGGAACTGGTGCGATCTTTGAAAAGACTCTGGCAAAAGAGATAAAAGCAATTGATCAGGCAGATCCACAACAAGTATGGTTAACAGAAGATGAGCTGTATAACTTTACACCAACATTAGGCGTAAAAGCTTTTAATTCGGTACGCTTTTATCCAGACATGAAGGCATGGGCTAAAATTGATCCAGATAAAAAATATGAAAAATATTATAATCGATATGCCCACACACGTGCCTTTATTGCTAAAGAAAAAACTTCATTTGTTTTAGATCGTCCAGATATGTTTTCTGTGACCCTCAACTTTAAAGATGCTGAAAAGCTTGGAATCAAATACGTGGTCAGCAAACGCCCGTTAACTGATTATAATCAATTGTACCAAGCACAATTCACTCAACTATACGGTCCTGATAAAGATGGTTATATGATTTTTGAAGTAACCTATCCTGAAAACGATCCATCTACAGCCAATAATGCTGTGAATAATACGGATAACCAAGTAGATGAATGGTCGTATACAGGCGGTTGAGAAAGTAATTATTAGGTATTGAGTAATTGATATGGGAGTGTAAGGAAGTAAATTTCTTTACTGCTTCTTCTGAAATTGCTCAGTACCTATTTTTAGGTTCCATGTTTTTTCTTTTAAAAAGACTGGATGAAGCACTAAAAGTGAGTTTTTTATCAATTAATCTAAAAATAGCATTGCCGTTTGTTTTTAAAAAACAGTATAATAAAACAGTATGAAAGGAGGATGGAGATTATTCAGACGGTTATTGGAAAATTAATAAATAAAATGAGTGTTGGATTACTGATTCTATTTCTTTCTGCTATTTATTTTGTATGGACAGCAGGCCTAGGCAATGCTCAAGCGCTTTTTTTATATGACAACAGTGCGCAATTTGTTACGTTTGGCATTGTCATTTTATTTATTTTAAACGTATATAAAGGACGAAGATCTGACTTTATTTTTTTAGCAGCGGCAATGCTTATTTATTTTTTGTTTGATCATTTCCGTGAAGTAAGAGCAAGTTCTATGAATGTAGATCTTTTGATCCCGCTAATCATAGTCTTTTGTTTGACGGTTAAATGGATTCAGTTTGATAAGTTAGATCGTTCGATTTTTATTTTAGTATGTTATGTCTTTCTTGGCATTACGTTATACCGCATTTTTACTGAAATAAAAATTCCTGATGGTGAAAGTATTTGGTTGCCTGATAATAAAGTTTCCGATATTTGGATCAACACGAATACGATTGGTAGTACTTTAATGACCCTCTCCTTACTGATCAGTGGGTTTGCCAGTTCATTTGAGCGCTGGTATGTTCGGGTATTCGTTGGATTTCCGAGTGTGATTGCTGGGATTATTGGTATCTGGGTCTGTCAATCAAAAGGTGCTTTAGTTGCGATGATCGTATTTGTTTTACTGGATATTTGGCCAAAACAATTGTTCAAAATAATACGAGCGCCATTTTTAGCCTACATGATTGTCACGATTTTTGCGTTGCCAGTTTCTTACTTAGCAGCTCATTCCGAGCATCTAAATCTCTTTACTGGTCGTGAAGAAATTTGGTTGAAATTCTATGAGACTATTTCAGAAAAAAGCGAACAAGTCTGGGTCGGAATGAAACCGTTCATTTTTCAACGTGGAAATCAATTTTTAGGAAATCACAATAGTTATAATTCATTTTTAAATCTATATGGATTGCTGGGTGTCATCATCGCAGGGGTACTAGTCTTAATCTATGTAGGTCGATTGACCTTAAAAGCAGATTTATCGAATGGACAAGTAACCTTTTTATGGGCATTCTTTGCAGTGATGATTCAATCCTTTATGGAAGACACTTTAACTTCTTTTCCGTGGGTACCTATCATCTATCTGTTATTGGGAATGGCAAGTCATCGCTATGATGATTTAAAAAACGTTGCAAACAAGCGGAAAATAGCAAATCAACAAACGAGGGAAACGACAGACGGCTCTCTATCAAGAGTGGCACGCCGACATTAAATATTTAGATAAGAGCTAGTTGAAACAAGTTATTCTTGGGTCAGCTAGCTTTTTGCTTCATTGCAATTAAATTATTTCTTATGTAAAATAAAAATGTTAGCGTAAAGTTGCTTAATAGAAAATTAAGAAACTAAGAATATCACAGTCCGTGAGTAAAAGTGTGGTAAAATGGCACATGACTGTAATTAACAGAATTTGCTTGGAGGAACACAAATGTTTAAAGATCTGTTTTTATTTATGAAGGATATCTACCAGAATAGAAAGCTCTTGCTTCAGTTTTCAGTGAATGACTTTAAGTCTCGCTATGCGGGCTCTTTTTTGGGAATTTTATGGGCATTCATTAATCCTGTCTTTACCGTATTGATTTATTGGCTGGTCTTTGGTTTTGGATTAAAGGCAGCGATGACAGATGGAAAATATCCTTTTATTGTTTATTTGATTACGGGAATGATCCCATGGTTCTTTTTTTCTGACGCGTTTACATCAACGACGTTAGTTTTCAGAGAATACACTTATTTAGTAAAAAAAGTTGTATTTAATATCCGCATTTTACCAACTACGAAAATTTTATCGAATCTATATGCCCATCTTTTCTTTATTTTCGTTGGTTTAGTGGTGGTTATTGGACATGGAATCTATCCAACTTGGATGACGCTCCAACTGATTTATTATTTATTCTGTATGTGTGCTTTTTTAACCGGCTTAACATGGTTGACAGCATCAATTCAACCATTTCTACCAGACATCATGCAATTGATCACGATTGTCCTACAGTTGGTTATGTGGACATTGCCAATCCTTTGGAGTCCGAGTCAGTTCAATCCAGTGATCGTTCAAATCTTAAAACTAAACCCACTTTATTATGTCGTGCAAGGATATCGTGAGTCTTTCTTAGGACAAGCTTGGTTCTGGGAACACGGAATGTATACTCTCTATTTCTGGGTATTTACGCTAGCTATCTTCGTTATTGGATCTGCTGTGTTCCGTAGATTGAAACCACATTTTTCAGATGTGCTGTAAGGAGTATGAATATGACTGAATATGCGATTAAATTAAAAAACATTACAAAATCTTATAATATGTACGCAAAACCATCTGACCGTTTTCGTGAAGCTTTGAATCCCTTCAAAAAATCTTACCATGACGTTTTTTATGCGTTGAAAAATATCAATGTGGAAATTAAAAAAGGGGAAATGATCGGTTTTGTCGGAGAAAATGGTTCAGGAAAATCCACCATGCTCAAAATCATTACTGGCGTTTTGACGCCCACATCTGGAACAATGGAGATTGAAGGGAAAATATCTGCACTATTAGAACTAGGTTCTGGGTTCAACCCCGAATATTCTGGCTATGACAATATTTATTTGAATGGCATGGTGTTAGGTTTTTCTCGTGAAGAAATCGATGGAATGGTCGGAGACATCATTGAATTTGCTGATATCGGCGAACATATTTACCAACCAGTAAAAACATATTCCAGTGGGATGTTTGTTCGTTTAGCCTTTGCGGTAGCTATCAATGTCAATCCAGATATCTTGATTGTCGATGAGGCTTTAGCTGTAGGGGACCTTGAGTTCCAGTTGAAATGTATGGAGAAATTTACTGAAATCAAGAACTCAGGTAAAACGATCTTATTCGTTTCCCATGACATCAGTTCGATCCGCCGTTTTTGTGATCGATCCTATTGGCTAAAAAATGGTGAAGTGGTTGAATATGGGGATACCATGGATGTCACAACGAACTATGAAAACTTTTTAAAGAAAAAATCAGTCAAAACAGTTGATCGAAATAAAAATCAAATGGAACGTTTTGCAGCGCCTGACATCGTTGATGTACTGAGTGCGGAATTATTGGATAAAGAAAAAAATCCTGTTGACGTGCTTGATCAAGGCGAAACACTGTATGTCAAAGTAACCTATGAAGTAAAAGATGATTCGATCAAGAATCCTGTTTTAGGGATTGCCTTACGGACCGTCGATAATTTTTACGTTTGTGGTTTAAATACACTGTTGGACGGCATCAAAATCCCTTGGAAAAAAGGCAAAAATGTTTTCTATTTAGAATATGAAAAACTAGGCCTGCTAGCTGGTGAATATTATTTTGATGTGGCAATTTTTGAAGAAAATGCCACCGTACCTTTAGTTTACAAAACAAAATATATGAACTTATTTGTTAATGGCTCATATATTGGGGAAGGAATCGTGGTCTTAGACCATAAATGGGAAGAAGGTTATCTAGCCGATGAAGTATGATTTTGAAATGGACTTAGATGAACAAAGTAGTGTAGGGAAAATTGCTGCCCAAATTAAACCAGGCAGCAAAGTCTTGGAATTTGGACCGGGAAACGGCCGATTGACCAAACATTTAATCGGAGCCAAAAATTGTCAAGTAAGTATCGTCGAATTAGATAAAGAATTATTCGATTTTGTCAGTGAATTTTCACAAGATGGTTTTTATGGAGATATTGAAAGTTTTGAGTGGGCAAACTATTATGCAGGGCAAACCTTTGATTATATCCTTTTTGCCGATGTTTTAGAACATTTAGTGAACCCAGCTGAAACATTAAAAAAAGTGAGAGAATTTCTCAATGAAGATGGAGAAATTTTAATCACATTTCCGAATTTAGTCCATAATTCTGTGCTGATCCATTTATTCAACAATGAGTTGCCATGGGCTTCTTATGGCTTATTAGATGAAACACATAATTCTTTTTACACACACGAAGGTTTTAAAAAAGTGTTTGAAAAAGCTGGTTTATCTATTAATATTGAGGATTACCTTTACTTAGCTGTCGGAGACACAGAATTAAATTCAACTTATGAAGAATTACCCGAAGCAGTTCGCTATGAGTTCAAAATGCGACCTTTCGGAGAAGTTTATCAATACTTCTTTTCTTTGAAAAAACACACTGAGAATAGTCACATCTCACAACCACAAAATTCGAATTATGTTCGAATGGTGGAAGTGATCCAAAAGACTGCAAACAAAGAAGTCTCCCAAAAATATCCTTTCAACAATTATACGGGAGAAAACCAAACATTGACTTTTCCAATTGCCGGGGATGTCGAATCGGTCATTTTTAAATTTGCTGATCAACCAAGTTTTATCGAATTTAGCGGGGAGTTGGCGGGGAACAAAATTGCTTTCATCCAATCTAATGCAGTAATCAAAACACAAAATGATTGCTATTTATTTGATGGTGAAGTAACGCCACAATTTACTCTATTTGATGTCGCAGGTCAAGAATTGACGATCCATTGTCATTATCGGTTTATCGGGGAATTGACACAAACCATGAAAGAACTACTTGAGGCAGTCAAACCTTTAGCGCAGATCGAGCAACGTCTAATGGCACAAATCACTTCGCTGAAAAAAGAAAATGAACAAGTGCGATTGACAAATGAAAAATTAGCTAACGAATTACAGATGACGACTGACCGTTATTGTAAACTGATAACTGAGGAAGAATTCGCGATTAAACCAAGAAACCGCAAGCTTCGATCGAAAGAAACAGCAAAGAAAATTCAAGCAAAGGCGATTTCTCTATGCGTGGATAGCAAGCATTGGGATCCAGAAACGAAAATTTTGACAATCAATGGTTGGGGAATTTCTAACGCACAACGTCAGCCGTTATCCTATAAGTTATCTGTGAACCAAGCACCATTTTTTCAAGCCTTGCAGTTTGAACGGCCAGAAGTAAATGAGGCGGAACAATTGCCAGCGGGAACAAAAGCTGGTTTTGAATTGCAAATAAGATGTGAACGAGAAAAATCTTTTTTAATTGAAGCTGTTGCTGAAAATGGCGAATCCTGGTTTATCGAGATATAAGAACGAACTTATTTTTAATAAAGGAGAACAAAAGCTCGTGCAAAAAAAAGAGATTGCTGTATTTATAGACCGAATTACTCGTGAAAGAGCAACTGGGGATTTATTGATTGTTGGCTGGGCGGTCGATGAGGTGACGAAAGAAATTCCGATCATTAAAGTCGATAAGGACAAAGTATCTGCCGAAGTCACCAATGTTGTTCGTTTGGATATCAATCATTTATACAATCTGGATGTGAAAACACCGAGTGGTTTCAACATTCGATTATCTGGAAGAATGAAAGGTAAAGCGATTTTAGATTTCCAAACAAAATCCCATCAAAATGGGATTGCGGTGAAATTGAATGGTCGTTATCCGTATGACGATGGCCTTGAAACAAACTGGGAAAAGAAAAAAAGATTGCTTCAAAAAGGATTCAATTATGCACGGACACACGGAGTGAAAAAAGCGATCCGACGTGTCAAATTTGAAATGAAACCCGCTTCTGTTGATTACACCGAATGGATCAAACGTCATGAACAGTTTGATCTCCAAAAGCAACGTCAAGATGCTAAAGGATTTGAATATCGTCCCTTAATCTCAGTCCTTATGCCAGTCTACAATGTCGAAATCAAATGGCTGGAAAAATGTATTGATTCTGTTTTAAAACAAACGTATGATCACTGGGAACTATGTATCAGTGATGATGCATCAACTGATCCTAAAATCAGAAAATGTTTAGAAAAGTATCAAGCTAAAGATCAACGAATCAAAGTCGTTTTTAGAGAAAAAAATGGGCATATCAGTCTAGCGACCAACTCTGCTTTGGAAATGGCAACTGGGGAGTTCGTGGCGTTGTTAGATAATGATGATGAACTATCGCCCTATGCGTTGTTTGAAGTCGCAAGCGTCTTGAATCAGCGTCCTGAACTTGATGTCATTTATAGCGATGAAGATAAGATCGATGCAGAAGGTCAGCGTTTTGATCCTCATTTTAAAGCGGATTGGTCACCAGATACTTTAATGGGCAATAATTATATTTCACATTTAGGGGTTTATCGTACCAGCTTAGTTAAAGAAATCGGTGGATTTAGAAAAGGATATGAAGGTTCTCAAGATTATGACTTGGTACTACGAATCACTGAGCAGATCCCAGCAGATCACATTTATCACATTGATAAAGTACTGTATCACTGGCGCACGATTCCGGGATCTACTGCCAGCAATGGTGAAGCGAAGAGCTATATTTATGATTCTGGAGTCAAGGCATTGACTGATGCACTCGATCGTAGAGGAATTAAAGGAAAAGTTCGTCCTGGACGAATTTCTGGTTTCTACGAGGTCAATTATGAAGTGCTGCAAGAAGACTTAGTTAGTGTCATTATTCCCACTAAAAACGGATATGATGACTTAAAACTATGTATCGACTCAATTATTGACAAAACAACCTATTCCAACTATGAGATCATTGTTGCTGATAACGGTAGTACCGATCCTAAGATGCAGGAACTATTTAAGGAATACCAGCAACGACTAAACGAACGTTTTATAGTGGAATTGATCGATATACCTTTCAATTATTCTAGGATCAACAATCTAGCGGCAGAAAAAGCAAGTGGCAAATATTTATTGTTCTTAAACAATGATACGGAAGTTATTGAGCCTGAGTGGATGACCAATATGGTTGCCTATGCGCAATTTGATCGAATTGGCTGTGTCGGTGCCAAACTTTACTACCCAGATGATACGACACAACATGCTGGTGTGTTAGTTGGTATTGGTGGCGTTGCTGGTCATGCGTTGAACAACTATGACCAAACACACTGTGGTTACTTTGGTCGGTTAGTCATCGATGTCAATTACTTAGCGGTAACAGCTGCTTGTATGATGGTCAAAGCCAGTGATTTTCATGCGGTCCATGGCTTTGATGAAACATTAGCAGTCGCTTTCAATGATGTGGATTTATGCCTGAAAATTTATGAGCTAGGTCGATATAACGTTTATGCCCATCAAGCTGAACTTTATCATTTTGAATCAAAATCAAGAGGCTATGAAGATACGCCTGAGAAGCAAAAACGTTTTGCAGGTGAGATAAAGAAAATGCAAGTGAAATGGCCAGGATATATCAACCATGATCCTTTTTATAACGATAATCTGACAAAAGAAGGAATTGGAGATTTTTCATTAAGACCAGATTAATTAAGAAATGAAAATAGAAACTATCATGCAATCAGTTAAGAAAGCATGGTAGTTTTTTTTTCGTAAAATGAGATATTAAAAGCAAGCGTTATAATTGTAGAGCAGTAGTTTTTTGTAATTCTGTTACAATTTGTTTATTCACTAGGCTTTTAAACCCTGCTATGGTAAGATAATAGGTGCATTATTTTGTGATTAGGAGTGTATATATGAATAAAAATGGGGAATGGAGTGCTGCAAGACGAATATTCATTATTTTAATGGATGTTTTGATGTACAATGTAGCCATATATAGCAGTTTCTTACTGAAATTTCATGGGGAAATACCCATGCGGAATTTTGAAACTTTTCAACATTCAGCAATCTTTATTTCTGTTATATTTATTGCCTTGAATATCTTATTGGGCGTATATGTTTTTTATAATCGAACGGTCAGCGATATCGTGTATGTCACGGTTATTGGTCAAGTCTTAATGACATTGGGGATCATGGTCGTCACCTTTGCTGGACGCTGGTTTGCTTTCCCACGAGGCGTAATTTTACTGTCATTTGTGCTAGCGACCATTTTATTGAGTCTTTACAGAATATTAATCTATAAGTTGTACTTGAAAGTCAGTCGTGATAAGAAAGTCGTGATCGTTGGATCAGAAAAAGATGTGGCACCGGCCATACAAAATTTCAGTTCTAAAAAAAATAATAAGCATAAAGTAGAAGCGGTTGTCATCGATCACTACTATGAAAATGTGAAAAAAATGATTGATCAAATGGATATCGTCTATCTGGCTTCACATATTGAAGAAGCAGAAAAAGTAAAAATCTATCAACTAGTGACAAAAAATGAGAAGAAATTATTTCTCAATACGACATTTGAAAACTTAACGATGATCAATCCAAACATCATGAACTTTGAAGATGAAAGTATTATTGAAGCTTCAGGATTCAGAATTCCACCAGAATATGAATTATTCAAGCGGTTGTTTGATATTATCGTTTCGTTGATTTTACTGATCATAGCCTCACCTTTCATGTTATTAACTGCTATTTTAGTAAAAGTTACTTCACCGGGTCCGGTTATTTATAAACAAATTCGGATCACTAAAAATCAAAAAGAATTTTCAATCTATAAATTTCGCTCGATGACTGCGACTGCAGAAGCCAAATCAGGACCTGTTTTGGCTAAGAGCAACGATGCTCGTGTCACTCCAGTGGGTAAATTTATCCGAGCAGTTCGTTTTGATGAATTACCACAAATCTTTAATGTATTAAAGGGAGACATGTCGATCGTTGGTCCTCGACCAGAACGTCCTTTCTTTGTTGATCAATTCAATGCGGAAAATCCTTATTACTATTTGAGACACAATGTACGTGCTGGGATAACGGGTTATGCGCAAGTTTATGGGAAATACGTATCAGATTACAACAGTAAATTACGGTTTGATTTACTTTACATCAAGAAATATTCTTTATTGCTCGATTTAAAAATATTATTACAAACCATTAAAATTCTTTTTGATAAGATGTCTTCTCAAGGCTTGGAAGAAGATGAGAATGTTCATTCATTGGCAGAGATTGCTTTTCCAAAAGAGAAAATCTTTCGCTAGTTGAGAGGTAGTGAAAAATGAGTAACCCAAAATTTAGTATCGTCATACCCATTTATAATGCTGAAAGCACGATTGCTCGTACGATCGCATCTTTAAAAGAATTTGATTTTACTGATTATGAAGTTTTGTTAATCAATGATGGTTCGACAGATCAAACGGAAGCAATCATTACGAGACTTATTGAGAACGACCCTAAATTTCGACTGATCACAACGGCTAATCAAGGGCCTGGTTTAGCAAGAAATGAAGGGATTATGCAAGCCCAAGGAACTTACATCCTATTTTTTGATGCGGATGATACGCCGAAAAAAGAAGTTTTATCTGATTATGACAAGCTTTTAGCTAAACATCCAGACACCGATTTGATCGTTAGTTCGTTTATCTTTCGAACGATGGACGGAGAACAGATTATTTCAGAAAAAGAAAATTTAGTGACGGAGCATTATTATCAAAGTCATGATAGTTTTATAAAAGACATGTATCGATTAATGAACGATCAGTTGATGTATGTAGTTTGGAATAAATGTTATCGAAGGGATATTTTAAAACAGAATCAGCTTCTTTTTAAAGGATACAATAGCTGTGAAGACCGTATTTTTAATTTGCATTATTATAAATATTGTCAAAATGTCCTGATGAACCCGAAAATTTCTTATATCTATGAATTTGAAGGTGGCAAAGGAATCACGAATCAGTACCGTCCCAATAAATTTAGTACCTTCAAAGAGTTCTACCAATTAGCAAATGAAGTGACGAATGAAGTCGATAAGCCAGGAATGGCAGCTCTCCATTTAAAAGGAACGACGTCGGTCATCTTTTCTATCTATGGCACTTCGACACGGACAGCAAAAGAAAAAAAAGCTGAAGCAAAGCAAATATTAACGGATCCAACTATTGTTGAGGCGAAAAAAATTGCTTGCACCGACTCTACAGTAAAAAAAGTAACGAAGCAATTGTATAACCTGCCTTGTTCATTCTTTTTAACTGCTGTACGCATCGGATGTTTTGTTGAAATAAAGATGCCAGGATTGATGGCAACACTAAAACGAGTGTATTAAATAAGCGACCGGAATAGCAGGGTGATATCATTTGCTTTTCAATCGAAATAAAAAAGCAGTGACAGCTGTCATGGCTTTATTCTCACATTTATAAAAGTGTTAGGATAAAAGTTTCTTCTAACACACTTTTTATTCGAGTTTGGGTCTTTAGGTTTTCCTTTTGACCCACACTCTTTTTTTGCAAATTTAGACAGATTCTATTTCGGATAAAAAAATAGTTATGATAAAATAAAAATAGAGGGAGCTGTAAGTATGTATAGTAATGATCCTGAATTAAGAAATGTCCAGCAGGTAGTGTTAGAAATCGCTCAATATTTTGTCGATTTTTGTAATAAACACGACCTACTTTGTTATTTTTGTGGCGGTGGCTGTATTGGCTCTATCCGTCATCAAGGTTTTATTCCTTGGGATGATGACTTGGATTTTTTTATGCCTAGACAAGATTATGAAAAAATAAAAGAACTATGGCCAAAATATGCTGATGTTGAACGCTATCCGCTATTGGTTGCTTCTGAGAATTACAATGATCACAATTCATTTATGACCATTCGAGATGCAAATACCACATTTGTCAAAACGTATCAAGAAGGAATGGCTATTCCTCATGGTATACCGATTGATATTTTTCCTTTGGACGGTGCGCCTGAAAAAAGTGCGCAACGGAAAATCCAAAAAATGTGGGCGCTCGTTTATGCATTGTTTTGTTCTCAGGTTGTGCCCGAAAAACATGGGGGAATGATGGCAACAGGTAGCAAGGTGCTTTTAAGTACGTTCTCTTCGCCCAAAATCAGCTATAAGATTTGACGTTTTGCAGAAAAACAAATGAGTAAGTACTCATTCGAATCGACACCTTATGTCACAGAATTATGTGTCGGACCTAAATATATGGGAAATATTTACCATTTGGAAGATTTTAAATCAGCGATTGTTGTTCCCTTTGAAGAGACAAAAATGCCAATCCCTGTTGGGTATGACCGCTATTTGAAACAGGTCTTTGGTGACTACATGCAATTGCCCCCTGAAGAAGAACAACAGCCTCATCATGAAGCTGTTCTTGTTGATACTAAAAAAGCTTACAAAGTAAACGATACAGTATGAAGGAGAAAAGAGATGAAACGGATTTTTTCTGGTGTGCTCTTATGTACATTATTATTAAATAGCACCATTTCTAATACTTATGCAATTGAAAATATAGTTAAAACTTCTCAATCTAGTCAAGAACAAAAGGCTATGAATGAAGTGAAAACTGAAGAAAAGCAAACGAACGACTCGTCTGATTCAGCAACACTTACCACAACTAACGCTACAAAACAATCGGATAGTTCGACAACTACGGAATCAACCACGGCTGAGACTTCTTCGACAGAATCCAGTATGACCAGCAGCTCAACAATTCCCCCTCAAGAAAGTTCAAGCACTGCGGACTCTGAGACCGCCAATTCTACGAGTGATTCTACCGAGGTCCAACCAGATGCTAGTCAAGGTGATTCAAAAGAAGATGCTGAACTCGGGAAAAGAGGGACAAACCATAAAAAAGGTACTTATGCCATGCAAACGTCTGGAAGTCAGTATGGGATTATGACGAGAATGAGGGAACCTGACAATGTATATGCCGATAATCCTAATTTACCAAGAAAAGACTTCATTGATGTCGCTAGTTGGAATGGAACAATCTCTGTTGCTGAGTATCAAAAAATTAAAAGTTACGGGGTTACGGGAGTAACCGTCAAGCTCACTGAAGGAACATCTTATACTAATCCGTATGCGCAAAGCCAAATCAACAATGCTAAAGCTGCAGGACTAAGCGTGTCCGCTTATCATTATAGCTTGTATACATCTGTCCAGACGGCTCAAGCAGAGGCAAAATATTTTGCACAAGCAGCGTCAAAATTCGGTTTGCCTAAAAATGCGATCATGTTCGATGACGCAGAAGACCCAAACTTGATTTCCAACGGACGCGATACGCAAAAAAATGCTTTGGCTTTTAATCAACAATTAAAAAATCTTGGGTATTCTAATGCTGCACTATATCTTAGTAGAGGTTGGCTAGATAGTGGGTACATCAATCCTGCTCCCTTTAATAAAGAACGTATATGGGTCGCACAATATCCTTATACTCCAACACAATCGATGCAGTGGAACAATGATTATGGCGCTTGGCAGTGGTCGTCCAAAATGTATTTCCCAGGTTTGGCTAATTATCAATCACGTCCCTTTGACATGTCGATGATTTACAGTTCTTTTTTTGGAACACCAAATACAGGAACTGGTCCTGATCTAAGTAATTACTATACGACGAATCCCGGAAGAGTAATCCTCAAGCATGATGATCGTTTTTACAATGATGTGAATTTTACCAGTCCTGGAATGAATATCAAGAAAAATACTTTAGTTACTGTAAAGAGTATCCAAACAACAGCTAGTGGGATTCCCCGTTTGTTTACAGATTATGGTTATCTAACAGCAAATAAATCATATGTTGTAGCGGCCCAAAGCAATATTGACTCTTATTTTACAACCAATCCTAAAAAAGTTCGTTTGAAGTCAGATGACTATTTCTACGCTGATACAGCATTTACTCAACGTCTAGATAAAGTGTCAAAAGGAACTATTGTGGACGTGGAAGATTTAGCTTATACAGATTCTGGGGTTTTTCGTTTAAGAACAAAATATGGATATTTGACTGCTAATAAAAGCTTGGTGGAGGAATATCAAGATTACTCACAACAATATTATACAGTAAATCCAAAACAAGTCATTGTTAAAGTAAACGATCGCTTTTATAAAGATGTTGAATTCAACATACCAATTGGATTGATTCCTGTTGGGACGGTATTAAAAGTCATCGGGATCGAGGAAGCAACAAACGGTGTTCCAAGACTTAAAACAAGTGAAGGTTATGTAACAGCCAATAAAAATTATGTCGTTGGTACTATCTCGTCGATTGCTAATTATTACACTAAAAATCCGTTGAAAGTGATCTTGAAAACAGATGATTATTACTATAAGGATTTAAATTTCACTCAAAGAAATGAACCTTTGGCTAAAGACAAAGTAGTTGATGTTGAAAAAGTTGAATATACGAATGAAGGGATTCCTCGCTTAAAAACAGCAAAAGGCTATCTTACCGCTAATCGTTCTTATACGCAACAAGTTACTTCGCTGATTGATAATTATTACTATAGTAATCCATCAAAGATAGCTATGAAAATGAATGACTATTTTTATAAAGATGTCGATTTTAAACAAAAAAGTGAAGAAGTTTCTAAAAATACAATAATTGATGTTCTAGGTATTACATTTTCAGAAGATGGTTTCCCACGTTTAAAAACAGCAAAAGGCTATGTGACAGCCAATAAAAATTATGTTGTTCAAGTGACCAAAGCTATTGAAAAATATTTTATTGAAAATCCTCATAAAATTACGATGTTAGTAGAAGATAGATATTATTCAGATTTGGAATTCCTCTATCCTGGAAAGCCTATTACAAAAGGTATGTCCGTTGATGTGATGGATATTGAGTATTCATTAGATGGTGTTCCAAGATTTAAAACAAAAGATGGTTACTTGACAGCAAATAAAAGTTATATAACAGCAGCGGGGAATGTCAATAATAATTATTTTGTAACTAGTCCTCAAAAAGTGAAATTTCTTACGAATGACTTCTATTATAAAGACATAGACTTTAAGCAAAGAGGAAATGCGATTAAAAGTGGATCTATCCTTGAAGTAGAAGGGATTGAATATACTTTAAATGGAGTTCCTAGACTAAAAATAGCTGGTGGATACATTACGGCTAATAAATGGTATGTAGAAAAAATAAAATAATTATAAAACGAATGTTCCAGTATACTGCTTTTCTTTGCTTGATAAGCATGGCAGTATAATTGGAACATCTGTTTTTCTTTGAGGATACTAAGAAAAACAAATGATGATCTCATATTTATATAAAAAAAGTAGTTTTTCTAAACAGCAAAAAAGAAAATTGATATTATTGAGTTACGGGGAACTAGTTGTGGATAAATTAGTTATTTAACTAAAAAAGCATAGCTATATAAAGACTTCAAATCCTTGGAAATAAAGCTTTCATTTATTTAAATTCCATTACAATTTAGTTATACACTAGGTTTTTAAACCCTGCTATGGTAAGATAATAGATGCATTATTTTGTGATTAGGAGTGTATATATGAGTAAAAATGGGGAATGGAATGTTGCACGGCGCATCTTCATTATTTTAATGGATGTTCTTGTCTATAATATAGTCATATATAGCAGTTTCTTACTAAAGTTTCAAGGGGAAATCCCTACACGGAATTTTGAAACGTTTCAACAGTCAGCAACCTTTATTTCTGTTATATTTATTACCTTGAATATTTTATTGGGTGTGTATGTTTTTTATAATCGAACGATTAGTGATATCGTTTTTGTCACGGTTATTGGTCAAGTCTTGATGACATTGGGGATCATGGTAGTTACCTTTGCGGGACGATGGTTTGCTTTTCCAAGAGCAGTTATTTTGTTTTCCTTTGTTCTAGGAACAATCTTGTTGAGTGTTTATCGGATCTTGATTTATAAATTGTATTTAAACGTCAGCCAAAACAAAAAAGTAATCATTGTTGGTTTAGAAAAAGATGTTGCGCTAGCGATCCAAAATTTCAGTTCGAAAAAAAATAATAAACACAAAGTAGAAGCAGTTGTGATTGATCATTATTATGAAAATGTGGAAAAAATAATCGACCAGATCGATATCGTCTATTTAGCTTCTCATATTGAAGAAAAAGAGAAAGTAAAGATCTATCAATTGGTTACTAAAAAAGAAAAGAAACTCTTTTTGAATACGACATTTGAAAATTTGACCATGATCAACCCAAATATCATGAATTTTGAAGATGAAAGTATCATTGAGTCTTCTGGGTTTAGGATTCCCGCAGAATACGAATTGTTCAAACGCTTATTCGATATCCTGATTTCATTGCTATTATTAATCGTCGCCGCCCCATTTATGATACTTACTGCTATTTTAGTGAAAGTAACCTCGCCTGGGCCAGTGATTTACCAGCAAATACGAATCACAAAAAATCAACAAGAGTTTTCAATCTATAAATTTCGTTCTATGACCGCTACAGCAGAAGCTAAATCAGGTCCTGTTTTGGCTAAAAGTAACGACGCCCGTGTCACTCCTGTTGGAAAGTTCATCCGTGCTATTCGTTTTGATGAGTTACCCCAACTATTCAATGTGTTAAAAGGGGATATGTCAATTGTAGGTCCCCGACCGGAACGACCATTTTTTGTGGATCAATTCAATGCGGAAAATCCTTATTATTACTTGAGGCATAATGTGCGAGCAGGTATTACTGGATATGCCCAAGTCTACGGGAAGTATGTCTCAGATTATAATAGTAAATTACGGTTTGATTTACTTTACATCAAGAAATATTCCTTGATGCTGGATTTAAAAATACTACTGCAAACCATAAAAATTCTTTTTGATAAAATGTCTTCTCAAGGATTAGAAGAAGAAAATATCGATTCACTTTCAGAAATTGCATTTCCAAAAGAAAGAATTAAAAGTTAATGGAAGTGAAGGATGAAACAATTGTTTCCTTAAATATTGTATAGAGTATAGATAGTTAAAGAAAAAAATAAAGTATTAGAATGAATAAACGTAAAAAATATGAAAAATAGTCTGGGTGTGAATAATAATGTATACACAAATCAAATTAGGTTCATTTAAAGAATTTATCAAAAATCATAAAAAAGTATATTTTTTATCAGGTTTTATTGCGCTATTGGTCTGTGCCTTGTTAGTTGGCTATAACTGGAAGATTAGTCGTACGAATGTAGACACTACTGGTGAAGAAATTACGTTTCTTTTAGAGAATAAAGAAGGTAACCCTTATCAAAATTCGGAAGATATACGAAAAATTTTATTATTACAATTAAATGATGATCGTACTGTCTCCAAAAAAATTAAAGCAGAATTAAATAAAAATCTAACAGTCACTAGAGATGCTAGTAATTTTTTTATTGTAACAGTAGATAACTATACAGATAAAGAAAATACATTTGTTAAAGACAAACTACTTTCTTATTTGAAACAAGGAGAGATTCCATTTTTTAAAGATAAAACGATTGTTGAACTGAGTGAAAATACAAAAGATATTTTTGCACCAGTACAGGAAACACAATCACTTTCAATCAAAAAAATAGTGATTTATCTTGTTGGAGGAGGCATTCTATTTGCTATTTTAGGAACTATTCTAGCAGCAGTTTTTAGTCGAAAAAATACTGTGATCAATGATGACTTTTCTTTTTTAACAAACGACCAAGTAGTAAACATAAGTCATTTTTCCAATATCGATAAACAAGTATGTATCGAAAATACTTTGATGAATATAGTCACTCCAACAATTATACTGACACAATTGCAAAATTTAAATCTTAGAACTGACAATAATAATATTATTATCACGGATGACTTAGGGAATGCATTTTTACCATCTTTTGAAGCTCGTAAGATATTACTGATCTGTGAAAAAGGAGAAACAACAAAAGAATGGTATCAATTACAGATGGAACTATCAAAAATTTATTCAGATGATATAGATATTATATTAATTTAGTTAGGCTGTGAAACTATGGAGATATATTTGTTATTTTTTTTGCTATTACTTGCTAGTTCGTTGTTTGAGCTTATCCGTAAGAAGCCCTTATTTTTTTGGGTATCAGTCATTTGTATGATCTTATTTGCAGGGCTTAGATATAGAACAGGTTACGATTTTGACTCCTATTCACGTATCTATGATTCTGTGACTTCGATAGGCTCAATCTTTTCAAAAACAATTCCAGCAGAGCCAGGTTTTTTATTTCTAAATTATCTTTTTAAGAGTTTAGGGTTTGACTTTGGGACATTTATACTTTTTTTCTCAATAATTAGCATGCTTTTGTTGGCAAACTTTACCATTCGTTTTTCACAATTTCCATCTTTTGTTTTGTTGTATTATTATTCTCGTTTCTTTTTAGTAAGAGACATGGGACAAATAAGATCTGCATTTGTTGCAATTATTTGTTTATATGCACTACCTTACATGCAAAAAAGAGAATTCTCTAAAGTCTTTATGATTTCCATATTTGCAAGTCTGTTCCATATCGTTGGTCTATTTTTAATTCCAGCATATCTATTCAGTATTTTGATCGGTGAGCTGAATTTAAAAAAGGTTCTTGCTACAGTTTCTGTTTCAGCAGTAGTGGGGATGATTTTCTTTAGACCGCAATTGTTTTTATGGTTGATTCCTGCACGTTATGCTGGTTATTTTGTAGGAGCATATGTAAACGGAAAATGGATATTCAATCCAGTTTTTATTATGCAATTCATGATTTTAGTCGCATCAGTTATCTTATTTCAAAAAGAACAAGAGAAGTACAAAAAAATCATGAATACTATTTTACAATGGTACCTGATATCAACTTGTTTGCTCATTTTATTTGGACCATTAGCAACAGTTGGCGGAAGAATCAGTACGATTTTTGCTACGAGTGAAATTCTGGTGGTACCATACCTATTTTCAAGACTATTTAAACACAAAATCTTATCTGTAAGTTTATTTTATGTCTTTTGTTTTTGCATCTTTGTATTAATTTTTATTATTTCTGGTGCCTATAATTCATATATTCCCTATTTAACACAATTTTGATATAAAGGATGGTTGATATTCGTGACGAAGCGTGTATTACATTTTCAAGGTAGAATGGGTAAGGGAGGAGCTGAATCTTTCATGATGAATATGTATAGAAATATTGATCGTGAAAAAGTTCAGTTTGATTTTTTAATCTATGATGATTATGAAGATGTTCAAGATTATCATGAAGAAATAGGGAAACTTGGTGGCAGGATTTTTGTTGTAACAAACCCTAAAAAAAATATACTAAAGTACATGTATGAAGTGGACAAACTATTGAAGCAAGAAAAGTTTGATATTGCTCACAATGAAGTTTACTTTGGAGGGGGCATCAATCTATGGCTTGCAAAGAGAAATAAAATAAATACTAGGATCGCCCATAGTCACGCCACAGAAGATGGGAAAGGAAATTCTTCTGCATTACGCCTCCTTCGTAAATATTTGCATCATTTATTAATAAAAAATGCAACTGATTTTATAGCAGTGAGCAAAGAAGCTGGAGAAAGTTTATTTGGTAATCAAAAATATATAATTGTAAATAATGGTGTGGATTTTTCAAAATATAATTTTTCGGATGAAGAGATTACGGATAAGAAAAATGAATTAGGTTTGAACAATGATGATGTAATTATCGGTAATATCGGTCGAATGGAAGAACAAAAAAACCAACTATTTTTGTTAGATATATTTAATGCTGTCCATCAAAAAGATCTTCATGCAAAACTTATTTTGATTGGAAATGGCAGTCTAAAGGATCAAATTTTAAATAAAATAGAGCAATTAGAATTAAAGGATCATGTGTTTTATTTAGGGGAACGTGATGATATCCCTGCTCTGCTGTCAATCATGGATGTCTTTTTATTACCTTCTTTATATGAAGGTCTTCCAATGGTAGGGATTGAAGCTCAAGTCAGTGGAAAAAAAATGGTTTTTTCCGATACGATCTCTAGAGATATTGATCTAACGCCTAATACTCATTTTGTAAGTTTGAATGATCCTGTAACAAAATGGGCAGAAATCATATTAGAAAAGCCTTATGATAATAAACGAACGAGCAAACTAGCTGAGTTTGATGTAAGTAATACAGTGAAACAAATGGAAAAAATCTATTTGAGGTGAAAGTCGATGAAAACGGGTATAGTCTTTGTAGGAGACGTCATTTTTAGCCCATTTATGAAATTATATACGGATATTTTAGATGAGCATGCTGAAGATTATGATGTCCTTTTTTGGAAGAGAAATGACGAGAAGGAGACATTTCCAAAAAATTATTTGTTTTTTGAACATCAGTCAAGATTGAACAAAAATAAACTATTGAAAATCACTGATTTTTATCAGTATCAAAAATGGCTGAAAAAAACAATTAAAAAGAATAAATATGATAAATTAATAATTTTAACAACAGTTCCTGGGCTACTATTACACAAAGAATTGTTAACTTTATATAAGGGTAAATATATCTATGATATTAGAGATTATACTTACGAAAATTTTTCTTTATTTAAATCTCTAGAAAATAAAGTCATTGATGGTTCCTATTTTACTTGTATTTCCTCTCCAGGTTTTAAGGAGTTTTTACCGGAAAGATCTTATGTGTTGGCACACAACATGCAATTAGAAGAATTAAAAAACCAATCAAATTTCAGAAAAAAAAAGCATGGAACTTTAAATTTAGTATGGATCGGTGCTGTAAGGTATTATGAACAACAAATTGATATTATCAATCATTTAAAAAATTCTTCTAAGATCAATCTGATCTATCATGGGATTGGTGAAGACTACAATCGCCTCTTAGAATATATAAAGGTAAATAATATCGATAATGTGACGTTTACAGGAAAATACGTTAATAAAGATAAAAGCAAACTTTTAGCAAACGCAGACATTTTATTGAACTCCTATAAATTGGCTAACCATCAAAAAGTGAAACATGCAATCTCAAATAAATACTATGATGGATTGATTTATGGAATCCCACAATTAGTTGAAAACGATTCTTATAAACAAAAAGAAGTAGAAAAACGAAAATTGGGTGTAGTTATCGATCCGAAAGATCCACAATTAGAAGAAAAATTATTAGCTTATTATTTTTCTGTTGATGAAGAATTGTTTAATAAAAATAAACAAAAAGCATTAGATGAGATTGAAAAAGATCAATTGAATTATATAAAAAAAATTAATGACTTTGTAGAAATGCCAATAGATTAGGAGTAGATAGCATGAGAAAGAAATTTGTTTTTTGTAGTGTGCCTGATTTTTCAGATAATGCGCGAGCAATGTTTGAATTTATGGTAGAGTATCCAATTGAAGGTGAATACATTTGGTTATTCAATGATAGTGAACAGACAAGGGATCCTTTTTTTGATAAATATAAAGAAAAAAAAGTGAAATTTATTCAAAAAAATTCGTTTATAGGAATGTATCATTATCTTACCGCTACATTTTCTTTTTCAGATCACGGAATATTTAATAATGTACCTAAAGTATTTTCTCCCAAAAAAATTGAATTGTGGCATGGAATGCCATTAAAGCAAATCGGTAATTATCATGAAAAAAATACTATTTTTTTCGATAAAACAATTTCTACTTCCCCTATTTTTGATGAAGTGTTAAGTAAAGCATTCGGTATAACTAATCACGAATTGATTTATTCCGGACTTCCTAGAAATGACAAACTTTTTATCAAAAACTCATACAATATAAGTCAATTATTCTTTCAAAATGACTATCCAGTTATAGCATGGCTACCAACATTTAGAAAGCACATATCGGGAGATTATAATGATGGTTCATTTGAAAACAATAAATTAGCTTTTTTTGATTTTGATGAATTAAAAGAATTAGACCAACAACTAATGCAATCGAAAAAAAATCTCCTAGTGAAACTACATCCATTAGATATTTTAAACCGAGAGAAGGAGTTAGACGGTTCGTTTAAACAAATTAGAATTTTAACTACTAATCAATTTGAAAAACAACATTTTGACTTGTATAAAATCTTATCTGAGGTTGAAGGTTTGATTACGGATTATTCTTCTGTGTATTTTGATTTCTTGTTGACAAAGAAACCGATTGGCCTAGTACAAACAGATGTGGAAGAATACAAAAAAACACGAGGTGTAATCAAGAAAATCGAACAAAAAATGATTGGTTCACAAATAAAATCAAAAGAGGATTTTGTTCAATTCCTTATTGAAGAAAAAAGGCACGAGTTGAATTATGATGAGTTAATCACCATTTTTCAAGAACGCGATACACAGGGAAAAAATGCAAGATCTATATGTACTTATCTGCAATTAATAAAGGAAGATAAGAAAAGTCAATAAAGAAGTTGAGTGAATTATGAAAAAAATTATAAGTAATATATTTTACAATGCTACCTATCAAATATTTGTTATTATTATCCCTATCTTAACTGTTCCGTATGTATCAAGGATTTTAGGTGCACAACAATTAGGGATTAATTCATTTTTGCTTTCAATCAATACCTTTTTAGGTGTTGTAATCTTAATGGGGCTTGGACAATTGGGCGTCAGAATTATTTCTAAATCAGAAACTTTAGAACTTAGAGAAAACTTTTTCAACTTATGGAAGTTACAATTGATTTCCGGGTTACTAGTTACTGGATTGTTTTGTATCGGAACTTTGCTGTTTGTAGAAGAAAAATTATATTACTGGTTGCAGATACCAGTTTTATTGTCGTATATTTTAGATATCTCTTGGTTTTTTATAGGGATTGGCGAAATCAAGACAGTGATCACTAGAAATACAGCAGTAAAAATTGCTATGTTGATTTTGATTTTTTCTTTAGTAAAGAATCGGGAAGATCTAGGTTTATATATGCTGATTAATAGTGTAGGTTCCTTATTAGCTAATCTATTTTTTTGGATTTCCTTGAGAAAATATATTAGTAGCTCTGAGCAAAAAGTACAACACTTCTCTTTAATGCCTAGTAAAAACGCTAAGATTTTATTATTACAATCATTAACATTGCTCGTGCCACAAATTGCCGTGCAAGTTTATACGAGTTTAGATAAAACAGTCGTTGGTTGGATTGCTGGTTCAACTCAGCTTTCTTACTATGATCAATCACAAAAGATTGCACGTATTGTTCTTTCAATCGTTACATCAATAAGTGTAGTGTTGATGCCTGCGATGGCAAAGATTGATGGTAGTGAAGAGGGCGAAAAAAGATTAAATCAGATTTTAAAGGTATCCTATGATTATACATTGATTATTTCTTTATTTTTTGCTTCATTCTTATTTTCGATTGCGAATATATTTGTTCCTTTTTTCTTTGGTGAGAATTTTTCTTCAATGATCCCTAACATGAAATATGTTAGTATTATCATTATACCAATTGCTGTTGGCGGTGTGTTCGCCAACCAGTTTACTTTAGCAAAGGGGATGTATAAAGAATATTCTATCCCTTATGTTGTTGGAGCCGTTCTAAATATTGTATTGAATCTAAGTTTGGTTCCATTGTTTAAAGCCAATGGTGGGACGGCTAGTTTAATTATAACGGAAAGTATTGTTTGTATTTTACGTATTTTTCTGATTAGGAAACAGGTCGATTTAAAAGTTATTTTTAAAGGACAAACAAAATTTATAATAGCTACCATGATTACTTTATTTGTTGGCAACTTTTTAGTTGTTACGAATATAAATGCATTTATAGATATTTGTTTAAATGGACTGATTTTGCTAATCGTATTTGTAGGCTGTTTGGCCCTATTTAAGACAAGAATTTTAAGTGATCTTTTATTAGTCAAAAATAAAGTTATTAAAGGAGATAAAAAATGAAAAAAGTAATCACATACGGAACCTTTGATTTGTTACATTATGGACATATTAATTTGTTAAGAAGAGCAAAAGAACAAGGAGATTATCTCATCGTCGCTCTTTCTACTGATGAATTTAATTGGAATGAAAAACAAAAAAAATGTTATTTTGAATTTGAAAAGAGAAAACAGCTTCTTGAAGCTATCCGTTACGTTGATTTAGTTATCCCAGAAGAAACATGGAAACAAAAAGTAAGTGATATTAAAGAATATAAAGTTGATAAATTTGTTATGGGAGATGATTGGGCAGGAAAATTTGATTTTATTGAAAAAGAAACCTCTGCTAAGGTTGTCTATCTTCCAAGAACACCAGAAATCTCAACTACACAAATAAAAAAAGATCTTGAAGGCTAATAATGAGGAGCGAAGTTCAAAGTTTAAGAAATGAATAGGTATGTTTTCTCAGTGAAGTATACCTATTCTTGTTTATTGAAGGAAAACGATTAATGCTGAATAATAAACAATTATAAGTGTATAATTGTTTATTTTTCACTTATCTATATTTAATAATAGGCGAACAATTAAGACATTGTTTCGAGTAGAAAAAGGTAAATGGATTATCGAAAGTGTTTAATTATTGCACCTGGTGAAACAGCACAATTATATTCATTGGATGCAATAGAATTAGGTATGACTGTAAAAAATTGTTTTACAAAAAGAAATTTTTTTACAAAGGCAGCGAATAAAGTCGATCAAAAATTTGATACGTCTTTTAGTAAATGGTATTGGAATGACTGGCGTAATGATCTAGACAATATAGAGTTAGTTTTACTATATTCGAACTACTATACTCGATCTATAGTGAAGTTTTTAAACAAAAAATATCCACATATCCGTATATTGATTTGGTATAATAATCCTGTTGCCACAGATACACCAATTACCTTTTTTGAAGATTTAAATTGTGAGATTTGGTCATTCGATAAAGATGATTGCCAAAAGTATTCTTTAAAATATAATACTCAATTTATTGATAAGAGACGAATGAGCGCTTCAACAGATCTGGAAGAAAAATATAAAAATGATGCTTGTTTTATAGGATTAGATAAAGGACGTTTAAATACGCTAAATGAAATGGCAGAGCAGTTAGAAAAATTTGGAAAAAGTACGCTTTTATATCTAGTTGATTCTAAATTTTACGTAAATGATGATCGATATAATTCCTCCTCTACATTTGAGTATAAATCCCCTTTAAAATATTCTGAAGTCATTAATTATGAATATTACTCTGATATTATCCTTGATGTAGTACAAGAGGGTCAAGAAGGGATTTCATTACGTCCTATTGAATCTATTTATCTTGAGAAAAAGCTCATAAGCAATAATAAAGAAATTATGAAACAAGATTTTTACAATAAAGACAACTATTTTATATGGGGAGAAGACAATCTAGAAAAATTAGAAATGTTCCTGCAAACTCCCTATAGAAAACAACCTGAAAAAATTATGAATAAGTATATGTTTGAAGGTTGGTTTAGAAAGATGTTATAAGACACAACGCTGAATGAACATAGTTTTTGTTTGTCCAATCTATGACAGTGGTAATTTTATCATTATATCTTAGATTGTAAACCAACTAATTGGAGTGAAAATAGTGGAAAAAATATTGATTACCGGTGGGGCTGGTTTTATCGGTTCTACCTTAGCCAATCACTTAGGTAAAGAAAATGTAGTGATTGTTGTTGATGATTTATCAATGGGAAAAGTAGAAAATCTTGAGATGGATAGAAACATCACGTTCATCGAAGGTGATGTAGCGGATTCAGTATTGATGGAAGAAATCATCCGTGCCAATCAATTTGACTACATTTTCCATTTAGCGGCAGTTGCTAGTGTGGCAGATTCGGTTGCCCGGCCAGTAGAAACACATCGAGTTAATTTTGAAAGTGTGCTGATGCTGTTAGAATTGGTCCGGAAATATCAACCAAACTTAAAACGAATCGTATTTAGTTCTTCAGCAGCAGTTTATGGGGATGAACCAACTTTACCAAAAAAAGAGGAATCCATTATTCGTCCATTAACCCCTTATGCAATCGATAAGTTTGCAGCTGAACAATATGTTTTGGATTACTGTCATTTATATGATGTTCCAGGAAGTGCAGTTCGTTTCTTCAATGTTTACGGACCAAACCAAAACCCAAATTCACCTTACAGTGGTGTGATTTCAATCTTAGTTGATCGTTATAAAAAACAATTAGCGGGAGAAAAAACGTCATTTACTTTATATGGAGACGGTAGCCAATCAAGAGACTTTGTCTATATTGATGATGTGATCCAAGCTTTACTTCTGGTAGCTAACAAAGAAGCGGCTTTAGGCGAACAATTTAATGTCGGAACGGGAAAAGCAACTACATTATTAACATTGATCCAGACGATTGATCAAATTTTAGAGACGGAATTAGCTTTAGAATATCAGCCAGAACGTTCAGGAGATATTCACGATTCATTAGCAGATATTTCTAAGATTCAGTCTATTGGTTATCTACCAAATTATGATGTATTAAGTGGTATGAAAAGCTATTTAAAAACTGAAATATAGTGAATAATAAGAGTCGACAGTTCTTATTCGTACACTTGAAAAGTGGATGGAACGAAATCTTAAACTTTGAGAAATAGAACTATGATAGTCGGCTAAATACAGTCGCCATGCAAAAGTCAGATAACATTCTAACTTTTACATGGCGATTTTTTTAATAAAAAAATTTTTGAACTATGACGTACTTAATTTTTGGGACGATAATCTTTTTCGTTTTCAGGATTAATTTTCTTCTAATATCTTGGACCCTTCAATTAAATTATAAATTCGATTTCGCAAGTCTAGAGCAGTTAATTTTATTTTTTTATCTGATTGGTCGTTGCTTTCCATGACAACCGCATCTTTCAAATCACGTTTGAAAACAGCGACTGAATGGAAACGATTGATGTTTCCTTGTGCCAAAACATAATCATTACCACAATAGACACCACCACGATATGGGTGGCCAGTAGGACTGGGTTTCCATAATGTAAAAAGTAATTTCTGTGGGATTATTTTACCTGATAAAACTTTAGTGAAAAACGTATTTAAATCAAGCACCGACATACTGATATTTCCAGTCCCTAATTCATTATGGATCGCTGTTTGCGATTCAGTTAATGGCTTCCAGTAATCATCACTAGCAGACATCTGATAGGAAAGGGCATGATGCGGAGAGTTTTTGACTTGATCATAAAAAGCGGTCTGTTTCAAATCCAAAGGTTTGATAATCTCATTCTCTACTAATTTTTCATAAGGTTGGTGAGTTAAGTTGATTAAAATACCCGCTAAAATTGTAAAGTTTAATGGTTCATAACGATAAGTATGGTAGTCAACTAATTTTAGATGTTGAACCGCAAATTGAACGACTTCTGTATCTGATAATGGGGTAGTAGGTTTAGCTGTAGGTTTCAACCCAGATCTCATATAAAGTAGATCTTCAATGGAAATCTTTTGACTATCCGGAATTTGAGGATAAAACTTAGCCAATTTCGTATTCAAAGAAAGGTGTCCTAATTCTACTTGTTTGAGAATTAACAGAGCTGTCATCGCTTTTTGAATCGAGCCAATTTGATAGTAAAGATAAGGGCGGTTTAACTGATCATTTTCTTTGTTCGCATAACCATAGCCACGCTCAAAAATCACATGATTATTTTTCTTTACATAAATTGAGCCAATGTAATCATGTTTAATTAACAGGTGGTTGATTTTTTCTGATAATTTTTTTTCTTCAGGTGTAAGCGATAATGTCTGTTTAGGTTTTAGTGAATCGGAATCATTTCTAGCTTGTTCTTTCGTATAAATACTCCATCCTATAATCATACCGGTGGAAAGTACGCTGATACTGAGCAATACTAGAATGATAGAGAAAAAAGGAAATGCTCTTTTTTTTGCATGTTTGCCTTTTTTTATCATTGTGTCATAAGGTCCTTTCATTTTCGCTAATAGTTAAAATAACTATTGTATTCATTGATATTAATTTTAATCTGTTTTCATTTGATTTACTACTTACAATTTTGATAGAATATTTAAATAAATTAATTCACGTCAATCAAAATATCATGTATAATAGATGAAGTTACGAAGTTGATAGTAAGGAGGAGTTGTTTTGTCAGAAAACAAACAACGTCCAGAAGAGAAAAAAAACAGATCAGACCAATCTGCTGAAAAGAATGCAGTCATTAATCAGAGAAAAAATTTGCGAAAAAAAGAAGAAAAAATCGTTGGTAAAATCATTTTAGTGATCGTTTTGACGTTGCTAATCATTGGAGGCGTCCTTGGATTCACCATTTACCGCTATGTGGATAGCGGGTTGAAACCATTGGATCCTAAAAATGATCAACTTGTTCAAATCGAAATACCTAGCGGTTCATCAAATAAACAAATAGGTGAGATACTCGAACAAGATCAAGTGATTAAAAGCGGCATCGTGTTCAATTACTATACTAAATTTAAAAATATGACTGGCTTTCAAGCTGGATATTATCAAATGGCACCAAATATGACTTTGGATGAGATCGGAAAACAATTGCAAGAAGGTGGCACCTCAGAGCCAACTAAAGTAGCAGATGGCAAAGTCGTGATACCGGAAGGATACGACATTGAACAAATCGCTGCTAGAGTAGCGAAAGTCACTGGAAAAGATAAACAAGAATTTTTAGATTTGATGAAAGATGAAACGTTTTTCAATGAGCTTTATAAAAAATTCCCAGATTTATTGGACAGTGCGAGCAAAGCTCAAAATGTCAAATATCGCTTAGAAGGTTATTTGTTCCCGGCTACTTATGATTACTACAAAAAAATGTCGTTGAAAGATTTAGTCGTTCAGATGGTAAACAAGACAAATAGCGTGTTACAGCCTTATTTTACAACCATCAAACAAAAAAATATGACGGTTCAAGAAGTCCTGACGTTGGCCTCATTAGTTGAAAAAGAAGGGATTAAAGAAAACGATCGTAAAAACATCGCCCAAGTATTTTTCAACCGTATTAAGGCAGATATGCCTTTACAATCAGATATCTCTGTTTTATATGCCTTGGGAGAACACAAAGAAACGGTATCTTATAAAGATACGGCTGTTGACTCTCCATATAATCTATATACGAACACAGGTTATGGTCCTGGACCATTTGATAACCCTAGTGAAGCAGCTATCGAAGCCGTATTAGAGCCGACTCAAAATGATTACTACTATTTTGTGGCAGATATCAAAAAAGGCGATGTTTATTTTGCAAAAACTTACGAAGAACATTTGGAATTAGTTGATAAATATGTCAATAATTCGTAGAATAGTATTTGTATCATCGACTATTTATTTAAAATAGAAAAACATTTACATTTTAGGAAAAGCGTGGTAATCTTTTTTGGATTATATTCCTCAAAAGATTACTTTTTGCGGTATTCCATAGATCAAGAAGGAGACGTTATACATGGTTGAGAAAGTTTACCCGATGACTCTAGAAGGCAAAGCCAAACTAGAAGAAGAATTAGAACAATTAAAAACAGTTAAACGCGGAGAAATCATTGAACGCATTAAAATCGCTCGTGGATTTGGTGATCTATCTGAAAACTCAGAGTATGAATCTGCTAAAGATGAACAAGCGTTTGTTGAAGGTCGAATCACAACAATCGAAAATATGATTCGTTTTGCTCAAATCATTGACAATGACGGTGTTGATGCAGATGAAGTATCAATTGGTAAGACAGTAACATTTATTGAATTACCGGATGGTGAAGAAGAAGAATACACAATCGTAGGAAGTGCAGAAGCTGATCCATTTTCTGGTAAAATTTCTAATGATTCACCAATTGCTCAAGCTTTGATTGGTAAATTAGTCAATGATGAAGTAACGATTGCTACCCCTGGTGGCGATATGTTAGTTAAAATCGTTAAAGTAGAGCAAGCATAAGAAATACTTGAACAAAAATGAAGTTGTGACATCTACAACTTTGAGCAATAAGCCGAAGAATCAGAAAATCGTTTCTCCGATTTTTGGGATTCTTCGGCTTATTTATTTTTCTAAGGAATGAGTGTCCAGAACCATTTGACTTAGGACAAACTTTACATCTCAAGTCCTATAGTATATTTCTAAAAAAATAGCTATGATAGAATGAGAATGTGCATGAAAGGAGAATAAAGATGAATAGTTCTTGGCGTTTTTTTATCGTAGTCGAGGCTTTATTATTACTATTTGCAGTTTGGCAAATTGTGAACAACGTAGAATTACTTCTTCTCGTATTGTTTGGTGCATTGAACATATATTTAGCATTAAGAAAATATCCACGATCTGGATTTCGAAATTTTCAATTGATTATAGGGAGTTTGATCGTTTTCTTTAGTTTAGTCAATAGCCCTGCACTATGGTTGATGGCAGTATTTGCGATCTTGTTTATCGGACTAAAAGGGGTGGAAATTTCTGGGATTGATCTAACAAAAAATACCTTTTGGCGAAAGAAACAGATGATCATGGTACAAACCGATCAATTAAAAACACATAATAATGAACGAAAAAAACAACAATTATTTGGAAATCAACGTATTGGTAATGATGTTTATGAATGGGATGACATCAATATTGCTTTAATTTCAGGGGATACGATCATTGATCTTGGCAATACATTGTTACCAAAGGATGATAATATCGTTATTGTGCGAAAAGGAATTGGTAGAACGAGAATTTTGGTACCTTTAGGGATTGCCATCAGTTTAGAGCATGCGACACTTGTTGGAAATGTTTTATTTGAAGAGGAACAATTTTCATTAAAAAATGAATCCATCAAAATTTATAGTAACGATTATGATGAAAACCCAAGACGGTTAAAAATCATCACGAATACATTACTTGGTGACGTTGAGGTGATACGTGTATGATGAGCAGATTATCAAAATTAATGATGGCAATCTATGCCTCAGCGGCTTCTTTTTTAATCATCTTGTTTTCGTTGTTCACTTATTTTTATGCAAGTAACCAAACGAATTGGTGGCGTGCCATTTTAAGTGCAAGACTATTGTATGTGCCGCTGATTTTTCATTTGTTTGCTATTGCCTTAGGTGTCGGATTAGTGGTTTTTTTGATAGTATCACTTATCCAAAAAGCAAAGTATGGTAAAATTGAAGAAAAATTAAGAGCATTATCTTCTGGTAATTATGAGTCTAGTCATTTGAATGAACCCATTCCCAGTGCAAATGATGATATTTATGTACAAGATATTGATAAAGAAATAACCAAAATAAAAGAAAAAATGATTGAAGTTTCTAGTGAACTACAAATTATCACTAGCAGACCCCAGTATGTGGATGGACAGACAAGAGAGGAAATCTTAGAACTAGAAAGGCATCGTTTAGCCCGGGAACTCCATGATTCTGTCTCACAACAATTATTTGCAGCGATGATGATGATGTCTGCTTTAACAGAACAAGCCGAAAAAACAGATAGTTCAGAAATATTTCGCAAACAATTACGTATGGTTGCTGATATCATCAATGCTTCTCAATCTGAAATGCGTGCGCTCCTACTTCATCTTCGCCCAGTGAATCTGGAGGAGAAGAGTTTGAAACAAGGAATTGAGCAATTATTAAAAGAACTACAAAATAAAATTCAAATTTCATTGAAATGGGAGATCGAAGACGTAAAATTGTCCAATTCGATTGAAGATCATCTTTTTCGTATCGTGCAAGAATTATTATCCAATACCTTACGTCACGCTAAAGCAAATGAATTAGAAGTTTATTTACACAAAATCAATAATAACTTATTGTTACGAGTGATTGATGATGGTACCGGGTTTAATATGAACGAAACGAAAACAGGTAGTTATGGATTAAATAATATTAGGGAACGAGTAGCAGGTATTGGTGGAACAGTTAAAATTATTAGTTTTAAAGGACAAGGCACCAGTATTGAGATCAAAGTTCCTTTGATCAAGGAGGCATAATTGAAAATGATACAAGTATTACTCGTAGATGATCATGAAATGGTTCGCTTAGGAGTATCCTCTTATTTATCGATTCAAGAAGACATTCAAGTGATCGGTGAAGCAGAAAATGGTCGAGAAGGCTATGAAAAAGCAATGGAATTACGACCTGATGTGATTTTGATGGATCTTGTTATGGAAGAAATGGATGGGATTGAATCAACTAAAGCTATTTTAAAAGACTGGCCTGAAGCAAAAATAATTATTGTGACCAGCTTTATCGATGATGAAAAAGTTTATCCAGCCATTGAAGCTGGTGCAGCGGGATATCTATTAAAAACTTCTACCGCTCATGAAATTGCAGATGCGATCAGAGCAACTCAAAGAGGGGAACGAGTGCTAGAACCTGAAGTAACAACAAAAATGATGGAAAAAATAAGTAAGAGAAACGAGCCAATTCTTCATGAAGAATTGACAAAACGTGAAAATGAAATTCTGATGCTGATAGCAGAAGGAAAAAGCAATCAAGAGATCGCAGATGAATTATTTATTACTTTAAAAACAGTCAAAACCCATGTCTCAAATATATTAGCAAAATTAGAAGTAGAAGATCGAACGCAAGCAGCTATTTATGCTTTCAAACATGGATTAGTTAAATAAAATTGTTTATTCTACAAAAGAAAGCTTACTTTCGTTTTTAGAAAGCCTTTGCTATACTTAAATAAAATAGGTAAGGGAGGAAGCAAGTGAAACAAAATTTTGCAATTGTCGGGCTTGGACGATTTGGTGGCAGTATTTGCCGAACCTTAGTTGAAGCAGGACAAGAAGTATTAGCTATTGATAGCAATGAAGATCGAGTCAATGAATATATGAATATCGCTACTCATGCAGTTGTAGCAAATGCACAAGATGAAATGACGTTGCGTTCACTAGGAATCAGAAATTTTGATCATGTGATCATTGCAATCGGTGAAGATATCCAAGCAAGTATCCTCGTTACATTAATGGTCAAAGAGATGGGAGTTCCCAACATCTTAGCTAAAGCTCAAAATGAATATCATGCAAGAGTGTTAGAAAAAATCGGAGCAGATCGTGTGGTTCACCCGGAAAGAGATATGGGGATTCGTATTGCTCATAATCTTGTTTCAAAAAATATATTGGATTACTTAGAACTATCGGATCAATTTTCTCTTGCAGAAATTCGAGTTTCTAATCCCAAATTTTTTAATAAAACATTAGCGGAGCTGAATTTTAGGCAACGTTATGATCTAACAGTTGTAGCAATTCGACGTTTTGATCGTTCGGTCGTTGTTTCACCTTCAGCAGATGAATATGTCAGAGAAAATGATAATTTATTAGTAATTGGGGAAACCGAAGATGTAGATATATTAGACGATAAAATGAATCAATAAGGAGATGCAGGAATGAAATTATCAGTAACAGATAATGCACGTAAATGGTTCGAAGAGGAAGTAACCATCCCTGAAAATTATGGGATTCGTTTTTTTGGGAAAGTCTACGGCAAGACAGAAGTACATGATGGTTTTTCTATCGGAATGTCTGTCGAACAGCCTGAACGACCAATCAAAGAAGAAACCATTGACGGGATGCTGTTTTTTATTGAAGAAGCAGATGACTGGTTTTTCAAGGGGTATGATCTTGTTGTTGATTATGATGCATCTTTAAATGAGCCAACTTATCATTTCAAAGAACAATAAAACAAAGGAGCGTTTCTTTAGCTACCATTAGCTTGGAAAACTCCTTTTTTATATTTACCTCTTTTTTCATAAGACTGAGTCACGAAACACTTGATTACAATTAGTAATAGAAGGGATGCGTAACTAAGATGGCAGAAAAAATTATTTATTTAGATCGAGGATTTAGACAACAATTTATTGATAAAATGACTGAATTAGCGCCTAATTATGTCATAAAAACTGAGCTTGAACCTACAGATTTGATGAATGTTGAAATTAGTTTAGGGTGGAATCGCCAATACGAAAAAGAGCTATTATCATCTCCAGGGTTAAAATGGGTACATTCGATCTCAGCAGGGGTAGACACTTTACCACTAACGGCATTTTCTGAAAAAGGGATCTTACTTTCAAATGGTAGTGGTATTCATAGTGAATCAATAGCTGAACACATCATGGGAGTGATTTTAGGCTATTCTCGAGGGCTGTTCCAAGCACAAAAAGCACAAGCAAAGAAAGAATGGTTAGGAACTCATGTCCATTATCAGCCATTAGAAAAACAAAAATTATTGATCATCGGAACGGGGCAAATCGGCAAGATGGTTGCTGATAAAGCAGACAGCTTTTCTATGGTCAGTTATGGGATAAATACTACCGGGCATCCAGTAGAAGGATTCAGTCAAACGTATTCCTTAAACGAAGTGGAAAAAGTAGTAGCTGATATGGATATCATTGTAAATATTTTGCCTCTGACAGAGCAGACTAAGGGCTTCTTTAATTATGAATTATTCAAAAAATTCGCTTCCCATGCGTTATTCATCAACGTTGGACGTGGGGCTTCTTTAAAAACAGCTGATTTAGTTCAGGCATTAAATGAAGAACAACTCGCCTTTGCAGCATTGGATGTTTTTGAAGAAGAACCATTACCTGAAAAAAGCCCATTGTGGGAAATGGATCAAGTATTGATTACGCCGCATATCGCTGGCTTAACCTCAGATTTTCAAAATAAGTTAATGACAATCTTTCTAGCCAATCTTAAAAGCTATGTCACAAATCAAGAGCTTAAGATAAATGAAGTGGCATTACAAAAAGGATATTGATCCTTACTTAGAAAAATAGTTGACAAAAAAAAACGACTTTCTTTGACTAGCGTTGTCGCCTAATCGAAGAAAGTCGTTTCCTACGTTTGACATTGGTGAACTACATCATTTGGCTTTTTGGCCAGCCTTTTACCGCCTGTGCAAAAATAAAAAGTCCTGCTATTGCGATAAAAGCACTTGTGTCAAAAGCCGGTAAGAAAATCATTAAGATCGTGGCTAAGACTGTTGGTAGGGTGATTGAATAGATCATCGTTTTTAAACAATCAAGAAAAGAAGCGCCAGTCAAACGTAAGCGCGCATAAATATAAGCTGCAAAATTAGCTAAAAGTAAAGTAACGATCAAATTCAAAAAGCTTGGATAAATAGAAATTAAGAAAGTCACAATCTTGATCCAAAATGGAATTGTTGCTTCACTTAAGGTTGTACGCAATTGTTTTCCTGTTAGATTTTTTAAGGCATCATTTTTATAGTCAAGTTCAAGTGAGTTATTGTTTAGAAAAGTAGTACCGGTATTAGGCAAAGCTACGACGAGTTTATTTTTTAGTAGTCCAACACTAAGAAAATTTCCGACTAAGTCAGAAGTAATATCTTTTTCAGATCGTTTGCCTTCCGGATCAAAAGTAAAGATGATAGAATTTGTTTGATAGATGAAACCTTCATGATCTGCTGCATCAATTTTCCCGTTTTTTATGGAAAAATCTGGAATCTTGGTGGCAATTTTCTGACCATCTTGTTTGATGTTTTCTAGCACTTGAAACACTTGATAGGAAATAGGCAAAGCCATGATGATGCTAAGGACCAAAAGATAAAGAACCGATTTAGCAAACGGGGTTTTTCTAGCATTTTTGAGCTCTTTAAATTGCGTGAATGAGCTGATAATTAATTGTTTTGTTGTCATAGTTACTCCTTCTATACATAATGTCATCATTAGCAATTCTAGCGAAGTCTTAGAAGAAATACAAGGGGAAATACCAATTGGCAATCTTCCTTTAAGGTTCATGTGAGAACCTGCTTTTATAAAAAATAACGATAATGTTAAAATTTACTAGTTACAAAGATGAATTTAAGGAATAAAGATGAAAACCAGCGACAAATAAGGTATGATGAATAAGAATTGATTAGTAAGGTAGGATGAACGATGAATTTTTATTATCGAGTGAGACAATTTTTAGAAGAAAAAGGTTACTGGGAAATATTTATTTACCTATTTTTTGGTGGTTTAGCAACAGTCGTGAATATCGTTACTTTTGCAATTGCATTACAGATGCTCCATCTAAGTATGCCGATAGCAAATACTATTTCTTGGATTTGTTCTGTTTTATTTGCTTTTGTAACGAACAAATTATGGGTATTTCATTCCAAGTCACCTAATTTTTTTCATTTAGTTATTGAATTTAGTAAATTTTTGTTCTATCGGATTCTTTCTTATGGTATGGATATGGGTTCCATGTTGCTGCTGATTCAGGTGATGCACACAAATGATTATGTGGCTAAGATTATTACCCAAGTCATCGTGGTAGTCGCCAATTATGTCTTTAGTAAATTGTTTATTTTTAAAGGGACAACCATTATTGAGGAAGAACTTCCTGAAAAAGAGAAGTAAAATCCACAGTAGGCATAATTTTTGAAGAATTCCTTGCTCTTTGTTACTCTTTGTAGTGTAGACACTATGAACAAACACATTGAGGAGGAATTTTTTATGACTTACACATTACCAGATTTACCATATGCATTCGATGCGTTAGAACCTTATATCGATGAAGAAACGATGCATTTGCATCATGACAAACACCATAATACTTATGTAACAAATTTAAATGCAGCGATTGAAAAACATCCAGAACTAGGTGAAAAAACAATCGAAGAACTACTTTCTGATATGGATGCTGTCCCTACAGATATCAAGACTGCTGTACGTAATAATGGTGGCGGACATGCAAACCATTCCTTCTTCTGGAAAATCATGGCACCAAATGCTGGTGGCGAACCAACTGGTGCAATTAAAGAAGCGATTGATGAAGCCTTTGGTGATTTTGCAACATTTAAGGAAGAATTTAAAAAAGCTGCAGCTGGCCGTTTTGGTTCAGGTTGGGCTTGGTTAGTGATGGAAAATGGTAAATTAGCGATCACTTCAACAGCCAATCAAGATTCACCATTAATGGAAGGCAAAACACCTATTTTAGGTTTAGATGTTTGGGAACATGCGTATTATTTGAAATATAAGAATGTACGACCTGATTACATTGAAGCTTTCTGGAACCTTGTGAACTGGGAAGAAGTAAACAATCGATTATCAACTGCCAAATAATCATTTTCAAGCCTAAAAAAAAGAATGAAAAATAAATTGAGTAAGTCTTGCGAGCGTTTTCTAAATTCGGTATAATATTTATGCAAGGTTTCTTGCAAGAACTTTTTTGGAGGCTATACATTTATGGAACATGGAACAGTTAAATGGTTCAACAATGAAAAAGGATTTGGGTTTATTACAGTAGACGGCGGAGACGATGTGTTCGTACATTTTTCAGCAATTCAAGGAGACGGCTTCAAGAGCTTAGAAGAAGGTCAAGAAGTTGAATTTGCAATTGTTGAAGGCGCACGTGGCCCTCAAGCTGCTGAAGTGACTAAATTATAATAACTTGTTGAAGAAAAGCCCGCTTAGCGGTCTATTCAAATAATAAAAAGAAGATGGCGTCTGCCATCTTTTTTTTATTTTATAAAAACCCAAGTTAGTTATTCGTTGACTAGTTTCTTGTTTTTTTGGCTTAATAGATAAATCTGCTCACTAGACATATCAGTCGGAGCGACTAAACACGGGATTGTTTCTTCATAGGTCAGGATCTTTAACGGCATATCGGTTGTTCGAATGATTAAGTCTGGCTCAAACAAAAGATCATTTGTAAAAACCACATTTAAGTAAACTCGTAATTGTTCTTGTAACATACTCATATAACTCAGTTCAATACTTAATGGCAAGTCACTTTCGTACTTTATCTTTATTTCTTTATCAAAGTATGTTGGAGAAGTAATGATCATAAATGCTTCGATCAAATGACAGGATTGTACCCAATACAGCTCTTGTTGCTGTTTTTGGAATTGGGAAGCTAATTGATTGATTTCTCGATTGAATGCTGGGTAATTTTCTTCTACAAAGACTGATAAGTCATATTTAATGGTGGAAAATCGGTGGAACAACAGCCCGCTCATCCCGTTGGCAAAGATCGTACTATTTAGTAATTTTTTCTTTACGTTGATTTGTGTAGATTTAAACCCAATTTCATAAATATAGCTATAGAAACTATTTTGAAATTGTTTGATCGCTGTGGCTTTTTTTAGATGGAATTTCATGGCTCGTTCTAAGTGATCGTCTTTTAAATAAAAAGCTGGGCGTGCTTGTAACCAAAGAAATAAAAATTGGACTTCCAAAAGATCGAGCTTGGCTTTCACGCTCATTCGTTTAAGGAAATGGGTAATCTCTTCAAAGCTATCCCAAATCTCTTCTGTAAAATCAGGAAGTTCTCTCTGATTCATCTGATTTCCTTGTGCTGATCGGACGAAAGTGATAGCAATAATAAAGCACCATTCAATCATTTTCAGTTTATTTGGTTTTTGTTTTGTCAGCTGAAAAGCATACTCAATCCCTGCAAAGGTTTCATGAAAATCAACGGTTGGAAAGGGCCAAACGACCCCTTGATAGTATTGCCACAAAAATAAATAAATAAGATAACGGACTTGTGGTTCACTACCTTTGAGATATACGAAGCCTTTTGAAGTCTTTAATTGTAATTGATAGGTAGTAAGCAACTGATTGATTCGAGTAAGATGTCTTCTTAAGGAGGGAATACTAATCTTTTGCTCTGTGGCAAAGGAAACCAGATCAACTCTAGGTTGAAGACAAAGGTCTTTTAACAATTGAAAGATGGCGGAATGTTCCAAGATTTTTAGTAGTAATAGTTGATACTCACTGATCGTTCCAGAAAAAGTGAAGCCTTTTGTACTTTTGTGATGTGATCGTCAGATAAAACCTTAAGATAGTCACATTGATGAAGCACAGAACGTTTGTCACAATGAGCTGTTTTCGATAATTCCTCTAACGTACAAGTAACTTGTGAGCGATATAAGTTGTCCAAGATCGTTAATTGGACTTGGATATTCCTTTCTAACATGACAGAGAAATTCATTTATTTTTCCCTCCTATATTTTTATACTCGAAATTTTCCGAATGACAAATTATTAAATTTTGTCATTTTTTTTTACGAAAAATGAGAAAAAAATTTATTATAATCATTTTTTATAAAAATTAGCCAAAAAAATAAGTGAAAAATACGTTATTTTAATTTGGGCTGTTAGTTTTTTTCATGAATGGACATATAGAGAAATTCCTTAATGACATTATAATTTATCCAAGCACAAAAACGAAATGTTATGCAATATTTTTACATAATTGCTACAGTTTCTTTTTATTTTTAAAATAATAAAGTTATTTTAAGAAGATTAAAACTTAATAATAGATTTTTAATTTAACGATTGCTAAAATCTTTGTAACTTAAGTTAACTGAAGTTTTTTCAGAAAGATATCTTTTTGACAAAAAGAAAGAAGGCCAGTTCCTAGCGGAAATAATTGTTGTTAGTGATTGATTAAGTGGGGGATAAAGCATAAGTAAATAATGGAAGCATCTAAGGGGGAAAAAAATGAAAAAGGATTATAAAAAAAGTATGGATCAAGAAGCTAGAGCTAAACGTCGATCCAAAAAATACTTATTAGTAGGAACGTCTATTGCTGCAGGGATGCTGTTGGGGACAGCACCTATTTCAATTGCTACACCGTTGTTTACTGTGGGTTCACAACAAGTATATGCTGACTTGATTAGTGGACAGTTGTTCAATAATCTAACGACGTCTAATACCAGTGGAACAACAGCAAGTGCACCTTTTCCATTGGCTGGAACGACTCGTAATGTTGATTTTGTTATTTCAGCTAATAATGGGATTGATCTAAGTGTTCTAAATGGCTCGAGACGAGCAGTTTTAGCAATCCCAACTGAAATGCAAGGTTTAGTTAATCCAAATGGGACGGGTACTTTCCAAACAGATATTTTGTTACCAGGAGAAGAACTACAACCACTATTGTCGATTGTAGATGGGGCGGTAACTACCCTAGTGTCTGCTGTTGAAAACATTGTTAACCTTAACCCGTTGGCATCAGTCAATTTAGATGAAGTGTATGCTCAACTAGCATTATTAGAGAACCTTAGTACATTGACGTCAGCTGAAGTAGCATTGAATCTTCAAATGCAAGGGGACGAATATATCTATGGTGAATTAGATGGCTCATTAGAAACAGTTATTCGAGAAGGGCTGACTGAAATTTTAGATGGAATCAATGATGCTGTCCAAGCAATCCAAGCGACACCGAATGCAGGAAGCGGTGCTCTTGGTACGATAGCAGCAGGTACGATCAATACAGCGTTGTCCGCAACGATTAAACCAGCATTTAATCTTACTTTTGCTACTGCAACAGGTTTAGTTGGTGTGGGGTCATCATTGATTGGAACATTAGCTGATGCGAGCGTATTAGGTGAAACGACGGTTACGATTCCGACATTAATTCAGGATCCTAATTATAGTGATTTAGCGGCAGCCGGAGTAGATATGTCTGTTCCTTATGAAGCTGGCTTCGTTGGAAATATTGTAAAAGCAGATGTTTTATCTATCGATATCGCCTCTAGCTCTGATGGCTATTCGCCAGTTTTTTATCAAGCTGCTGAAGTAACACCACCATATAATGTTGTTGTTACAGGGAACTCAACTGATGGTTATGAAGTAACTGGGATGGCAGATCCTAATGCAACAGTTCGTATTTATGATCAAGAGAATAATTTGATTGCAGAAGGACAGGCTGATGAAAATGGAAACTTTACGATTCCAATTGCAGCCACAGATGTGTCACCTTTAGAAGACATCCAATTAATCGCGTATGATGAAAATGACAATCCAAGTTTACCAGCTGCTGCTGTGATCCCAGACGATGAAGAAGCCGACGCCGATGCGGATGCTGACGCCGACGCCGACGCTGATGCAGATGCCGATGCTGACACCGATGCCGATGCCGATGCTGACGCCGATGCCGACGCTGATGCAGATGCCGATGCTGACACCGATGCCGATGCCGATGCTGACGCCGATGCCGACGCCGATGCTGATGCTGATGCTGACGCCGATGCGGATGCCGATGCTGACGCTGATGCCGATGCGGATGCCGATGCTGATGCTGACGCCGATGCTGACGCCGATGCCGACGCTGATGCTGACGCTGATGCCGACGCTGATGCCGATGCTGACGCCGATGCTGATGCCAACGCTGATGCGGATGCGGATGCGGATGCCGATGCCGACGCGGATGCTGACGCCGATGCCGATGCCGATGCTGATGCCGATGCTGATGCTGACGCCGATGCCGATGCCGACGCGGATGCTGACGCCGATGCCGATGCCGATGCTGACGCCGATGCCGATGCCGATGCTGATGCCGATGCTGATGCCGATGCTGATGCTGACGCCGATGCCGATGCAGATGCCGACGCTGATGCTGATGCTGACGCCGATGCGGATGCCGATGCGGATGCCGGAATGGGAAGTGCAGGAAATGGTACAGATACGGATCAGAACGGCGACCCAGGAATGGTGCCGATCAACACTTCTGGTGGATCAGGTTCAAATCCACCACAATTACCTTTGCACTATGGTGGGACAAGTCATACAAAACCATTGAATTACCATGACGGCTCAACACTAAAAATGTATCCTAAAACCTCTGATACGGTAAGTTCATCTGTTTCTTGGTTAGGTGGCTTAGTATCGTTGATTTCGGGAATGGGTATTTGGAAAATGAAAAGAAATAAAAAGAATAACTAATAATTAACGGAGAGGTTATAACTATAGAAATAGATTTAAAAATCATAATGGATGTAGTTATAACCTCTTTATTCTTGATAGGGGTGAGTCTATGCCAGTTCAAACAGATAAAAATGATTTAGCAACCATCCAAGAAGTACTTGAAAAAGTAGACATTCATACGGAGAAAAAATTATTAATCGTATCCGTAGGAGATTTTAGTAAGCGTGGTAAGACTTATGAATTTTACGGAAACAATCTAAAAACAATTTGGAATAATTTTCTAACAGCTTATCGAACCTATCATTTTGAGACAGAAACGTATCTGAGGTTGGATGTAGTGACGAAAGAAGAGCAAGTTGATTTTCAACAAGTCAAAGAACGGTTAAACAAAATAAAAAGGAATAATTACATCGATTTTAATTTGCGAATAGATGGAATCAGAAAAAGAAGTTTTTTAAAAGAAGAATTAGTAGCAAATGCAATCATTAAACCAAGTAAAGCACATATAGTTGGAAAAAATCATCCTGAGTTACACATTGATTCCCAAAATTACCGTGGCTATGTTAAGCGTAAATATGGACGTAAAGAAAGTGATTTAAGCTACTTAGAGCGTTCAAAGTGTTATTTTTTTGAAACAGCCTCCTTCTATTTTGAAAATGGTGAAGTATTCCCTTTGAAAGATTATGGCAATGGCAATCAAGTCAGAGAAGTGACTACAGAAAATCTTGATGATATTACGGAACTAGTGATTGAACAAGGAACGAATTATTTAACCAAACAGTTGACTCCTACTGGTAAATTCATTTATGGCTATTATCCTTGCTATGATCAGTTACTAAAAGGTTATAATTCGGTTCGCCATTTTTCATCTTTGTACGCATTAGCTGAATCGGCAGAATATTTATCCGACCAGGAATTGATGCAACGAGTCAAAGAAGGATTACTATGGGGATTGGAAAATCTAACTTCTGAAGTCAATGGTCAGCTGTTGATTAAAGATTACTTGAATAAAGAAGTAGAGTATAAGTTAGGAGCCCAGGCGACAGCAATCTTGGCTTTAGCAAAATATTCAGAAGTGACTAAAGAGACCATCTTTCATAGTTCCCTTAGTCGTTTAATCACGACTGTTTCAGAAAAATTTATCACTCCAGATGATCAGACGATCCATGTGTTGAATGCCGAATTAATGACAAAAGAGCGTTTTAGAATTATTTATTATGATGGTGAAATTCTGTTTTCCCTCTTAAGAGCACATGCGATTTTAAAACAAATTGAGATTTTTGAGATTTGTGAAGGATTGATGGAACAATTTGTCGCAAATAATTATCAAAAATACCATGACCACTGGTTAAGTTATGCAACGAATGAGATGCTTAAATATCAAGAAAAAGATACTTACTATGAATTTGGTATTAAGAATGCAATGGTCAACATCAACTTTATCGATCAACGAGATACAGCTTATCCAACCATGCTTGAGTTACTAGTAGCAGCCTCAAAAATGATCAGCAAATTAGAAAGAAGTCCTTTAAAAGATAAGCTTTTTCCGATAGAAAAAGAATTTTTTGAAACGAAAGCACGAATCAATACGGTAATGAAAAAAAAGAGTGTTACATGAAATCCCAACAGGAGTCATGTTTCCAGAGTTTGCACAGTTTTTCAAACAACCGCAAGTGATCAAATATGGTTTTTTTGCGCGTCATGATCGTTTCCGTATGAGAATAGATGATGCAGAGCATTTTCTATCTGGTTTGATCAATTACTTATGCCTTTAAAAAGAGAAGAGGAGTGAAAATAATGGTTGGTTATATTCGATTTGCTGCTTTAGCATTGATTGGTCTTTCCTATTTAGGGTTTCGGCTGAAAAAGAAAAAAGACCATCAATCAGAAACTTTAGAAAATGATTGGAGTCAGTATCAAAAAAATGAAGAGGGGTTGTATCCTTGGGAAGAAGACCAAGATGACTCGCCACAGAGAATTGAAAAAACAGCAACAAGGTATGTGAATCAAGCAAGACCAAGACGAGGAAAATGGTAGAGAGAATCTAGAACAAAGTAGGTGTAAAAGAATGTGGAAGATCCAAGAATTATTGGCTGATATCGATGGTGCGTATTTACAAAAGTACGACCATCTTGATCAAATAATTGACAAATTTGAGTACTTTTCTGGACATTTAAACAAAAGAACCAATTATAATACCACAGCATTTGTTTGTTTGACACCAGAAAGAAGAAGTTACATCAATCGAAAGACAGTGGCTTGGCGAGATGGGAACGTGCAAATCAAAGGAAGGGAAAATGAGTTTGGTTTAATCATTACTGAAATCCCCATTGATGACCCAGCTGTTAGAACGCCTCAATTTATTGTTAAAAATAGTTGGGAATTTTTACTACAAATTTCAGAGAAAATCCGAAGCAATTATGTACAACCAATTGTAGCAATCACTGGTTCGGCAGGAAAAACATCCACACGAATGATGATCTCACATTTATTCCAAAATGAAAAAGTGTTAGAAAATCGTGGGAACCACAATGTTCGTTTTGCGATTCCTCTATACCTAAGCAAGCTAGTAAGTGAGCCAGATATGTTGAACTTAGAAGTCTCTGTCAATGCGCTGAACTCTTATGACACTGGATCAATGTCTAATTTAGTGCAACCAGAGATTGCGATTGTAACCTCAATTGGAGAAGCACACCTTAGTTCATTAAAAGATACTATCGGAGTGGCACGACATAAGGCAAAAATTTTTGAAGGACTGAAGCAAGATGGCACTGCAATCATCAATACAGATATTGGTGAGGAAGAACTAGCGATTCTAATGACAGCAGCCAAAAAAAGAACAGCAGAGATTCTCACGTACTCTTTGTATGATCAAACAAAGGATGTCTTCTTAATTGAAACGAGACAAGAAAGAGAGTATTGTGAAATTTTATTTTCTTTTTTAGGACAAGAATTTTCGATGAACTTGTCAGTTGCTTCTGCAGGTATGATTTCTAATGCTTTTGCTGCTTTATTGACAGTCTGGAAAATAAAAGGCAACATTCGATCGTATCTGCCAGCATTTACTACATTTAAGCCATTGTCTAAGATTCTCGATAAAACGAATTATGCTTCCTTGAATGGAACGAATTTCACATTTATTGACGACACCCATAATGCTTCTTTGCCTGCGATGAAAAATGCTATCGATTATTTTGATGAAGTTCGAACCTTTTATCAAGGAAAAAGTATTTTGGTACTTGGACAGATTGCTGACTTAGGAAGTACTGCACAAGTGATCCATGAATCACTGAAAGATTCGATGGAACATTGTGGAGCAGATCATATCTTAGGTTATGGTGAGCATTTTAAAAAGATTTTTGAGGAAGAACAAATACAAGATCAACGATTCAAATGGTTCGCTACTTTACAAGAGTTAAGTGATTATCTAGAGGAATTACTAATCGAAGACAGTCTAATTTTAGCGAAGGGGTCTGTAACAGGGAGTGATTTTCATGATATAGATCGTTACATCCGTAAAATCGCTAATAAAAAACAGTTAAAAGCTGTATAAAATAGGTGGTATCAATTTGTAAAAAAGAGACAATGTCTGCTGAATGGCATCGTTTCTTTTTTTGCAAATAAAACGACAGATCCAAGATGACCATTGTAATTAAGAAAGAGAACGAGTAAGAGGCATTTCAGTGCTTCAAAATAAAAGCGTTTTGAAATACTTAGATTCAAGCTTTTCTCTGTAATGATGCTATGGTATGATAATTAAGAATTCAAAAAATTACATATTAATTAGTTTTTTATTCACGACTATTTTTTTAAAGTTTTATTATGATTAAATAGGTAGTTTGCTGATTTATTAGTTGTATGAGAAAATATTTTAAGAAAATGTGAGATAGAGGTGCATTATGAAGCGGTGGCAAAAAGTCGTAATAGGTTTACTGGGAATTCTCGTTGTTTTTATTGGCGGAGTCTCAGCTTATGGAATTAAACTCATGGGTGAAGCAAACCAAACAGTCAATCAAATATCCAAGGGATCGAATCGTCAGTCAACAAAGCGTAAAGATAAAGTGAGTATTGACGACAAAGAACCTTTTTCTGTCCTTTTGTTAGGACTGGATACTGGCGGATTAGGTAGAACCGAACAAGGAAGATCGGATACAATGATGGTGGTAACGGTGAATCCCCAACAAAAAAAATCAACGATCGTCAGCTTAGACCGTGATATTTATACCAATATCGTTGGTCATGGTACTGTTGATAAGTTGAATCACGCATATGCTTTTGGAGGCGTTGAAATGGCCATGGACTCAATCGAACAGTTACTCGATATCCCCATTGACCATTATGTAACCATTAATTTAGATGGAATGGAAGATTTGATCAATGCTGTCGGAGGTGTGGAAGTCAATAATAAAATTGATTTTACATTAGATGGTGTTCATGTTCCTGTAGGTAAACAAGTATTAGATGGTAAGAAAGGCCTTGCTTATTCACGGATGCGTCACGAAGATCCTAAAGGGGATATCGGACGTCAAGCACGACAGCGTGAAGTCGTTACTAAAATTGTTAATAAAGTATTGAGTTTAGATGGTGTCAGCAATTATCGGAAAATTTTAAAAGCGGTCGAAAAAAATGTCACAACTGACCTAGATTGGGATGATATGCTAGATGTAGCAACTAATTACACACCAGCATTTGAAACGATCAAACAAGATCAATTGCAAGGTAAAGATGCAACCATTGATAGTATTTACTATCAAATTTTAGGTGAAAATGATTTATTAAGTATCCAAAACGAATTGAAAAAACAATTAAACATCAAACCAAGTAAGACATTACCTAATTTAAAAAATGACAATGCTTCTATCATGTTCTACAATGACTCGCAATCCGCTGAAGATTCGAACGAGACTGCGACAAGTGAGAATAATTCAACTTATTCAGGAAATACGCAAACAACAAATCAGTACAACGAGTATAATCAAGAATACAATCAAAGCGCCGATCAAAATTATGATCAGTACGGCAATCAGAACTACAATCAGAATTACAACCAAAACAATGAACAAACTTACCAACAAGAAAACAATGAACAAGGATATAATTATGGAAATGGGTATTAAGTAAAAAAAGCATTCGCAACAGTCATAACCGACTGTGCGGATGCTTTTTTTTACTAGTTTAAAAATAAAATAGAATAGTTGAGAAGCGTAGCAAATAATACCCAGAGATAATATGGTACCAGTAACCACATCACTAAGCGATAGTGGTTCCATAGTTGATAAAGCAGTATGGAGAGAAGGATCACTAATAAAGTAATATCTAGTGCAGCAATTAAGGTGTTTTGCAAGTTGAAAAACAAAGCAGACCAGATAAAATTACATACAAATTGAATAACAAATAATGTAATTAATTTTTGTTTGACCCTTTTGTTTTTCATTACCAATAGTAAATATAACGAAATTCCCATTAAAATATATAGCACTGTCCACATAGGACCAAAGATCCAACTAGGTGGTGCAAAAGGAGGTAGCTCAAGTGAATAATAATAACTACCTGGATTACCACTTAGTATCCCCGATAAGAAACCTAAAATCACTATGCCAACAGTACAAACCCAAAAACGATAATCTTTCAGTATAGCCATATTGTTTTAACTCCTTTCTATAATTCTAGTTTACCATGAACGTTTTAAACATACTTGAATTTGATTTGGAAGGTTATACTTTTGGCTTAGTTATTTTAAATCAGTTATTATATTAGAATATTAACCCCTATCTCTTATTGAATAAAGAAAAGCATTGTCGTTGTAATGTTGTAACTCCGAACATTATTAAAGAAAATAGTCAATTAGATTAAATAACGTTAATTGTCAAATTTATTGTTATTTTTGATGTTATTTATCTGATGAGATAATATATGTAATCGATTACAAAATAGATGATAATAGCACTGATCACGAGAGGAGAAGAAGATATGGGAAATAAAAGAATCAAAAAAATGTTAGCGGGAGCAGCTCTTTGTAGTCTGATGATTGCGCCATTATTATTGAATATGGAAGAGGCATTTGCGACAGAACAAAGTACGAACAAGCAAGCTGGTTTTGGCGTTGGTCAAGGGATCAAATGGGCGGATCAAGTAGTAGCACCATTTGTCGATATGACGGCATATGTTTCAGGCAGCAATCTATCAAATAACGGAGCGCTTAATTTAGCTGCAGTGGCAAAAAGCACTGGACAAAAATTCTTCAATTTAGGATTCATGCAATCAAGAGGTATTAAAAATGGTAAGATCGACTGGGCCTGGGGTGGATTTGGAGGCTTAAGCGAAAGTGATAGCGATCAATGGCAATATGAAGGAATCAAAAAATCCATTCGCGAATTAAGAGAAGTTGGTGGCGATGTTGCTGTATCATTTGGTGGTCTAAATTCTGGCGCATTTTGGGAAACAACACAAGATTCAACCATTTTAGCAAATGCTTATAAAGAAATTATTGATGGTTATGGATTAACTCGTGTTGATTTCGACGTAGAAGCTGGGGCAATGAATTATGCGCATAATTTAGCTAATGCTAAAGCGATTAAAAAAGTCCAAGATGAAACAGGTGTTAGTGTGACCCTTACATTACCAGTGATGGACTTTGGATTGGTATCTACAGGTTTATCTGTCTTGCAAGCCTATCTTGAGGCAGGTGTTGATCTAACTACCGTTAATATCATGACGATGTGTTACGGTAGCGTTGTTCCCGATTATGCGCAAGGTTCACTAGATGCAGTGGACAATACGAAAAAACAATTACAAGATTACTACAAACGTTATGCGAACAAAACGTTAACTGATGCTCAAGCTTATGCTAAATTAGGAACAACCCCTTCCGTTGGATTTGAAGGAGACACACATCCATACTTTACAACTGATATGTTCAATAAAATCGTCCAACATGCAAAATCAAGAAAACTCGGGATGGTTTCTTATTGGTCAATGAACCGTGATGCCATGGTCGATGGTGGTCAAGGTCAAGTCAAAAATCAATATGAGTTCTTAACTGTTGCCCAACAATTCACTGATGGAACGACTGGTGGAGAAAATGACCCAGTAGAAACGCTAACTAAACCATCAATTCCGGTAAATTTAACTAGTAGTAATGTTACGCAAAATTCAGTGACTTTAAACTGGACTAATAATGCTTCAAAAGAAAAAGTCACTCATTATGAAGTTTATCGAAACAATATTCGCATCGCTACAAGTGCAACGAATACATTTAAAGATCAAAATTTACAAGCAAATACAACCTACAGCTATAAAGTTAAAGCAGTTAACGCTGCAGGGACATCTGACTTTAGCCAAGCAATCTCAGTGAAAACCACAAATGAAAGTACGCAAGGTGATACTTGGGTTATCGGAAAATCATATAAAATAGGCGATATCGTTACCTATAAGGGACATCGTTATCGTTGTATTCAACCACATCCAGCTACTGAGGGATGGGAACCAGATATTACAGAAGCTTTATGGGTAAGAATTTATTAAAAGTTATAAAAGCATAATGTTTGATTCTTTTATTAAAGCGCTTACAATGAACCTATCAATGAATGGGAGGTTCATCATGAAAAAGGTTAATATTTTAATGTTTGTTGGCGTTGTTATGTTAGGTTTGTTTGGATTTGGTGCATCTGGCTATGCTCATGGCTATATTACCTCACCTGGAAGTCGTGCTTATTTCGGAACTGCAGCAGCTGGTAATTTGAACCAAAATGTTGGACGAGCAGAGTGGGAGCCACAAAGTATTGAAGCACCAAAAAATACCTTTATCGATGGGAAAATAGCAAGTGCTGGGGTTACTGGATTTGAGCCACTAGATGAGCAAACAGCAACTAGATGGCATAAAAATATCATCAATACTGGCAAATTGAATATTACTTGGTTTTTAACTGCGCAGCATAGTACAAGTACTTGGGATTACTATATCACTAAAACTGGTTGGAATCCTAATGCACCATTGAAAATCAGTGATTTTGAATTGATATCAAAAATTGATGACAAAGGTGCAAGACCGCCACAAACTGTCAAACAAACAATCAATATTCCAAAAGATCGTAAAGGCTATCACGTGATCTTGGCTGTATGGAATATTAGTGATACAACCAATGCCTTTTATCAAGTAATTGATGCGAATATTCAATAATAAAGCATAAGAATCTTTTGGGTTCAATTTCAGCGAATCTGTGCTAGAAATACCAATTATTCAAAGACAAGTGTAGGAGACTGAGGCAAAACTTGCTTCAGTCTCTTTATTTCTAAAAATGTGTAAATGGTGTTCAATCATCAGCTCCTCGAAATAAGCCTGAATTTTTCAAAACATGAGAAGCTGTTTCAAAAAATTCTTTCTTATTGTCATCAGAGCTACCCGATGTTTTCACGACCTCTGATTCACGGTGTTCAAGAAGCAACTCCTCAACAATAAGCGATGATTTTCTAAAATATGAGGAGCTATTTTAAAAAATCCTCTCTTATTCGCTCGGAGCTGATCGCTTCTTTCACGACCTCTGATTCACGGCGTTCAAAGAGCTGACCTTCGGCGATAAGTCAAAAAATCTCAAAACATGGGGGGCTGTTTCGAGATTTTCATCTTTAAATTTGAGAAGCAGTTTTCGGAAATTCGTTCTAAATTATTGATGCTAAACATTGTTGTTTCAACCTTCTTTTGTTCATGAGTGAATGATTTTGGTTAAGGAAAGGTTTAATGTATGATAGAGCTACAACAATGCTTCATTAAATGGAGTATTGGTAGTTTTTAGTAGGGGGAAAAGTATGATGAGATTTTTTAAGAAGAATACGCAAGATACAAGCGATGAAACTAATCATGTTGCACCACTTGCTAAAGAAACACTTGACCAGCAAGAGTTCGACTCTTTCTTTGCTGAAGTGTTAAAAAAAATGCCACAAAAATCAGCTAGAGTGATCCTTAATGCTTATGACCAATCGAAAATCGTAGCAGAAAAAATCCTTGCAAAAAATCAAGCAAAATTTGATCATGTATTTAAAGATTTTTTAAAAGGAGTCGATGAAACGACACGCAAAAAAAGTCATAGGATCATTCACGCGGCTTCGTTAACAGCTGCAATCATCGGTTGCTCTCCGATCCCTTTTTCAGATGCGTTTTTATTAGTTCCAGTTCAATTGACTATGATGGCTCGGCTACATAAACTTTTTGGACAACCTTGGTCAGAAAGTTTAGGGAAAAGTGTTTCTAAAGAACTTGTAGTAGTCAGTTTAGGAAGAAGTACTGTCGGAAATATTGTCAAATTTGTACCAGCAGTTGGAACTGTTACAGGGGCAGCGATCAATGCCACTGTTGCAAGTGCCATCACCGAATCACTAGGGTGGACCACCGTAAAGATGCTGAATGATGGGGAAGATATATTTGAACAAGTCATGTCATTCAAAGGACAATCCCAGACATTGTTTCGTGCATTAAAAAGTATCAAAAAGTAAATATTTAGTGGATAAATTGAATTAGTAAGAATTAAAAAAGTGGACAATCATGAACTATTGCATAACAAAAACATCCAAAACACAGAGCTGTGTTTTGGATGTTTTTTATTTACTTAGGTTGGGTTAAGTCAGACGAGCAGAAAAAGTACCGAAAAAAGTTCAACTAATTTTTGCTGGTAACACTTGATCTTCTAGTCAATTTTACAACGACTTCACATCGAGCCGTTTGGGGAAACATATCCACTGACTGCAAATATTCCACTTTGAATTTCTTACTTAATTGTCCCAGATCTCGTGCTAAGGTTGAGACGTTGCAGGAAATATATACTAATTTCGTTGGCGGATAGTTGAGGATCGATTGAATCAACTGAGAATCAAGCCCTGTACGAGGGGGATCGACAATGATCCCATCTGGTTCAAATCCTTCTTCAAGCCATTTTGGTAATAAATCTTCAGCAGTTCCAACTTCATAATGGGTATTAGTATACCCTAAACGTTGAGCGTTTTTACGTGCATCATCAATAGCCTGAGGAATCACATCCATTCCACGGATTTCTTTCGCTTGTTTTGCTACACTTAAACCAATCGTTCCCACACCACAGTAAGCATCTACGATCGTTTCATTTGGTTGGATCGCGAGTGCTTTGATTCCTTCATTATAAAGGACTTCTGTTTGTTGCGGATTCAACTGGAAAAAAGCTCGTGGTGAGAGATCAAAAGTAACTTCATTGAGATGTTCTTCAATAGCATCTTTTCCCCAAAGGTGGATTGTTTCATCGCCCATTACAAGGGAAGTTTTAGCAGGTTGAACATTTTGCATGATTGAAACAACCTCTGGCAATTGTTGGTTAATGTCACGGATGATTGCATTTTTTTGTGGAAATTTTTGACTGCGAGTAATAAATACAACTTGTAATTCACCCGTTTTTATTCCAACACGTACCATGATCGTCCGAAAAATGCCACTGTTGCTCCGTTCATCATAGATAGGAAGGTCATACTTATTCAATAACTCGACGACCGTATTCATCACTTTTTGTGTCTGTGGTTCTTGAACTAAGCAATCGATTAATGGCACAAGTTCATGGGAATTTGCTTGATATAGCCCAGCTTCGATTTGTTGTGTTTTCTTATTTTTTCTTAATTGGAATTGTGCTTTGTTTCGGTAATGCCATGGTTCTTCCATGCCAATCGTTGGACGTAATTCGTAAGAACGAAAGCCGGCCGGTTTGAATTTTTCTAGCGCTTGCATAAGCAAATCTTTTTTGAAATCAAGTTGCGCCTGATATGCTAAATGTTGAAGCTGACAGCCACCACATTCATAATACACTGGACAAGGCGCCACCACTCGATCCTTGCTTTGCTTTTTGACTTTGATTAACTGAGCTTCCGCATAGCGAGGTGTTGCTTTCGTGATCTTGACAAGAACTTCTTCTTTGGGCAGTGCATAAGGGACAAAGATGATCAAACGTTTGAAATAACCGATCCCTTCACCGTTGATACCCAGTCGTTTGATTTTTAAAGGGATGGTTTGGCCGTTTTTGACAATGGTTTCTGTCATAAGTATCTTCCTTTTTTCTAATAGTGTGGTTTTATTCTAACATATTATTAATAGCGATGGGGATTTTCTATGTTATGATAAGAATATACGTTCGAGGAGGTAACTCAATGATAACAGTTACTAGGATCAGTAAAGGCAAAGGTCCATTTTATCAAGTCGAATTATCTGAAGGAGATTCTTTGAAGGTTTCAGAAGATATCTTGGTGCGTTACCGCTTGTTAAAGGGACAAGAATTAACAGAAGAAACAATTGAGGAAATCAAGAAAAGCAGTGGGTTTGACTTTGGTCTCCAACAAGCGCTCAATTACCTAAGCTATCAATTGCGTTCAGAAAAAGAAATTAGAACTTATTTGAAAGAAAAAGAGATTGAACTAGCTGACCGTAATAAGATCGTGGATCGTTTAAAGGAATTAGATTTGATCAATGACCTCGTCTATGGTGAAAGCTACGTACGGACAAATGTAAGACTAAGTGACAAAGGACCAAAAAAAATAGCTCAGCAATTACAACAAAAAGGTTTGAAACCGGAAATTGTCGAGCAGGCACTGTTGCAATATCCAGAAGAAGAACAAATAGCGATAGCAGCGCAGACGGCAGAAAAATTATTCAATAAAAATCATGGGAAAAGTCATAAAGAACTTTTTAGAAAAATTCAACAAAACTTGATGACCAAGGGATTCACCCAAGAGGCGATCCAACAAGCCATCGCCCATTTACCACAAGAAACGGATGAAGACGCTGAATATGAAGCATTAGTTTCACAAGGGGACAAGTTATGGCGTAAAAACGAGAGATTTGAACCGAAAAAACGTAATTTAAAAATCAAACAAAGCTTATATCAAAAAGGATTTGATTTAGAAATGATCCAACGATTTATCGTAGAAAAGGAAGAAGCAAGTGAATAAAGAATGGGAAAAATGGACGGAAGAGGAAATCGCACAGTTTCAAACGCAATTTGTTGGCTGGTACGAAAAAGAAAAACGCAATCTACCTTGGCGCTATGATCGTGATCCTTATCGTATCTGGATTTCTGAAATCATGCTTCAACAAACCCGTGTAGATACGGTAATTGCTTATTTTTATCGCTTTATGGAATGGTTTCCGACGATTGAAGCGTTAGCTGCGGCACCAGAAGAAAAACTTTTAAAGGCTTGGGAAGGATTAGGGTATTATTCTCGCGTTCGAAATATCCAAGCTGCGGCCCAACAGATCATGACAGAATTTGATGGACGTATGCCGCAAACACCAGAAGAAATCAGTTCATTGAAAGGGATTGGCCCTTATACTACAGGCGCTATTTCAAGTATTGCTTTTGGTTTGCCAGAACCAGCAATCGACGGGAATGTCATGAGAGTCGTGAGTCGCTTATTTTGTATTGAAGCTGACATCGCCAAAGCTTCTAGTCGGAAAATTTTTGATGAGGCGATGCGTAAGATCATTGATGAAAAGCATCCTGGTGAGTTTAACCAAGCAATGATGGACCTAGGATCGGCCATTTGTACACCTACTTCACCTAATTGTGAATCATGTCCGATCCGATCATTTTGCTTAGCTTACAAAAAAAATGAGCAAACCTCGTTTCCAGTAAAAACAAAGAAAGCCAAACCGAAAGATGTCTATTATGTGTGTGCAGCGATTCAAAATGAGGCGGGAGCCTATTATTTTGAGGAACGACATACGCAAAGGTTATTAGCAAACATGTGGACGTTCCCGATGGTCGAAGTCACAAAAGAGAAATACGAATGGTTGCAAGCTGAATGGGCTCAATCTCATGAACCAAGCTTATTCGATCAAGACAAAGTTGCAGAAGAAGAAACGGAGCTACCCTTTCATTTTAAAGAACAATTGATTTGGCAAAAGCGGCATTTGGGAGAGGTAACGCATATCTTTAGCCATTTGAAATGGCACGTATTACTATTTTACGGTCGAATACCTTCTCAATCAAATGACAAATTTCCTAAAACTGAAATAACACAATGGTTATTACCAGAAGACTTCGATAACGTGGCTTTTCCAAAAGTACAGGTAAAATTAAACGAACAATTAGAGAAAAATCGAAACAATAGTAATCCTTTCTAGGCAAAGCTCTTTTTTATTGATATAATAATTACGATGTCGGTGTAATGAACACCCAAACACAAAGCATGAGATGCTGCGTAAGGAAGGGTTGCTATGGGAGTCCCAAAAGAAGGTGAGTTTGTAACGATCCAAAGTTACAAACATGACGGCAAATTGCATCGAACGTGGCGTGATACCATGGTATTAAAAACAAGTGAGCATTCGATGATCGGTGTCAATGATCATACTCTAGTTACAGAGTCTGATGGACGTCGTTGGGTGACTCGAGAACCAGCAATTGTGTATTTTCACAAAAAATACTGGTTCAATGTAATAGCAATGATTCGAGAAAAGGGGGTTTCCTATTATTGTAATCTAGCTTCACCTTTTTTGCTGGACGATGAGGCATTGAAGTATATTGATTATGATTTAGATATCAAAGTTTTTCCTGATGGAGAGAAACGATTACTAGATGTCGATGAATATGAGATGCATAGCCAAATGATGAATTATCCGAATGATATCGACTTCATCCTAAAAGAAAACGTGAAGATCTTGGTTGACTGGATCAATAATGGTGAGGGCCCTTTCTCCGAAGGCTATATTGATATTTGGTATAACCGTTACAAGCAATTGTCGCGCAAGTAAACAAAAAAAAGCAGTAAGCGCAAAAGTTTTGCGCTTACTGCTTTTTTGCTATGGGTTCTTCAACATAGACACTGATGATGGAAGAAAAAGGACAAGGGATGATCCTTTCTTTGATAGCCTGTCAATAATTAAAAGCCTTTTTTCATTGCGATATGAGCAATACCAGCATCTTCAAATGGTTCTCCATAAGCAGTGAATCCTAATTTTTTATAGAAATTCTCAGCTGTTGCTTGGGCGCCTAGCAAAATCGTATTATATCCTTGACTTTTGGCGAAAGCTTCAGCTTCAGCTACTAAAATTTGACCTAATCCTTGATGACGATAATCTGCAAGAATCGCCATTCGTTGTAACTTCATTTTTCCATTTTCTAATGGTAATAGCCGAACGGTCCCACAAGGTAGATTTTGGTCTGAATAAAGAACAAAGTGGATGCAATGTGCTTCATTTTGATCAATTTCTCTAGTTATAGGAACGCCTTGTTCTTTGACAAAAACTTGGTTTCTAATACGAACGGCATCAAGGTAAATATCACTTAATGTATCTTTTGTTTGAACGACTTTCATCCGAAACCCACCTTTCATTCGTTTAGTATACTGTAAAGAAAATAAAATGAAAAGTGGATAAAAAAACAAATATCAGTAAGAATAAAAGAAATTTTCACACAAATAATATATACTAGTAAAAAAGACGAAAGGAGGAAGTATATTGTTTGAAAAATTGAAACAATCAAAATTGATGTTTTGGTCTTGCGAATTACTCATTATCGCCACGTTGATCTTGGTTTCTTCAAAAATCAATTTTATCTTTCAACCAATTGGAACGTTTTTCTCAACATTATTCGCACCAGTCTTGATTGCTGGATTTTTGTATTATTTGTTGAATCCTATTGTCAAACTATTGATGAAAATCAAAATCAAACGCATTTGGGCGGTAGCAATCGTATTACTTTTGCTTGTCGCAGCGATCATCTGGATTTTGCTCAGCGTGATTCCTAGCTTGATCCAACAAATTTCATCCATCGCATCGAATATTCCTGACTTTATTAGTCGTGTAGAGACTTGGTTAAATAATATGGCCCAACTACCGATCTTTAAAGAAGTAGATATCAATCATTATTTGAATCAATTAGATATTTCTTATGCTAAGATTATCCAACAGTTCCTCAGCGGGATTTCAAACAGCTTAGGATCGCTTGTCGGTACGATCGCTTCAGCTACAATCGTGATCATCACAGCTCCATTTATTTTGTTTTATATGTTGAAAGATGGAGAAAAAATGGTTCCGACAGTCAAGAAATTCTTTCCTGAAAAGAGAAGAGATCAAATTGTTGAATTACTTGGTCAATTGAACAAAACATTAGCTAACTACATTAGTGGTCAAGCGATTGAATGTCTTTTTGTCGGAACATTTACTTTTTTGGGGTATCTGATTCTAGGGGTCAATTATGCCTTTTTATTTGGCGTTATCGCTGGTTTGACTAATTTGATTCCTTATCTAGGTCCTTACCTAGGCTTAGCTCCAGCATTTTTAGTGACCGTATTCAATGATCCTGTTAAAGCATTACTTTGTTGTGTCGTTGTCTTGATCGTTCAACAATTGGATGGAAATGTGATTTATCCAAATGTCATCGGAAAATCATTAAAAATCCATCCGCTAACGATCATCATTGTGTTATTAGTAGCAGGAAACATTGCTGGGTTAATCGGGATTTTCTTAGGTGTACCGTTTTATGCCATTTGTAAGACGATTATTTCTTATGTCATCAAAATTGTTAAAGAAGACCAGCAAAATGAAAAAAAGAAAAAAATTGCAACGACATTGGAATAACGTATCAGCAATTCCGACTAATTGCTTCATAGTTGTTTTTATTGCAAAGAAAAATTCTTTGTGATAACATTTTAGCGTGGCTATCTTTATAGTCACGCTTTTTTTCTATCGTAAACAAAAAAATTAAAAAATATAAGGAGAGAATGCGATTATGAATGCTGACCCTGAGAGTCAGTCGCTGTTAGCGCAAATTTTATTACTGATCATTTTAACTTTGATCAATGCTTTTTTAGCTGCTTCCGAGATTGCTGTTGTTTCGATCAACAAAAATCGAGTCGAGCAAAAAGCGGAAGAAGGAGATGTTAAATCTCAAAAGCTTTTAAAAATATTGCAGAACCCAAATAACTTTCTGTCAACGATCCAGGTAGGAATCACGTTAGTCAATATCCTATCCGGTGCTTCGTTAGCCAATACATTATCAGAAAAATTAGCACCATTATTAGGTGGTAGTGTAGCAGCAAGAAATATTGCCAATATTATTGTTTTAGCTATTTTGACCTACGTATCGATTGTTTTTGGTGAATTGTATCCTAAACGAATCGCCTTGAACAAATCAGAAGAAGTAGCCAACTTTACTTCAGGGATCATCCGTCTGATCGGTGTGGTTGCCAAACCTTTCGTCTGGTTGTTATCTGCATCGACTAGTTTACTAGCTCGTGTCACACCAATGACTTTTGATGATGAAGATTCAAAAATGACGAGAGATGAAATGCGGTATATGTTGGAAACTGAAGGTGTACTTGATAATGAAGAGTTAGAAATGCTGCAAGGTGTTTTTTCTTTAGATACCAAAGTAGCTAGGGAAGTAATGGTTCCTCGAACAGATGCTTTTATGATCGATATCAATGACTCCGTTGAAGAGAATGTCAATGAAGTTTTATCAGAAAATTATTCAAGGATTCCGGTCTATAATGAAGACAAAGACAAAGTTGTTGGGATTCTTCATACGAAAAACTTATTGAAAGCTGCTCATAAATTTGGCTTTGAACATTTAAATATTCAAAAAATCATGCAAGAACCTTTATTTGTACCAGAGACAATATTCATTGATGATCTCTTGTACGAAATGAAAAAAACTCAAAACCAGATGGCTATTTTACTGGATGAATATGGTGGAGTCGTTGGTTTAGCGACTTTAGAAGATTTACTAGAAGAAATCGTCGGTGAAATTGATGATGAATCAGATGAAGTCGAAAAATTATATGAAAAGGTTGCTGAACATGAATACGTGATCCAAGGACGAATGTTGATCGATGAGTTCAACGAAGTATTTGACAGTAACTTGCACATGAGCGATGTCGATACGATGGCAGGCTATTTAATCACTGCTTTGGGCATGATCCCTGATGAGGGAGAAAAATTATCGTTTGATGTAGACAACATTACCTTGACTTCTGAAGAAATGGAAGGTTCTAGAATTTTAAAAATTCGCGTGGTGTTCCATGATCCTAAAGAAGAAATTGTGGAACCAGATGAGGAACGTCGTTTATTTTATAAAGATTTTGATGAAAATGAGCCGAGAAGATAAAGATTGTTTTTACTAATTTGAGTACAGAAATGATCAAAAATCAGGTTGTAAAAAGAATGAACGATTGTCGAGTTGTTGCCTCTGATTATCGTAATAGACAGTTGAACTTGGAACAGAAGCCTGTTCCAAGTTCAACTTTTTTCGTTTAATCTGTTTTCAGTTGTTGTAGTAGCAGGAAAAGCTTTATTTTCTCCTATTGAAAAAGTCGTTTATATGATATTCAACAGAGAAAGAGAGAAGACTCATAACAAGTGTTTATTTTTTGATAGTTTCCATGATATACTTGGTAAGTTGAGATAGCTAGTTCGATCATTCCTCGAACAGGATGACGAATAAGATGATAATGATGTAACAGAAATGGAGTAAAACATGAATAACCCTAACTTAAAACAACAAGTAGATAACCGACGCACGTTTGCGATTATTTCCCATCCGGATGCTGGTAAAACAACGATTACTGAACAATTGCTTTTATTTGGTGGCGCAATACGTCAGGCAGGAACTGTCAAAGGGAAAAAGACTGGTAACTTTGCAAAATCTGACTGGATGGAAATTGAGAAGCAACGTGGAATCTCAGTTACCAGTTCTGTGATGCAGTTTGATTATCATGGTAAAAGAGTCAATATCTTAGATACCCCAGGGCATGAAGATTTTTCTGAAGATACGTATCGGACATTGATGGCTGTCGATAGTGCGGTTATGGTCATCGATAGTGCCAAAGGGATTGAAGCTCAAACAAAAAAATTATTCCAAGTCGTTAAAAAAAGAGGAATCCCTATTTTTACCTTTATCAATAAGTTAGATCGAGATGGTCGCGAACCATTAGAACTTTTAGAAGAATTGGAAGAGTTGCTCGATATCGAGTCTTATCCAATGAATTGGCCGATTGGTATGGGGAAAGGCTTAGAAGGACTCTATGATATCCACCATAATCGTATTGAGTTTTATCGTCCAGAAAACTATAATGATGAGCGCCTTGTTGCCTTGGATGAAGAAGGATTGTTGCCAGAAGGCCATCCTTTGACGGAAAATTCATTGTATGAACAAGTTCTTGAAGAAGTAGAATTGTTGAAAGAAGCAGGAGATTCTTTTAATGAAGAAAAAATTGCTCGGGGAGATCAGACACCGGTCTTCTTTGGTTCAGCGTTAACAAATTTTGGTGTGCAAACATTTTTAGAAACCTTCGTGGAATTAGCCCCTTCACCTTACGGACATCAAACACAATCAGGACAAGAAGTTAGTCCTTATGAAGAAGAATTTTCAGGTTTTGTCTTTAAGATCCAAGCCAATATGAATCCAGCTCACCGAGATCGGATTGCTTTTGTGCGAATCTGTTCTGGAACTTTTGAACGTGGAATGGATGTTCAATTAGAACGAACAGGTAAAAAATTGAAATTAAGTAATGTGACTCAGTTTATGGCTGACTCAAGAGAAAATGTCGAGAATGCTGTGGCAGGGGATATCATCGGGGTCTATGATACGGGAAATTATCAAATTGGTGATACCCTTTATGAAGGGAAATTAAAGGTGGCGTATGAAGAATTGCCTTCCTTTACTCCTGAATTATTTATGAAAGTTACTGCTAAAAATGTAATGAAACAAAAATCATTCCATAAAGGTATCTATCAGTTAGTCCAAGAAGGTGCGATCCAACTTTATAAAACTTATTTGACGGAAGAATATATCATTGGCGCAGTTGGACAACTTCAATTTGAAGTATTCCAATACCGGATGCTAAATGAATACAATGCAGAAGTGATCATGTCACCTATGGGTCATAAGATTGCCCGTTGGATCGAACCAGAAGATTTAGATGAGAAGATGAGTTCTAGTCGTAATATCTTGGCACGTGATCGTTTTGATCAGCCATTATTCTTGTTCGAGAACCAGTTTGCTGAACGCTGGTTTGCTGACAAGTATCCAGATGTCAAATTAAAAAGTTTAATGTAAAGTACTCGTCAACAAGATGGTGCTTTAGGGAGATTATGAAGTACAGTGGAGAGAATAATTAAGTAATTCGGAGGAATGTAATGATGATTAAAGTAATGTCGATCTTTGGAACACGCCCAGAAGCAATAAAAATGGCACCCTTGATCAAAGCACTAGAAAAAGATGAGCGCTTTGAATCAATCGTGACGGTTACAGGCCAGCACCGTGAAATGTTAGACCAAGTGTTAGAAGTGTTTGAAATTACTCCTGATCACGATCTAGATGTGATGAGTGTCAATCAAACACTCACCGCTATTACAACGAAAGTTCTTTTATCATTAGAACCAATCTTACAAGCAGAACAGCCTGATATCGTCTTAGTTCATGGAGATACGACCACAACATTTGCTGCAGCGACCGCAGCATTTTATCAACAAATTAAAGTCGGACATGTCGAAGCAGGATTACGAACTTGGAACAAATGGTCACCGTTTCCTGAAGAAATCAATCGGCAAGCCACAGACGTTTTAGCGGATCTCTACTTTGCGCCAACCAGTGAAAGTGCTGATAATCTTAGAAGAGAGCACCACGATGAAGCAAACATCTTCGTTACTGGCAATACGGCGATCGATGCGATGAGGTACACGATCGTGGCGGATCAAAAAAGCGATCATCTTTCGAGCAGCTCCACTAAACAATTATTAGTAACAATGCATCGACGAGAGAACCTAGGCGAGCCAATGGCGAACGTTTTTCAAGCATTAGGAAGGATTGCTGAAGAATTTTCTGATGTATCCATTATTTTTCCGATGCATAAAAATCCTCAAGTACGAGAATTAGCTGATACTATTTTAGGACAATATGAGAATGTTCAGCTGATCGAACCATTAGATGTCATTGATTTTCACAATTGTGCAGCCAAAAGTTATCTTATATTAACTGATTCAGGCGGAGTTCAAGAAGAGGCGCCTTCTTTAGGTGTTCCGGTTCTTGTCTTACGTGATACCACTGAACGACCGGAAGGTGTAAAAGCCGGAACTTTAAAACTCGTTGGTACAGACGAAGAGACAGTTTATGACGAGACAAAACAATTGTTAACTGATGTAAAGGCTTATGAAAAGATGGCACAAGCCAAAAATCCTTATGGAGATGGTTACGCAAGTCAACGAATCTTAGAGGCTATCGCAGCCTCATTTCATTGATTACAGGTTACCAAAAAAGCAAAAAAAACTTTCCAACAATTTTGGTGGAAAGTTTTTTTTATTTTAAAGAAAAAATTGGTAAATTCTTTGAAATAAAATGAATTAAAATAAAGATGTGTACATATAAAAAGAAAAAAGGGGGAGTTGGATGGAAACACTGGAGCAACGAAAACAACGTAAAGCAAGAAAAAAGTTAGAAATGCAGCGTTTATGCAGGCTGTTAGATGTTGAAGGTTGGGAGCATAATGAATCGATCGTTAACGAAGTAAGGGCAATCGTTCGACTAGGAAAAACACCAAAAAAAGAAACCAATCAATCTTAGAAGATCCAGCTCTATAAATGAGCTGGATCAAGGATAAAATCAAACATTATCCTTCTATCCTTCTAAAAAAGGTTTCTTTTTTTTGTTTATTTGTAATCATCACATTGCAACCTCAGTGTGGGGATGATGTTTCGGAATCGAGATTTCAACTAAGTCATCTAATTCAATTACTTGGATTTCGTTTTCTTGATATAGGGCGTCATGGATTTTATTGAGGAAGTACGTTTTGACTTCTTCAATTTCTTTGGGTTGTATTTTTCGTTTTTCATTAATCAGTAAAATCTCGTTATGTTCCGGTGCTTCAGTGTAAACAATCATTGTATTGCCTGCAGTGTAAACCTTCACCATATGAGCATCTGTATTTTCCAATTGGTTTAAAACCAAACGTGAATGACTATTCGTTACATTGACAAATTTCATGTCGCTCACCTCTTTTATGTAGATTTTAGATACAACTTAATTTCATTATAATTTTTTTCTAATAAAAAGAACAGTATTTTGCTTTTTGTCAAAAAACAATCAAAAATCCGCTTTGAGCAATGAAGCACCCGTGAGAAAAGCTGTCGCTTTTTCATGGGTGCTTCATTTTTTATCAGTCGCAAAGCGAAGTTTTTGTCAGATGTTTAGTTTGTTGGCTCGTTTGTCGTTTCTTTGACTAAACGTTCTGGTTTAGAAGTGATCACAATTTTTTCTTCTTTATCCAATTTTGCTTTTAGTTCATGGATTGAAGGATGGTCTAAATAAAATTCAGCAATTCCATCTTCGATTTGTTCTTGGATCGTTCGACGAAGAGGGCGTGCGCCCATTGCTGGGTCATAGCCTAAGTCAACAAGTTTTTCTTTGACATTTGTCGGCACTTCGATATGCAGTTGTTGTGCTGCTAACATTTCATTGACTTCATCTAGCATCAAGGTAACGATGGTCATTAAGTTTTCTTTTGATAGCGCACTAAATTCGATGATTCCATCGAAACGGTTCAAGAATTCAGGTGTGAAGTAATTGTTTAGTTGGTTTAAAACAGAACGAGTAACACCTTCACGAGCTGCTCCAAAACCGACATTTGCTTCGACTTTACCTGTACCAGCATTACTTGTCATAATGATGATCGTATCTTTAAAGCTTACTGTCCGACCTTGTGCGTCAGTCAAACGGCCATCATCCAAAATTTGGAGGAACATGTGTAACACATCAGGATGTGCTTTTTCCACTTCATCCAATAAAATCAAGCTATAAGGATTACGACGTACTTTTTCAGTAAGTTGACCTGCCTCTTCATAGCCCACATAACCAGGAGGAGAACCAATCAATTTAGATACACTGTGTTTTTCCATATATTCAGACATATCAAAACGAATCATTGAATCTTCGGAACCGAATAATTCAAATGCCAGTTGCTTGGCTAATTCAGTTTTACCGACACCAGTTGGACCTACGAATAAAAATGATCCGATAGGGCGGTTTTTCTTGCTCAAGCCAACCCGATTACGACGAATAGCTTTTGCCACACGATCTACAGCATCATCTTGTCCAATCACATGTGCTTTTAGATCAGCCGCAAGATTCTTCAATTGTGTTTGCTCTTTTTCTTTTAGATCGCCAACAGGGATGCCCGTACGTTCTTCCACAATTTTTTCCATATCTTTTTCTGTGATAACAGGCGTTTCTTCATCCGTTAATTGACGTTCTTTCATCTTTTCTAATTTACTGATTTGGTCACGATAATAAGCGGCTTTCTCAAAGTCTTCTTCTTTAGAAGCTTGGATTTTTTGTTCCTGTGCTTCTTCAAGTTTTTTATCAATGGTTTTAGGATCAACGATTTGAATCGTTAAGTTTTTCTTTGAGCCAGTTTCATCAAGCAAGTCAATCGCTTTATCTGGTAAGAAACGATCTTGAACATAACGATTTGAGAGAATAGCTGCAGCTTCGATTGCTTCATCGGTATATTTGACGTGATGGTAGTCTTCGTAGCGTTTTTGCAATCCTTTTAAGATACTGATTGTTTCCTCAACAGAAGGTTCAACGACCCGAACCGGTTGCATCCGTCTTTCTAAAGCTGCATCTTTCTCGATGATGCGGTATTCATTTAATGTAGTGGCACCAACCATTTGTAGTTCGCCACGAGCTAGAGCTGGTTTTAAAATATTTCCCGCATCCATGTTCCCATCACCGGCAGAACCAGCACCGACAATTTCATGGACTTCATCAATGAATAATATGACATTTTCAGCCTGCTTAATTTCTTCGATCAATTTTTGCATCCGTTCTTCAAATTGTCCACGGATACCAGTTCCTTGAACCAAAGAAACCACATCTAAACGAATCACTTCTTTATCCATTAATTTTTGCGGCACATCGCCATCTACGATTTTTTGTGCAAGTCCTTCAACTACGGCAGTTTTACCAACACCAGGCTCACCGATTAATACCGGATTGTTTTTTGTTCGACGGTTTAAAATCTCGATCACACGTTTGATTTCATCATCACGGCCGATCACAGGATCAATGTCACCTTGACGAGCTTGTTCGGTGATGTTGATTCCGTATTCTCCTAAAAGACCTTCGGAATTTCCTTGTTGCGGTGGTTGACCGCCGTTAAAGTTGTTGTTACCACCGAATTGGGTTGGAGGAGTTTGTTCATAGTTTCCTTGCTGTTGCATTTGGCGGGACATGGAGCGGAATAAGTCGTCCAAGCTGCCAAAACCAAAAGGATCATTTTGAGCCATACTAGTCAGACCTCCATTTTGTTGATTTTTAATTTTTTGATAGCAACTTTGACAGTAATCAAGTTGCGTTCTCTGTCCGTTTACTGTTGCATATAAGTGGATCGTTGCTTCATTTTTCCCACAATTTTGACAAAGCATAAATGATTCACGTCCTTTCACATGATTCACATGTTTCCATTCTATTTTACAACGCGTGACTACGAAGGTAAAAGAATAACCCTCATTTACTCAAAAGTTGAAAAGGTAAAAAATGTTATTGACCATTATTGACCTTTGGCTATAATTATACTAAATTTTAGGGCGCGTGCAAGTATTTAGTTTTTCAAAATAAACGAAGAAATGAATAAGTCGTTCTTCGATAAAAATGATAAATAGAAGGAGATATTTCACTTGGCAGAGTCTATTTTTGTTTGCTTGTTTACTGAGGGATCAGTAAAGAGAATCAAAGCTACTAAAAAAAGAAGTGAGATAGAATGAATACGGTTGTTATCCTATGTATTCATATTTTTAAAAGTAGTGCTAATTATTTTCCACACTTTTAGTTGAATTTAAATGAAAACTGTTGTATCTATCGGGAAAAAATGGTAATCTTTACAAATGAAAGGGTACTACTTATTAGTGTTCTTAGTAAACTGCTAAAAAAGAAAACCCTCACATAAAAACAACACTCACTTAAAGGAGACCGATTAATATGGAAAAGAAAGAATTTCACGTAGTAGCAGAAACTGGAATCCACGCACGTCCAGCTACATTATTAGTACAAACAGCAAGCAAATTTAACTCTGATGTAAACTTAGAGTATAAAGGTAAATCAGTAAACTTGAAATCTATCATGGGCGTTATGTCTTTAGGTGTGGGTCAAGGTTCTGACGTTACAATCACAGCTGAAGGTGCTGACGAAGCAGACGCAATGGCAGCTATCGTTGATACAATGAAGAAAGAAGGATTATCTGAATAATGGTTGAAATGCTAAAAGGGATTGCCGCTAGTGACGGCGTTGCCGTTGCAAAAGCTTACCTGCTAGTTCAACCGGATTTAACATTCAGTAAGACAACAGTAGAAGATACAGCAGCTGAAGCATCTCGTTTAGATGATGCTTTAGCAAAATCTACTGAAGAATTGCAACAAATTCGTGAAAAAGCAGCGCAAAGCTTAGGTGAAGCAGAAGCGCAAGTATTTGACGCACACTTGATGGTTCTGTCTGATCCAGAAATGGTTGGTCAAATTAAACAAAACATTAATGATAACAGCGTAAACGCTGAATCAGCATTAAAAGAAGTAACTGATATGTATATCAGTATGTTCGAAGCTATGGAAGACAACGCTTATATGCAAGAACGTGCGGCTGATATCCGCGACGTTGCGAAACGTATTTTAGCGCATTTACTAGGTGTGACATTACCAAATCCATCAATGATTAACGAAGAAGTAGTTGTTGTTGCTCATGATTTGACACCAAGTGATACTGCTCAATTAGATCGCAATTTTGTTAAAGCGTTTGTAACTGACATCGGCGGACGTACTTCACACTCAGCGATCATGGCACGTTCTTTAGAAATCCCAGCGATCGTAGGTACAAAAGAAATCACTGCTAAAGTCAAAGAAGGCGACATGTTAGCTGTTAACGGGATTGAAGGCGATGTAATCGTTGATCCTACAGCTGAACAAAAAGCTGAATTTGAAAAAATCGGTGCTGAATACGCTGCTCAAAAAGCAGAATGGGAAAAATTAAAAAATGCTGAAACTGTTACTGCTGATGGCAAACATTTTGAATTAGCAGCAAATATTGGTACACCAAAAGATTTAGTTGGTGTTCATAATAACGGTGGGGAAGCGGTTGGTCTTTACCGTACAGAATTCTTGTACATGGATTCTCCTGATTTCCCAACTGAAGATGACCAATATGAAGCATATAAAGCAGTTCTTGAAGGTATGGAAGGTAAACCGGTTGTCGTGCGTACGATGGATATCGGTGGCGATAAAGAATTACCTTACTTACAATTGCCTCATGAAATGAACCCATTCTTAGGCTATCGTGCATTACGAATCAGCTTGTCAGAACAAGGTGACGAAATGTTCCGTACGCAAATGCGCGCATTATTACGTGCATCTGTTCATGGAAACTTACGTATCATGTTCCCAATGGTAGCGACTCTTAAAGAATTCCGTGCTGCAAAAGCAATCTTTGAAGACGAAAAACAAAAATTATTGAATGAAGGCGTGGAAGTATCTGATACGATCCAAGTCGGCATCATGATCGAAATTCCAGCAGCAGCTGTCTTAGCTGACAAGTTTGCTAAGGAAGTTGACTTCTTCTCAGTAGGAACGAATGACTTGATCCAATACACTATGGCAGCTGACCGTATGAACGAACGTGTTTCATACTTGTATCAACCTTACAACCCATCAATCTTACGTTTGATTAAAAACGTGATCGATGCAGCGCATGCTGAAGGTAAATGGGCTGGTATGTGTGGCGAAATGGCTGGGGATCAAACCGCAGTTCCGCTACTTGTAGGTATGGGATTAGATGAATTCTCAATGAGTGCAACATCAATCTTGAAAACACGTAGTTTAATGAAACGTTTAGATACAACGAAGATGGCTGAACTTGCTGATCGTGCTTTGAAAGAATGTGACACGATGGAAGAAGTCGTTGAACTTGTAAATGAATACGTAAAATAATATTACGAGTAAAAGCTGGTACAGCGATAGTAGCTGTATCAGCTTTTTACAATGGGATTTTTACATATAGGTAAAAATAAGGAATGAAAAATAGAGTTATTTTAAAATAGGGCTTAAGTTTGAGTGACAGGTTCAGCGCTATGTTATACTATATAAATGAAGGAGGACGTAAGGTGAAGGTATTATTATATTTTGAAAGTGAAAAAATACTTGCGAAATCTGGTATTGGACGAGCGCTTGACCACCAAAAACGTGCTCTAAAAGAAATGGGGATTCCCTACACGCTAGATAGTAAAGATGACTATGATATCTTACACATCAATACATATGGTATCAATAGTCACAATATGGTCAATAAAGCAAGAAAAGACGGCAAGAAGATCGTTTATCATGCTCACTCAACAGAGGAAGATTTTCGTAACTCATTTATTGGCTCTAATCAATTATCGCCATTAGTAAAAAAATATTTAGTGGGATTATATCAAAAGGCGGATTATCTCATCACACCTACGCCATATTCTAAAAGATTACTGGAAAGTTACGGCATAGATTTACCGATCCAATCGATATCAAATGGGATTGATCTAAAAAAATATCAACCAGATCCAATCAAAGAACAAAAATTTCGCGACTATTTCAAATTATCACCAGATCAGAAAGTGATTATCTGTGTTGGCCTTTTTTTTGCTCGTAAAGGGATCATTGATTTTGTAGAAATTGCAAAAAAACTCCCAGAATATACATTTATTTGGTTTGGACATGTACCTATGTATTCGATCCCAAAAAATATCCGACAGATTGTGAAAGAAGAACACCCAGATAATGTGATCTTTCCAGGATATATTCGGGGAGAAATTATTGAGGGTGCATACTCAGGCGCTGACCTTTTTTTCTTCCCGTCTTATGAAGAAACAGAAGGAATTGTAGTATTAGAGGCACTAGCAAGTAAGCAAAATGTTCTTGTACGAGACATTCCAGTCTATGATGGCTGGTTAGAAGATAAAAAAAATTGTTACATGGGTCGCTCTAATGAAGAATTTACCGTATTGATCAAAAAGATCGTGGAAGAAGAAGTTCCTAGTCTAGTGGCAGCTGGATATCAGACTGCCCAAGCACGAAGTATTGAGAAAATTGGTGAGCAACTGAAACTGGTGTATACACAAGTGTTAGAAGAAGTAGATTCTTCCATAAATGAAAGACAAAATAATAAAGGGTAGTTTGGAGGCAAAAAATCATGAAAATTGGCTTTTTTACCGATACCTATTTTCCGCAGGTAAGCGGAGTTGCTACATCGATCAAAACCTTAAAAAATGAACTAGAAAAACATGGACATGAAGTCTATATTTTTACGACAACCGATCCAAATGCTGATAAAATAGAAAAAGACGTCATTCGTATGCCGAGTGTTCCATTCGTTTCCTTTAAAGATCGACGAATAGTGGTACGAGGTATGTGGTACGCTTATTTAGTAGCGAAGGAACTTGAATTAGAACTGATTCATACTCATACAGAATTTGGTGCAGGGATTTTAGGTAAAATGGTTGCTAAAAAGCTGAAAATACCATTGATCCATACGTATCATACGATGTATGAAGATTATCTACACTATATTGCTAAAGGCAAAGTGATACGTCAATCTCATGTCAGATATCTCTCCCGCTTATTTGTTAACCATACAACAGGAGTTGTCTGTCCCAGTGAACGAGTAATTGATACATTAAGAAGTTATGGTGTTGTCGCACCACTTCGAGTGATTCCTACAGGGATCGATATTGAGAAATTTAAAAGGGAAGGAATCACGCAAAAAGCTATCAAAGAAATCAGAGGATCGCTGAATATCAAAGATGATGAGTTAATGATCTTATCTTTAAGTCGTATCTCTTATGAAAAAAATATTCAAGCATTGGTCCAGGGGTTCCCCCAAGTTCTAAAAGCGTATCCCAATGCACGAATGGTGATCGTTGGCAAAGGGCCTTACCTAGAAGAGTTGCAAGAGCTAATCAACGAACTAGCATTGGATGAATTTGTCCAATTTACTGGAGAAGTCGATAACGAAGATGTGGCATTGTATTATAAAGCAGCTGATTACTTTGTTAGTGCTTCAACTTCAGAAACACAAGGTTTAACTTATACGGAAGCAATGGCTTCAGGGACACCTTGTGTAATTGAGGGAAATGCTTATCTTAATCGTTTGTTTGATCATCCCTCCCTTGGGAAAACATTTGAAACCGATGAGAATTTCGCATCAGCACTTATTGATTATATAAAAAGTGAAGTCCCTCGTGACCAAAAAGTATTGGAATCAAAATTATATGATATTTCCTCTACGCACTTTGGCGAAGCGATGATTGAATTTTATGAAGATATGATTATCTATCATGAAAAAGAAATGCAACGAAAAGAAGAAGAGGCATCCATCGAAAGAATAAAAATCAAATTAAATTCATTTAAACGATAAATTTAGGTATTTATCCTAAAAAAATCTTTGTTTCTGGCGTATACTTAGCATAGAGACAAAGATTTTTTGATTTTTAGGAGGTCACGAATATGAAATTAGGTTTTATCGGGACAGGAGTCATGGGACGCGCAATCACTGAGCATCTTATGAACGCAGGACATGAAGTAACTGTCTATAATCGAACAAAAGCAAAAACGGATGAGCTAGTCAAAAAGGGAGCCATTTGGGCTGAAACACCTAAAGATGTCACTAAAAATAGTGAGATCATCTTTTCGATGGTTGGTTATCCCCAAGATGTAGAAGAAATTTACTATGGCGAAAATGGGATTTTTGCAACGGATGTCCAAGATCGAATTTTGGTTGATCTAACAACTAGTACCCCAACGCTTGCAGAAAAAATTGCAAAAACAGCCACAGAAAAAGGTGCAGCTGCTTTAGATGCACCAGTTTCAGGTGGAGATCTGGGTGCGAAGAATGCCACTTTGACAATCATGGTTGGTGGTGAAAAAAGTGTCTATGAAAAAGTTTTACCTTTGTTTCAAGTGATGGGATCCACTTTTACTTTACATGGGACAGCAGGAAAAGGCCAACATGCGAAAATGGCAAATCAAATCATGATCGCAGGGACTATGACAGGTATGACCGAGTTACTTGCATATGCTTCAAAAGCAGGACTTGACTTTGAAAAAGTCATTGAAACAGTCTCAGGAGGCAGTGCCGCAAACTGGTCATTAAGTAATTATGCTCCTCGTATTTTAAAAGAGGATTATACGCCAGGATTTTTTGTTAAACATTTTATTAAAGATTTGAAAATTGCGTTAGATGAAGCAGATAAAATGGCATTGAAGTTACCAGCGACAACGCAAGCTTTAAAATTATATGAACAATTAGCAGATCAGGGATTTGAAAATGACGGTACTCAAGCATTGATTAAGCTTTGGTGGCCTGAAGGAAAGAACCCAGAAAAAAAATCTTAAAAAACTCGCTTTTTTTGGAGAAAATCAATGCAAGTCGTCTGTGCTTTTGTTACAATATAACAGAAATAAGAAAAGGAGGACCTCCGATGGCACATTCACAATTAGTTGCAATCATTAAACGACTGGAGGCAATGGTCGAATCAGCAGATAATGAACTGCAAGTCCGTCGTTTTGAAAAAGAGGGCGTTGAAAAATGTACAGTTACTTATGACAAAGCAACTGAAACATTTGAATTAACTGAAACAGATTCACATCAACAATATGAATTTGACAATATCGATATCGTTGCAATGGAAATTTATGACTTGATCCAATAAAAGATCATGAAAGAAGCGTTCAGCTCTAAAGCACTAAGAGAAGATTTTCTAAAAAATCTTCTCTTGGTTGCTCAGAGCTGCTTTTTTTATGGCTTAATGGATCAGGCTTCGTTCGTAAGAAGTCTTCTTGAAGTAACCAGGATGGGCGTGTTCTATCCACAAGCGTTCGTATCAGCAAGAGATTGCTCCGATGAACAGAAGAAAAAGTGTGGCGCCTATTTTTCCTTAGATTTTTTTCGGCTAGTGAGGAGATTAGGGGAATAATTGGTTAAATGGATAAAACAACGAAAAGAAACCGTGAACTGTAGACCAATGTTTGGTAGTTCAAGGTTTCTTTTTATTTTACAATTCATTTTGGGCGAGAATTTTCTTATGGTAACTCATTAGTATAAGGACGGGGTCAATTTCTTCTTTTTGCAACTGTCGCTTCAAGGACAAACCAGCTTTTGCATTTTCATAATAAAAATAGGGAGATTCATCATTAGACGTAATGGCCGTTTCAGCCAGTTGACCGTAACAAATCAAATAATGTTTTTGTTTCGTTTCGTCCGCTGCCAGAGGTAAATGGAAAGTGATTTTAGGCGTCCTTAGAAATAGTTTCTGCGCTTGTATTCTTTTAATGAAAGCTGTCGATAACTCAATATCTTGTTGGATTTGGGCAGCTTTTTCAAAATTCAATTGTTCGATAAAATGATTTTGCCTTTTCTTCAAGTAGGTGATTAGTTTTTTATTGCGCCCTTGCAGCAGGTTTTGAATCTCTTTTTTCTTTTGTTCAAATGACAACTGATTCATTTCCGGTAATTGTGTATTTAAAGCTAAAAGGCTGATTTCAGATAGCCACGGCATCTGATAGGTTTCTTCAATGATGCGTAAAATAGCCGGCATTTTTTTGTAAAGTCGAAAGGGACCGTAAGTACGGGCAAGTGGCATATCTGAAAGGGAAAAACCATTATTTGTAATATGTAAATAATTATAGTTACTAAAATAGTTCATTTGACGGTTGTAAAAAGGGCGGTAGTACTGGATTAATTGACATTCTAACAATAGTGCATCTAATTCAGTATCCACGACGACAAAATCAAAGTCAGCGATATGATGAATCAATCGGCGAACTTTTTTTGAATGTTGTTTACTATGACGAAAATAACTACTTACACGATTTTTTAATTGTTTCGCTTTTCCAACGTAAATCACAGTTCCGGTATGATCTTTCATCAAGTATACCCCAGGAAGCAAGGGGAGTTTTTTTACTTTTTCTTTCAACGTTCTTTCTCCTTTTTTATCAAAAAATACTATATCAAATTTACGGCAAAGGAACAACCTTTTCGTTTGCTGAGTCTTAAGTAGAAATAGTTTGATAATCAAAATATTTATTTGAGAAATATTTTTAATGTTTAAATGGGTGATTGTTGATTTAATAGGATTTTAAAATGAATTTTTTCTTAGAAAAAGTTCATAATCGAAAAAAATGAGCTTTTTAGGTTGCATTTTGAAAAAAGTTAAGATATAGTTTGAACATCAAATGATTTGATAATCAAACTAATTAGTGGATGGTGGAACATGGAATCAGATTTGAAAACAGTAAATGATTATCTTGTTAGTGTCTTCAATGATATTTTGACAATCGAAGAATCTGAATTAAAAAAATCTCAGTTCAAAGATTTGTCAATTACAGAGATGCATACGATCGAGGCAATTGGTATGTACAAGAAAAAAACGACTTCAGAAGTAGCCAAAGAACTGTCGATTACTGTTGGGACCTTGACCACTGCTATCAATAAGTTAGTAAAGAAAGACTATGTTGAACGCATTCGAAGTGAAGATGATCGACGAGTGGTGAAATTAGGACTGACAAAAAAAGGCAAACTTTTATATCGTGTCCATCAGCACTTTCATCGTGAAATGGTCAAAAATATCTTGGATGGCATGGCTACCGACGAACAGCAAGCTTTACTGGCTGCATTGAAAAACTTGCATGATTTTTTGCGAGATTACAAGTGAGGATTTTTAATGGAACAATTTGGAACGATCACAGCAACAGCTAGTGTCCTTCCCGAAAAAATCATTACCAATGATGATCTTTCCAAAATGATGGACACTTCGGATGAATGGATTTCATCGCGAACAGGTATCAAACAAAGGCGTTGCGTCACAGATAAAGAAACTTCTGATCTTTGCTATTTAGTAGCAGAAAAGCTCATCAAAAAAAAGAACATCGATCCGACAGAACTTGACTTCATTCTTGTAGCAACCATGTCTCCTGATTTTACGACACCCTCTGTGGCTGTCCAAGTTCAAGGTAAACTTGGTGCAACAAATGCAATTGCATTTGATCTTAGTGCAGCATGTTCAGGCTTTGTTTATGCTTTAAGCATGGCAGAGAAAATGATTCGGTGCGGTTCAAATAAAGGATTAGTGATTGGTGGCGAGACATTATCCAAATTAATCGATTGGTCTGATCGTTCAACGGCTGTCCTGTTTGGTGATGGTGCTGGTGGTGTGTTACTTGAAGCTGGTACAGAGCAGAAAATAATTGCAGAACATCTGGAAGCAGATGGCACTCGAGGATCGTCACTCACAGCTGGCTATCATTCGAACGGATCACCGGTGTATGTAAAGGATGCAAAAGGCTCTTTTTATTTATCAATGATAGGAAGAGATATCTTTGATTTTGCTGTAAGAGACGTTGCAAAAAACATTAAAGACATCACTCAAAATGTGTCAGTTGATTATCTGCTTTTACATCAAGCAAATCTTAGAATCATTGAGAAAATTGCACGCAAGGTAAAAATACCGCAAGAAAAATTCTTAACCAATATGGATAAATACGGAAATACCTCTGCTGCAAGTATTCCAATCCTATTAGATGAAGCGGTAGCTAGTGGGCAAATCACTTTAGGAAAAAAACAAAAAGTAGTATTTACAGGTTACGGTGGAGGTTTAACATGGGGAAGTATCCTCATGGAACTGTAAGCTGATAAAACATAAAATTGTAAACAATATCGGAGGAATATATATTATGGTATTCGAAAAAGTTCAAGAAATTATTGCAGAAGAGTTAGGAAAAGAAACAGAAGAAATCAAATTAACAACAAACATCCAAGAAGACTTAGAAGCTGATAGCTTGGATTTATTCCAAATCATTAATGAAATCGAAGACGAATTTGACGTGAAAATCGAAACAGAAGACGGCATCAAAACAGTTCAAGATTTAGTAACTTATGTTGAAAAACAAACTGCATAATCATTAAGATTAGGTTGGGGGCTGGGACATTTTCCTTAAATAGGAGTGTCTTGGTCCTTTTTAATAAATCAAGACATGAGCATATATCCTAAAAATATTGGAGAAAATACATGAAGACAGCATTTTTATTTAGCGGACAAGGCGCTCAGTATCCAGGCATGGGACAAGATCTCTATCAAGAAACTATCGTCAAAGAAACGTTTAATGAAGCAAGTGATATTCTAGGCTATGATATGGCGGAATTGTGTTTTTCAGAAAATGAACGACTCAATCAAACCGCTTATACGCAACCAGCAATCTTAACGGTCAGCATTGCTTTTTATCGTTTGTTGAAAGAAAGAGGGATTACACCTCAAGCTGCTCTAGGATTAAGTTTAGGCGAATATTCCGCTTTAGTAGCTAGTGGAGCTTTGTCATTTAGTGAAGCAGTCGCTTTAGTAGCAAAACGAGGGGCTTATATGACTGAGGCTGCACCACTTGGTAGTGGGAAAATGGTAGCTGTTATGAATGCACCTGTAGAAGTGATTGAAGAAAGCTGTTTGGAAGCTCAACGATTAGGAATTGTTTCGCCTGCAAATTATAATACACCCCAACAAATCGTAATTGGCGGTGAAGAACAAGCAGTGGATGAAGCAGTAAGAATCATGCAAGAAAAAGGCATCAAACGAATGATTCCACTAAATGTGAGTGGTCCGTTTCATACAGCAATCTTAGCGCCAGCAGCAAAAAAATTAGCCGTTGAGCTAAAAACGATCACTTTTAATGAGCCAGCAATTCCTGTCATCAGTAATACGACAACTGAAATCATGAACAAAGATCGGATACCGACTCTGCTTGAACAACAAGTGATGAAGCCGGTACATTTTTATGAAAGCATCCATCAATTAAAAGAACTTGGTGTGGAACGAGTGATTGAAGTTGGACCAGGTAAAGTATTAAGTGGCTTTATGAAGAAAATCGATAAAACGATTCCGGTTTTAAGAGTAGAAAATCAACAAACTTTAGAAGAAACAATGACAAGTATCGGAGGCATGTTATGGAGCTAACAGGAAAAAATGTATTTATAACAGGTAGCACAAGAGGAATTGGTGCCGCTGTGGCGCTAGCTTTTGCAAAAGCAGGCGCAAACATCGTTTTAAATGGACGAAAAGCAATTCCAGAAGAAAAAATCAATGAGATCAAAGCTCAAGGTGTGAACTGCATCGGTGTTTCTGGCGATATCTCAGATTATGAAAAAGCTGGCTTGATGGTAGAAGAAGCAGAAAAACAATTAGGATCAATCGATATTCTAATCAATAATGCAGGGATTACGAACGATAAATTATTGATGCGCATGTCATCAGAAGATTTTAAAGCTTGTTTAGATATCAACCTAACAGGAACATTCAATATGACACAACACGTTTTAAAGAAAATGATGAAAAAACGTGAAGGTGCAATTATCAACTTGTCAAGTGTTTCAGGCTTGATTGGTAATGTCGGACAAGCAAATTACGCAGCAAGCAAAGCAGGTGTCGTTGGTTTTACAAAATCTGTTGCTCGTGAGGCGGCTGCACGCGGTGTTACATGTAATGCCATTGCTCCTGGTTTTATCGCTACGGATATGACCGAAGTTTTATCTGATAAAGTCAAAGAGCAAGTAGTAAAACAAATTCCAATGCAACGTTTTGGCAGCGTGGAAGATGTTGCGAATGCTGCGATTTTCTTAGCAGAGAGTCCTTATATCACAGGACAGGTCATCAATGTTGATGGCGGTCTCGTGATGCACGGATAAAAAGGAGGAAAACAATAATGAATCGAGTAGTAATTACAGGCTATGGTGTCACTTCACCAATCGGTAATGATGCTGAAAGCTTTTTAGATAGTTTGCAAAAAGGAACGAATGGGATTGCTCCCATTACTAAATTTGACGCCACAGAAACTGGAATCACACTAGCAGGTGAAGTCAAAGATTTTCCATACGACAAATATTTTGTGAAAAAAGACAGTAAACGAATGGACATGTTCTCGATTTATGGGATCTATGCAGCACTAGAAGCATTAGGGATGAGCGGTCTGGATAAAGAGAAAATCGATCAAGATCGTTTTGGTGTCATTGTTGGTTCCGGTATCGGCGGACTGCCAACGATCGAAAACCAAGTGATTCGGTTACACGAAAAAGGCGCGCAACGTGTCTCACCAATGTTTGTTCCAATGGCTATTGCAAATATGGCTGCCGGCAACATTGCACTACGTGTAGGTGCTAAAGGGATTTGTACAGCAATCGTTACTGCTTGTGCGAGTGGAACGAATGCTATTGGTGAAGCTTACCGCAATATCAAACATGGTTATTCAGATGTCATTCTAGCTGGTGGGGCAGAAGCAACAATTTGTGAAATGGGAATTGCTGGCTTTGCTGCACTAACAGCTCTATCGAATGCTGAAGACCCTACTCGTGGTTCGATTCCTTTTGATGAAGAACGTAACGGTTTTGTGATGGGCGAAGGAGCGGGTATCTTAGTGATCGAATCTTTAGAACATGCTCAAGCTCGTGGTGCAAAAATCTATGGAGAAATCGTTGGTTACGGCGCTAATTGTGATGCGTTCCATATGACTGCTCCTACACCAGATGGTTCAGGCGCTGCCAAAGCAATGAAATTAGCCATGGATGAAGCGGGTATTAAGCCAGAAGATGTTGGCTATATCAATGCCCATGGGACAAGTACACCCGCTAATGATCAAGCAGAAGCAAAAGCAATCCAACTGGCATTAGGTGATTCATTCAAAGAAACATATGTCAGCAGTACGAAATCCATGACTGGACACTTATTAGGTGCAGCTGGAGGGATTGAAGCGTTAGCTACTTTAATGGCGCTGGAACATCAATTTATTCCACCAAACATCAATGTCCAAAAACAAGATCCGGAAATTGACTTGAACGTTGTCATCAATGAAAGCAAACCAGCGCAATTGACTTATGCAATGAGCAATTCGTTAGGCTTTGGTGGTCACAATGCGGTCTTGTGTATGAAACGCTGGGAGGAATAATCTTGAATATCAATGAGATCAAGGAATTAGTCAGTCAATTCGATCAATCTACTTTAACTGAATTTGATTTAAGAGAAGGTCAATTTGAATTATATATGAATAAAAATGAATCTAGTCGTGGAATGGGAACGATGGCTCCAATGCCAGTAGCTACAGAAGCGCCTAGAGATACGGTAGTACCTCAAACACCAATCCAACAAACGCCAGTTAGTGAAGCACCTCAAGCATCTGTCGAAGCATCACAAGAAAGTTTCGAAGGTGTCGAGGTAAAATCACCGATTGTTGGAATCGTCTACTTACAACCTGCCCCTGATAAACCACAATTTAAGTCAGTGGGAGATAGTGTCAAAAAAGGTGAAGTGATTTGTATCATTGAAGCAATGAAATTGATGAATGAAATCACAAGCGAAGTCGATGGGAAAATCGTTGAGATTCTTGTTGAAAATGAAGCGGTTGTTGAATACGATCAACCACTATTTAGAATTCAACCAAATTAAGCAAAAGAGGAAAGAGGAGCAATATGAACATTCAAGAAATTAAAGAAATCATACCACATCGTTATCCGCTATTGCTGATTGATCGTGTCGAAGAAATGGTGGAAGGCGAACGAATCATTGCAAAGAAAAATGTGACGATCAACGAACCATTTTTCCAAGGTCACTTTCCAGAAGAACCTGTGATGCCAGGTGTTTTGATCGTTGAAGCGATGGCACAAGCAGGAGCAGTTGCGTTATTATCCTTGGAACAATTTAAAGGAAAGACTGCTTATTTTGGTGGTTTAGACAAAGCAAAATTCCGTCGAAAAGTCACTCCAGGGGATACACTGTATCTTGAAGTAGAAATTACGAAAATCAAATCTTCTGCTGGTATTGGTAAAGGAATTGCAAAAGTGGATGGCAAAAAAGTTGCTGAAGCTGAATTAACTTTTATGATTGGATAGGTGAGTTATGTTTTCAAAAGTTTTGATAGCTAATCGTGGCGAAATCGCCGTACGAATTATTCGCGCTTGTCGTGAGCTTGGTATTCAGACTGTTGCTGTTTACTCACAAGCAGATGCTGACGCATTGCATACTCAATTGGCAGATGAAGCAATTTGTATTGGTCCTGCAAAAGCGACGGACTCTTATTTGAATGTCCAAGCAGTTTTGAGTGCAGCCATCGTGACCAAAGCAGAAGCGATTCACCCAGGTTTTGGGTTCTTATCTGAAAATAGCCGTTTTGCTTCTATGTGTGAAGAATGTAATATTGCTTTTATTGGTCCAAAAAGTCGAACGATCGATGCGATGGGGAATAAAATCAATGCACGTCGCTTGATGCAAGAAGCCAATGTACCTGTTATTCCAGGAAGTGATGGCGTATTATCAACAGTTGAAGAAGCACTAACAGTAGCGGATAAGATTGGTTATCCGGTCATGCTTAAAGCTGCCGCTGGCGGTGGCGGAAAAGGGATTCGTAAAGTTTTATCAAAAGAAGAATTACCGCAACATTTTTCTTCTGCGCAGCAAGAAGCAGCAGCGGCTTTTGGAAATGATGAAATGTATTTAGAAAAAATCATTTATCCAGCAAGACATATTGAAGTACAGATCCTTGGTGATCATTATGGGCATGTCCTTCATTTAGGCGAACGAGATTGTTCTCTTCAACGAAATAATCAAAAAGTATTAGAAGAATCCCCTTCAGTGGTCATCTCTCAGAATAAAAGAGATGAATTAGGAGCTGCGGCAGTTCGTGCAGCCAAAGCGGTTAATTATGAAAATGCTGGAACGATTGAATTTTTAATGGATGAAGCGGGAGAATTTTATTTCATGGAAATGAATACGCGGATCCAAGTCGAACATCCGGTAACTGAGATGGTTACAAACATTGACTTGGTAAAAAAACAAATTGAAATTGCTGCGGGACAACCGTTGGAAATCAAACAAGAAGATGTGCGATTCTCTGGTCACGCCATTGAGTGTCGACTCAATGCAGAAAATCCGGCTTTTCATTTTGCACCATCACCTGGAACAATCAAAAACCTTTTGTTACCAGCAGGAGGCATGGGCGTTCGAGTTGATAGTGCCGTTTATTCCGGCTATACGATTCCACCTTATTATGATTCAATGATCGCTAAGGTGATCGTTCATGCAGACACTCGCTTTGAGGCGTTGATGAAAATGCAACGAGCGTTAAGCGAAGTGGTTACCGATGGAGTGATCACGAACGCGGAGTTCCAAATGGATTTAATCAGTCATCCAGCAGTCATCGCAGGGGACTATAGTACCGCCTTTTTACAAGAAGATTTTTTACCGAACTGGACACCTGAAACAGAGATAGGAGAAGAGTAGATGGCTTTATTCAAAAAGAAAAAATACATTCGAATTAATCCTAATCGAGCAGAACAACCAACGAATGCGCCGTCTATTCCAGATAATATGTGGGCTAAATGCCCTAATTGTAAACACATTATTTATACAAAAGATATTGGTGATGAGAAGGTTTGCCCTCATTGTAGTTATAACTTTCGTATTGGTGCTTGGCAACGATTAGCATTGATCATCGATGAAAAAAGTTTAGAAGAATGGGACACGGATTTAGTAACAAAAGATCCCTTGAACTTCCCTGATTATCAAGAAAAGATCCAAACTATGCAAGAAAAAACAGGATTGCATGAAGCGGTATTGACAGGAAAAGCAACGATTCACGGTCTGCCATTTGCGATTGGTGTCATGGATTCTAATTTCATCATGGGCAGTATGGGAACCGTTGTAGGTGAGAAAATCACCCGTTTGTTTGAACGGGCTGAAAAAGCTGGCTTACCCGTTGTCTTGTTCACTGCTTCTGGAGGAGCTAGAATGCAAGAAGGCATTTTTTCTTTGATGCAGATGGCAAAAATCTCAGCAGCTGTCAAACGTCATAGCAATGCCGGTTTGTTTTATCTCACAGTATTGACCGATCCAACTACAGGCGGCGTAACAGCGAGTTTTGCAATGGAAGGCGATGTGATCTTGGCTGAACCCCAAAGCTTGATTGGTTTTGCCGGTAGACGAGTGATCGAACAAACGATCAAACAAGAATTACCGGAAGATTTCCAAAAAGCAGAATTTCTACTTACCCATGGATTTGTTGATCAAATCGTTCCTAGAAAAGAACTAAAAGAAACGATCCATCATTTGTTGGAAATGCATACGCAGAAAGGTTGGATAAATCATGGATAAAACAGCACATGAGATCGTTCAACTGGCGCGTGAAAAGGATCGTTGGACGAGTCTTGATTTTTTTGAAGATATCTTTGAGGGGTTTCAAGAATTTCATGGCGATCGTTTATTTGGAGACGACGAAGCAGTCGTTGGTGGGGTTGCCAAATTAGATGGAAAACCTGTCACAGTTATTGGGATCCAAAAAGGACGAGACCTTCAAGAAAATATTCGCAGAAATTTTGGTTCGCCTCATCCAGAAGGATATCGTAAAGCACTTCGTCTGATGAAACAGGCAGAAAAATTCCATCGTCCTATTATCACACTGATTAATACTGCTGGTGCCTATTGTGGTGTCGGTGCGGAAGAACGTGGTGAAGGAGAAGCGATTGCCAGAAACCTATTAGAGATGTCTGATCTAAAAGTACCGATCATTGCAATCATCATTGGTGAAGGTGGAAGCGGAGGAGCATTGGCTCTTGGCTTAGCTGATGAAGTTTGGATGCTTGAACAGACGATTTATGCTGTCTTATCTCCTGAAGGTTTTGCGTCGATTTTGTGGAAAGATGGTAGTCGAGCAGCTGAAGCGGCTGAATTAATGAAAGTTGCGGCAGCTGAATTATTAGAATTAGATGTCATCGATCGTGTGATACCGGAAACAGTAAATGGGCAAGCTTTAAGTAAAGAAAAAGTCAGTCGAATGTTACAAAAATCATTGATTGAAAAATTGACCGAACTATGTCAAACTTCCACTGAAGAGTTGCTTGAACGACGTTATCAAAGATTCCGTAAATTTTAAACAGTTATAAAGAGTAAGACAAACAGTTATGCACCAAATTGAATGAATAAAGCAATCGACCTACCCACCGTTTCCTGTTAGATGACAGGAGTAGCTTTGGAGGTCGATTGCTTTTTGAATTTTTCGGCTCTTTGTCAATAAGGACTGATGAATGGTGTAAAATCAAATCTGGGTCAGAATGAATCTCATTCTGTCTCAGATTTTTTTGTTATTTCACGGTGATAGTTTTTTTATTAACCTGTCTGCTTTTTTAAAAAACATTGGAATACAAGGATTGGAGATTATCCTCTATCATTCATCAGAGATTTTATAAATGGGAATGCGATAATCGCTCTGTTGAATATAATCATGTGTCTACCATTTAGTTGGCATGAATATAGGCTCTATAATTTTTTAAGGAGACTGGGACAGAACTTGTCTCAGTCGCTTCTAATATCTCTAAAAACGAATAAACATGAGACAAAAGCGGCGTCTTCGGAAAATTTGCCGAAATTTACCAAAAATTTGAGAAGCACCAAGTAGGTAACAATCAACAGCAAAAAACTAGTTTTTGTGTTTCTTGTCAATTTTTGGGAATCTCTTCTTATTTCTTGATGCTAACTACTTTTGTCTCCACTTCCTTGTTTGATGTATTTAAATCTTTCTCCTGTCTAAAAGGTTGCAGGTTATTCTGCCACGTATGAACCTTTACATAAATCGTAACATGTAGATGAAAAATTTTTTCAGATGATAAGTAGTAGAAAGATTGATTGATTTCCTCAATCAATGAAAAAAATATATACAACAAAACAGTTATGGTAAACGATCAAGATTCAAGAATATTAATTAGTTATATTGAGCGTTTACTCTTGATTAGAACAAGTAAAATAAAAGCTACAGGGGAGATGATCCATACGATTTTGTCAGCTTCGGTAACAAAATGGACATTGGAAAGAGACATCAATTGAAAACAGGGGAAACACCTAAAGCTGATGAAGTGGTATTGACGAGAAAGTAATGATCAAAAATAAGAGCAAAAAAGGAGTAAATATGAGTAAGAAAAAATTAACAGCAAAACGTAAAAAACAGCTATTAACGATGTTTGCGGTGGCTGGTGTGATGGGAAATACCGGGATCGCACCAACGATGGCATTAGCGGATACTTTGACACCAACAGCTGAAACTGCTACTGAACAAACACAGGCGAATGAAGCAAAAGAAGTCATCGATCAAACGATACAAAACGTCACAGATCCGTTAGTAAACCCAACGGATTCAACTACTACAACTAGTGATTCATTAGCAACAACTGATGAAGCAACGGATGAAACAACGGATGACACCCAAGACCAAGCAACAGAACAAGAACAAGCAACAGCAGCGACTGCCGACAGTGAAGGGGATGCAACTAATCCAACAGCTGAAGCGCCAAAAGTAGCGCAAAAAGCGAACGTAGCAGCTGCCTCCGAGATAACAGGTACGTGGGGTACCAGTCCGTATACTTTTGATGAAAATACAGGGGTATTGACGATCGGAGCAGGTGAGTTAAGTGGCTATAAAGAATCACCATGGAACAGCAAAAAAGTAGATGCTAAATCCATCAAGAAAATTGTCTTGTCTGGAAAAGTAGTTGCTCCGGAAGATTCTAGACGCCTATTTTCTTATTCGTACCTTACAAATGTAACTGAAATCGAAGGATTGAGTCAACTGGATACCAGTAACGTAACAAATATGGAGTATATGTTTCACGGTATGCGCAGCGTAACAAGTCTAGATGTAAGTGGTTTTGATACCAGTAACGTAACAAATATGGATGCTATGTTTTACAGTATGAGCAACGTAACAAGTCTAGATGTAAGTGGCTTCGATACCAGTAAAGTAACAGAAATGGCGTTTATGTTTGACAGTATGAGTAGATTAACAAGTCTAGATTTAAATAGCTTTGATACCAGTAAAGTAACAGTTATGGATTCTATGTTTTTCGGTATGCAAAGTTTAACCAGTCTAGATATAAGTGGCTTTGATACCAGTAACGTAGCATATATGGGTGATATGTTTCGCCGTATGAGCAGTTTAACTAGTCTAGATTTAAGCAACTTTGACACTAGCAAAGTGACAGATATGGGTGCTATGTTTGCTGATACTCCACTTAAGAAATTAATTCTAGGAGATACCTTTAAATTTGTAGAATCAGGCTCCGAAAATGCAAAACTTACTTCTGCCTGGAAGCGAGCAGATGGTAAAGGGAAGGTTTATACAGCAGCAGATTTCATGAATAACTATGGCACCGGTGACTTGACTGCTGGCACGTACGTTTCTGCTACAGGATGGTGGGGTACCAGTCCGTATAATTTTGATGAAAACACAGGGACATTGACGATCGAAGCAGGTGAGTTAAGTGGCTATGAAAAATCACCATGGAACAGCGGAACAGTGGATTATGAAGCAATCAAAAAAATTGTCTTGTCTGGGAAAGTAGTGGCTCCAAAATATTCTGGCTATTTGTTTAGTTCAACTTACACTGGTAAGCAACTTAAGAATGTAACTGAAATCGAAGGGTTGAGTCAACTAGATACCAGTAACGTAACAGATATGCGTTGTATGTTTTCCGATATGCGTAGCGTAATAAATCTAGATGTAAGTGGGTTTGATACTAGTAACGTAACATCTATGAATTATATGTTTAAAAATATGAGTAGCATAACAAGCCTAGATGTAAGTGGGTTTGATACCAGTAATGTAACAGGTATATATACGATGTTTCAAGGTTTAAGTCGCGTAACAAGTCTAGATTTAAGCAACTTTGACACCCACAAAGTGACAGATATGCGTGATATGTTTGTTGATACTCCACTTAAGAAATTAATTCTAGGAGATACCTTTAAATTTGTAGAATCAGGCTCCGAAAATGCAAAACTTACTTCTGCCTGGAAGCGAGAAGATGGCACAGGGAAGGTTTATACAGCAGAAGATTTCATGAAAAACTATGGCACCGGTGATCTGACTGCTGGCACGTATGTTTCCGTTGAAACAGGCACGTGGGGCACTAGTCCGTATATGTTTGATGAAAATACAGGGGTATTGACGATCGAAGCAGGTGAATTAAGTGGCTATGAAGAATCACCTTGGAACAGCGACAAAGTAGATAGTGAAGCCATCAAGAAAATTGTCTTGGCTGGAAAAGTAGTGGCGCCAGAAGATTCTAGCAACCTATTTTCTTATTCGTACCTTAAAAATGTAACTGAAATCGATGGGCTTAGTCAGCTGGATACCAGTAACGTAACAGATATGCGTGAAATGTTTCGTGGTATGAACAGCATAACAAGTTTAGATTTAAGTGGGTTTGATACCAGTAACGTGACAAATATGAAGTGGATGTTTGGCGGAGGACTAAGGAGCGTAACAAGTTTAGATTTAAGTGGGTTTGATACCAGTAATGTAACAGATATGTATGCTATGTTTTACGATATGAGTAACTTAACAAGTCTAGATTTAAGCAACTTTGACACCAGCAAAGTAACAGATATGAGTTATATGTTTGAAGGTATGAGTAGCGTAACAAGTTTAGATTTAAGTGGGTTTGATACCAGCAAAGTAACAGATATGAGTGATATGTTTCTTATAGTTCCGCTTAATAAATTAACACTAGGCGATCACTTTAAAGCGGTTGGAGACACTGGTTTATCAGCACCGAAAGCACTGAACGAAGGGGATCAGCTGACAGGAAATTGGATTCGTGAAGATGGTCAGTCCAAAGGCTATTCACCTGCTGACTTTATGACAAATTACGGCACTGGTGATTTAACGGCAGGAACTTATGTGGCAGAACTAGTGAAAAGTGAGTTGAAACCACAAGAATATCATGTAGGAGATGTCAATATTACTGGAACCTACACAGGGGATATGTCTCTCGGACGATTAACCGTTAATGGCAAAGTTGTTAGCTGGGGCGGTAGCTTCAAAGATGGTCAATTCAGCTATTATGTCGGTGCTGGCAAATTAAAAGTCGGCGACAAAGTCGTATTAGATGGCTACAACAAAGAGAAGGAACTGATAGATTCCAAAGAGATTGAAGTGATTTCCGAATCTTCAGGATCAATTGATCAGGCGGACACTTATAAGCTAGGTGATTCAACCATTACTGGAACTTATACGGGGGATATCCATAAAGGAAAACTAGTAGTGAATGGAGAAGTCGTTAGTTGGGGCGGAACCTATAAAGATGGCAAGTTTAGCTATTATGTGAACTCTCAAATCATCAAAGCAGGGGATCAAGCAACGATTCAAGGCTATGATAAATTTGATACACCACTAGGGGACCCACAATCAGTGACTATAGGAGAACAACTGGGTCAATTAACAGAAGCCCATCGTGTGGGAATCAGTACAGTGATCGAAGGAAACTACACAGGCGATGTTTACCAAGGAATCTTGTTGGTCAATGGCGAAAAAGTTAGTCAAGGCGGTAGCTTCAAAGATGGCAAGTTCAGTTATTATGTAGGAAACCTTAAAGTGTCAGAAGATGATCAAGTAGTCTTGATGGGTGCCAACAATCGAGGGCAACAAATTCCAGGATCAGAGATTGGGGTCACTATTCAAACACCAACAGCTGAAATCAACGAATTGACTTATAAACTTGGCACACAAACGATCAAAGGAGCCTATGGTTCTGATACCCAAGTCCACCAAGGACACTTGTTTGTCAATGGTAAACTGATCAGTAAAGGTGGGAGCTTTAAGGATGGGGCAATCAGTTATTATGTGAAGCCAGACCTAATCAAAGCTGATGATCAAGTAACAATGAATTTCTATGATGGCAGTGGCAACTTATTGGCTGAAAACCAAACAGTTTCTGTTAATTAAGGAAAAAACAAATTCATGTAAGTCTAAAAACTGGGGCATTGATTAGAAAAAATCTGATCAATGTCTCAGTTTTCTTGATTTAAGATACGCTCAAAATTCAAACAGGTTGAGCTAAATGAGGAATACCGGAATGTGTACAGAGGTTTATATTTAGTAAAATAAGATCTGTTTAGAGACCATACGATGATTCTAAGATTATTTAGAATTAATCAGTTGCATAATTAGTTGGTCAAACAAGCTGATTGAGAATTACTTAGAATAGGAAACTTAGTTGAGCACAGAAGGGGTTGAAACAAACATGTTTAGTATCAAGTAATTCCGACTAATTTTCCGAAGATGCTACTTTTGTCTCCGTTTCTTTTCTTTGGATAAGTGCAAGGTTCTACTAGCATTCCTATAGTGTGAATGAATTTTGCGCAAACAATCCAACTGCAGACTAGAATACACTCAGAGTGAACGGCGGTTAAAACGGACTAGATTCCCGCTGTTTTTGTTATCAAAATAAGGATTCTAATGTGAGTGTAGATAGGATCTAGAAGACAATAATCTAACTGATTTTAATCCTATTATCAGTAGAACAATGAAAAATACTAGTAATCAGACATGGAATTTGATTCCCAGATCTAATTGAACTCTGATAAATATTATTTGCACATAAAGAGTGTTTCGCATCAAGAAGTAGAATTTCCAAAATTTCCTTCTTGAATGTTTGATGACTTTTATCTTCTTGCGGGAGATTAACTAACCTTATCTGTGGTTACACCTGTAAAAGAGCTAAGATGACTTTTTCGTTCTTAGCTCTTTTTCATTTTATTGAAAACTATTCTAAAATAATTATTCTTTTATTTGTTTTATATACAATATATTCGCCTTAAAATACATTTTTTTAAATAAATATACAAAAAATGCTTTTTTTTTGAAAGTTTCATGCTATAATTACTTCACTTAATACAAAAGTTTTAACGTAGGAGGAAAATGACATGAAAAAATTCTTTGGGATGTTAACGGTACTGTTTGCACTAGCGACTTTAGGTGCATGTGGCAGCAGCAATACGACTGCTCAAGGTCAGGAAAAGGATCAGTTAGCAGCGATTAAAAAAAGCGGGGTACTAAAAGTAGCTACGTCGGCTGATTACGCGCCGTTTGAGTTTCATACGATGGTTGACGGGAAAGATAAAATCGTAGGATCTGATATTGACTTAGCTAAAGCAATCGCGAAAGAACTAGGAGTAAAAGCTGAAGTATCAGATATGAATTTCAATACCGTTTTAGCTTCCTTAAAAGAAGGGAAAGCAGATCTCGCTATCTCTGCGATTTCTGCCACAGATGAAAGAAAACAACAATTTGACTTCACAGACAATTATTACAACCCACCACAAGTTGTGATCATCAACAAAAAAAATAAAGAAATCTATCGCAATGCGAATGACCTAAAAGATAAAAATGTGGGTGCTCAAAAGGGATCAATTCAAGAGGAATTAGTTAAGACGCAACTGAAAGGTGCGAAGCTTGTGACAATCGACAAAGTTCCCAACATGATCGTTGAAGTTAACCAAGGCTCATTAGCTGCGACAGTCGTTGAAAAAACGATCGCCGAATCATATATCGCCCAAAATCCTGATCTGATGATCGCTGATATTTCACTTGAGCCAGCTCCTGATGAAGCCTTTGCTATTGCGTTACCTAAAGAAAGCAATCAACTACAAAAAGAATTAAACCAAATCATCAAAAAGTTGAATGATGAAGGAAAAATTGAGGAATTTATTCAACAAAATAACGAATTAGCTGAAAAAACAGCGGCAGAATAGAGGTCAGGCAGAGTGGATTTTTCTTTTTTAGATAAATATTTCCCTTATTTTTTATCAGGTACAGGAATAACAATCATGATTTCGATCGTCACAGTGATCTTGGGAACGGGTATCGGTTTACTGATGGCGTTACTAAAATTGTCCAAAAAGAAACCGTTGAATGTTTTAGCTAATGTCTATATCGAAGTGTTACGAGGAACACCGATGCTTCTACAAATCATGATCGGCTTTTTATTGCTTCAAGGATTTTTTCCTTCAAAAGATCTAGAAGTAGGTGTTTTAACTGTTGATCTTGGCCGCCTGCTTCCAGGAATGATCGTGTTATCTTTAAATTCCGGTGCCTATGTGGCAGAGATCATCCGTGGGGGGATCCTGGCAGTGAACAACGGTCAAACAGAAGCCTCCTATTCATTAGGGTTGCGTCCAGCTCAAACGATGCGTTACGTGATTTTACCACAAGCATTAAGAAATATTTTGCCTCCTTTAGGCAATGAATTTATTACGTTGATCAAAGATTCTTCCCTGTTGACTGCGATCGGAATCAATGAACTGATGGGAGCGGCGCAAATCGTCATATCCAATTCGTATGTTCCATTAGAGCCTTATTTTATAGCAGCAGCCGTTTATTTCATCATGACGTTTGCTACTTCTCGGTTACTAAATCGCTGGGAGAAAAAATTAGGTAAAGGATACCAAGGATGAAGGGTGAAAATAAATGGCCAAATCATTGATCAAAATTACACATTTAAATAAAAAATTCGGTGAACAGGAAGTACTGAAAGACGTTTCCGCTGAAATTTATCCAGGAGAAGTCGTGGTACTTTTAGGACCATCAGGCTCGGGAAAAAGCACTTTACTAAGATGCATCAACTTATTAGAGATACCAACTTCTGGTGAAATCAAGTTTGAAGGAATGACAATTACCGACAAGCAAAATGATATTTTTAAAACAAGAGAAAAAATGGGAATGGTTTTCCAACAGTTTAATCTATTCCCTAATATGACGGTTTTAGAAAACATCACTTTGTCACCAATCAAAGTCAAAAAGCAATCAAAAGAAGAAGCAACAAAGATTGCTAGAGATCTGCTAAAGAAAGTAGGACTGCTAGAAAAAGCCGATACTTATCCTCAGTCTTTATCTGGGGGGCAACAACAACGGGTCGCCATTGCGAGAGCTTTAGCCATGCAACCCGACGTCATGCTATTTGATGAGCCGACTTCAGCTCTTGATCCGGAGATGGTCGGAGAAGTGTTAGAAATCATGTTGCAATTAGCTCGTGAAGGGATGACTATGATCATTGTGACTCACGAAATAGGCTTTGCAAAAGAAGTCAGTGATCGAGTTCTATTTATGGATGGAGGAACCATTCTTGAAGAAGGTACACCGACGGCTATTTTTGAACAAACCAGTCATCCACGAACAGTCGCATTTTTATCCAAAATATTATAAAAGTCAGTAACATCCAAAGAATAAAAAATCGAATGAAAACTCTCGAAACAGTTTCTCGTGTTTGGAGAGTTTTTATTTTATCAGTGTAGTCAAACGGATGATTTCTTCTCTTTTAAAAGTGTTTGGTAACTTCGGTCTGTTCATCATTTCAGGTTAATAGTTGTTTATTCAGAAGGATTCAGGTGTAGAGGTAGTTTTTTTGGAAAGAATGAAGTATAATATAGGGCTGAGGAGTACATTTCGTGCTCCTTCATTTTTTGCAGATGAGGAGACAAAATGTTTTCAAAATATAAACCAACATGGATGGTCGATGCCATCTACAAGATAACCCCTGCACAATTAAAAAACTTAGGGATTAAAGCAGTTTTGACTGACTTGGACAATACGTTGATCGCTTGGAACAATCCTGATGGAACAGAGGAATTACTCGACTGGATCTTAGAAATGAGAAATGCTGGTATTCCAGTAGTGGTTGTTTCAAACAATAGCTCTGAACGAGTAGCACGAGCGATCGATAAATTTGAATTGACGTATGTTGCTCGGGCATTAAAACCTTTAGCCGTAGGAATGAATCGAGCAAAAAAAATGTTGAATCTTTCAGATGATGAAATTGTGATGATTGGTGACCAAATCATGACAGATATCCGAGCAGCTAATCGTTCGGGTATCAGAAGTATCTTGGTTAAACCAATTATTGAAACGGATAGTTGGAAAACACGATTCAATCGTTTTTGGGAACGCAAAATCATGGCCTATTTATTAGCACACAATCCTGATATGGGCTGGCGAGGTGGAATTGAATGAACGAAGAACTACAGTGTATTGGGTGTGGAGCAACGATCCAAACCGACCATCCTAATGAATTAGGGTATACACCAAAAGCAGCATTAGAAAAAGGACTAGAATCAGGTGAGGTCTATTGCCAACGTTGTTTTCGGTTAAGACATTATAATGAGATCCAAGATGTTTCACTGACAGATGATGATTTTTTGCGCCTGCTGAATGAACTAGGACAAGAAGATGCCTTGATCGTCAATGTTGTCGATATCTTTGATTTTAATGGTTCTTTGATTCCAGGACTACACCGATTTGTAGGTAATAATCCGGTGCTTTTAGTCGGAAATAAAGTGGATATTTTACCTAAGTCGCTGAAGAAACCCAAAATGATCCAATGGATGAAAGAGCGCGCACATGAAGCTGGATTGCGTCCAGTTGAAGTATTATTGACAAGCGCAAAAAAAGCGAATGAAATGGAGAATCTACTCAAAAAGATCGAAGAGTATCGTGAAGGCCGTGACGTCTATATCGTTGGTGTGACAAATGTCGGTAAATCGACATTGATCAATCAAATCATCAAGAACACAGCAGGTGTCAAAGATGTGATTACGACTTCTCAATTTCCAGGGACAACTTTAGATAAGATCGAGATTCCTTTAGATGATGGTCACTTCTTGATTGATACTCCTGGGATTATCCATCGACATCAAATGGCGCATTATCTTGGAAAAAAAGATTTAAGGATCATTGCACCAACGAAAGAAATCAAGCCTAAAGGATACCAATTGAATGAAGGACAGACACTCTTTCTCGGCGGTTTAGCAAGGTTTGATTTTATCAGTGGGCAACGCGGTTCATTTATTGCTTATGTTTCAAATGATGTCACTATTCATCGAACGAAATTAGCAAAAGCCGATGAATTTTATGTGAAACACGTCGGTGGATTATTACAACCACCTCGTCCCGATGAAGTAAATGAATTTCCCGAATTGGTTCGTTTTGAATTTTCGGTAAAAGAAAAAACAGATATCGTATTTGCTGGCTTAGGATGGATCACAGTGACACAACCGGCAGTCGTAGCAGGTTGGGCGCCAAAAGGTGTGAATGTGATGAAACGAAAGGCCTTGATTTAAGGAAGAAGGAAGAATATGACTTTAAGAGGAAAACAAAAAAGATTTTTACGAAGCCAGGCACACCACTTACAACCGATTTTTCAAATTGGTAAAGGTGGAATCAATTCTGCCATGATGGTTCAGATTGAAGAAGCGCTGGAAAAACGTGAGTTAATCAAAGTAACGTTATTACAAAATACCGATGAGATTCCTGAAGAGGTAGCTGGTATTTTAGAAGAAACAGTCAGATGTCAAGTTGTTCAAATCATTGGACGAGTTCTTGTATTATATAAACCCTCTTCAAAGGAAAAATATCAACGTATCTCTAAAGAAGTAAACGCAATTTAAGGAGTGGTTAATATGAAATCGCAAGCGGAAGCTTTTGTCGAATCTCAAGTATTTCCTCAAGAGATGCCTCAAATTTTTGAAAAACGCAAACAGGTGGGGATTTTAGGTGGTACTTTTAATCCAGTTCACCTGGCACACTTGGTTATGGCAGAACAGGCAGGAAAAAATTTAGGGTTGGATAAGGTCTATTTAATGCCTTCTTATCAACCACCACATGTGGATGAAAAAACGACAATCGCTGCCAATCATCGCTTAAACATGCTTGAACTTGCGATAGCAGATAATCCTTTTTTAGCTATTGAACCGATCGAGTTATCTCGAAAAGGCAAAAGCTATACTTATGATACGATGAAAGCTCTGACACAAAACAACCCTAATACCGATTACTATTTTATTATCGGTGGCGACATGGTAGAATATCTACCAAAATGGTATAAAATCGATGAACTAGTGACAATGGTCAATTTTGTTGGTATTCGTCGAGCAGGTTACTCAACCGAAACGCCTTACCCAGTGATTTGGGTCGATGTGCCAACCATTGATATCAGCTCAACTAAAATACGGCAGAAGATCCAGCAAGGTTGTCCCGTTCGTTATCTAGTACCTGATAAGGTCATTGAGTATATCGAGAAAGAAGGGCTATATCAAGATGGACTATAGTAATAAATACACAACTTACTCAAGAGAAGAGTTGATGCAAAAAGTCCAAATGCGAATGAGTGAACGACGTTTCAAGCATGTTCTTGGGGTGGAAGAGACGGCGATTGCCCTTGCCGGCAAATACGGCTGTTCATTAGAAAAAGCTAGTATTGCTGCTTTGACACATGATTATGCGAAAGAACGGCCTGATGATGAATTTATTTTAGTTATCAAGCGAGATGGCTATGACCCAGCGCTTCTTCATTATGGAAATGCGATTTGGCATGGTTTAGTTGGCGCCTCTTTTGTTGAAAGAGAGCTTGGTATCACAGATGAAGAGATCCTTCATGCCATTCGGGTTCATACCACTGGTGCGGCTGAAATGTCTTTATTAGATAAAATCATCTATGTAGCAGATTATATTGAACCTGGTCGCTCGTTTCCTGGAGTCCAAGATGCGCGTGAAATAGCGTTGCTTGATTTAGACGAAGCGGTAGCTTTTGAGACAAAGCACACATTAGCTCACTTGATTGAACAAGAACAACAGATTTATCCAAAAACAATTGAAACATATAATCATTGGGTAGCTAAAAAATAATCTCTACCCATTAGGAGGAAATTACTATAAATAGCAAAGAACAACTACAAATTGCAGTGCAAGCTGCCGATTCAAAACGTGCAGAAGATATCGTTGCTTTAGATGTGAGAGAAGTATCTTTACTAGCAGATTACTTCATGATTTGTTCGGCAAACAGTGAACGACAACTAAATGCAATTACAGAAGAAATCATTGAAAAAGAAGAAGAAAACAATTACGAAGTAAAACGTATCGAAGGAAAAGAAGGCGGAAAATGGATCCTGATCGACTTAGGAGATCTGATCATCCATGTTTTCCATGCGCCAGAAAGAAGTTTCTATAATTTAGAAAAATTATGGTCAGATGCACCACTTGTTGACCTAAATGAATGGATCGATTAATATGGCTTACGAAACATTTGCTTTCGTTTATGATGAGGTAATGGATGAAACCTTATATCAACAATGGTTAGATTTCTCAAAACGACACTTACCAAGTGAAACATGTAATATTTTAGAATTAGCTTGCGGAACAGGTGCTCTAGCTGTTGCCTTTGCTAAAGCTGGGTACCATGTCACAGGGTTAGATCTTTCAGAAGAGATGTTGATGATTGCTAGCCAACGTGCGTTTGAAGAGGAAACACCAATCCAATTTGTTGAAGGAAACATGCTTGATCTGTCAGAAATTGGTCAATACCAAGCAATCACATGTTTCTCAGATTCTTTGTGCTATATGAAGAATGAACAAGAAGTGCAGCAAGTATTTGACGAAGTGTATCAAGCGCTGGAAGAAAATGGACGATTTATATTCGATGTTCATTCTATCTATCAAATCGACACGGTTTTTCCTGAATATAGTTACCATTATCAAAATGATCAGTTTGCCTTTTTATGGGATAGCTACCCAGGCAAGGAAAAGCACAGTATTGAACATTTCTTGACTTTCTTTGTGGAAGATCCCGAAGAAGCAGGTAAGTTTATTCGAGAAGACGAACTGCATCAAGAGCAAACTTATTCTTTGGATAATTATTTAAGAATGTTAGAAAATAGTGGTTTTTCTAAGGTAGAAGCATTTGGTGATTTCACCGACGAACAACCAAAGGAAGATACAAAACGTCTCTTTTTTGTGGCATATAAGGAATAGGACACGAAAAAAGTCTTTTGTTGAATACGAAACATTACCTTATCGCGAGGTGTAATCGCAAAAAAACTGTCGTGCATCGCGTTGTTTCAGATAGTATTATAATAGTATAAAAGTAACGAATAATGGCCAAGACGAGTAAATCATCAACAAAGTCTGCGCCAAATAGTGACGTTTTTCTGCTAAAAAACGAAAAAAATACTTTAGAAATATCTTGATGAAAAATAAGCTGAAGCGTCATTTGAAAAGCAGGAGAAACGATTTTTCGATTTCTCCTGTTTATTTTTTTACAGTTAAAAACCGAATTGATCATTTTGGGATTGACCGAAAGAATGAACTGTTTGTTTTATTCCTATTAAGAAACGGAGGAAATGCGATGAAAATTTGTGGCATTATTGTTGAATATAATCCTTTCCATAATGGTCATCGCTACCATGCGGAAATGGCTCGTGAACAAACGGGCGCAGATATCGTGATAGCAGTGATGAGTGGAAATTTTTTACAGCGTGGTGAGCCTGCAATTATTGACAAATGGTCCAGAGCAACTGCTGCCCTCCAAAATGGAGTGGATTTGGTTATCGAACTACCGGTAGAATGGTCTGTGCAATCGGCTGATTACTTTGCTAAAGGTGCTGTTCGATCATTACAGATGCTCGGCTGTACACATCTTTGTTTTGGGACAGAAGAAGAGTCAACATTTAATTACGAAGCTTTTGGGAAATTTGTACAGCAAAATCAATTAAGGATTGACCGTGAATTTCAACGTTTATCTGATCAAGGAATGAGCTATCCGCAGAAGATGACAGCAGTGTTCAACACACTTTATCCAGAAATCGCTCTCGATTTTTCTTCTCCTAATCACATTTTAGGGTTAAGCTATGCGAAAGAAAATGCACAGTATGCCCAACCAATGAAATTAGTACCGATTACCAGAAAAAGTGCTGGTTATCACGATGAAGAATGGAGCAGTTCCTCCATCGCAAGTGCGACCGCTATTCGCAAAGCGCTCAGTGAACAACGCTCCGTAACGAATTTTATACCTGCTGCCACCGCAGCGATGATCGAAGCAGGTTCGCAACAAACATGGGCGAATTACTGGCCCTTGTTACGTTATCGTTTGCTTTCTACGGAGCTAGCCAATTTGAAAACTATCTATCAGATGACGGAAGGACTTGAAGTGAGAATGCAATCGGCTGCGAAGAAAGCCACTTCTTTCGAGGAATTTGTCACTTTAGTCAAGACGAAAAGATATACTTGGACTAGAATCCAACGTTTAGCTTGTTACGTATTATTGAACATCCATCATGAGGAAATCCATGACCAACAAGCCAAATGTTACTTGAATATTTTAGGATTCACCAAGGCAGGACAACAGTTTTTAAAAGAAAAGAAAGAGATACCCTTGATCTCAAAAATCGGCAAAAAAGAAGCAGAATTGGCATACCTTTTGGTTCGGAGTGATCAAATCTATCAACTCGGTGGGGCGATACCTGAACAAAATTTTGGAAGAAGACCTTATGTTTCGAAATAAACCTGGTTGGTGGGAACAAAGTGAAATGACTAATCTGAGTGAAAGTTTAGTTCAATATTTTGAATATGTCGCTTTGTAAAAAATTCTTTGTCTAGCTTGTTGAGTAGCTATTCCAAGAGACGACTATAATCGATCATACAAGGAAACACCTCCCTAAAAAATGACTGGATTTAGAAAAAATACTTCACAGAATCCAGATTCACAAGTATAATGGAACAGGACGTTTTTGTGCTTAACCACTATCAGAAATGAACGATCAAAATTAGAAAGCGAAGTGAGAATATGGGACGTAAATGGGCAAACATCGTAGCGAAAAAAACCGCAAAAGATGCAAATAATAGCCGAGTTTATGCAAAATTCGGGATTGAAATCTATGCAGCAGCAAAATCAGGTGATCCAGACCCACACGCTAACCAAAAACTACGTTTCGTCATTGAACGCGCGAAAACTTATAATGTACCTAAACATATTATTGACCGTGCAATTGAAAAAGCAAAAGGTGCGGGAGATGAAACTTATTCTGAATTACGTTATGAGGGATTCGGACCAAATGGCTCAATGGTCATCGTTGATACCTTAACAAACAACGTGAACCGTACAGCTGCTGATGTACGTGCTGCTTTTGGTAAAAACGGCGGAAATATGGGTGTTTCTGGAGCTGTTTCTTACATGTTCGACAATACAGCGATTTTTGGTTTTGCCGGCGATGATGCAGATGAGATCCTTGAATATTTGATGGATAAAGAGATTGATGTACGTGATGTCATGGAAGAAGATGGACAAATCATCGTTTATGGTGAAGTTGCTGACTTCCACAGTATCCAAGAAGCATTGAAAGAAAAAGGAATCACTGATTTTTCAATTGCTGAGATCCAAATGATTCCTCAAAATGAAGTGACACTTTCACCAGAAGACCAAGAAACATTTGAAAAAATGATTGATGCGTTGGAAGAGTTGGAAGATGTTCAACATGTTTTCCATAATGTAGCATTGGAAGACTAAACGATAAAAATGAATGAAGGTTGTGAAAGCATCGGATAGCTTTCGACTTGCGATTTATCCGTTTTTCGTTTTTACACCTGCTAAATAGTCTGGGACGATTCGTCTCTCAGACTATTTTTTTACGCTTAAAAGAAGATCATTCGTTCTGAAAAAACAGTAGTTTATGACGAATCAATGATTTTATCTTTTTTTCGTATGTTTTATTTTTTATTCTGTTTCGTCCTGTGTTATTATTGATATAGACGTATTATTGGAAAAATGATACATAGGAATGTGGATGTAGGCGGGGAAATTTTATGGAAGCAAAAATTAGTTTAGAGCCTTTTGAACGTATTTTAAGCGGTTACCAAAAGATCGAAGAGTTAGCTGTGAATATCACAGACTGTTCAAAATTAGCAAAAAAATATGCCCATTATGGTGTAGAAGGTTATCGTTTAGGAAATTACGTAGGTACTGGTTACCTTAATCGCTATTTGGAATGTATGGTTGATCGCGTCCCCATGTTGATTTACAAAAGAAATTATTTAATCCCTTTACTTTTTAGACGTTCAGATTCAACCTTTCGATTATTTGAAGAAAATTATCGTATGGAAGCTTTCTTTCGTTTGTTAGAATGGAGCTTAAAACATCAACCAACAAAAATCTTAATTGAAAAAAATGAAAAATATGATTCTAAAAAAGTAAAAGTGATCGACAGTGCTTATCTAGCTTTTCGTTTATCAGAAATCCTTGATAGTGGAGGCTATCCGATCAGTAACTTCCGATCAATCGAACAGTTTATTGATTGGAATCGAATTTATCGGCTGATAGATAACGGGGGGATTGGGCGTCATAGTAAAGTCTTTGATCCTGAGTATCCTGAAAATGTAGAAGAATTGCGAATGATTATTTCATTAGTTAAATTAAAGTATCCAGATACTGAATCATTTGTTTAAAAGGCGAGGTTGTGACTAAGTGGTTAGCTTCTTATTCTTGAAGCTACTTCTTTAACACCGTTTATTAAGAATAAAGGGCTGTGACAAAAATTTTGTCACAACCCTTTATTTTTATATATTGATAGTGGTATATAACGCTGGGTCCATGGATTCGATCAAAGGACTTTCAGATTCAGAAGTAACTAAAACGAGTTCGTGCATGGCTCTTGTACACATGGTGTAAAGAACTAATTGATCTTGGTCAGTGGCAAAGTTTGTGTCATCGATGCCCCATAAGAAAACGCGATCAAACTCGAGCCCTTTTGCCAAGAATGCTGGTAGTAGGACGATTTGTCGTTTCATAAAATCTGTTTCATCAGAGATCAATTGGATACGATCTTTTAAGTATTCGGGCAACTGTTCATAGAGTTGTTCACACTCAGTCTGTGTTTTACCAATGATTGCGGTACGCCAGTAATGGGTATTTTCTTGAGTCGTTTCAAGCGTAGTTTTTAACCAATTTAATCGTTCTTCTAAGGAGGAACCTTTCACGATAGAAGGAAGCGTACCTTTGCGAGCCGTCGTTTCTACTTGATTTTCCTCAGTAAGAAAATGATTCGCAAAATCCGTGATCTCTTTTGTTGAACGATAGCTGGTCGTTAACTGGAAGTGTGTGATTTCTTGGTCTTTAAATAGTTGATCCAAAGAGCCAGTAATCGTTTCATTGCCGAAAACATTTTGATTTAGATCGCCACAAAAAGTGAGATTAGCTTTTGGATAGATCGCTTGTAAAAGAGCTACCTGAGCGGGAGCGAAATCTTGCATTTCATCGATAAAGATATAGCGAGCTTTTTGCATCACAGACACTGGATGGATGCGGCGCATCAGCAAGAAGAATAATACTGCATCTTCTTGTCGTAGTTCTCGTTGACGAAGCTTCTCTTTTAATAAGGCTGAATGATCGTTCCACATCGTTGCGCTAATGTCATTTTTAGCCAACAGCGCCTGAGGTACGGTTTGTAAAAAGTGAAGGTATTGTTTGGTCAAATTGACAAATTGAAACTGATTGATTCCGCGGTAGATTCGACGGAATCTTTTCTTCACGATTTGATTCGCTAGTTTTTCCCGTAAAGACTGTTCTTTTTGCTCCGTATATTCAAGGTTCGGATCATTCGCATATAAGTCTTGCAATTGTTCTTCTGCTAATTCTTTGACCCATTTTTGACGCATCTCATCTTTTTGGAGTCCACCCAATTTTTTTAATAATTTTGTTTGCAACAAGGAGAGACGCTGATGTAACGGTAAGAGTTCATTGGTTTCTTGATACCATTTGCGGATCGATTCTTTTGCTAAAATCGTCCGACCGTTAATTTTCATATCTCTAAACAAGGGACCAAAACCAGTAATATGATCGATATAACGATCAATCTGATGGATTAGTTGAAGACCGCTTTTGAAGGTTTGGATCGGGTCCTTGTCTCCAGATAAAAAACCAACTTCTTGTTGCTCTTCTTCTAACAATGAAAATTCAGGTAATAACTGTTCCAAATAAGACTTGAAGGTTTGCGTAGGTACACCACTTTCACCTAAAGAAGGCAAAACAGTCGAAATATAGTCAGAGAAAAGATGATTAGGAGAAAAAAGTAAAACGTTCTCGGCATCTAACCATTTTCGATTGTGATAAAGTAAAAAGGCGATCCGTTGTAATAAAGCGGATGTTTTTCCACTACCAGCGATTCCTTCGATCAACATCACTTGACTTGTTGTATCACGAATAATGGCATTTTGGGCTTTTTGGATCGTAGAGACGATATTTTTCATATGCGCACTTGAGGCATCGTCTAGGATCTCTAGTAAGAAATCATCGTTGATCACTTCAGAAGTATCCACCATCGAAATAATTTTTCCGTCTAAGATTTTAAACTGACGTTTCAGCAGTAATTCAACATTGATTTTTTCAGTATCTGTTTCATAGAAGGCTGGTCCAATTTCCCCTTCGTAATAAAGGTTAGCAATTGGGGCACGCCAGTCGATTACGATTGTTTCTTCAGAGAGATCTCTTAAAGAAGCGATTCCTAGATAAAGTGTCTCTGCATCTGTTTCTTCTTTAAAATCGATTCGGGCAAAGTAAGGGTTGTCTTCCATAACTGTTAACGTTTGGAGCCTTTTTTGCTGCGATTCAAGCGTATGGTATTTTAAAAGCAATTCTTGCTCATGTTGGCGGTATTCGACAGCTGATTCATAAAAGGATTCATTAGACCCACCTCTGATTTTATGGCTGGCGGTGTCTTTCGTAGAATCTTGCATCTCTTGGGTAAGAGATTGTTGTTTAGTGTTTAATAGCTTTTGTTCAAGCTGGATCAACTGAATGGTTTCATCCACGTGTTGTTGTTCTAGTTGTCTTTCATTCATTGCGTATATTACTCCTTCCGCCGTAAATAACGAATTAAAAGTATAGCACAAAAAGTGAGAAAAAGGTATCTTTGACTATTTGTTTGAAAGAAAGTGAAAGAAGAAATCAATGAGAGTGAGAGTTGTTTTCAGTTAAGTGTAAATAGTTTTCATTCTAGTTCTAAGTCAGTATCCTAAAATTGTAGGGAGTGAACAATATGACACATTTTAAAAAATTTTCAATCACCGTTTTGATAGGAATGACGGCACTTATTTGCGAATTTCTTTTTAAACGCCCCACACTTGCATTTCTGATTATCGCGATCACGGGTGGCATTTTGGCTTTCTTTATGTTTATTGAGATGATTAAAACATTACGTTCAGGTAAATATGGTGTGGACATTCTTGCTATCACAGCGATTGTTGCGACATTAGTGGTAGGAGAGTACTGGGCTAGTTTGATGATCCTGATCATGTTGACTGGCGGAGACAGTTTGGAAGACTATGCCAATAAAAAAGCTAGTCGAGAATTGCAAACGTTATTGGACAATACACCACGCACAGCGCATCAATTGATGAATGACCAATTGAAAGATATTCCAGTAGAAGCTGTTGAGATCAATGATTTGTTAGTGGTGAAACCAGGAGAATTAGTGCCTGTTGACGGAAAAGTAGTGAAAGGTGAGTCGCAATTTGATGAATCTTCATTAACGGGTGAAGCCAAACTTGTATTAAAAAAAGCAGGCGATGAACTGATGTCTGGCTCAGTCAATGGGGACGGTTCCGTTCAAATGATCGTTGAAAGAAGAGCAGCTGATAGCCAATACCAACAAATTATTAAATTGGTCGAAGAATCAAAAGAAAAACCAGCTCATTTTGTACGCTTAGCGGATCGTTATGCGGTGCCTTTTACATTGATAGCTTATTTGATTGGAGGTATTTCCTGGTGGGTCACGAAGAATCCTGTTCGTTTCGCAGAAGTTCTCGTTGTTGCTTCACCTTGTCCTTTGATTTTAGCTGCACCGATTGCTTTAGTGGCAGGAATGAGTCGTTCAAGTAAAAACGGAATCGTCATCAAAACAGGAACTGCCTTGGAAAAATTAGCACGAACCAAGACAGTTGCATTTGATAAAACGGGTACCATCACTAAAGGGGTCCTCGAAGTAGCAAGTATTCATCCAGAAGCTGGTGTAACATCAGAAACGCTCTTGGCCTATGCGGCAAGTGCCGAACAAGAATCAAGTCATATCTTAGCCCGATCACTAGTCCATGAAGTCGATAACGAAAAGTTATTGCCAGTGAATGAATTAAAAGAGATCACGGGGCAAGGAATACAAGCTAGAGTAGATGGACATTTCGTTAAAGTTGGCAGAGCTTCATTTGTCGGTGCCAAAGAAAGCCAATCTACTAAAACAGCTATCTATGTTGCAATTGATGACCATTTTTCGGGTACGATCTTATTTTCAGACGTGCTGCGTCCAGAAGCACAAGCAACGATTGAACAATTGAAAACAATGGGTGTAGCGGATTTGATGATGATCACAGGGGATGGACCGGCTATCGCTGAATCAATTGCAAAGGAGGTTGGGCTCACGGCTGTTCATGCTCGTTGTTTGCCGCAGGACAAATTGAATATCCTTGAGAGTATTCCCGAAAGTGAACGTCCCGTAACGATGGTGGGCGATGGGGTCAACGATGCTCCAGCTTTGACGATCGCAGATGTTGGAATAGCCATGGGCGCACACGGATCAACGGCAGCTAGCGAAAGTGCTGATGCGGTGATACTAAAAGATGATTTGACAAAAGTTGCTACTGCTATAACGATTTCCAGAGATACGATGAAAGTAGCGAAACAATCTGTTTTAATCGGTATTTTTATTTGTGTTTTTTTAATGCTGGTTGCTAGTACGGGTGTAATCCCCGCTTTGTTTGGAGCGGTTCTCCAAGAAGTGGTAGACACTGTTTCGATTTTAAGTGCATTGCGGGCTAAAAATGAGCGATCCCACACGTAACATCAGAAAAGACCTTTTCTCTTTGCTTTTTTTGCGGTATGATCATAGCATAGAAGAAGGTTTGAAAAGACCACTTACATTTAAGATAGCAATCATTAAAAGGAGACGAGACAATGCCATTTGTACACGTAGAACTAGTTGAAGGACGTAGTCCAGAACAATTAGAAAATATGATGAAAGATATTACAGAAGCTGTTCATAAAAATACCCAAGCACCAAAAGAACATATCCATGTGATTATCAATGAAATGAAAAAAGGCACTTATGGTGTAAATGGTGAATGGAAAAAATAAGTCACACCCACACTTGATTTTTCTTTTTATTAGTGGTTAAATAAACACATAGTTGATTGATGAGAAAGACAACTGAATTTGAGAGTCTTCGATAAGAGAGGAAAAGCCAGGCTGAAACTTTTCCAGAAGAAAACCAAAGGATGACCACTTTCGAAACCTTTGTTGAAACAAAGGCGGTCGTACCGTTATAACGCTCAAGGAACGTGTAAACGTTCGAAATTAGGTGGAACCACGAATCTTTCGTCCTAGTATCTCTTTTATGAGGTGCTGGGACTTTTTTATTGGTGTCAACTCATTCAATCAAAAAATCAAAGGAGGCTATTTTAATGATAAAAATTACTTTTCCAGATGGCGCAGTGAAAGAGTTTGATGCGGGAATCACGACTGCTGAGATTGCTGCAGGTATTTCTAAAAGTTTAGCTAAAAAAGCATTAGCCGGTAAAGTGAACGGTCAATTGATTGACTTGAATCGTGGCATCGAAGAAGATGCATCAATCGAGATCGTTACACCTGACCACGAAGATGCATTAGCATTGGTACGTCACTCAACCGCACACTTGATGGCACAAGCTATGAGACGCTTGTACCCAAATATCCATTTCGGTGTCGGACCAGCAATCGATTCAGGATTTTACTATGACACAGACAACGGGGAAAACCAAATCAGTGCCGAAGATCTTCCAGCAATCGAAGCAGAAATGATGAAAATCGTGAAAGAAAACTTACCGATCGAACGTAAAGTTCTTTCTAAAGAAGAAGCTCTGGAAATCTTTGCAAGTGATCCTTATAAAGTAGAATTGATCAGTGAATTACCAGATGAGGAAGTAATCACTGCTTATCAACAAGGAGAATTTATTGATTTATGCCGTGGACCACATGTCCCATCAACCGGTCGTATCCAAGTCTTCAAACTATTATCTGTAGCTGGAGCTTACTGGCGTGGAAATTCAAACAATCAAATGATGCAACGTGTCTATGGGACAGCATTCTTTGATAAAAAAGACTTAAAAGAATTTATTCGTCTACGTGAAGAAGCAAAAGAAAGAGACCACCGTAAATTAGGAAAAGAACTAGATCTATTTATGGTATCACCACAAGTTGGTTCAGGCTTACCATTCTGGTTACCTAAAGGTGCAACGATTCGTCGAACAATTGAACGTTATATCGTTGATAAAGAAATCAGCTTAGGTTACCAACATGTCTACACACCAATCATGGGAGATGTAGAATTGTATAAAACATCAGGTCACTGGGATCATTACCAAGAAGACATGTTCCCACCAATGGATATGGGTGATGGTGAAATGTTAGTTCTTCGTCCGATGAACTGTCCGCATCATATGATGGTCTATAAAAATGCGATCCATTCCTACCGCGAATTACCAATCCGTATCGCTGAACTAGGCATGATGCACCGTTACGAAAAATCAGGTGCGCTATCAGGTTTACAGCGTGTTCGTGAAATGACATTGAACGATGGGCATACCTTTGTACGTCCTGATCAAATCAAGGATGAGTTCAAACGTACGTTGGAATTGATGGTCGCAGTTTACGCTGACTTCAATATTACAGACTATCGTTTCCGTTTGAGCTATCGCGATCCGAATAACACGGATAAATATTTTGATGATGATGCTATGTGGGAAAAAGCGCAAGTGATGTTAAAAGCCGCAATGGATGAATTGGAATTGGATTACTTCGAAGCAGAAGGAGAAGCTGCTTTCTATGGTCCAAAATTGGATGTTCAGGTCAAAACAGCTTTAGGAACAGAAGAAACATTATCAACGATCCAATTAGACTTCTTGCTTCCAGAACGCTTTGATTTAACTTATGTTGGTGAAGATGGTGAAAATACACATCGTCCAGTAGTTATCCACCGTGGGATCGTTTCAACGATGGAACGTTTTGTTGCTTATTTAACTGAAGTTTACAAAGGAGCTTTCCCAACTTGGTTAGCACCGATCCAAGCAACGATCATTCCTGTTTCAGTTGAAGCGCATAGTGACTATGCTTATGAAATCAAGGAACGTCTACAAATGAAAGGTCTACGTGTCGAAGTAGATGACCGCAATGAAAAAATGGGTTATAAGATTCGTGCATCACAAACACAAAAAATACCATATCAACTAGTCGTTGGTGATAAAGAAGTGGCTGATGCAACGGTCAATATTCGCCGATATGGTAGCAAAGAAACTTCAGTAGAAGATCTCAACATGTTCGTTGATGCGATGGTTGCTGAAGTCCAAAATTATAGTAGACAAGGTTAATTTCAATAGTCGAAAAAGTGACCTGACTACCCTAGAATGTAAGATCAAACCGATGGTATCGAAAATCGAAAACGATTTTTGATACCATCGGTTTTTTACTAAGCGGATTGTTACGCTTCTCCCATATCTTTTTAAGAGTTAAAGCTAAATCGTGCAATTTGAAACAACAAAGCGATAATGAGAATCTTTTTTTCTGAAATTACGAAAAGATGAATAAGCAAGCCTTTCATCTTATGCTATTATTAGGTTGAAAAGGAAAAAGGAGGGCTGGAAATGGGAACTTTTTTTACAAATAAAAGGCTAAATAAAAAAGGAAATAACGTAGCTCAAAATGAGTTAAGCGAGCAAACAAACGAAATGCAGTCAAAACAAGCCAATCGTAAAAAAAAGAACTTAGCAGTAAATTTAATCGCAAAAATTGAACATGCGATTAAACAAAGGAGTCAACATAAATCCACGAATCAAAAAAATTCGAAGTCCGTTGGTCCCGCTAAACGAATGTTGGAATTGATTAGGCGAGATTTTTCTATGCTTGAGAAAGTACTAAATAATACCTACCAGGAAATCCAAAAATTTGACCGCTCTTTCAGAATAAAAATGATCAGTTACATAAGAAACGATCGGAAAAGAATGGCAACAAAAATTCGTGCGTTCAAAACAACTTTGATTCCTCATAAAAGTAATTTTACGAATCAAATCGAAATAGCTCCTCGTGCTAAGACTGAAATGGAGAATATTTTACCTATAACGAAAATCAAAATGAAACAAAGGAATGAAGAGCAGACAAAACTTGGTCTCAGAAAAAATTTGTTTAAGCAGTTTTTCAACCGACTGTTATATTCCAATAGCCAAAAAATGAGGAATCAAGACCTAAACAAAATAGTAGTAGAAAAAATACAGCAAGAAAAATATGAAGAAAAACAAGTGTTGTTAACAATGGAACAAATATTAGCAAGATCGTCAAATAGAAATAATATGCCAGAACAACTTTTCAGTCGATCAATACAACCATTCGAGAATACTAAGGAAGAAAGACTAGCACAAATAAGTGAGAAAATCCAACATGCTATGAACTTCTCAACTTCTAGGAATCAATTAGGAGCAGCACATGCGGAACACCAACTCTAAAAGTTCTATCATGACATCATTTATAAATTGGAGTTAAATACTCGTGACTTCTATCAAAAGTATTCAACGTGAGACAACAAAATTTTCATGATAAAGGGTGCAACTATCATATGAATGATAGGATAACCAGGAGCTGCAATCGTCCATTCTTCTTGAAAAATCTAAGAGTCCAAGGCTTGCCTTGGGCTCTATTGCTGTAGCCGAACCTAATCAATTATTTTTTAGCCTCATACTTTTTCTCAAACATTTATTTACAGATGATGACAAAATTTTCTTGTCAGACGTCACGATCTTATTAGTGGGATATGGTATACTTAGCTAGACTGGAAGAGAAAAAGGAAGTGAGACAAATGAGCGTTATTAGCCGTATTGAGAGCATGATGGAGGAGTATTCTTCAACTGAAAAAAAGCTCGCTGATTATATCATCAAAAATGTAGAAAAAATTCCCACGATGACTGCGAACGAGTTAGCAGAAGCTGCTGGGTTAAGTGCGCCCACAGTTGTCCGATTTTCTAAAAAAATTGGGTTTCAAAGTTTGACTGACTTCAAAATAAATATTTCGACAGAGTTACAAACCGGTATCGTTGAAGGCTTCAGTGATATTCATCCAAACGAATCATTTTATTCGATCAAACACATTTTGGGAAATAATGCGCAAGTGGCAATCAAAGAAACGGTGGACATTTTAAATGAAGAAAAAATTCAAGAAGTGGTTGAGACCCTGGAAAGTGCTGAAACAGTCTTTCTATATGGCGTGGGCGCTTCATCTTTAGTGGTGGAAGACATTTTGCAAAAATGGTCTAGAGTAGGCAAACCCATTATTTTTGAAAAAGATATCCATGTTTTACTTCCTCAATTAGTAAGCAATGAAACCAAAAAAGTATTATGGTTAGTCTCCAATTCTGGTAGTAGCGCGGATGTCGTAGCAGTTGGGGAAATCGCAAAAGATTTAGGCATTGAGGTAATTGCTTTAACGCAATTTGGAAATAATCCTTTAAGTAAGTTGGCGGATGTTGTTGTACAAACCTCACGTCCAAAGGAAATTACCAATCGAAGCGCTGCTACAAATTCTTTGCTGGCTCAGTTTGTTACTATCGATATTATTTTTTATTTATATATGACAAAGAATGAACAGTTGAAGGAAAAAGTTCGTGAAACCAGACAAGTAATTAAAGGATACTTTGGTTCAAAACGGTAAGAACATTATAAAAAGTTTTCCACAGTAAAAATATCATTTGTTGTGTTTCACGATAAGAAAATGATAAATTAAATAAAAAACTTTATTTTTTAAAGGTTTGAATTGTTTGAAAACTTGACACGATTTTATCCTGTGAAACAAAAAAAGAATATCAACTTGAAATAAGTTAAAGAATTTATTAGTGATTTTCGTTTCTTCTTTTTTATTTCAAGAAATTTAGGTACAATGAAACATAACAGTAAGTAGGAAAAAGATAGGAATGATGAGAGAGTTTATGAAAAAACTATTAAACAATTCATGGATGGATAAATTGAAAAAAGGTGCACAAGAGCCGAAAAACAAAACATTTCGACGTTCCCATGTCCCTTTTCGGTTGAATTTTCTTTTTTTCATCATATTTACATTATTCGTCGCATTGATTGCACGATTAGGTTATCTACAAATCGTTAATGGCGAAGCAATGGAAGCCAAAGTGAAATCATCATCGACACTAACGATCCAAACCAGTTCTCCGAGGGGGATGATTTACGATTCGACAGGTAAACCATTGGTGACGAACCAAGCGAATCAAGCAATTACTTTCACCAGAGGAACAAAAATGACGTCAGAGGATCTGCTTAAAGTAGCGACAAGACTAAATCAATTAATCAATGTGCCAGTTGATGAAAATTTAACTGAACGAGATAAAAAAGACTTTTGGTTAGCTGATCTTAAGCATTTGAAAGAAGCAACGGAACGCTTAACAGCAAAGGAAAAACAACTTGATTCCAGCGATCAATACAAAGCGTTAGTTGACAAAGTAACTGATAGTGAAATCGACTTCAATGAAGAACAATTAAAAATCGCGACGATTTTTAAACGCATGAATAGTGCGTATGAATTGAACACGGTATTTATCAAAAATTCAGGTGTGACTGATCAAGAATTAGCGGTTGTTTCCGAACATGCTTCAGAACTACCTGGAGTATCCACAGGAACCGACTGGACACGTCAATACACGGCTGCTGACTCAATCAAAAGTATTTTAGGTAGTGTGACAACAGAAAAACAAGGTTTACCAGCTGATGAAGTAGATGAATACTTAGCTAAAGGCTATTCTCGTAATGATCGTGTGGGACAAAGTTACCTTGAAAAGCAATATGAAGATGTTTTACAAGGAACAAAAACCCAATATGAAGTAACCCTCGATAGTAATGGGAATGTAACGAATCAAAAAGAAATCTTTGCTGGTGAAAAAGGGTCCAACCTCATGTTGTCTCTTAACGCTGATTTCCAAGCCAAAGTCGAAAATATCTTAAAGACAAACTACCAAAAATTAGTGGATAGTGGAAAAGCAACATATTCGCCAGGGGCGTATGCAGTAGCGATGAATCCACAAACCGGTGAGATATTGGCTATGACAGGATTTAGCCACCAAGAAGGGTCCAAAGAGTTGACAGAAAATGCTTTGGGGAATATTACTAGCGCCTTTACACCAGGGTCAGTAGTCAAAGCAGGTACGTTAACTGCTGGTTGGCAAACGAATGTGATCTCAGGTAACCAAGTGTTAGTCGATGAGCCAATCAAATTACAAGGCTCTTCTGAAAAGAGTTCGGTCTTTAATCGAAGCGGGCGTATTGCAATCAATGCAGTCAAAGCACTTGAACTATCATCGAATACGTATATGATCAAAGTTGCGTTGAAAATGCTGGGATTGGAATATACACCAAATATGGGACTTCCTTCACTAAATGAAGAGTCAAAAGCCTATGAAGAATTACGTAAAGCGTTCAAACAGTTTGGTTTAGGAACAAAAACTGGGATTGATCTACCAAATGAATCACCAGGGATTTCTCGTTCTGTTGATTTTATGAAGAAATTTAATGCAGATAATGGTGCTCAATGGTACACACCAGGTAACTTTACTGACTTAGCTTTTGGTCAGTTTGATACCTATACACCGATCCAATTAGCGCAATATGCTTCAACTGTAGCCAATGGCGGTAAGAGAATTCAACCTCGTTTAGTCAAGGGGATTTATGGAAATGATGAAAATGGGAACCTTGGTCCGGTGAAAAAAGAGCTGGAAACAAAAGTCGAAGATACCGTTGATATTTCTCCAGCTGATATGTCGATCCTTCGTGAAGGATTCCATCAAGTTGTTCATGGAACAGATGCGTATACGACAGCTAAACCTTTAGCTAGTGCAAAAATGGATTTGTCTGCTAAGACTGGTACAGCCGAAACTGTAGCTGAAGGTCATCCAGATATTACCACAGTAAATAGTAATATCGTGGCCTATGGTCCGAGTGATAACCCACAAATTGCAATTAGTGTCGTTCTACCGAACTTATTAGATGAAAAAGATCATATGAATCTAGTCATTGCAAAAGAAATCATGGACACTTACTACGATATGTTCATGGCAAAATAAAAAGATCAACAACTAAAAAGACCATTCCAGAGAAATACAATTTGTTTTCTCTGGAACGGTCTTTTTTGATTTTAAAGGGCTAATAAGTCTTCTAAATACGTAGCTAAGCCATCTTCTTGGTTGGTGTGTTCAGTGACATCGTTAGCAACGCCTTTTAATTGATCGGTACCATTTTTCATTGCAACTCCCCAGCCAGCATATTCTAATAGTTCCAAATCGTTATGTTCGTCACCAAAAGCAATGACATCTTTTTGATCGATATCAAGGTAATTGGCAATGCGATGAACGCCTTTGGCTTTTTCAATTCCTTTAGAAACGATTTCTAAAATAGCCATTGGTCCTCCCCAAGTACGAACATCAACAAAATTACCGAATTGACGGGTTAATTCAGCTGAAACTTGTTCAGCATAGCATTTTTCTGTTCGAACCAGTAAAGAGGTTGGATCAGTTGTCAGATTTTTAGGCGATAATAAATTTTGAGGGCTAGGATTTGATGCAGCAAAAATTTTTTCATCAAAAAAATCAAAGCTGTCAATAAAATAAGTTTCACGATTTTCTGCAGCAATGAAATCTAAATTCAATTGGCGTTTTTGAGCTAAAATCTCGAATACGATGCGTTTATCGATCGAGGTTTCTTTTTCATGAGCCCAATATTGATTAGGGATATGTACTAAAGCACCGTTAAAGTTGACCATCGGTGTAGACAATCCTAATTGCTGATAATAATGATAACTCATTCGGAAGGGGCGCCCAGTAGCAATACTGACATGGTGACCAGCGTTAATCGCTTTTTTTAATGTTTCTTCAGTTTTTGAAGTAATGATTGAATCCGGATTTAAAGTTGTTCCGTCTAAATCAATGGCAATGAGCTTTCTATTCAAAAATGTCATTCCTTTCAATGCTAGTATGTGTTTCAGTCTAGCACATATATTTTTTTTAACAAGGTGCAAATGTAAGGGAAAAAGAAGTCTTTTTTAAATTAAAGAGAACGGATACATTTTGTTCAATAACCATTTATAAGGTAAAACACGAACATTAAGCATTTTTTTATTGCTTTTTTTAATGATTTTATTGAAAAGCGAACGAATTATAATTATAATAAATAATTGTTCGACGTATACGGAATAGTTGACTTATTTTATTTTATTATTTGATTTTACGTCAAAAAAATTCAGGGAGTGGAAATTTTTTATGGAAAAGTTTTTCCAATTAAAGAAAAATAAGACAAATGTACCAACAGAAATCATGGCTGGGGTTACGACATTCTTTGCAATGAGTTATATCTTATTTGTAAATCCAACCATTTTGTCAGCATCAGGGATGCCTTTTCAGGCAGTGTTCTTAGCAACAATCATCGCTTCGATCATTGGTACTTTGGTAATGGGGTTGTTTGCAAATGTACCGTATGCGCAAGCACCTGGAATGGGATTAAATGCCTTTTTTACTTTTACAGTAGTTTTTGGATTAGGTTATTCTTGGCAACAAGCTTTAGCGATGGTCTTTATTTGTGGGATGGTCAACATTTTTATTACTGTGACCAAAATACGAAAATTGATCATTCATTCCATTCCTGAAAGTCTACAACATGCGATTGGAGGCGGGATCGGGATCTTTGTCGCTTATGTTGGGATCAAAAATGCAGGATTTCTCTCTTTTTCAGCTGATCAGGCAGCAATCACTAGTTCGGTGGTTGACGGAGGCAAGGCAACGAATGTCACAATCAATGGTGGGATCGTTCCAGCTTTAGCCAACTTCAATAATGCACCGATTTTATTAGCTGTGATCGGTTTGATTTTAACAGCGATCCTGGTGGTAAAAAATGTTCGTGGTGCGATGTTGATCGGGATCGTGGCAACCACTATCTTAGGGATTATGATGGGGGTTGTTGATTTAAGTACGATTGATTGGCAAGCCAATTCATTAGGAAGTTCATTCAAAGAATTAGGCACGACTTTTGGTGCTGCTTTTGGACCTGAGGGGATGCAATCATTATTTAGTGATTCTTCAAAGATTCCACAAGTAATCATGACGATCATTGCGTTTAGTTTATCGGATACATTTGATACGATTGGGACGTTCATTGGAACAGGTCGCCGTACGGGGATCTTCTCAAAAGAAGATGAAGAAGCATTAGAAGATGGCAAAGGTTTCAAGACAAAAATGGATAAAGCGCTCTTTGCCGATGCCATTGCAACATCTGTAGGAGCAATCTTTGGGACATCAAATACGACGACTTATGTAGAATCTGCTGCAGGTATCGGTGCTGGTGGACGAACAGGTTTGACCTCAGTAGTGGTTGCAGTCTTATTTGCATTAAGTAGTTTCTTTTCACCATTGATTTCTATCGTTCCAACTCAAGCAACTGCACCTGCATTGATTTTAGTTGGTGTGATGATGATGGCTTCATTCACAGATATCAATTGGCTTGACCTGGAAGAAGCACTACCAGCATTCTTTGCTTCAATCTTTATGGGATTATGCTATAGCATCTCTTATGGGATTGCTGTCGGCTTCATTTTTTACACGATCGTCAAAGTAATCAAAGGGAAATTCAAAGAAATTTCAATCCCATTATGGATCGTTGTGGTCTTGTTTATCCTTAACTTTATTATTTTAGCAACGATGTAAACCAGCCTAACTGGTAGCTGAACTATTTTCTTAAAGAACCAGCTAAAAAGTCAGGAAACAGCAACATGAGTAAGTTTACAATAAAAAGTAGCACAAATTTAATAAGAAAAAACGCTTTTTGCCATCACCATTTGAATGATTCGAAAAAAGTAGTATTTGCACTCTTAACGATTTTATATAGTTGTTAAGAGTGTTTTTTTGTAACATAAGATTTTCACTGTTAAGATAGTAAATAAGTAGAAGATAGTACTGCTCGGAACAAAACCTTTCGTCTATATAGTAACAATACATAATTTATGCTGTTTCAAAAAGAAATTTTTTGCAAAGAAACATAAAGAAATGAGGATGATCAATGAAGATACAATGGAAGAAAAATTTATTCGTGGCTTGGATCGGCTGCTTTTTTACAGGGGCTAGTTTTAGTTTAGTTATGCCATTTATTCCTGTATATGTAGAACAATTGGGTACACCAAGTGATCAAGTTGAGTTGTTTTCCGGTCTAGCGATATCTGTTACTGCCTTTGCTTCAGCTATCGTAGCGCCAATATGGGGTAATTTGGCAGATCGTAAAGGACGAAAGCTCATGATGATCCGAGCTGCCGCAGGGATGACGGTAACGATGGGATCGTTGGCCTTTGTTCCCAATGCGTATTGGTTACTGGTCATGCGTTTTTTAAATGGCATTTTATCAGGTTATATTCCTAACGCGACTGCGATGATTGCTTCACAAGCGCCAAAAGAAAAAAGCGGTTGGGCATTAGGAACTTTATCGACTGGAGCAATTGCCGGCAGTTTGATCGGACCATCAATGGGAGGTGCGTTGGCGCAGTGGTTTGGTATGGAGAATGTTTTCTTGATTACTGGGGTATTATTACTTGTGACAACACTTTTAACCATTTTCTTGGTAAAAGAAGATTTTCAACCAGTAGAAAAAAATGATATGATCAGTACAAAAGAAATTTTTGCCAAAATGGATCATTTATCCATTCTAATCGGATTATTTGTGACCACTTTGATTCTTCAAATTGGTATCACAACTATTAGTCCTATTTTGACCCTATATATTCGTGAGCTAAGCGGGAATTCAGGAAATATTTTATTTGTTAGTGGGTTAATCGTTTCGATTTCAGGTGTGTCTGCAGTTTTTTCCTCTCCTAAACTAGGGAAATTAGGGGATAAAATAGGGAACCAAAAAGTACTGCTTGCAGGGCTAACCTTATCTTTTTGTTGCTACTTGCCCATGGCTATTGTAGCGACCCCTTTACAGTTGGGGATCTTACGGTTTATTCTTGGTTTTTCAACGGGAGCGTTAATGCCATCCATCAATACACTCATCAGTAAGATCACGCCGCCAGAAGGAGTGAGTCGAATCTATAGTTACAATCAAATGTGTAGTAATTTTGGACAAGTCTTTGGACCGATGGTGGGCTCGACGGTTGCGCATGCCTTTAACTATCGCGCAGTGTTCATTGCTACAAGTCTCTTTGTTTTATCTAATATCTTATTATCTTTATTTAACTTCAGAAAAGTTCTTCGACAACGCTTCTGATCAGAGGATGAAAAGATCGTGTGTCGCTTTCGTTAAAACCTCGCAACTCCGATGACACTAGGGAAGAATTTGTTGAAATAACCGCTCATGTTTTGAGAAATTCAGGCTTATTTCAAGGAACAAAAATTATTCATTTTTGCGCATGATAAAGAGCCCGGGACGACCTTTTGTCCCAGGCTTAACTTTTCCACTCCAAAAAGTTAATGGAAAGCGAAATGATTTTATCAAAATACATAAAAAGGATGAGACTGCGTCCCACCCTCATTTGGCTTTTATGAATGTGATGAGGCTTCTTTTCTAGGAGTTGCCAATGCACCAAGTAAAATGACAACAACGCCTGCAACCAATGAAATAATCGTTGTTAAAGTAAAATCATAGCCACCGCTTGTAAGAGCCCCACCAATGTAACCTACGACTTGACCTAAGACAAATGACCAAAATAATGTGACGATATATCGCATAAAGAACACCTCTTTTCTAAGCTTAGTTTACCAGAATTTTGCTGAATGTAAAGAAAGCTAGTTGTAAAAAAACAAGTTTTATGATTTAACCAGTCCATGTGATAAAATAATAAAAATGCAAATCAAAGAGAATGATTACAAATGCGTTGTCGTTTATCCTATATTCATAGTAGATAAATGAACGCATTGATTAATTGTCTAACTATACAAAAGGTGGAATGACCATGTTTTTCCCACAATTATATACAAAAACCTCCTATTCGCTGTTGCAAAGCACGATCAGGATCCAAGATTATGTCCAAAAGGCAAAAGCACTAGGTTATACAGTCCTAGGAATAACTGATCAAGATGTACTGTATGGGATACCCGAGTTTTATCAAACATGTATCAAAGAAGGAATAAAGCCAATTGTCGGTATGCTCCTTACTTATACTTATGAGTCCCAAACTTTTGATTTATTGGTATATGCGAAAGATGGCGTTGGCTACCAGCAATTGATGAAGCTGTCGAGTAAAAAAATGATTCAAGAAAGTCTCGCATTATCAGAATTTACGGAATCAGATCATTTGATTTTCGTCGTTCCTCCCCAACATTCTGTGGTGGCTGAATTTAATCAAACAGAGACCTTTACTGCCCATTGGCAAGCACTCAAAGAAAAAGTAGGTCGACAAGATTTTTATGTTGGAATCACTGAAAGTTTCTCAGAACTACCAAGTGGTTGGGTAACGTTCCTAGCAGAAAACAATTATTCCTTATGTGCATTACAACCTATTGCCAGCTTAAGACAAGAAGAACTGTTTGCGCTTGAGACGATGAAACATCTTCGAGCTGGGAGCCAACTTTCTATGGAAGCAATCAACCAACAAAAGATAGAAACGAAAACAGGTTTTTTACTTGCTGAAAATGAAATGATCCAACGGTTTAATGAAGCACAGTTGGTTGATGCGCTAGAGGGTGCGCAACGTTTAGCTCAATCGGTTTCCTTTGAATTTCAATTTCATCAAAAGCTGCTACCTCATTACCCAGTACCAGATCAGAAAAGTGCTGGTCAGTACCTTGATGAATTGTGCCACGCAAAATTAGCAGAGCGAGTCGAAGAAATTACTCCTGAATATCAAGAGCGTCTAGCATATGAGTTGTCGATTATCCATCAAATGGGCTTTGATGATTATTTCTTGATCGTGTGGGACGTCATGGCGTTTGCTCATCGAGAAAAAATCGTGACTGGCGCTGGACGAGGATCAGCGGCTGGTTCATTAGTTGCATATATCTTGGAGATCACCGATGTCGATCCGTTGCAATATGATTTGCTTTTTGAGCGTTTCTTAAACCCAGAACGTTATACGATGCCAGATATCGATTTGGATATCCCTGATAATCGTAGAGAAGAAGTCTTGAATTATGTCAGAGAAAAATATGGACAATACCATATGGCGCAAATTGCAACGTTTGGGACGATGGCGGCTAAGATGGTGTTAAGGGACGTGGCTCGTGTCTTTGGTTTATCACAAAGCGAAGCCAATCGATGGTCCAAGGCGATCCCTAATCAGTTGAAAATTACCTTACCCGAAGCATATCGGACATCGAAACCCTTAGTGGAGTTAGTTCAGTTAAGTGAAAAAAATCAATTACTATTTAAAACAGCTTCGATTTTAGAAGGATTGCCTCGACATGTCTCGACTCACGCAGCGGGTGTTGTGATCAGTGATAAGAATCTATTAGATCTGGTTCCATTACAAAAAGGATCAGATGAAGCATTTTTAACTCAATATACGATGAATGACGTGGAAGCGATCGGACTACTCAAAATGGATTTTTTAGGATTGCGAAATCTTTCGATCATTGATTACGCATTGAAAGCTATTAAAAAAGTAGAAAAGAAAGAAATTCGATTGAAACAAATTCCTTTAAATGATCCTAAGACACTTTTTCTCTTTCAACAAGGAGATACTACAGGGGTTTTCCAATTTGAATCTGCAGGTATTCGCAATGTTTTACGCCGATTAGGACCAGAAACAATTGAAGATATTGCGGCAGTCAATGCGTTATATCGTCCAGGACCAATGCAAAATATCGATACGTTTATTTCCCGCAAAAAAGGAAAAGAAACGATCCATTATCCTGATGACTCCTTAATGCCTATTTTAAAAAACACATATGGTGTCATCGTGTATCAGGAACAGATTATGCAAATCGCTGCAAAGATGGCTGGTTTTTCTTTGGGCCAATCGGATATTTTGCGTCGAGCAATCAGTAAAAAGAAAAAAGAAGTGATTGACAAAGAGCGGGAACACTTTGTCAGTGGGGCAGTAAGTCAGGGCTATTCGAAAGAAAAAGCGGTCGAAGTCTATGACTATATCGAACGTTTTGCCAATTATGGTTTCAATCGCTCGCATGCGTTTGCTTACTCATTTGTTGGGTTCCAAATGGCGTACCTCAAAGCCCACCATCCAGGCGCATTTTTTGTTAGTTTACTAAATTCGGTTCGACACAATACGACCAAATTAAAAGAATACATCGCTGAGGCAAGAAAGAAAAAATTAAAACTAGCAGCACCTTCCATTAATCAGAGCTATTATGGCTTTGAGCTGATTAATCCAGAAGAGATTCGTTTTGGTCTAACTGCGATCAAAGGTGTCCGAAAAGACTTCATTGAGGATATCTTAAAAGATCGAAAAGAAAATGGCGCTTATCAATCAGTGGATCAATTCTTGATTCGTTTAGATAAACGCTGGCTAAAATTAGAGTTGATTCAGTCATTAGTAGCAGTGGGCGTATTTGATGAATTGGCACCGAATCGAAAACAATTGATGCTCGATTTAGAAGGAAAAATACAAAACATCATTTATAGTGGTGGAAGCTTAGATCTCCTAGGGATCATGGCTTTAAAAGAAGAAGAAGTGGCTGACTATTCTTTAGAAGAAAAGCTGCAATTAGAAGAGGAATATTTAGGTGTTTATCTTTCGGGGCACCCAACAGAAGGCTATGAACGCTTGAAATTAGCTAAAAAAATCCGGTTAATTACTGAAGTTATTCCGAAACAAACAGTCAGTGTATTAGTGATGATTAAAAATATCCGTGAAATCAGAACTAAAAAAGGGGAATTGATGGCTTTTGTTGAAGGAACAGATATCAGTGGAGAAATCACGATCACTGTATTCCCCAAATCCTATCGACAATTTCGTTCATTGTTTGAGTTGAATAAAGTGATCTTTGTTCAAGGACGAACAGAAACGAGTAAATACAACCAAGAGTTGCAATTGATTGGCGAAAATTTTGCTGATCCCGTAGAATTAGAAGAACAATATCAAGATCAGACTTGCTACTTACGAATCAAAGAAGAATTTGACGATCCGCAAACGATGAAACAATTGCAAACTATTTTTCAGAAACATTCTGGGTACATTCCAGTCGTGATGTACCATGAAAAGAATCAACGGAAAGTAGTGCTGGCAGAAGCTTATTGGGTCGATGGAAGTAAGAGCTTGAAGAGTCAATTAGCTTACTTGCTCCAACCAGAAAATGTTGTTTTCAAATAACTTACGGTAAAATATACTATTTGCTTTCATTTTTTTCATTTTTTTATCAGTAAATCAAGACAATTGCTAAAAATAATGTTAGAATGTTAGTCGTGGTTAACGCAAAGAAGGTTATTAACCTAAGCATTGCTTAGGATAAAGTATTTTAATGAGGTGAATGATTATTATGAAACGCATTGGAATTTTGACCAGTGGCGGAGACGCACCTGGAATGAATGCTGCTATTCGTGCCGTTGTTCGTAAAGGGATTTATGAAGGGCTCGAAGTATATGGAATCAACTATGGATTTGCTGGATTAGTTGCAGGAGATATTCGTCGTCTAGATGTTGCAGATGTGGGTGATAAAATCCAACGTGGTGGGACATTCTTGTACTCTGCACGTTACCCTGAATTTGCGACTGAAGAAGGTCAATTAAAAGGGATCGAACAATTGAAAAAATTCGGTATCGAAGGTTTAGTTGTTATCGGTGGAGATGGCTCTTACCATGGAGCAATGGCATTGACAAGACGTGGATTTCCAGCTGTTGGTGTTCCAGGAACGATTGACAACGATATTCCAGGAACTGATTTCACAATCGGTTTTGATACAGCAATCAACACAGTTTTAGAATCAATCGACCGTATTCGTGATACAGCAACTTCACACGTTCGTACGTTTGTTATTGAAGTAATGGGACGTAACGCTGGCGATATCGCATTATGGTCAGGTGTTGCCGGTGGCGCAGATGAAATTATCATTCCTGAACATGATTTTGATATGGCATCTGTGGCTAAAAAAATCCAAGAAGGCCGCGATCGTGGTAAAAAACATTGCTTGATCATCTTAGCAGAAGGCGTAATGGGCGGAAATGAATTTGCCGAAAAACTTTCTGAATATGGTGATTACCATACACGTGTATCCATCTTAGGACACGTAGTACGTGGTGGCTCACCTAGCGCACGTGACCGTGTGTTAGCAAGCAAATTTGGTGCTTATGCTGTTGACTTGCTTCGTGCAGGTAAAGGTGGTCTATGTGTGGGTATCCGCGACAATGAAATGGTCGCTGCAGATATCATCGAAACACTAGAAAGCAACAAACACAAACCAGACTTATCACTTTATGACTTAAATAACTCACTTTCATTCTAAGATTGAAAGCCTGTTATTTGAAATTTAAGCTATAGTTAAAAATAGGTATAGCTTGTTATCTTTGTATTTAGGCTTTAACCAGCTTTAAATAAACAAAATTGAATGGGAGAGTTTTGTAAAATGAAAAAAACCAAAATCGTTAGTACATTAGGACCAGCAAGTAATTCAGTAGAAACTATTTCTAAATTGATTGAATCTGGGGCAAATGTCTTCCGCTTTAACTTTTCACATGGTGATCATGAAGAACAATTATCACGTATGACAATGGTCCGTGAAGCAGTTAAAAAAACAGGTAAAGATGTAGGTATCCTTTTAGATACAAAAGGTGCTGAAATTCGTACAACTGTTCAAGGCACAACTGAAGCTGATTTTGGTCGTGCAGGATACATCAAATTTGAAGTAGGAGATAAAACTCGTATCTCAATGGATCCTGAACATGTAGGTTCAAAAGAAAAAATCGCTGTTACTTACCCTGGACTATTTGAAGACGTTCATGTAGGTGGACACATTTTATTCGATGATGGCTTGATCGATATGGAAATCATTGAAAAAGACGAAGCAACTCGTGAATTAGTTGTAGAAGTGAAAAATGCTGGAATGCTAGGATCTCGTAAAGGGGTTAATGCACCAGGCGTTTCAATCAGCTTACCAGGGATTACTCCTAAAGATGCAGATGATATTCGTTTTGGTCTAGATAACGATATCGACTTTATCGCTGCAAGTTTTGTACGTAAAGCGCAAGACGTTTTAGATATTCGTGAAATTTTAGAAGAAAAAGATATGACACACGTTCAAATCTTCCCTAAAATCGAATCACAAGAAGGAATCGACAACATCGACGAAATCATCAAAGTTTCTGATGGTGTAATGATCGCTCGTGGTGACATGGGTGTTGAAATTCCTGCCGAATTAGTTCCAATGGTTCAAAAACGTATTATCAAAAAATGTAATGCAGCTGGTATCCCAGTAATCACAGCAACACAAATGTTGGAATCAATGCAAGAAAACCCACGTCCAACACGTGCAGAAGCTTCTGACGTTGCCAATGCCGTATTTGACGGAACTGATGCAACAATGTTATCAGGAGAATCAGCAAACGGTGACTACCCTGTAGAAGCTGTTGCAACAATGGCTCGTATTGACCAACAAGCTGAAAATGCATTATCAGAATTAGGTACTTTCCAATTAAACGAATTTGATAAAACTGATGTGACTGAAACAATCGGTCTATCTGTAGCACGCGCTGCTAAAAACTTAGGCGTTAAAACAATCGTAGCTGCAACTGAATCTGGTTATACAGCTAAAATGATCTCAAAATACCGTCCAGATGCTGACATCTTGGCTGTTACTTTTGACGAACGTACAAAACGTGGTTTGATGCTTAACTGGGGTGTTTACCCAACAGTTGCTGAAAAACCAACAACAACTGACGAAATGTTTGAATTAGCTGCTCAAAAAGCAGTTGACTTAGGCTTTGCTTCAGAAGGCGATTTGATCTTGATCACTGCTGGTGTACCAGTTGGTGAACGTGGAACAACTAACGTAATGAAAATTCAAATGATTGGTTCAAAATTATTAGAAGCTCAAGGCGTTGGTCAAAAATCAGTCGTTGCAAATGCAGTTGTTGCTTCATCAGCTGAAGAAGCAATCAAAAAAGCAAAAGACGGCATGGTTTTAGTTGTTCCAACAACTGATAAAGAATATATGCCTGCAATTGAAAAAGCAGCAGCAGTTATCGTTGAAGAAGGCGGATTGACTTCACACGCAGCAGTTGTAGGAATTGCACAAGACATTCCTGTAATCGTTGGTGCACAAGATGCAACTTCAACAATCACTGATGGCGAGTTAGTAACTGTAGACTCACGTCGTGGTATTGTATACCGTGGCGAAACAACAGCAATCTAATTGACTCCGCTGATCATCAAAAAAGGATAAGACTAGGTCTTATCCTTTTTTTTCGTTGTTTTTTAGATGAATCATGCGTCAACCTTCATTTTAACAGAATGATCGTCGGGGTGTTTAAGCTACGTTTTTAAAACGACCTTTTTCTAATGTTACTTAAAGTGTCAATTAGAGGGGAACGAGCAGACTACCGTACAACCATTATTTGTTGTTTATTCAAAAGTGTTAATTATTATTCATTTCTATTAATAGCCATTCAATTAAGATTTGTTCTTCTTTTGAGTTTTCATAAATTGTTGGATGACCTCAACCACATTTTCTTGTAAAGGAGTCGGGATTTGCTGAGTACGCTTAGCGAGTGAAATCAGAAAGTGCGGCTGAAGCTGATCGGAAAGTGGGATCGATACGAGATGATCTTCAGGGTGAATAGCAATTTCAGTTAAAAAACCAATCCCGATATTTTCTCGAATCATGCTTTTCAATATGGCTAAGTCATTGCTTTGGTAAACAACTTTAGGTTCAATATGTGCCTGTTTAGCTAACTTTTTAAAAGCTGCAGGATGAACATAATGCTCGTTCAATAAAACGAATTGTTCAGCTGTTAGGTCGCTAAAAGAAATCGTTTGTCGGTCAGCGAAAGGATGAGTAGGAGCAACGACAATCATGAATCGCTTGTCTAAAAGTAATTCGATCTCTAATTTTTGATCGATAATTGGTTGGGTGGAGCCTAGGATCGCTAAATCGATTCTTCCTTGGTGGATCATGCCATACAAATCTCTCGAGCCACCATCTGTAATCTCAATTTGGTCCATTAGCTGAGATTTAATAAAATAACTGGATAATTTCGGAAAATATTCATTGCCAATGATTGGTGGCATTCCAAATCGTAATTTCTTTTTCTGTAATTGCGTAATCTCTGCTTTTGCCATCTTGATCTCTTGCAAGATAGATTGTGCATGGATAAATAACTGTTTGCCAGCAGGGGTAATCACTAATTCGTGGTGTGAACGATCTCTCGTGATAAGAACTGCGTCAAGTTCTTTTTCCAGGCGCTTAAGTGCATAAGTGATCGTCGGTTGACTAACTTGAAAGTACTTGGCTACCTTGGTAAAATTCTTTTGCTTGACGATTTGAACATAATATTCGATATCTCGTGTGTTCATAACAAGCGTCTGCTCCTTTTTCTTATAAATATTGTTTATTGTAGTTCATCTTGAATACTTGAGCAAATAGAAACCATCAAGTATGTACGCCACAGAACAACTTGTAGAAGAATTTAGCCGGATAAACGATCAAAACTGCTGTTTTTATATCGTTAGTTATCATTCTTGGTTAGTAAAAATCGTTCTTCTGTAGGAATGATCGAATGTTATTCTAAAAATCATCAGTTAATTTTTGGGGTAAACATATAGTTTACGAAACAATAAGGAGAAAAAGTCAAAATTTACAGAGAGTCTTTCACGTAATAGAGAAAAAGTTTAGTTTAAAAAATGGATTCTCTATTTGTTGCGAGTTGCCATGGAAATTTGTTCGTAAATAAAAATAAGACAACATAACGAATAAATAAAAAATGTTTTTTAATGAAGTGTAAGGTGTCAAGAAAATTTCATTGACAAGGACCTTTTTGCCCTGTATAATTGCTTTTGTTGCTTAGGAGTGATGAAAAATGAAATGGTCCTTACTCGAATTGAGAAAATACCAAGAGACACCGTTAACATTTCATGAGACCCTTGATCTTAAAGCGGAACTCATGGAGCGAGACAATTTAATACTAGATGTTGCGCCTGTTGCAGTCCAAGGGTTAGTCTCAGTTGATAAAAAAGGCTATCTGGTTCATTACACTGTGCAGACGACTCTGACTGTTCCATCTACGCGTTCTTTAGAACCGGTTGAATTACCGATGGACTTTGCTGTTGACGAATTGTTTATGACAAAAGAACAATATCAACTCAGAGATGACCAATTGTCTGCAGAAGAGATTTTGTTAATCGAAGATGCAAAACTTGACCTGACAGAATCAATTGAAGACAACATTTTATTGGCAATTCCGATGCGCGTATTAACTGAGGAAGAAGAACTCGCAACTGACCTACCGAAAGGAACAGATTGGGAAGTCGTTTCCGAAGAAGAATATGAGCGTAGAAAATCAGAAGATGCCAAGACAAAAGTAGATCCTCGTCTTGCAAAATTATCGGAACTTTTTGATGAACCATCAAATGAAGATGATAAAGCGTAAGATTGGAATATATTGCATCAATTAAGGTGCAAGACTTTACAAGGAGGTGTAGCAAAATGGCAGTACCAGCTAGAAGAACATCAAAAGCTAAAAAAGCAAAACGTCGTACACACTACAAATTGACAATCAAAGGTTTAAACGAATGTGCAAACTGTGGTGAAATGAAAAAAAGCCATCACGTATGTGCAAATTGTGGTTACTACGATGGTAAGGACGTAATGTCTAAAGAAGCTTAATACATTTTAATTAGAAAATGTAAAAACCTCAAGGCTAACCATGGAGCCTTGAGGTTTATTTTTTTGTGATACTTTAAAACTTTCCTAGCTCGTCCATTAATATTGAAACAACGTCATAAAAATATATGCTTCTTTGGTTTGCAATAGCGCCATGTTAAGCTATAATGATAGAGATTAGGGAGAACATCCCATATGTAGGAGGAGTTCATATGTCAAAACAACAAATCGGCGTTGTCGGTATGGCCGTAATGGGTAAAAACTTAGCCCTTAATATTGAAAGTCGTGGGTATTCAGTTGCCCTCTTTAACCGTACTGGATCAAAGACAACTGCTGTGGTGGAAGAACACCCAGACAAAAAATTTAAAGCAACTTATTCAATCGAAGAATTTGTCGATTCGATCGAAAAACCACGTCGAATCCTTCTAATGGTAAAGGCTGGTCCGGCAACGGATGCAACCATCCAAGAATTACTTCCGCATTTAGATAAAGGAGATATTTTAATCGATGGAGGAAATACTTTCTTCAAAGACACGATTCGTCGGAATGAAGAACTAGCTAACTCTGGTATCAACTTTATCGGCACAGGTGTATCAGGTGGGGAAGAAGGAGCCTTAAAAGGACCTTCAATCATGCCTGGAGGGCAAAAAGAAGCCTATGAATTGGTTGCACCAATCTTAGAGCAAATCTCTGCTAAAGCAGAAGACGGGGCCCCTTGTGTGACTTACATCGGTCCTAATGGTGCTGGTCATTATGTCAAAATGGTTCATAACGGCATCGAATATGGCGATATGCAATTGATTGCAGAATCTTATGACTTGATGAAAAACATTTTAGGCTTATCAGTTGAAGAGATGGCTGACATCTTTAAAGAATGGAATCAAGGTGAGTTAGATAGTTACTTGATTGAGATCACTGCAGATATTCTAACAAGAAAAGATGATGAAGGAACTGGTAAACCAATCGTTGATGTCATCATGGACGCTGCTGGTAACAAAGGAACAGGGAAATGGACGAGCCAAAGTGCGTTAGACCTAGGTGTTCCTTTACCATTGATCACAGAATCAGTTTTTGCCCGCTACATTTCAGCATACAAAGATGAACGTGTCCGAGCAAGCAAAGTGCTAACCCGCACGAATGAGTTTTCATTTACTGGAGATAAAAAAGAGTTAATCGAAAAAATCCGTGAAGCATTGTACTTCAGCAAAATTATGAGTTATGCACAAGGTTTTGCTCAATTACGTGTTGCTTCTAAAGAATATGGTTGGGATCTGCCATTTGGTGAAATTGCTAAGATCTGGCGCGCTGGGTGTATCATTCGTGCTCGTTTCTTACAAAAAATCACTGATGCGTATGACAAGGATTCTGATATCGAAAATCTTTTATTAGATGATTATTTTGTCGACATCACCAATAAATACCAACAAGCAGTAAGAGATGTAGTCGCACTAGCTGTCCAAGCAGGCGTTCCAGTACCAACTTTTTCTTCTGCGATTGCTTATTTCGATTCTTATAGAGCAGAACGCTTACCGGCAAATATTATCCAAGCGCAACGTGATTATTTTGGTGCGCACACCTATGAACGGGTAGATAAAGAAGGAATCTTCCATTATTCATGGTATCATGAAGAGTAATCTTTTCGCTTCTTGAAGATGAAGAAAAATAAAAGATGACATGAGAGCTGGAGTCAACTGAAAAGAGAAGACTTCAGCTCTTTTTAAAAATTGTTATCCATGATAAAATGGTTATAGATTTTTAAGTAGATTATCGGTATAATAATAGAGTTTTGAAAAGCCCGTAGAATAGAAAGGAAAAAAATTGATGAGTAATATTCTAATCATTGAAGATGAGAAAAACTTAGCTCGGTTTGTCGAGTTAGAATTAAAGCATGAAGGCTACAATGCAGAAGTACATTACAATGGCCGTACAGGATTAGATGCAGCGTTAAACAATGAATGGGATGCTATTTTATTAGACTTGATGTTACCAGAATTAAATGGACTAGAAGTATGCCGTCGTGTCCGTCAAGTTAAAAATACACCAATCATTATGATGACTGCTAGAGACTCAGTAATCGATCGTGTCTCAGGATTAGATCATGGTGCAGATGACTATATCGTTAAACCTTTTGCGATTGAAGAATTATTAGCTCGTTTACGTGCCTTATTACGTCGTATCGACATTGAAGGAGACAAGAATGTAGCGAAACAAACAACGATCACCTATCGTGACCTAACGATTGAAAAAGAAAATCGTGTCGTACGACGCGGCAGTGAAGTCATTGAGTTAACAAAACGTGAATATGAATTGTTACTTACTTTGATGGAAAATGTAAATGTTGTATTAGCCCGTGATGTTTTACTAAACAAAGTATGGGGATACGAAACAGAAGTCGAAACGAATGTTGTGGATGTCTATATTCGTTATCTTCGTAATAAAATTGATGTTCCAGGAGAAGAAAGTTATATCCAAACTGTCCGTGGAACAGGCTATGTGATGCGCTCGTGATAAAACCGAAAAATTCTGAAAAAAGAGAACTTAAAGGTCCCTCCTTGACAATCAAGTGGGCCTTTGCAAGTTCTTTCTTTATATTCGTTGTTTTTACCATTTTTGCGGTCATTACGTATAAGTCTTCAATCAATCTAATCGTGGCAAAAGAGCGAAACAATGACGAACGAACGATCTCAGAAGTCGCTTCACGATTAGCCAATGCAAATGAAGAGCTGACATTAGTCAACACCTACCGCAACTTAACAAATGCAGAAAATAATACGAGCATCAGTGACACATCAATCATTGAAGGGAATTTGATGAAAATCGATTCGTTCATTTCCCAATTAGGACAATCTTCAATGGATCTATATGTCTATAACTTAGATGAAAAATTAATTTTTAAAACGCATGAAAAAGATCGTTCATTGATCCAAACAACTAGAAAAGTGCCAACGATCGTCACGTTAGATGGCAAAACTGGTTTTCTTTCTGTCCAGCCGATCTATTCTAAAGAAACGAGAGAAAAGATTGGTTATGCTCAAAGTTTTTATGAACTTTCATCTTTTTATGATATTCGGAACAAGTTATTATTGACACTCATCGTATTAGAAGTTGTTTCCTTGATTTTAAGTAGTATACTCGGGTTTTTCTTATCCTCTTATTTCTTAAAACCATTAAAGGTCTTACGAGACACGATGGATACGATTCGTAAAGACCCACAATCAGATATTCATATGCCGGAAATCGATACGAATGATGAACTAGCTGATCTTGCTGAAATCTTCAATGAGATGCTTGATCGCATGCGTCTTTATATTGAACAGCAAGAACAATTTGTGGAAGACGTTTCTCATGAATTAAGAACTCCAGTAGCAATCATTGAGGGACACTTGAGTTTATTGAATCGTTGGGGGAAAGATGATCCTGAAATCTTAGAAGAATCACTAGCTGCAAGCATGCAGGAAATTAGCCGAATGAAGAGTTTGGTTCAGGAAATGCTTGATCTTTCCAGAGCAGAACAAGTGGATATGCATTATGCGAATGAAACGACATTAGCGAAAGAAGTCACTTACCAGGTTTACAATAACTTCAAAATACTATATCCAGATTATGTCATTACTTTAGATGACGATTTAGCAAAAGAAGTGACTCTGCAAATTTATCGTAACCACTTTGAACAGCTAATCATTATTATTTTGGATAATGCAGTGAAGTATTCAACCAATCGAAAAGAAGTGCATATTTCGATTTCTTCTACATTGAGCGAATTTGAAATTGCGATTCAAGACTTTGGAGAAGGCATACCACAAGAAGACCTTAATAAGATTTTCAATCGCTTTTATCGTGTCGACAAAGCCAGAGCACGAACAAAAGGTGGTAATGGGTTAGGCTTATCCATCGCTAAGCAATTGGTTGAAAATTATAAAGGGAGAATCAATGCAGAAAGTGTCGTTGGGCAGGGTACCATTTTTAGGATCTTTATTCCGATTGTAAAAGAAGAAAACAAGTAAAGGGGGTTAACTTTACTTGTTTTTTTTATTCAAAAAACAAACAATATAGGGAAGTGCTCGAATTTATAAAAAACGTAAATACGCGGAACCGAACTTTTGTATCTGAATTGGTGTTAAACGCGCTGAAAAAACTATAAAAAAACGTCAAAATACTAATTATCGAGAGGAATATTCGCTTTTAAAAATTATAGTGAAAAATATGTTTTTTTCTATTGCATTTTTCGACAGTCCTTGATATATTATTATTTGTTCTGATAAAGCGTGATGAATTTCACTTTAAAATTTGTTGAAAAAACATATTGACGATGAAAAATCACCATGTTATAATAACGAAGTCGCTTGATTAAGAAGTGACGAAAAGATTGAAATATCAATGAAAAAAGTTGTTGACAAATAACAATTTAAATGATATGATAATCAAGTCGTTAAGAACACGGCAAACAACTCAGTCAAAAAAACTTGAAAAAAGTTGTTGACAAAACCTTAAGAAAACGTTAAGATATAAGAGTTGTTGAAAGAAAAATGTAGACCTTTGAAAACTGAACAAAGCAAAGACAAACCAAATGTGTAGGGCGTCTTGATTGATTCAAGACAACAAACATTTTTAACAAGCAAGCAATATGCTAGCAAACAATTGAGCTTAACAATCGTAAGATTGTTCGAACTTTTTATGAGAGTTTGATCCTGGCTCAGGACGAACGCTGGCGGCGTGCCTAATACATGCAAGTCGAACGCTTCTTTTTCCACCGGAGCTTGCTCCACCGGAAAAAGAGGAGTGGCGAACGGGTGAGTAACACGTGGGTAACCTGCCCATCAGAAGGGGATAACACTTGGAAACAGGTGCTAATACCGTATAACAATCGAAACCGCATGGTTTTGATTTGAAAGGCGCTTTCGGGTGTCGCTGATGGATGGACCCGCGGTGCATTAGCTAGTTGGTGAGGTAACGGCTCACCAAGGCGACGATGCATAGCCGACCTGAGAGGGTGATCGGCCACATTGGGACTGAGACACGGCCCAAACTCCTACGGGAGGCAGCAGTAGGGAATCTTCGGCAATGGACGAAAGTCTGACCGAGCAACGCCGCGTGAGTGAAGAAGGTTTTCGGATCGTAAAACTCTGTTGTTAGAGAAGAACAAGGATGAGAGTAACTGTTCATCCCTTGACGGTATCTAACCAGAAAGCCACGGCTAACTACGTGCCAGCAGCCGCGGTAATACGTAGGTGGCAAGCGTTGTCCGGATTTATTGGGCGTAAAGCGAGCGCAGGCGGTTTCTTAAGTCTGATGTGAAAGCCCCCGGCTCAACCGGGGAGGGTCATTGGAAACTGGGAGACTTGAGTGCAGAAGAGGAGAGTGGAATTCCATGTGTAGCGGTGAAATGCGTAGATATATGGAGGAACACCAGTGGCGAAGGCGGCTCTCTGGTCTGTAACTGACGCTGAGGCTCGAAAGCGTGGGGAGCAAACAGGATTAGATACCCTGGTAGTCCACGCCGTAAACGATGAGTGCTAAGTGTTGGAGGGTTTCCGCCCTTCAGTGCTGCAGCTAACGCATTAAGCACTCCGCCTGGGGAGTACGACCGCAAGGTTGAAACTCAAAGGAATTGACGGGGGCCCGCACAAGCGGTGGAGCATGTGGTTTAATTCGAAGCAACGCGAAGAACCTTACCAGGTCTTGACATCCTTTGACCACTCTAGAGATAGAGTTTCCCCTTCGGGGGCAAAGTGACAGGTGGTGCATGGTTGTCGTCAGCTCGTGTCGTGAGATGTTGGGTTAAGTCCCGCAACGAGCGCAACCCTTATTGTTAGTTGCCATCATTTAGTTGGGCACTCTAGCAAGACTGCCGGTGACAAACCGGAGGAAGGTGGGGATGACGTCAAATCATCATGCCCCTTATGACCTGGGCTACACACGTGCTACAATGGGAAGTACAACGAGTCGCAAAGTCGCGAGGCTAAGCTAATCTCTTAAAGCTTCTCTCAGTTCGGATTGTAGGCTGCAACTCGCCTACATGAAGCCGGAATCGCTAGTAATCGCGGATCAGCACGCCGCGGTGAATACGTTCCCGGGCCTTGTACACACCGCCCGTCACACCACGAGAGTTTGTAACACCCGAAGTCGGTGAGGTAACCTTTTGGAGCCAGCCGCCTAAGGTGGGATAGATGATTGGGGTGAAGTCGTAACAAGGTAGCCGTATCGGAAGGTGCGGCTGGATCACCTCCTTTCTAAGGAATATTACGGAGACTACACTGTTTGTTTTATACTTTGTTCAGTTTTGAGAGGTCTACTCTCAAAAATAAATCGGGGCCTTAGCTCAGCTGGGAGAGCGCCTGCTTTGCACGCAGGAGGTCAGCGGTTCGATCCCGCTAGGCTCCATTAACAACATTAGTTGTTAAAACATTTTGTTCATTGAAAACTGGATATTTGAAGTAAATTAGTAATACAAACCGAGAACACCGCGTTGAATGAGTTTTTTAATAAGTTCAATTGCTTATTTTCTTGATCGGACTTCTATCGCTAGAAGAAAGATCAAAACCCAACCGCAAGGTTGATAAGGTTAAGTGAATAAGGGCGCACGGTGGATGCCTTGGCACTAGGAGCCGATGAAGGACGGGACTAACACCGATATGCTTTGGGGAGCTGTACGTAAGCTATGATCCAGAGATTTCCGAATGGGGGAACCCAGCATCTTTTATAGGATGTTACGTTTGCGTGAATACATAGCGCATTCGAGGTAGACGCAGAGAACTGAAACATCTAAGTACCTGCAGGAAGAGAAAGAAAATTCGATTCCCTGAGTAGCGGCGAGCGAAACGGGAAAAGCCCAAACCAATGAGCTTGCTCATTGGGGTTGTAGGACTCCAATATGGTAGTTCTTTCAGATAGTCGAATGACTTGGAAAAGTCAGTCAAAGAGGGTAAAAACCCCGTAGATGAAATTTGGAAGGCACCTAGGAGGATCCTGAGTACGGCGGAACACGAGGAATTCCGTCGGAATCCGGGAGGACCATCTCCCAAGGCTAAATACTCCCTAGTGACCGATAGTGAACCAGTACCGTGAGGGAAAGGTGAAAAGCACCCCGGAAGGGGAGTGAAATAGAACCTGAAACCGTGTGCCTACAACAAGTCAAAGCCCGTTAATGGGTGATGGCGTGCCTTTTGTAGAATGAACCGGCGAGTTACGATTGCATGCGAGGTTAAGTTGAAGAGACGGAGCCGCAGCGAAAGCGAGTCTGAATAGGGCGTTTGAGTATGTAGTCGTAGACCCGAAACCATGTGATCTACCCATGTCCAGGTTGAAGGTGCGGTAAAACGCACTGGAGGACCGAACCCACGTACGTTGAAAAGTGCGGGGATGAGGTGTGGGTAGCGGAGAAATTCCAAACGAACTTGGAGATAGCTGGTTCTCTCCGAAATAGCTTTAGGGCTAGCCTCGGAATTGAGAATGATGGAGGTAGAGCACTGTTTGGACTAGGGGCCCATCTCGGGTTACCGAATTCAGATAAACTCCGAATGCCATTCATTCATATCCGGGAGTCAGACTGTGAGTGATAAGATCCATAGTCGAAAGGGAAACAGCCCAGACCACCAGCTAAGGTCCCAAAATATATGTTAAGTGGAAAAGGATGTGGGGTTGCACAGACAACTAGGATGTTGGCTTAGAAGCAGCCACCATTTAAAGAGTGCGTAATAGCTCACTAGTCGAGTGACCCTGCGCCGAAAATGTACCGGGGCTAAACATATTACCGAAGCTGTGGAGTACACCTTTAGGTGTATTGGTAGGAGAGCGTTCTAAGGGCGTTGAAGGCAGATCGTGAGGACTGCTGGAGCGCTTAGAAGTGAGAATGCCGGTATGAGTAGCGAAA